>JAWKZM010000038.1:0-31658 GCA_041395965.1 Halioglobus sp.
CCTGGGAAACCAGTTGCGTATCGTCGTTGCGGTAAAAGACGGCACGATCTTTACGCCGGATAATCTCAAGTACCTTGAGAAAGTGAACGACGAGATATTTTTCGTGCCGGGCGTCGACCGCAATGGGATGAAATCCCTGTTTACGCCCAACACGCGCTGGCGGGTGGTGACGGAGGAGGGCTTTGAAGGCGGGCCGGTTATTCCAGGCGACTTTGATGCCAACTCTCCCAAGTCCATTGGTGAGTTGCAGCTCAATATCGTGCGCGCCGGTATCCTCGGCGACCTCGTGGCCAACGACCTGAAGTCAATGACGATCATCGTGCCGCTGCTGGATAACAATCCGGAGACGGGAGAGCGCCTCGATTACGCTGATCTCAGTGACAAGCTGGAGGATATCCGGGACCGCTTCACCGCAGACGACCCGGACAAGTCGATACACATAATCGGTTTTGCGAAACTGGTCGGCGACCTCATCGACGGCCTCTTTGCGGTCATGGGGTTTTTCGCTGTCGCCGTGGTGATTGCGGGGTTATTGCTGTACTGGTATACGCGCTGCATACGCTCCACGGTGATGGTGATCCTTATCACCCTGATTGCGGTCACGTGGCAGATGGGCATCCTTGCCAGCCTGGGGTACGAGCTCGATCCCTTCTCCATCCTGGTACCCTTTCTCATCTTTGCGATCGGCGTCAGTCACGGTGCGCAGAAACTGAACGGCGTACTGCAGGACATTGGACGAGGCACACACCGTTATATTGCCGCGCGCTACACGTTCCGGCGCCTGTTCCTGGCGGGGGTGACGGCTCTGCTCTCCGACGGCGTCGGATTCGCGGTGCTGATGATAATCCAGATCCAGGTGATACAGGACCTGGCCATCACCGCCAGCATTGGCGTGGTGGTGCTGATATTTACCAACCTGATCCTGATCCCCGTGTCCCTGTCCTATACCGGTGTCGGCAAGAAATGCGCGGAGCGCGCCAGTCACGGTGCGCCGAGCATCGAGGACATGCATATCTTCTGGCGGTTCCTGCTGTCATTTACGCACAGGGGCCCGGCCATTGCGGCCATCGTGGTCAGCGCGCTGCTGGCTGTCGGCGGCCTGTATGTGAGCAAGGACCTGCAAATTGGTGACCTGGACCCCGGCGCGCCGGAGCTGCGCGCGGATTCGCGCTACAACCGTGACGTCGCCTTCATGATCGACCACTATTCGGTCAGCACCGATGTCTTCGCGGTGATTGTCAAAACCGCGCCCAATGATTGCATTTTGTACCCTGGACTCGCCCTGGCCAACGAGCTCGATGGCGCATGAAGCAGAACAGAGGGGTCGAGGAGGTGGCTGGACTCAGCGTTCGCACCCGGGAAATCATGATGGGCCTGAACGAGGGCTTCCCCAAGTGGGACGCTGTTTTTTCGCGTCAGGACACCATCAACTATGCGGTGACGGAACTGACCAACCTGGATTATGTTGATCCGGGTTGTTCGATCTGGCCCATGCCGATCTACCTGGCCGATCACAAGGCGGCCACCCTGAATCGCGTGGTCGATACGCCCAGGCAGTTCAACAGGATTGGCCCGATGACAAGATCCAGTTCCTCGGCGCTGCGGGTAGCGCCGGGTTCGAGGCCGCCACCAACATGGTCGTGGCGAAGGCCAACCAGGAAATGCTCTATTACGTCTATACCGCGGTGATTCTGCTGTGTCTGCTGACCTTCCGCTCGATACCCGGCGTGATCTGTGCCGTCATTCCATTGATGCTGACGTCCGGTGCTGTACACGAGGCCTGATGGTCTGGCTCGGTAACGCTCGGGGTGAAAGTAGCCACGCTGCCGGTTATTGCCCTGGGTGTGGGTATCGGCGTCGACTATGCGCTGTACGTGCTGACGGTCATCCTGGCGAAAACCCGGGAGGGCAAGGACCTGACGACGGCCTGCGAGACGCTGAATTTCACCGGACGCGTGGTCGCCCTGATCGGCGTAACACTGGCGGCAGGCGTGGTCACCTGGGCGCTGTCACCCATCAAGTTCCAGGCCGACATGGGCATACTGCTCACGTTCATGTTCCTCTGGAACATGTTTGGCGCCCTGATCCTGATGCCGGCGCTGGCCGTGTTCCTGATCAAACCCGCACCGGAGGCAAAGCAGGTCGCTTGATCGGTACGGCGGTTGCAGGGGGCGTGCCCGTTGCGGCTGCCTGCAGCCGCCCGTAATGAACGGCCGTCGGGCTCGACCCGTGGCCGTTTTTTTATGCTTTCTGCCGGTGTGGTGACGAGGTGACAGGAGTATGTGCGGGATGATGGGTAGTTGCATAGGCAGGAGGCTACGGGGCGTTGGCTTGGCATGGTGCCTGCTTGCGTGGATTTCGGTCGCGCCCGCCGCCCAGGTCAAGGACAGCCTTGATGTGGTCTCTGGCAGCAACAACAGCGCCGCAGCCTCCCAGAAGAAGATCGACGCGCTGGCGGCCCAGAGCAGGGCGCTGCTGGAAGAGTACCGTCGCCTGCAGGATGGCGCCGATTACCAGGCGGCGTATACACGGGAACTGGAGGAACTGGACAAAACCCAGCGTGAACAGATAACGCGATTGCAGGGAGAGATCGACCAGGCCGCCATTACCCGACAGCGAATCGTGCCCCTCATGCGCAGCATGGCGGATGCCCTTGAACAGTTCGTGGTACTGGATTTGCCCTTCCACCACGAAGAGCGTATCAACGGCGTGCTGTTGTTGAAGCGGCGCCTGAACGAGCCTGAGCTGTCCGTTTCCGCAAAGTTTCGCCTGTTGCTGGAAGCCTATCAGTTGGAGCTCGATTACGGTAACAAGTTGGAAGCCTGGCGCGGTCCCCTGCAATGGGAGGGCAAGGAGCTGTCCGTGGAGTTCCTGCGTGTAGGGCGTGTGGCCCTCTATTTCCAGACACTCGATGGCCAGACCAGCGGCTACTGGAGCGCCGCGCAGAAGGACTGGGCGCAGCTTGCACCGGAGTATAACCGCGATCTGGCGCAGGGACTGCGAGTGGCCAGGAACCTGGTCGCCCCGCAGCTGCTGCAGGTGCCCATGTTGGCGCCCGGAGGTGACAAGTGATGCGCGGTGCCCGTTGCCGGGTGTGGCTGCTGGCCTGCCTCTTGCTTACGGCAAGCGCGCTGGGACAGACGCCCCCGGCGCAATCTCCACAGATCACCAACCTCGACGAATTGCTGCAGGCCGTGCGGGACGCGCAGCGGGCGCAGCAGGACCGCAACAGGCAGCGCGAGCAGCAATTCCTGCGCGACAAGCAGCAACAGCAGGCCCTGTTGGCTGCGGCCCGGCAGGATTTTGAACGCAATAAAAGCAGGAACCAGCCCCTGCTTGCGGTCACTGACGGCAATGCAGAGGAAATCCGCTGCCTGCAGTCCCAGCTCGGGGAGGTGGTGGAGGATATGGGTGATCTGGCCAGCACCTTCCGCGAGTTTGCCGGGGATTTCGCCGCCGTGTTACAGGACTCCATGGTCAGCGCGCAACTGCCGGCACGCGGCGACCGATTGCGTGCGCTCGCCGCGACCGATACACAGCCGACCATCGACGACATTCAATCACTCTGGCTGATGCTGCAGGAAGAGATGACCGCAGCCGCGCGCGTCACCGAATTCGCGGCCCCGGTGGTCAGGGTGGACGGCGAGTCCTCCAGCCGCCAGGTAGTGCGAATCGGCCCTTTCTCCGCGTTCAGCGAGGGAGAGTTTCTGCGGTTCGTCCCCGAGACCGGCGAACTGCTGGTGCTCAGTCGACAACCCGCCGCGCGCCTGCGCGATGATGTGCGGGAGTTTACCGCGCACCCTGGCGTAATCGGGGCGGTGCCGGTGGATCCCACCCGCGGCAGCTTGCTGGGCATGCTCAGCTATACCCCCAGCCTGGCTGAGCGCATCGACCAGGGCGGTACGATAGGCCTTATTATCATTGCCCTGGGTGTCATGGGCCTGTTGATGGCGCTGTGGCGCGGCGTTTACCTGGGGGTGGTGTACGTTCGTATTCGCGCGCAGTTGCGGCATATCGAGGAACCGAGCGCCGCCAACCCGCTGGGCCGCGTGTTGCAGTCCGTGGCGGGTATTGACAGCAACGAGGAGGAGCTGCTGCAGCTCAAGCTCGACGAGGCGGTACTGGCCGAAATGCCGGCCCTGGAGCGCGGCAATGGCGTCATCAAGCTGCTCGCGGCAACTTCGCCGCTGCTGGGCCTGCTGGGGACGGTCACGGGTATGATTCTTACGTTTCAGGCCATCAGCCTGTTTGGCACCGGGGATCCAAAGCTGATGGCGGGCGGCATCTCCCAGGCGCTGGTCACGACCGTGCTGGGCCTGGTGGTGGCGATCCCGCTGCTGTTCAGCCACAGCGTGATCGCATACCTCTCGCGGTCGATGATCCAGCGACTCGATGAACAGTGTGCCGGGGTATTGGCACGCAGCGCGGAATTGCAGGAGCGGGCGCGATGAACTATTTCCTGTCCGTTGCGGACGCGGTGAGGGACCTGATTGACCAGGGAGGGCCGGTCCTGTGGGTCATCTTCGCCGCTTGCCTCCTGCTGTGGCTGCTGATACTGGAGCGCCTCTGGTTTGTGCGCTTCACCTGGCCGGGCCGCGCGCGGAAACTGGTTGCCCAGTGGCGCGGCAGGGCGGACCGTGTTTCCTGGAAGGCGAGGAAAATACGCGAAGCGATTGTTTCCGAGGGCAACCTGGACCTGCACGCGATGCTGCCGTTCATCCAGCTGCTGGTGACGCTGTGTCCCCTGCTGGGTCTGCTCGGCACGGTGCTGGGTATGATCGGGGTGTTCGAGGTCATCGCCATCAGCGGCAATGACGACGCGCAGGCCATGGCCCTCGGAGTGTATCGTGCGACGATTCCCACCATGGCGGGCCTGGTGGTGGCCCTCACCGGGATCTATTTTGCCGTGCGCCTGCGGCGCGTGGCGGACAATGAAACGAGTCGCCTGCAGGACAGTCTCACCCTGCACGAGCCGTCCGGCGCGGGTGCGCGAGCATGAGCGCCAAGCGCCACCTCCCGGCCCAGGACGAAACCGAACTGGATATGACCCCCATGCTGGACATCGTGTTCATCATGCTGATTTTCTTTATCGTCACCACCTCCTTTGTCAAAGAGTCCGGAGTGACGGTGAATACGCCGCAGGCCGCCACGACGTCGAAACAGGACAAGGCGAACATCTTCATTGCCATCACCGCGTCCGGCGAGGTCTGGATCGATCGCCGTCCCGTCGACCCCCGCTCGGTCCGTGCGATCGTCGCGCGGATGCACGCCGACAACCCCGAGGGATCGGTGATTATCCAGTCCGACGCCGCAGCAGCGACCGGTACCCTGGTGGACATCATGGACCAGGTGCGCCTGGCCGGTGTCGACGGGATCGCCATTGCCGCCGATCCCCGCGCGGAGTAAGCGGGACTCGCGCGATGCGACTGCTCCCGGCCCTGATTGGCGCGCTGTTCATCACGCTGGTGGTGTTCCTGTTCATGCACAGCCTGATACGGCAGGGCAGGGACGCTGCAGTGCAGTTGCCGGTCTACACCGATGTGCAGATCCTGCACACCGAACCCGAAAAGCCGCCGCCGCAGGAAGAGAAACCAGAGCGGGAGCCGGAGCCCGCCGAGGAGCCCAGCCTGGAGCCGCTCGCGGTGAGCGCTGTCACCCCGCCGGCGGCGCTGCCCGCTGAGCAACCAGAAATACCCGCCCTGGACTTGGGCGTTGGCGATATCGCTATCGCCGCTGCAGGGGAGCGATGGAGCGCGCCGTTGCGGTCCGGGGGAGGGGATGTCGAAATCGCCGGCGGCATGGATGCCCAGGGTTACATCGAAGTGGTGCCCTTTGATACCCGGCGACCGAACGTGCCGCTGGTCGCCTGGCAGAACAAGATCGACGGTTGGGTGCTGGTGGCGTTCTCGGTTACTCCGCAGGGCAGAACCCGGGATGTGCGCGTGCTCGACGCCAGTCCCAGGGGGGTGTTCGAGGAAGCGGTCATGGCGGCGGTCGCGGACTGGACCTACCGTATCAGCTTCTCCAGCGCGGCGCGCGGTGACGTGATACTCACTCAGAAGGTGGAGGTGGAATGGAAAAACTACCCGCAAAACCTGCCCAACGTGGATTGACCGCATGTCCCTCCGGTTAGCGATGGCGCTGTGCGCCGTGCTCGCGCTCGGGAACTTTGCTTCCGCGGTGGTCATGGCCGAGGAGCAGGGACAATACCGCAGCAGGATCATGCTGACACCGGAGGGTGAATGGTCCAAGGGCGCGGAACTCACGGTGGAGGAACTCGAGCGACAGCTCGGTAGTATCGAGGACGCCTACACGAAATCCAGTGCGGGCCGTCACCTCGCCCGACACTACGTCGAACGCAAGGAATACGACAAGGCGATAGATTTCTACCAGCAGGCGCTGGCAGCAGGGGGATTGTCCCCCGTCGCCAACCGTGAAATGTTGCGGGAGCTGGCGCAGGTCTACCTGCTGCGGAAGGATTATGCCTCCGCGGCACAAAGCCTGCAGCAGGCCCTTGCGCTCGACCTCGTGGCCGATGCCACGGATTACCTGTTGTTGGCCCGGGCCCAGCACGAGCTCAAGCGTTATGTCGAGGTGGTCGCGACGCTGGACCGGATGCAGGCGGCGGGCCTCGCGCTGGACGCGCAGCAGATGCAGCAGGCTCTGGCGCTGTATTACCATGCAGGCGCATTTGCGCAGTGTGAAGCGCTGTTGACCCGCTTGCTCGAATTACAACCCCAGGAGCCTCGACACTGGCACCTGCTGGCATCGGTGTACCTGCAGCAAAACAAGAAAAAGCAGGCTCTCGACCAGTTGACGCTGGCGCGGGAAAAACGCGTACCCTTCACCGAGCAGGACATCCTGCTGCTCGCCAGCCTGCAGTCCGTCAACGATAATCCCTATGGCGCGGCTGAGGTGCTCGATGACGCCCTGTCTCGCGGTGAGGTGCCGGCCAGCGGCACCAATTATCGCAAACTGTTCGAGTTCTGGATGCGGGCCAGGGAGCCGCAGCGGGCGCAATCGGCCCTGCAGCAGGCAGCCAGACTGAGCGGCGACATCCAGCTGTATCTCTACCTGGCCCAGTTGCAGGGCGAACAGCAGGATTTCCAGGGCATGCGCCAGACGATGCTGGCGGCCTGCGCCGCGCCCCTGCCGGACACCGTCGTGGGGCGCGCCAACGTGCTGCTGGGTATCAGCCAGTTCAAGCTGGGCGATGACGCCGGGGCCAGGCGCTCCTTTATCAATGCCACGCTGGTCGGCGGTGTCAACGCCGAGGCGGGGCAGTGGCTGCGGTTCATGAATGCGGCGCCCACCACCGTGGAGGAGGCCGGGCGCGTTGCCGGTATCTGCCACGGGGCCCGCGACCAGCGGCTGGCAGTTGCCGACGGTGCGCCGGGGGCCGCACCGTCGGAAGACTTGCCGGCTCCGGCCTCCGCTGCACCCGCCGCGGTAGTTGCGATCAAGACCGTGCCGCCGCAACGGCTGTATTTCGCCGACTACGACAAGCCGCTGTCGGAGCTCGTCAATTCCCTGCGCGCCTCGGTGGCCAGCCTGGCGGTAAGCCTGACGAAGTCCGGGGGTAGTGTGGACGGCCCGCTGCAGATTCATTTCCAGGGGGATCCGGGCTCGGCGGACACCGGAATGACCGTGCAGCTGGCGTTACCTTTCCGGGGGGCCGCCAGTGGCAGTGGCCGTTTCCGGGCGAAAACGACGGCACCCTTCAAGTGCGCCTATCAACTCATCGCGGGTTCCGGGGACGAACTGCGACGCGGATTTGCCGACCTTGCCAGGTCGGTTGGGGCGGCGCAGTACGAACTGACGGGGGAGGGGCGACTTGTTATTACCGAAAGTGATAATTCCGCGGCCCCGTCGTACGAACTGCAGTTGGGTATTCGCTAGCACCGGCGCACAATCCCGGCCGGGAGAGAGATGTACCCTTGGGGATAGTGCGCATTTTTCGCATTGGACTTGGGATAAATGTGCTGTAGTATCTCTCCTCAAGAGCCTGGCTGCAGCAGAAGGATACATCCGTGCAAGCCAGTGTGGGGGCCGTTCGCGTGCCCTGTAGAAGCCAACCTTTATAACTCTAAAATGGATGGTCAGAAAATGAAAAGATTGCTCGCCGTATCACTTCTTGCGACCGCAACCGCTGCCAGCATGCACGCCCAGGCGTTCAAGTTCGATACCCCCAGTGACTGGGACATCCGTTGGGATAACACGGTCAAGGGTAACCTGATGATGCGCGTCCAGGACCAGGACCCCTCCGTCTACGATCCGAACCGTGCGGTGCCCCGGGCCGCGGCGCAGTTGTCGGACGATGCCGACTACTCCGTGTCCCAGGGCCATATGGTCAGTGAACGCGCCGATATACTGTCGGAAATGGATGTGATCTGGCGGGACAAGCTGGGTTTCCGTGTCAGTGGCGCGGGCTGGTATGATTTCGCGTACGACGGCAACAGCAACTATCCCAGCAGCGGTTCCACCAAGAGCTTTTCCTCCGTCTACGATACGTGGGGAATGCTCACGGTGCAGCCCGGAGAGTACAACGATGCCGCCAAGGACCTGTCCTATCGCGGCGGAGAGCTACTCGATGCATTCGTGTTCGCCAACTTCGAGGTGGGTGACGCGTCCGCGAACGTGCGCATCGGGCGCCACACGCTGTACTGGGGCCAGAGCCTGTTGTCCATCGGGGCGATTCACGGCTTCGCCGGTTCCATGGCTGCCCTGGACCTCGCCAAGGGCCTCGGCACCCCGGGCAGCGAGGCCAAGGAACTGTTCATCCCGAATAACAAGATTTCCTCCACGGTCCAGTTTTCCGACAAGATAACCATCAGTGCATTCTACGCCCTGGGTTTTGAACCGCTGCGCTGGCCGGCTGGCGGCACCTATTTCAGTCTCAACGAGGCGCTGACGCAGAACTCCGAGTGTTTGACCGCCTTCGCCGGCGATGGCCCGGCTACTCCAAGGACCTGTCTGCGATCCGTGGACTACAAGAGTAACGACTCCGGCGACTGGGGCGTTAACCTCAAGTACTACATCGAGCCCCTGGACCTGGATGTCGCCTTCATCTACATGAACAACACGGATCGTGTCACCAGCGGCCTGTATTCCACGTTTTTTGACAATACCCCGGCCGAGGTCAACCAGGCGAAGGAAACCAATGCCACGCTGCTTGGTCACTATGGCTGGGTGTACAAGTCGGATATCGATACCTTTGGTATTTCGCTGGCCAAGGAGTACTGGGATATCAGCTGGGGCGCCGACCTGGTCTATCGCAACAACAATGCCCTGAACCCCGACCTGTCGGCCACGCTGGCGGCGCCCTCGCCGGGGCTCAGCTCCGTGGATCCGGACGGCAACTACCCGGGGCCCACGGGAGACACCGTGCACGTGGTCCTCAACGGGTTGGGATTCCTCGACGGCGACTGGGGTCTGTGGGACGGCGGTACCTACCTTGCCGAACTGACGTTGTCCAACCTGCTGCACTTTGGGCAGTTCGAGGAGAAGGCCAACCCGTTCATCGAGGAGGACCACTGGAATTCCAATATCAGCGGCGTCTTCAAGCCGACCTGGTACCAGGTGCGCCCGGGCTGGGACCTCAGCGTACTGGCGAGCATCAACTACACCCTGAAGGGCAAGCAGGCGCCCAACTCCGCCGGTGGTAACGAGCGGGTCGGCAACGGCAGCATCGGGATGTCCGTCGATATCGACCAGATCTGGAACGTCGCGCTGAACTACAACATCTACTACGGTCCGCAGAAAAACGGAACTGCCGCCTATATCAAGGACCGGGACAATCTCGCACTCACGGTCAAGCGGACTTTCTAGACTCCTGCGACCGGCCCGCTGCAACGCCACCGCTCTCCCGCAGAGCGGTTTTTTTTGCCTTCCGTACAGGTTTTCTGGCGGGCGGGTGCTCTGTGCCGACTGCAGCGATTATTGCGTGCGTGCCTTGTAGTCTTTCAGGCTCGCGGGTGTCGTGGGTTCGCCGGTCTCGTAGTACAGTTTCATGGCGAGCGTGACGTCGGCGATGGTCGCCTGCACAAACCTGGCCATTTTCCCGCCCAGCCAGTCACCGAACCGCCCCCAAGGCAATTCATAACGGAGGCTGGCGGTAAACAGGGTCTGGTCGGGACCGTGGGCCTGCAGCGTGTAGCGAAACCAGGCATTGCGAAAGGGTGGGGCGGGTTTATCGCCCCGGTGCAGGCGGATCAGGAAGCCTTCGCCCTCCCGCCACTCTTCCACGGTTTCCTGTATATAGCTTTTTTCGTTGCGGTAGACGTAGCGACTGGCGCCCACTCCCTGCGACTGTTCACTCACCACCACGGTTTTAACGATACCCGGCACGTAGTGGTGGGCGAGGGAAATATCCCGCAGCCTGGCCCACGCCGCGGCCAGCGGAACATTGATGACGGTGTGTGCAGTGACTTCCCGGGTCATTGTCGGCTCCTCGATTACCATGCGACAGCATAGCCTTGTGCCGGCCAAAACTGAACTGCGCCGGGACCTGATGGTGGCTCGGTTGGCTGCGCTCCGATAGGGTTGCCCGGGAGAAAGTCTGGCGCGGTCGTTTTGCCACAGCGGCGGCGGATGTTACCTTTATCGGGCGCCTGTAGCCTGCACCGGGATGTCGAGGTGCTACTGTCGCCAGCGTAGTGGATATCGGTTGACCAAAGTGGAGAAATCTATGGGCAGGTTCGAGAACCAGAGTGTGGTCGTTACCGGGGGCGCCAGCGGCATAGGGGAAGCCACGGTTCGCGCCATCGTCGCCGAGGGAGGGCAGGTGGTGATTGCAGACCTGCAGGATGCGCGCGGCCGCGCGCTGGCAGATGAGCTGGGCGCCGCCGCGATGTTTCACCCTACCGACGTCACCCGGGAAGCGGATATTGCCGGTGCCGTCGCCCAGGCCCAATCCCGGTTCGGCCCGCTCAGCGGCATGGTCAACAACGCGGGTATTGTCGGCGCGGTCGGCTCCATCATGGACACCAGCGCCGAGGCGTTTGACCACACCATGGCGATCCTGTCGCGCGCCGTGTTCCTGGGAATCAAGCATGCGGCCCGCGCCATGAAACCGCAGGGGCGGGGGGCTATCGTGTCCCTCGCCAGCACCGCCGGGATAGTGGGCGGCCAGGGCCCCCACGTCTACAGCATGGCCAAGCACGGTGTCGTGGGCCTGACCAAATCCGCCGCCTGTGAACTGGCGCGGCTGGGGATAAGGGTCAACGCGGTCGCCCCCGGTGGCACGGTCACACCGATGACCAACGCCCTGGGCGACAACAATCCGGAATCGACGGCACAGTTCATCGCCTCCAACTCGCCGCTGGGATTTGCCTGCATGCCAGAGGACATAGCCCGCGCAATTCTGTTCCTGCTCAGCGAGGAGTCGCGCTACGTGACCGGGCACACCCTGGTCATTGATGCCGGTGTGACGACCGGTGCCGAGCCGCCGCCATTTTTTTCACAGGAGGCGGATATCCTGTTGCACGCTGGACTGCGCGGCAGTGCCGTGGCACCCTAGGCCGGCGTCAACGGTGGCGCGAAACCTCCGAGTGCGGGTAAGATAGCCGGTATGTCTCACTGGTTGACAAGATTAGCGCTGGTCGCCGCCCTGGTATTTTCCCAGGCGTTGTTCGCCGGCCATGGAGTGGTCCACGCCAATGGTGAACCGGCGGACTGCCAGATTTGCCTGCAGGCCTGCAGCGGTGGCGCGGCGCTGCCCTCCAGTGAAGTGGGCCCGGTGCTCACCGCCTACGCCCCCCGCCTGACGGATAGCCGGCCCCTCCCGACAGCAACCCGGTCGCTTCCCGCATCCCACCCGGCACGTGCCCCTCCCTTTCTCACCGCCTGACTGAAAGCATGCTGCCGCGCATTGCGGTAGCACCCTGTTCAATCGCGATGGTGAGGAAATCCCATGCAATACCGATATTTTTTTGCTGGCACAGCACTGCTGTGCCTGTCCCTGTTGCCCGCTGCGCAAGCCGCGTACGCCGGCGATGAGGTAGCCGCCATGAGGGCCGAGCTGGACGCCCTGAAAGCCCAGTATGAAGCACGCATCGAGTCGCTCGAGCAGCGCCTGCAGGCTGCGGAGAAGCAGATTGCCGCCGATGGACAGCCGGTTGGCAAGCCACCGTCCGGGACCGGTCGTCGCCGCCAGTCCACCCGTTGCGCAACAGCCGCCCGCGGCATACCCACCGCCCCCGCTGGCCGGTCCGCCTTCCGCCGGTGGTAATGCGGCTTCCGCCAACGCGTTCAATCCGGCTATCGGTGTGGTTCTCAACGGGGCCTACCGCTCCTATGAAAGAATCCCGACGACTACGCCATACCCGGTATTCCGCCCGGCGGTGACTCGGGGCTGGCGCAGGAGGGGTTCAGTCTCGGGGAGTCCGAACTGATCTTCACGGCCAGTGTGGACGACTGGTTTTCCGCCCGCGTGACTGAAACGATTGAGGAGGACAACGGTGATTTCGAAACCAGCCTGGAAGAAGCCTTTATCGATACGCTGAGCATGCCGGCCAGTACCGCCCTGCGCCTGGTCGTTTTTACTCCTCGGTGGGGTACCTGAACGACAAGCACTCCCACACCTGGGACTTCGCCGACCAGGCGCTGCCCTATCGCGTTTTTTTCCGACACACAGTATGGCGACGACGGCCTGCAGTTCACCTGGCTGGCGCCCACCGACCTGTATATCGAGTTGGGTGCCGAAGTGTTTCGCGGCACCAGCTACCCGGCCGCCGGCGCCGCCCACAGTGGTGCGGGCACGCGCACCCTGTTCACGCACATCGGCGGCGACGTGGGTTTCAGCAATAGCTGGACCGCCGGCCTGTCCTGGATGAAAGCGGATGCGCGCGACCGCGATGACGGCACGGAGGATGACCCGCTGCGTTACGACGGCAACACGGAGATCACCATAGCGGACTTCGTCTGGAAATGGGCGCCCAACGGCAACATCAAGGAGCGCAACCTTATCTTCCAGACCGAGTACCTGTGGCGCAAGCAGAATGGCGACTACCTGTATGCTGACGCGGTCGATCCCCTGTCAGTGAATGACGACACGTCCGGCTGGTACGCCCAGCTGATTTACCAGTGGCGGCCCCGCTGGCGGGCCGGCGTGCGCATTGACGGCCTCAACCTGGATGATCCGGGCAACCAGTTTGCGGGCACCGTCCTTGAGAACATGGGTAATGATCCGCTGCGCTATTCCCTTATGTTTGATTACTCCAACAGTGAGTTTTCGCGCATTCGCCTGCAGTTTGAGCGCGATGAGACGGGTCTTGAAAACGACAACCAGTTAACGCTCCAGTACATCATGAGCATCGGCGCCCACGGCGCCCACCAGTTTTAGGAGTACGCCATGTATTATCGAACGCTGCTTAAGTTTGTCTTCGCCATCGCCCTGATGGCGGCTTCCAGCGCCCGGGCGACGGTGCAGGTGTTTGCCTGCGAACCTGAGTGGGCGGCACTGGCCACGGAGGATCGCCGGCGACAGGGTGGAGGCCACGGTGGCCACCAGCGCCCTGCAGGACCCGCACTATATCCAGGCCCGGCCCAGCCTGATCGCCGGTATTCGGGGAGCCGACCTGGTGATCTGTTCCGGCGCCGGCTGGAAGCGGGCTGGCTGCCGGTCCTGCTGGGCAAGGGCAACAACCCCAAGGTGCAACCGCCAGCCGGCTACCTGCTGGCGAGCGACTACGTCAATCGCCTGGAGATTCCCGCCCAGCTGGACCGCGCCCAGGGCGACATCCACGCAGAGGGTAACCCGCATATCCAGACTGACCCGCGCAATATAGCGCTGGTGGCCAACGTCATCGCCGAACGCCTGCAGCAGGTGGATCCGGGCAACGCGCAAAACTACCAGCAGGGCCTGGCCGCGTTCCAGGACAAGTGGGGCAGGGCGATTGCCGCATGGGAGCGCCAGGCGGCGCCCCTGCGCGGCAAGGCCGTGGTGCCGCACCACAAGAGCTGGGTGTACCTGGAAAACTGGCTGGGGCTGGTGGAGGTGGCGACCCTGGAGCCCAAGCCCGGGGTGCCGCCCAGTGCGGCACACCTGCAGGAGCTGCTGGTGCAGTTGCAGGCCTCGCCGGCGGGGCTGATCATTCGCGCGCCGTACCAGGACCCGCAGGCGTCCGAGTGGCTCACAAAGCAGACCGGCATACCCAATGCGGTGTTGCCCTTTACCGTTGGTGGCACCCCGGAGGCTGACAACCTGTACAGCCTGTTCGATGTCACCCTCCGCACGCTGCTGGATAACATGGTACCCAAGAATGCTCAATGATTTCGATTTGAACATCGTCGGTCCCGCCCTGCTCGCGGGTATGCTGGTGCTGTCCACCCACGCGCCTCTGGGCAGGCGGGTGCTGGAACGCGGGATCATATTCATCGACCTCGCGATCGCGCAGGTCGCGGGACTGGGCGTGATCCTGGCCGATACCTTCGGCTGGGAGGCGCACGGCTGGGAGGTACAGGTGGTGGCGGTGGCGGCGGCGATCAGCGCCGCGGTGGGCCTCAACATCACGGAAAAGCTCTGGCCGGAAATCCAGGAGGCCCTGATCGGCGTGCTGTTCGTATTGGCCGCGTCGGCCAGCATCCTGCTGCTCGCCAACAATCCCCACGGGGGAGAGCATCTCAAGGACCTGCTGGTGGGGCAGATACTGTGGGTGGACTACCAGCAGCTGCTTCCACTGGCGGGGCTTTACGCGCTGTTGCTGGCGTTCTGGTTCGGTCTCGGCGCACGTATGCCCGCCGTGGGTTTCTACCTCATTTTCGCCGTGGCGATTACCGCCTCGGTGCAACTGGTCGGCGTGTACCTGGTATTCAGCAGCCTCATCATCCCCGCGCTGGCGACGCGCAAACTGGCGCCGGCACACCAGTTGCCCGCCGCCTGGGGTATCGGGCTGCTCGCCTATGTCGCCGGTATCGGCCTGTCGATGGTTTACGATTACCCGACCGGCGCCCTGATCGTGTGGTCGATGGCGGTAGTGGCGGTAGCCGGGGCGTGGCTGCTGCCGCCGGTGCTCGGGCGCGCGCCTGCCGGGTGTGAGCGGCAACGCAGCAGGACGCGATTACAGGGGTAGCTGGTAAACCCGGGCGGCGGTTTCGTACAGGATCTTGCGCTGCACGACTTCCGGCAGGTCGCCCAGCGAACGCTGTACCTGGTCCTGTACGGAGGGGTACAGGCAGGCCGGGTGGGGGAAATCCGTCTCGAACATGATGTTGTCCGGCCCCAGCCGCTTGACCGCGTAGGCCACGTCGCTCTCGAACCAGTAGGAGGCGTAGAGCTGCCGCTGGAAGTATTCCAGCGGCGTCAGGTCCAGGTGGGTGACGCCGTTCTGGCCCACCTGGTAGTGCGCCAGTTCCAGCAGGAACGGAATCCAGCCCATGCCGCTCTCCACCGAGACGAATTTCAGGCGCGGGTAGCGGTCCAACAGCCCGCTGAAGATCAGGTTGATCAGGCAGCGCATGTTGGTGATATCCGCCAGCGAGGACATGGCGGCAATCGCGGTGGGTTCATCCATCCCGGCCCACAGGTTGCCGATACTGGCGCCGCCGCCGATGTGAAAATTGATCGGCAGGCCGCGCGCCTCGGCTTCGCGCCACAGCGGATCCCAGTAGCTTTCCGACAGGGTGGGCAGGCGCCACAGCTCCGGTGAATCGGTCAGCACCAGGCCGGTCAGGCCGTACTCCTCGTGGCAACGGATGACTTCCCGCACGGTCAGGTGCATATCCCAGATCGGCAGCAGCGCCTGTGGCAGCAGGCGGCCGGCGGTTTCCCGTTGCAGCCCCGCCGCGTGCTCGTTATAGGCCTGCACGCAAAAATTCCGCAGCGGCACATCGCGGACATTCATGACGAAACTCCCGGCGAAACCGAGGATATTGGGGTAGAGGATTTGCCTGCTGATGCCCTGCGCGTCCATGACCTGCAGGCGCGCCCGGGGATCGGTGGCTCCCGGGTGCATGTCCTCCAGCCGTGTCAGCGTGGTGGTGCCCAGCGCCTTGCTGCCGTCGCAGCGGATGACGCAGTAGCCCACGGGACCCAGTTGCAGGTCGTCCTCGACGATCCAGCACTGGTTGCCGTCAGCGTCGGACTGTACACGGGGCACCCGATTCCGGAGCGCCGCCGGGGCGAGCGCTGTCCACAGTTGCGGGTGCTCCGTGTAGTGTGTATCGACGTCGATGATCGGCATGGCGGCCAGGGTGTGGTTCATCGACGCCAGCCCCCCTGGTTCAGGAGTAGTCGCCGGGCATGCTGCCAGTGGCCGTGTCCGCGCCGCTGCGCAGGACCTTGCCGGGCAGTGCGCCGGTGAACTCGTTATGGCGGATAATCTCCCTGCCGTTGACAAAGACGTGCTCAATGCCTCGCGCGTCGGCGTAGAGCCTGCCGGCCCCCCCCGGCAGGTCGCGCCGTGTGTACGTGTCCGAGCAGCCCACCGTGTCGAGGTCGAAGATCACGATATCGGCGCAGTAACCGGCCCGCAGCAGGCCGCGCTCTGTCAGTCCCACCAGCTTGGCCGGCACCTCGGTCAGGTGGTGCACCGCCTGCTCGATACTGAGCAGGTGGCGTTTGCTGACGGCGTTGCCCAGTAACTGGGTGGTAAAGGAAAACGTATCGATCATGTCCAGGTGGGCGCCGGCATCCGAGGCGCCCACCACGGTGCGGGTGTCGTTCCAGGCGGCCACGCGTGTTTGCCAGCTGGCGTCATCGTCGCCGTAGCGCAGGGGGATAAAGGAGGTTTTCAACTCCTCCTCGATGGCCAGGTCCAGCAGGGTATCGAAGGGCGCCTTGCCCAGCTCCGCGGCGATGTCGCCGATAGTGCGACCTTCCAGGTGTTTGTTGTGGGGCAGCGCTACTTCGTCCACGGTATAGCCGGCCCAGCCCGACATGAAAATAAATACGCCGGATTCCTCCGCGCGGGCGCCCGCGTCCAGCCTGCGGCGCAGGTCCGGGTCGCGCAGCGCGGCGATCCGCTGCGGGATCGGCAGGCGCATGGTTTCCTCCCAGTCGTGGAAGGCATCGAAGATAAAGGCGGAGTGCAGGTTGATACGGGTGATTACCGGCTGCGCGGGCGTCAGGGCGATAACGTCCGCGCCGCGCGCCCTGGCATAGTCGGTCGCGCCCAGCTGGCTGCGGTCGATGGCGGGGTTGCCGGGGACAAAGACGTTCCAGTTGAGCGGGCGCTGGGCAGCCAGCGACATGGCGGTCATGAGCTGGTACACGTCCTCGTCGAATTCCTTGGTGCCGGGCAGGAACTCCAGCACGGTGCCCGGAAACTCGCGGCACACGCCCGACAGCGCCAGCAGTTCCTCGTGGGTCGCGAAGCGGGAGGGCACCGGAAGGCCTTCCATATCGTTGTGGGTGGGCGAGAGCGTACTGGAAAAGCCCAGGCCACCGGCGTGGAGTGACTCACGCAACAGCGCCCGCATGGCGTCCAGGTCCGCGGCACTGGCCGCCTCGGCATTGGCCCGCGCGCCCATCACGGTGCGGCGCAGGGCGGAGTGACCGACCAGGAAACCGGCGTTTACCGCCAGGCGGTGGTCGAGGCGCGCCAGGTAGTCGCCGAAGCTGCGCCAGGTGCCCCAGGGTACACCGGCGTCGAGGCTTTCCAGCGGCATGCCCTCCACCCGCGCGAGCATGCGCTTGAGGTACTGCGCGTCGGCGCTGTTGCCGGACAGGGGCGCGATGGTAAAGCCGCAATTGCCGCCGATGACGGTGGTCACCCCGTGAAAGGGGGAGGGACTCAATACCGGGTCCCAGAACACCTGTGCGTCGTAGTGGGTGTGGACATCGACGAAGCCGGGCGCGACGATCCTGCCGCGCGCATCCAGCCGCTCGGCAGCGGGCCGGGATGCGCGGTCCTCGGCCAGGATAGCGGCAATCCTTCCCCCGTGCACATAGACCGAAGCGGTAACGGCGGCTGCGCCGCTGCCGTCGACAAGGGTGCCGCCTTCGATGACCAGGTCGTACATATCAGCCTCGCCCGGTCGCTGGCGGACCGGTTGCAGGTGGGGAATTCACGATACTGTAGTGTTGCCGGGGTGGCAACAGCCCGGCGCCGGCCAGCCGGTCGCGTCCCGCACAGCAGGTGCAACACCGCATCTGCGGCAGTACCATAGCGACCACTTTGCCTTTGGAACCCTGCATGCTCAGCTATCGCCACGCCTTCCACGCCGGCAACCACGCGGATGTGCTCAAGCACCTGGTACAGGTGCTGGTGCTGGAGTATCTCGTGCAAAAGACAGGCAAGCCGCTGCGCTACATCGATACCCACGCGGGCGCGGGCAGCTATGACCTCGGCGACGCATTCGCGAGCAAGAACCGCGAGTTTGAATCGGGTATCGCCCGCCTCTGGCCGCGGAATGACCTGCCGCCGGCACTGGCGCGCTACGTGAACCTGGTGCGCGGCTGCAACCCCGGCGGGGACCTGTCCCGGTACCCGGGCTCGCCGGCCATTGCGGCGAAGATCCTGCAGCGGGACCAGCGACTGCAGTTGTTTGAATTACATGCCGACGATGCGGCGCGCCTGCGGCGCTGGTCCGGTCGCGATCGGCGTATCCAGGTAGCCCGGGAAGACGGCTTTGCCGCGCTGAAGGCCGTGTTACCGCCACCCGAAAAACGCGCCCTGGTCGTCATCGATCCGCCCTATGAAATCAAAACCGACTACGCTGGCGCAGTGGCTGCGCTGCGTCTGGCGCTGAGGAAATTTGCCACGGGCGTGTATCTCCTGTGGTATCCGCTGCTGCAGCGCCCGGAGGTGGTGACGCTGGTGAGAAAACTGGAGTCGATGCCGGTTGATTCACTGTTGGTTGAACTCCCCGTGCGCGCGGCGGCGGGAGCGGGGATGTACGGCAGCGGTATGTTTGTGGTCAATCCGCCGTGGGTGCTGCGGGCGCAGTTGCAGGACTGCCTCCCTTACCTCCACGCCGCGCTCGCCTCAACGGACGCGCCGTCGTGGCGGCTGTGCGGCGGCGAGTGACAGGAGTTCACGGGGCGGCGGCTTGCCTGCGTGTGCCGATCTCTCCGATGAGCTCAAGGTAGCGCTGCAGGTGTTGCTCCTCCGTCCACAGCCGGCGATAGGCCGCGTAGCCCTGCTCCCCCAGTTCATTCCGGCGTTGTGGGGATTGCAGCAGCGACGCCACCGCGCGCTGCAGCCCGTTGGTATCGTCGTAGACAATGCCGCCGCCACTGGCGGCGACCAGTTCCGGCAGCGCGCCCGCATTGTTGACGATCACCGGCGTGCGCTGGGAGTAGGCTTCAATGACGATCAGTCCGAACGGCTCGTCCCAGATTGACGGTACGATGACTGCCACGGCGCGGCGATAAAAATCCACCACCTGTGTGTACGGCATGGCGCCGAGCAAGTGGATATTGGCATAGCCACTGGCCATGGCGCGCAGTTCGGCTTCGTATTGTCCGGTGCCAATGATCAGCAGGTCCGCGTGATCGGCCTGCTGGAAAACCTCGATCGCGCGGTGGACGCCCTTGCTTTTCTCCAGTCGCCCCACCACCAGGAAGAAAGGTCTCCCGGTCTCGCCGCTGTGCGTGGTGCCGGCACCGGAGGGCGCGCCTGCGGCGTCCGGCAGAAAGTTCGGCAGGTGTGTGAATTTGGCCTGCAGCCCCATCTCGTGGTGTTTGTGGATCAGGAACTCACTCGGGGAAATGATTGCGTCGAGGTGCCCGAGGTTGCGCTCCAGTAACTGCGTGTAGCGCCACCACTGCGGCGGTCTGCGGGCGTTCAGCGTACAGGTGACGCAACTTCTGGCCTCGCAGTTCCGGCGCTGGAATTTCCACAGTGTCGACAGGGGGCAGACCAGCCAGTACTCGTGCGCGGTATACAGCTTTACCGCGTCGCCGTAGGCCAGGATTCCCGGCCCGCCGACCAGCGAGATATTGTGGAAATGGATAACGTCGAAATCGCCCGCGGACAGTATGCGCCGGATGGCTCCACGCTTCAGTCCCGGCACGCCCAGCTGGTGGGTCAGCAGGGGCGACAACATGCCCAGCGGACTCGCCAGGGTGTGCACCTCGATATTGGGGTGGTGGGTAATGGCGGCGGGTTCCACCCCGCCGCCGAGGCGGTAGGCGTCGGCGCAGTGGATAACGGTCACATGGTGGCCGCGCCGGGCGAGGGCCTCGGCAAGGCGCTGCACGAAGATGCCGTCTCCGCCGAAATGGTACGGCGGGTAAAAGGTGGTGACCATGCAGAAACGCAGCGGCGTCAGCGCCGCGGCACCGAGCTTCATGACCGACCTCCCCGGTCGCTGCCGGCGTCCACCTCCGGGCCGCGCCGCGCCGCGAGCGGTCCGCCGGCCGAAAGTAAGGGAGCGCGTCGCCATTCGGGTACGCTCATGTCAGCTCACGGCCACCAGCGGTTGCTGTTGCTGTTCTTTCTGCTGCGCGTACCACAACTCCGCGTAGTGGCCCCGTTTCGCCAGCAGTACCTCATGGGTGCCCTGCTCGACGACGCCGCCGTGGTCCAGCACCACGATGCGGTCCGCGTCGACAATGGTGGAAAGCCGGTGCGCGATCACCAGGCTGGTATGGCCCTCGGCGACCTCCCTGAGCGCTTTGAGGATGGCCTGTTCGGATTTACTGTCGAGCGACGAGGTGGCCTCGTCAAAGACCAGGATCGGCGCGCGCTTGAGTATGGTGCGCGCGATGGCCACTCGCTGCTTCTCGCCGCCGGAGAGCTTCAGGCCGCGCTCGCCAACGCGGGTCTGGTGTCCTTCCGGCAGCTGCTGGATGAACGTGTCCAGGTGCGCGAGGCGTATGGCGGTTGCTACCTCCGCGTCGTCGGCATCCGGGCGGCCGTAGCGCACGTTCTCGAAAATAGTGTCGTTAAACAGTACCGTATCCTGGGGCACGATGCCGATCGCCTGCCGCAGGGACTGCTTGGTGAGATCCCGGATGTCGGTGCCGCCGATCGCGATACTGCCCGCATCCATATCGTAAAAGCGAAACAGCAGTTTCACCAGGGTGGACTTGCCCGCGCCGCTGGCGCCGACGACCGCCACTTTCTCGCCGCTGGCAATGGAGAAGGATACGTCGCGCAGGATTTCGCGGTCCGGGCGATAGGAAAAGCAAACGCCCCTGAACTCGACGCCGCCGCTGGCCGTTGCCAGCACCGCCGCCTCCCGCCTGTCGAGCACCGTCGGCTGCACGTCGAGCAGTTGTAGCATTTTTTCGATATTGGCCATGGAACCCTTGATCTCGCGGTACACGAACCCGAGGAAATTCAGCGGCATGAACAACTGGATCATGAAGGCGTTGATCAGTACGAAATCACCGATGGTCATGGTACCCGCCGTGACGCGGTTGGCGGCCAGCCACATCATCGCGGTCATCGCCACCGCGATGATAAAGGCCTGACCGCCGTTGAGGGAGAATAGCGACAACCGGTTCTTGCGGCGCGCCAGCTCCCACTTTTCCAGCTCCACGTCGTAGCGGCGTGCTTCGAACTCCTCGTTGGTGAAGTACTTGACCGTCTCGAAATTCAGCAGGCTGTCGACGGCCCTGGCGTTGCTGGCGGAATCGGCCATGTTGGCATCGCGCACGAATTGTGTACGCCACTCGGTGGCCGCTATCGAGAACCACACGTAGGCCAGCACTGCCACCAGGGTGATCAGGGCGAAGCCCCAACCGTAGTTGAACAATAAAATGCCCACGACCATGAAGATCTCGATAAAGGTGGGCACGATGTTGAACACGAAAAAGCGCATCAGGAAACTGATGCCGGTGGTGCCGCGTTCGATATCCCGCGACAGGCCGCCGGTGCGCCGGTTCAGGTGGAAATCGAGGTCGAGGTTATGCAGGTGCCGGAACACCTCCAGGCCGATCTTGCGCATGGCCCGCTCGGTGACGCGCCCAAAGACCGTGTCGCGCAGCTCGCCAAAGAGCACATTGGCGAAGCGGGCGAGGCCATAAGCCAGGACAAGGGCCAGCGGCGCGGCGATCAGCTTGCCCTGCTCGGTGTCGAGGCTGTCGACGATGTGCTTGAGGATAAAGGGGCCGACCACGTTGCCCAGCTTGGCGAGCACCAGGCAGCCCAGGGCCAGCAGCACCCGGCCCCGGTGTTCCATGAGGTACGGCCAGATGATACGCAGTATGTGCCAGTTGATTTTCTGGTTTGGCTCGTCTTCGTAGTTGCCGTGATTCATAAGGGTGCTTACTTGCGCCGCCGGTTTTCCCTATCGTACACGAAATCATCGAGCCGCCCGCCTCGCAGGCAGTCCGGGGCGAGGTCAAAATAGCTGTCGCAGGTGGGCTGGGTGCGGCTCCAGTCCACGCGCTCACTGCGATAGGCAAACTTCCAGATCCCCGCGCGGCGCTCGTAACGGTCCAGGTAGCGCCCGGCGATAATGACATCCTCGAAGCCGCTCTCGCCCTGTACCTTGTGGTAGGCGTTGAAATAAACCTCGCCGAAGGCCTCATCACCCGCCACGTCGAGCAACACGTTGCCGAGCATGTGATGGTTGGCGGCGTGTGACCGCAGTGCCGTGATCGCGTAGCGCGCGAATTCCGCGGGTGTGCCCTCGGTGAAGCCGTAGTCGCACCAGGCGTCGGTAAAAAACACCGAGAGCAGCAGTGGTTCGTCCAGGCGATCCAGGGCGCGCATGTAGCGGCAGGACAGTTCGTAGATCGCCTGTTTGGCCAGCAGGGTGTCCAGGGCATCTTGCATGGTGAGCCTCTTTGTCTATTCTAGATTGAGAAACGAATACAGGGGGTCGCGCTCGCCGTGCGCGCCCCGGGCCATCGCTGCCAGTGTTTCGCTGTCGCCTTCGGGCTGCACCGGCACGCGCTTCATCCAGTCCATCACGACCTGCCGATGCAGGATTTTCCAGCGGCCATCGCGCCGCTGGAGCCAGTCCAGGTAGCGCCCGTAGAACAGCATTTCCTCGCTGGCGTCCGGCGCCAGGTGGGCGGCGGTGACCGCGGATTCGACACGCGCGGTGTCGCCGTCGAACGCGACCAGCATGTTGGCCAGGGTATGCCGTGTCAGCGCGTACTGCTCGCCCAGGGATCCCACCACCAGTTCCGCAAACACCTGTGCGCTGCCGCGGAAGCCGCCGTAATCCACTTCCGCATCCGGCCAGTAGGCGCACTGGATCGTTTCCCGGTCCAGCCGGTCCAGGCCCCGGCAGTGCAGGTGCAGTATGTCATGGATCGCGAGACGGTCCGCAACGCGTTCGGGTGTGGGCGTGTTGCCGGTGGGTGTGGTCATGGCGTGGTGTCCGTTGAGGGTGGGGGAGGGCGCCGCCATGCTTGCAATCACGACGGCAGGGCGCACATAATTAAAAAAACAGTCGATCCGGATTGTATTATCAGGCATGGTGGAAAGTCCAATGCCCTCCAGAACCCTACAGGACCCGATGTAGCATGGCAGACGAACACGACCGGCGCCCTGGCGCAGCACGCGCGCCGGGTCCCACCATCAGCGACGTACTCGCACACGACCGCCAGCCGCCGCCGGCGCCGCTGCTCGAGAGTCGTTACGCGTTCCTCGGCGACGAGGATATCCCCTTCGCGCGTTATACCTGCGCCGAATTCTTCCAGCGCGAGATGCGCCACCTGTGGCCCCGGGCCTGGCAGTGGGCCTGCCGCGAGGAGCACCTGAGCGACGTGGGTGATACCTATGTTTACGATGTCGGGCCCTATTCCGTCATTGTCGTGCGCTCCGCCGAGGACACCGTCCGGGCATTCCTGAACAGTTGCACCCACCGCGGCACGCGCCTACTCGGCGGGGAGGGCAGCGGCTACAGCCCGGCATTTACCTGTCCTTTCCACGGCTGGTCATGGGCGCTGGACGGCTCGATAAGGAATATTCCCGGCCGCTGGGATTTCCCCCATGTCAGTCACGCGACCCACGACCTGCAACCGGTACGGTGCGAGCGCTGGGGCGGCTTTGTCTTTATCAATATGGATCCGCGGGCCAGGCCGCTCGCCGAATACCTCGACGTACTGCCGGACCACTTCCGGCACTTCCCGCTGGAGCGCCGTCGTATCAGGCTGCACGTACAGAAAATCCTGCCCGCCAACTGGAAAGCCGCGCAGGAGGCCTTCATGGAGGCCTACCACAACTTCGAGACCCACGATTCGCCCAACGGCGGCAATACCCAGTACGACATTTTTGGCAAGTATGTGAGCCGTTTCATCCACAACATCGGCAACTACAGCCCGCAGTCACTCGACGATTACCCTGGCGACAAATGGCGCCGGCCACCCGTAACCGAGGAAGAGCTGCTCGCGTTCCTGTCCGTGTACGGTATCGACCCGGGCCATGTGCCGCCGGGCGAGACCGCCCGCCCGCTGATAGCCGAGGCGTTACGCGGCCACTTCGGGGATACGCTGGGTGTCGATTTGTCCGCGGTCAGCGATAGCGTCATGCTGGACTCCATCGAGTACCACCTGTTTCCCAATATGTTCTTTTTTCCCGGCATCAACGTGCCGATGGCTTACCGCTTTCGCCCCAATGGTGAGGACGTGGACAGCAGCATCTTCGATTTGCTCCTGCTGGAACCGCTGCCCGAGGGCGTCGAACACCCAGAGCCGCCCGAGCCGGTGCGGTTGGGCGTGGAGCAATCCTATACCGAGGTGGAGGGCCTGGGTTGGCTGGGCCCGGTGTACGACGAGGACACCGGGAATCTCGCGTTGCAGCAGCAGGGTTTCAAAACCAGCCGCAAGCCCGGCCTGACGCTGGGCAACTACCAGGAAGCGCGCATCCGGCGGATGCATATGACGCTGGATGAATTCCTGTCCGCCGCCATGGCAAAGGAGTAGACGCTTGCAGCGCACGACCCTGCACCGTGTCGCTGGCGCGCACGACGTTCCCCTGGGCAAAACGCTGTGCATCGAGGTGCAGGGCAGGGAGATCCTGCTGTGCCACACGGCGGACGGCTACTTCGCCGTGGACAATTTCTGTACCCACGCCGCCGAACGCCTCAGCGGCGGCAAGCTCAAGGGCCACCGGATCCTGTGCCCGCTGCACGGGGCCGCGTTCGATGTGCGCGATGGCTGCGCCCTGTCGCGGCCCGCTACCGTCGCGCTGGTAACTTACCCGGTGCAGGTGGATGACACGGGCATCAGCATTGCGCTTGCCGGTGCGGGAGACCCCTGATGCCCCAGGTCACGCGGGAAGAGGCCTTTGCCGACGGCGTCGGCGCACGTACCCCGGCCAGGGCGGTGCTGCACAAGCGCGACTACACGTCCTCCGCTTCCGTAACGGCGGAGTGGGACGCCATCTGGACTCGCTGCTGGTTGTTCGCCGGGCTGGCGGCCGACCTGCCCGACCCGGGGGACTATTTCGTCTATAGCATTGGCCGTGAGTCGATTGTCGTGCTGCGCGACACCCGGCGGCAGCTGCGCGCCATCACCCTCGACCAGGATATCTGCTACCTCGCATAGGCAGGCCGGCATGCACTCGCGGGGTGTTGACAGCGCGGTGCTGAACCAGGACGAGGTGCGGGTCCAGCACTTCCACGACTGGGTGGCCAGTTTCCTAGCCGAGGACGTCGTGTAGCTGGCGGTGCATGTTCTGCACGCCGGGTTCATTGCGCCCGACCAGCACTTTGCGTTCTATGCCCGCCTTGAGGCCGCGGTTGATCCTGTCGACCAGAGAGTAGTCCTCGGCCACGGCCACATCGTTGATCATCTGGAAATACGCCTCGTAGTGCGCCCGCTCTTCGGGCGTGGCCGGTTCAGCGGGCAGGAACATGCTGTGATAGACCACCGAACGGTCCGGCGCAATCGGGTAGACGCGCCAGGTCTGGAAGTGATCCTGCACCACGAAGATCACCGTGTTGGGAAAGATATAGTTGACGTAGGAGCTGTATTTCCGCGGCTCCCACTGCGCCTCGGGGATGTCCTTGAGCTCGTTGATGGCCAGCGCCGGTGACCCCATGGAGTGGTTGCGCCCGTACTGTTTGTAGTGGGCCGTGTTGCTGTAGGCCATGGTGGCGATGGATTGCGGATGCAGGAACTCGAAGTGGTAATACTCGTGGAAGGTATCCATGTTGAGCTTCCAGCTGAAGTCGGTGAACACGCGCTTGGCGCCGAGGTAGTAGTGATCCTCGAAACCAAAGCCGCACAGCCGCTCCTGGATGCCGCCGAGCACCTCGTCGATAGCGAAAGTCTTCCCGGGGTTGGGCATGACGAAGATCATGCCGTGCTTCTCCTGCACGTGCAATTGCCGGAGCCCAAGCGTGTCGCGGTCAATACTGTCGAAGCCCTCCTTGCCGAAGGGCACGCCAATCAATTTTCCCTCCAGATCGTAGCTCCAGCCGTGGTAGGGGCAGGCGAACATACGGCCCTTTTTGGCCCTGCCGTGATCGCACTCGTTCAGTGGCGCGCCGCGGTGGGAGCAGATGTTGACGAACGCCCGGAGGCTCCTGTCGGGCTGGCGCACGATCAGGATGGGGATACCGGTATCGTCGAAGGCGAAGTAGTCGCCCGCCTCGGGGACCACGCAACTGGGGCCGACGAACTGGGGGTAATTGCGAAACAACTCGGTCTTTTCCCGTTGGAACAGTTCCGGGTCGGTGTACTCACTGACGTCGATTTCCATGACGCTGTCGGCCAGCGAGGTGGTGTTGCGCGCCACCAGGTCCATCAGCGTTTTGACTTCCTCAACCAGTTGCTGCCGTTGCATCAGAACTCTCCTGCGCCAGGCGATGTACCAGGGTTGACCTTCCGTGGGGCGGGCAAGCTGTTACAGTCCCAGCACCATCTTGGCGATGATATTGCGTTGAATTTCCTGCGAACCGCCGAAGATCGACGCGGCGCGGTTATTGAGATACCTCGGCACCACGGAACTGATGTAATCGGCCCGCACCGGGTTGCCGCCGGCCACCGGGTTCATCACGAAGCCGGTATAACCGAGCACGTCCACCGCCAGCTCGTTGATCTCCTGTTCCAGCCGCGTGGCGGAGAGTTTCAGGATGGAGGACTCCGGTCCCGGGTTGCCGCCCCCGCTGACCGCGGAGAGGATGCGCAATTCCGTGATTTCCAGCGCCTTGAGGTCGATCTCCAGTCGTGCGGCGCGCCGGTCCATGTCGCCGTGGGCGTCGAAGTCGGGGTTGTCGCGCCTGGCATCGGCCATCAACCGGCGCAGGTGGTCCAGTTCGTGACGGATACGGTGCGCGCTGAACCCACCACCGCGCTCAAACTCCAGCAGGTACTTGGCGTAGCGCCAGCCCTGGTTTTCCTCGCCGATACGGTTGGCAATGGGCACCCGCACGTTGTCGAAGAACACCTGGTTGACCTCCAGGTCGCCGGCCATGGTGATGATCGGTTCCACGGTGATGCCGGGCGAGTCCATGTCGATGAGGAGGAAGCTGATGCCCGCCTGGGGTTTGCCGCTGGCGTCCGTGCGCACGAGGCAGAAGATGTGGTCTGCCAGGTGGGCGTGCGTGGTCCAGATCTTGGAGCCATTGACGATGTAGTGATCGCCGTCGGCCTCGGCCTTCAGTTTGAGGCTCGCCAGGTCCGAGCCGGCGCCCGGCTCCGAGTAGCCCTGGCACCAGTAGTGTTCGCCGTGCAGTATCTTTGGCAGGTACTCGGCCTTTTGCTGCTCCGTGCCAAACGCCATGATGACCGGTGCCAGCATCAGCAGGCCCAGCGGGATCAGCATGGGCGCGCCCGCGTGGTAGCACTCCTTGCTGAAAATGTATTTCTGGGTGGGTGTCCAGCCGGTGCCGCCGTGCTCCACTGGCCACTGTGGCACGGCCCAGCCTTTTTCCACCAGGATCGCCTGCCATTCCAGGGCGATGTCCTTCTCGACGAACACACTGCCGTTGTTGGCGGCGCCCTCGATAATGTGGGCCGGCAGGTGGTCTGCCAGGAACTGGCGCACTTCCTGCTGGAACTGCAATTCGTCCGCGGTGAAGTTCAGATTCATGGCGGCTACCGCAGGGGTTCCATCGACCAGCGGATGCCCCGGCGCAGCAACTCGTAGAATTCCGCTGTTTTCCAGGCGCCTTCCTCCGGCACCGGGTACTCCTCGATATAGGGCTGCATATCGTATTTGCCCCGGCAATGTCCCAGCGTCAGGTACAGTACCTGGCCGGCTCCGTGGTTGTGGATATACAGCACCGGCTGCACATCGGTGTCCTTCATCCAGTCGCTGCGCACGAAGTTCTCTACCGGGTCCGACCAATGGGTGTGCAGCAGGGTCCGGTGTTCGCCGTGGAACTTGCACAGGTAAAGCTCGTCGTCCACCTTGAAGCGGGGGATGTCCTTCACCAGCGGGTGGTCCGGCTCGGTCACGCGCACCTCGTATTCGTGGATGGGCGGGTGCGCCATGAACTGGCTGCCCAGCACCTGCATGAAGGGCAGGTTTTCCTCGGGGCAGTCGACGCGCGGCGAACCGTCCGCCCCCGGCTCCAGGAAGCGCAGGATGGAATTGGTGCCGTGCAGGGCGAACCACTTCTTCCCTCTGTTGACGAACGCCACCAGGCGCGCGGTTTGGGCTGGGGAGGGAATGACATCGCAGGTGTAGGTGATCAGGAAATCGCTGGCGCAGATAGCGTCGATGTCGCTGAAGTCCGCGCCCACCAGCACCTTGATACGCGGTTGCTCGGCGAGCAGCTTGAGCAGTTCCACCCGGGCGTGGTCGATATTGTGGAACTTGCCGCCGGCGACGAGGTAGACATCGATACGGTCACTTTTGCTCACGCTGGCGTGTCTCCCGGTTTGCGGTGCGTTATCGTGGTGCGGAGCGGGCGAGGGGCGGGGCCGGGAGAGCCGTGCAACCGGCGGCGTCCCTGATTGTCGACGCGTGCTCGAACGGCACGTTAGCAAACCTGTTTGAAAAAAACAATCAGATTTGACTGTTTATTTTGTATCCGATACTGTGCGCGTTCCGGACGTAAAATCCGACGTGAAACACGCCGAATTTCGCACTCGATCGACAACCCCGCCGTGACCCGATGCGCGGCCCACTTGCAGGAGAACACGATGAAACTGTACACATCCATTGGCCCGAATCCGCGGCTGGTCAACATGTTCCTGGTGGAGCGGGGCATTGAGCTGCCGGTGCAGGAGATCGATATCATCGGTGGTGAAAATCTCGGCGCTGACTACCGGAGACTGAATCCCGCCGCCCAGTCTCCCTGCCTGCAACTGGATGACGGCACCGTGATCGCCGAGGTGACGGTGATCTGTAGCTATCTCGATGAAATTACCGCGGGTCCGTCCCTGATCGGTGAGACGCCGGAGGAACGGGCCGAAACCCGGATGTGGAACCGGCGTTTTGACACGCGTATTCTCGAGCCGATGACGCTGGGATTCCGCAGCGCTGAAGGCATTGAAATGTTCCGGAACCGGTACCGTGTGCTGCCCGATGCGGCGGACGACCTCAAGGCGATCGTGCGCGATGGTTGGGCGTGGCTCGAACCGCAGATGGCGGGCAAGACCTTCGTCTGCGGCGAGCGCTTCACGCTCGCCGACATCCAACTGTTCGCCTTCGCGGATTTCGGCGCGCTGGTGGGACAGCCCATCCCCGCGGGACTACCGAATGTACAGGGGTGGTTCCAGCGCGTCGGGGCGCGCCCCAGTGCGGCCGCGAGCCTGCACCCCTCCCAGGCCGCGTAGGCGGGTACCAGCAACAGCAAGCACGATCGAGGTGGAAATATGAAAGCGGCGGTGTTCAGGGAAGTCGGCCGGCCACTGGTGGTGGAAACCGTCGCGGATCCCGCGCCGGCGCCCTCGGAGCTGGTGATGAAGGTCGCCTACTGCGGCATTTGCGGCACGGACCTGCACGCTACCCGCGCGGGACTCACGACGGCCTGCTGCGGCCAGATTCTCGGCCATGAATACGTGGGCGAAATCGTCGAGGTCGGCCCGCAGGCGGAGGGTGACTGGCGGGTGGGCGACCGCGTCTGCGCCATGCCGTTTATCGCCTGTGGCCGCTGCCTCCCCTGTGCCGCCGGGCGATTTTTCGAGTGCAGCAACAAAAAAGTCTCCGGCGTCGACGACCCGGGTGGCTTCGCCGAGTTTGTCACCACCGGATGCCGGGAGACGCTGCGGCTGCCGCCGGACCTCGACCTGCGCAGCGCGGCGCTGGTCGAACCGCTGGCGGTGGGTATTCACGCGGTGCGCATGGCCGATGTCAGGGCCGGCAGCCGGGTACTGGTCATTGGCGCCGGCCCCATTGGCCTGACGGTCGCCCTGTGGTGCCGCCGGCGCCCGGGAAGTGGTGGTGAGCGAGGTCGCGAAGACGCGCGCGGACCGCCCTGCGCATGGGCGCCACGGCCGTCATCCACCCCGAGCTGGAAAAGGGCGCCGAGGGCCTTTTGCAACAGTTTGCAGATGTCGCCGGGGGCGCGCCGGACGTGATCTTCGAATGTGTGGGGGCGCCGGGCTTGCTGCAGCAGTGCATCGAGATGGCGCCGCACCGGGGCAGGATTATTCCGGTGGGCGTGTGCGAACAGCCCGACAGCATCATGCCGTTTTTCGGTCTGGTGAAGGAACTGCAGATCCAGTTCGCCATCGCCTACACCCGGGACGATTTCGAAACCTGTGTGGCGATGCTGGGGGAACGGCGCATCGATATCGCGCCCATGGTCACGGACATCGTTACGCTGGATGAACTGCCGGCCGCATTCGAGGCGCTGCGCACGCCCAGCCACCAGTGCAAGGTGCTGACCCGGATGGTCTAGTCCGGGTCGCGGTAGTAATCGACGCCGACCAGCGCCTGCCAGCGGTCGTAGAACGCATCGCCTTGCAGGCAGTTCGCCGCCAGCCACTCGTCATCGGAAACCCGTGCGCGCGCCGCGATGGTCTCCTGCGCGTCCGGACCCACCGGGTAGCGGAAATGGGGTTGGTCCGACTCGATGGCGTGGGCGATGGCGCTGGCGACGTCCGTGGGCATCGCCGGGCGGCGCAGCCCGAACTCGAAGAAGCGCCCCAGCCGTTGCAGGGATTTCTGGTAGGGCGACGGCGTGGTCGGCAGCGAGCCCTTGCCCCAGATCGGTGTGAGCACGCAGCCGGGTTCGATTATCGCGACCTTCACATTGAACTCGGCCATCTCCTGGGCCAGCGCCTCGCTGAGACCCTCCATCGCCCACTTGGAGGCGGAGTAGTGGGCGTGGCAGCCCATGACGATACGTCCGGCCAGTGAACCGACGGTGACGATGCGCCCCGAGCGCTGCTTGCGCATGATGGGCGTCACCGCCCGCAGCACGTTCACGTTGCCGAAGTAGTTGGTCTCGAAAATAGCGCGGACCTCGTCGATCGGTGTTTCCTCGACGGCGCGGCCTCCGCCAATGCCGGCGTTGTTCACCAGCGCGTCGATGCGTCCGGTGTCAGCCGTGATTTCCTGCACGGCGGCGGTAATCGACCCGGGATCGACCAGGTCCAGTTTGATGACCGTGACCGGCAGCTTTTCGGCGGCAATCTTTTCCTTCAATTCAGCGGCGGTGCCGGGGCTGCGCACCGCGGCATATACGTCGTGGCCCTTGCGCGCCATGTGCAGCGCGGTTTCCTGGCCAATGCCAGTGCTGCTGCCGGTAACCAGAATAACGGACATGGATTTCCTCCGGGGTGTGGGTCGGGTTCGGGATGTTACGGGTTGTTGTTTTCGTGGTGCGGATCGCCGGACTGCCGGCCAACTGTGCTGTTGTCCTGGCGCCGCTTGAAATCGATGCGGTAATCACAGGTCACGCAGCGCCGC
>JAWKZM010000039.1:0-29879 GCA_041395965.1 Halioglobus sp.
ATGTCTGCTTGCAGGCGAAGGCGGTCGAAAGAGTCACCCCTCCAGGAATTCAGATTTGGTCCCTTCCCACCGCCACAGGGACACACCATTACTGTTAGTATTTTTTACAACAACCGCCGCAGAACCCGCGGTGAAATGCCCAAAGCCCTTGAATCTGTTGACCTGGTCTGAATCTTGCCGCCTAATCGGAATCGAGCAGAATGTTGAGATAACCATGATGTCGAAGCTACTTGGCAGCTTAGTGGTGGTACTGGTGGTTTCTGGATGGGCGGGAAGAGCTGTCGCCGGACCCATCACAGATATAGTGACTGTTGACGGCAAGGATTGGGCGCAGGCGGATCTTTTTACCAATCTATCATGGAGCGACATCAACAGCGTGTGCCCCGCCGGGGTTTGTAGTAGTGGCTCACTAAACGGCTATGACATGTCGGGTTGGAGCTGGGCCTCAATTGAAGATGTGAACAACCTCTTTAACTCCTATATAGGTTCACCTGCCCTGGGACCTGGGCCGGACGAAGTTTACATAGACGACGCAGACCAGAATTCATTTGCGGCACAATTTTTTGCAGATGGTTGGAGAGCCACAAACCACCAGTTCTTCGACTCCGATGAAACTATAGGCCGAATATCCAATAGCACGACTCTACTTCCTCTTATGGCCTATTGGAGCCCCATCGGTGTCGCGTCTACAAATTGGGATAATACAAACTCGTATTACGCTCCCCCGCAGATTGGCGCGTGGTTTTCGCGCCCCGAGACAATGGGCACGACCCCATTGCCGGCCACACTTTCTCTGCTGTGCCTGGGCCTGGCGGCTCTTGGTTACAGTCGTCGGAAGCGTGAACTGCTCGACCAGGGTTCCTTTTAGGCTAAAGGGGACTTCTGCAACATCCTGGGCACACCACTTTTTTTGCAAGAAACGCCTGATCCCTCCATTCCATAGTACAAACGGCATTCACTGGCGCAAAAAAACCCAGCCAAGGGCTTCCAAGTACATGCTCTTCCAGCGACTTTGGTGGGCCGTGCTGGATTGATGATTACAGCCTTTGGGCTGTTATCACCCGCCTCGCGGGATTCGTCACTGCGCGCCTGGTCCAAAACGCTGGCGCGTTTTGTCGAACGTCTGGTTGCACCAGACTAACCCGCAGGCCAAACAAAAAAACCACCCGATGGGTGGCTTCTTTGTTTGGATGGTGGGCCGTGCTGGATTCGAACCAGCGACCAATTGGTTAAAAGCCAACTGCTCTACCAACTGAGCTAACGGCCCCAGAAGGAGCACGGTATGGTACGGATTTGGGCTAAAAACTCAAGCGCTTTTTTGAGCGAAATCAGGGTGCTGCAGGCATCTGGAGGTAGCGAGTGGGGTCCTGAATGCCGGCGTCGATAAAGCCCGCGCGACGCAGGCGGCAGCTGTCGCACTTGCCGCAGGCGAGGCCGTCGGCGGTGGCCTGGTAGCAGGAAACGGTGAGGGCGTAGTCCACGCCCAGTTCGATGCCGGCGCGGATGATGTCGCCCTTGCCCAGGCGCATCAGCGGGGTGTGTAGGGTGATTTTCTGCCCTTCTACACCGGCGCGAGTGGCGAGATTGGCCATCTGCTCGAAGGCCGCGATGTACTCGGGGCGGCAGTCCGGGTAACCGGAATAATCCACGGCGTTCACACCGATGAAAATATCACGGGCGCCGAGCACCTCCGCCCAGCCGAGCGCGATGGACAGGAACACGGTGTTGCGCGCTGGCACGTAAGTGACCGGGATGCCCGGGGTCTCCTCTTCGGGCACCGCGATGGCGAGGTCGGTGAGGGCGGAACCGCCGATGCTGTCGAGGTTGAGGGTTACCACCTTGTGCTCCACGTCGCCGAGGGCGCGGGAGACCCGTGCGGCGGCGAACAACTCGGCGCGGTGCCGCTGGCCGTAATCGAAACTGAGCGTGTAGCAGGCGTAGCCCTGCGCGCGGGCCATGGCCAGCACCGTGGTGGAGTCGAGCCCGCCGGAGACGAGGATGACGGCGCGCCGCTGCGGGTCCATCGCGCTCAATGCCCCGGCTCGTCGTTCCACAACAGCTTGTGCAGTTGCAACTGCATCCGCACGGGCAGGTTGTCCGCCAGTATCCACTCCGCCAGTTCACGCCCGTGCAGCTCGCCGAAGCTGGGGGAAAACAGCACGTCCGCGACCCGCTCGGGCAGCCGGTATTCATCCAGTTTGAAGCGCGCCCAGTCGTAATCCGCGCGATCACAGATGACGAACTTGACCTGGTCCTGCGCACGCAGCCGCGGGATATTGCGGTAATCATTGCGCTGCACCTCGCCGGACGCGGGGGTTTTCAGGTCCAGCACGGTCACCACCCGTTCGTCGACGCCCTCGAGGCTCAGGGCGCCGCCGGTCTCCAGCGACACCTCGTAGCCGGCATCACACAGCGTGGTCAGCAACGGCAGGCAATTCGGCTGGGCAAGGGGCTCGCCGCCGGTCACGGTGACGTAGCGCGGTGCGTAGGCGGCCACCTGCCGGTCGATGTCGGCGATGCTGAGCAGCTCGCCGCCGCTGAAGGCGTACTCGGTGTCGCAGTACACGCAGCGCAGGGGGCAGCCGGTGAGGCGCACGAAGACGGTGGGCAGGCCGACAGTGCGCGCCTCGCCCTGCAGGGAGTAGAAAATTTCGGTGATGCGCAGTGACGGTGACGCGGCGTCCGGCAGCACCCGGCCTGTCGACCGGGGCGCGGTGGTCTTGCTGCTGGGAGGAGGGTTGGTCACCGGGCCGCAGATCAGTAGTTCTGGGCGATGAAATCCCTGGCCAGTTTCACGACGGCGGGGTTGGTGCCCTCGTACTGGCGGATCACCAGGTCAAGGTATTCCTTCGCCTTTTCCCGGTTACCCTTGAGGAACTGCACCTTGCCCAGTTTGTACAGGGCATCCGGCGCCTTGCTGTTGTCCGGGTACTGGCTCAACAACAGTGCGAAGGATTGTCTGGAGGCCTCCAGGTCGGGCGGCTCTTTCACCAGGTACAGCTCGCCGAGCCAGTAGTGGGCGTTGGCGGCGTAGGGGCCGTCCGGGTAGCGCTGCAGGAACTGCTGGAACGCGGGTATCGCCTGGTCGAACTGCCGGCCCTGCACCAGCGCGTAGGCGGCGCGGTAGGCGCTCGCTTCGCCGGGCTGTTCCGCCGCGGTCGCTTTCTTGCCGGGCGCCGGTGCGGTGACAGGCGCGGCCGCGTTGATCGCGCCGCCGGGGCCGGTCGCGGTGCCGCCGGGCTGGGCGGCCGGGGTGGACGCCTGCGGGCCCGGCGCGCCGCCGAGGCGCTTGTCCAGATCCATGTAGCGCTGCAGGCTCTGCTCCTTGAGCGTGCTCAATTCGTAGGCCTGCTCCTCCACCTTGCCGTTGAGGCGCATGACTTCCTGTTGCAACTGCTGGATCTGCAGAAACAGGCTCCCCAGGTCCGCGCCGGACGTCGGGCTGCCCGTCGCGGCGGCCGGCGCCGCGCTGGCGACCGGGGCGGCAACAGGGGCCGTGCCGGAGGTCGGCGCGACGCTGGAGGGCGCGGCCGGCGCGTTGCTCACACCGTAGCTGGTGGCGGGATAGGCCTGGGCGGGCTGTGCCCCGTAGGGATCCGCCGGCGCGGGGGCGCTGGTCGTGGTGGTCGTCGTCGCGGGACTGCGACCGGCCGCCTGGGCCGCGGCGCGCTCCGCTTCGAGGTCGACATAGCCCTGGGCCTGGACCATGAAGCAGAACGGGCCGGTCATTACAACCAGCCCGCATGCTACCAGCGCTTGGCGTACAGATTTAGTCATCGTTTACTGGGGTTTCAGCTCTACGCGGCGGTTCTCGGCCCAGTTGGCTTCGCCGGAACCATAGGCGACCGGACGTTCCTCGCCGTAACTGATGGTCTCGATGCGGATGCTGGAGATCCCGTTGGCCACCATGTAGTCACGCACGGAGTTGGCCCGACGCTCGCCCAGCGCCATGTTGTACTCGCGGGTGCCGCGCTCGTCGGTATGGCCTTCCAGACGCACGTTTTCGGTGTTGCGCTGCAGCAGGGCGATATGCGCGTTCAGGGCACTGATCGCCTGCGGCGTGAGGTTGGAACTGTCGTACTCGAAGTAGAACACGTTGCCCACAGATGCGGCGGCTTCCTCGAGGGCAGCCATTTCCGCGGCGGTGGCGGCGCCCTGGGCCGCCTTCGCGGCAGCTGCTGCAGCCGCAGCAGCGGCAGCGGCATCCTCCTGCTCCTTGGTATCACTTCCGGAACAGGCGACCAGCAAGGTAGCCCACAACAGCATTGCAATGGCCTTACCGGCAACGGGTAAATGTTTCATATTCATTGGTCCTTCGTTTCTTTCCAGGTTGATAAAATTAACAGGTAATGTGTGTCATCAGCGGCCCAGGTAGGGCGACCAGGCCGGCTCCCGCACGTCGCCCTCGCGGGCCGGCAGCCTGAATTTCGCTTCGCCGTCCACGGCCACGGCCGCCAGAATTCCACGGTCCGCGTATTTGGTTGCGTACAATACCATAGAGCCATTGGGGGCGATACTGGGACTTTCGTCCAATTCGGTGGAGGTCAGTATCTGCATGCGGTTGGTCACCAGGTCCTGCACCGCGATGTGGAAGCGGCCGTCCTGCTGGTGCACCAGCACCATCGTGCGACCGTCCTGCGACACGCGGGCGCGGGCGTTGTAGCTGCCCTCGTAGGTGACGCGATCGGTCTTGCCGCTGCGCATGTCGTAGCGGTAAATCTGCGGCTTGCCGCCCCGGTCCGAGGTAAACAGCAGCGACTGGCCGTCCGGCATCCAGGCGGGCTCGGTATCGATGGCGTAGTGCCGGGTGATCTGGGTCAGCTGTTTGGTCGCCAGATCCATCACGTAGATATCCGGGTTGCCGTCCTTGGACAGCACCATCGCCATGGACTTGCCATCCGGCGACCAGGCCGGGGAGCTGTTGAGCCCCTTGAAGTTGGTGAGCTGCTGACGCCGACCGGTGGCCAGTTCCTGGCGGTAAATAGCGGGCCGGCCGGTCTCGAAAGACACGTAGGCGATTTCCTTACCGTCGGGTGACCAGGTGGGCGCGAGCAACGGTTCCTGGGTTTCCAGTACCACGATCGGTCGCGCGCCATCGGAATCCGACATGGTCAGGCGCGAATAGTCCTTGCCGCCCGGGACCCGGGTGACGGAGATGTAGAGCAGTTTCGTGGCGAAGGCGCCGGGCACGCCGGTCAGCTGTTTATACACCGCGTCGGCTACCCGGTGCGCGAGCATGCGCGCGTCGCTGACCGGGCCCGATTCGTAGCCGGTCAGCACCTTGGCCTGGCGCAACACGTCGAAGAGTTCGTAATCGACCCGCAGGGACGGGCCATCCATCGACACCCGCCCGATCAGCAGGTACTCGGCGCTGATCGAGCGCCAGTCCCGGTAAAATACCTCCGCCTCGTTGCTGGGCCGGCTGAGCATGTCCGTGCGCGCGATCGGCGCGAACTGGCCGCTGCGGGCCAGGTCGCCGTCGATGATCGCGGCGATATCCTCCGGCGGCGAACCGGCGCCCTGCCAGGCGAAAGGCGCCACGGCGATAGCGGTGGGGTTATCCGACCCCTGGGAAATCTCGATAGTCAATTGGGCCCATGCACTCGCTGCGCTCACAGCCAGCACGACACTCGTCAGGAGAGCTAGTAGTCGTTTCATCAGTAACGCAAATCCTCTGGTTTGAATATCAAGTTCAGGCGCCTGAAGTTCTTTTCAAACTCCGCGCTGGGCAGTTTTTGTAACTCGGGAAAAGCGCCCGCCTTCCTCACCGCATTGACGGCCGAGCTGTCGAAGGCGGAATTACCGCTGCTGCGGATCACCGTGACGCTGACCACCTCCCCGGTGGGCACCAGCTGTACCGCCAGCTCGCATTCCATCCCGTTGCGCGCGCTCGGCGGGCGGCTCCAGTAGTTTACTACGGTCCGCTGGATGAGGGCGACGAAGCTGGCCGACATTTCACTGGCGGTGGCGGTCGCCTCCGCGGCTTCCTGCTGCGTGACCGTGGTGGACAGTTCGTCGCGGGCGATCCTGGCCAGTTCGTCCCGGGTAATGCGCGGGTCGGGCTTTGACTCCACCTTGGGCGCCGGCTGCTGGGGCTTGGGCGTCGCCTTCGGCGCGGGCTTGGGTGTGGGCTTGGGCGTCGGCTTCGGTGTGGGCTTGGGCGCGGGCTTCGGTTCGGGCTTGGGCTCGGGCTTTTTCGGCTCCGGCTTTTTCGGCTCCGGTTTGGGCTTGGGCGCGGGCGGCTGGGGCTTCGGCTTGGGTTTGAAGTCGCTGGCGTCCACCAGGCGGGCGTTAATCACGTTTGGCACCGGCTTGGCACGGAGTATTTCCCGGTCGTGACTGGCCCAGTTGGCAGTCAGCAGGTAGATCAGCAGCCCGTGTATCAACAGGGTCGCCAGCGCCGGCCGCACCACGATGCGCGGCATCACCGGCTTGGCGTAAATAGAGGTATTCACTGGGGATTTTCAGTCACCAGGCCAACGCTGGGGGCTCCAGCCTCCTGCAACGCGACCATCACGGTAACCACTTCACCGTAAGGCACTGCCTGGTCGCCCCAGATCAGGACCGGGGTATCTTTCTTGCGGCGCATAACGGCCGCCACTTTTTCTTTTATGCTGGGCAGGGACAACACCTGTTTCTCATTGCCGAGATTGAGGAACAGCTGGCCGGCGGCGTCGACCGACACGATCACCGGCTCGCTGTCCTGGTTCTCCACCGGGTCGGCGTTGGCGTCAGGCAGGTCGACTTTTACCCCCTGCATCAGCATCGGCGCCGTCACCATGAAGATAATCAGCAGCACCAGCATCACGTCGATGTACGGCACGACGTTGATGTCGGACATGGGTTTGCGTTTGTTGCGATTGCTGGCCACTGCCGCTATCCCGCCTTCTTCTCGCGCGAGCGCAGCGCGTACGCCTGGCGATTGAGAATCCCGGAAAACTCGTCCATAAAGGTGTCGTAGCGGTTGCCGAGTACTTCGACCTTGGAGGCAAAGCGGTTGTAGGCCAGCACCGCGGGTATAGCCGCGAACAGGCCCATGGCCGTCGCCACCAGCGCCTCCGAGATACCCGGTGCCACGGTCGCCAGTGTCGCCTGGGTGGAATTGGCCAGGCCGCGGAAGGAGTGCATGATGCCCCACACCGTGCCAAACAAACCGATGTACGGGCTGGTGGAGCCGACCGACGCGAGGACGGCGAGGTGCCGTTCAAGGCGCTCCTCCTCGCGCATGACCGCGACGCGCATGGCGCGTCGCGAACCCTCGACCACCGCTTCGGAGTCCATTTCCGCCTGCTGGGCCAGCCGGGAAAACTCCTTGAAACCGGCGCGGAAAATACTCTCCATACCCAGGATCGCGTGGCCGTCGGCGGCCCGCTCATTACCCTCGCGGTACAGCTGCGACAGGTCGATCCCGGACCAGAAACGCTCCTCGAACCGGTACATCTCGTCGTTGGCATTGCGGAAATAGATAAACCGGTTGACGATCATGTACCACGAAAACATGGATGCCAGCAGCAGGATGGCCATCACGCACTGCACGGTGAACGTGGCATTCCATACCAGATCCAGCAAACTCAACTGTTGTTCCAACGCCCCTTCTCCTGCCTCAATCGTGTTGTTGTTCCATTGCCCGCAACCGCACCGCGAGTTCCGGCGGCAGCCGGCGCGGCCGGAGACCGACCGGTCCACGCAGGCGATGGTGACCTCCCCCCGCGCCAGCACCTCGCCAGCGCGGCACACGCTCTGGCGAAAAACCATCCCCGCACCGCGCACCTGCGCGATACTGGCGGTGGCGTCCAGTTCATCGTCCAGTCGCGCGGGCAGCATATAGGTAACCTTCAGGTCCCGCACCACAAACATCAGGTCGGAATTGAAAATCGTGTTCTTGCCATAGCCGAGTGAACGCATGAATTCGGTGCGCGCTCGCTCCATGAACTTCAGGTAATTGACGTAATATACAATTCCGCCCGCGTCGGTGTCCTCAATGTAGACTCGCAACTTGTGTGAAAATTCCGCTGCGGCCACCGCGACTACTCGGCCTCACCCAGGTCCAGGGGCAGGCTGGCGGCGGCGCCCGCACTCGCGGAACCCGGCAGGCCGAAGTGCAGGTAGGCATTGCGCGTGGCCATGCGGCCCCGGGGCGTGCGCAGCATATAGCCCTGCTGGATCAGGTAGGGTTCCAGCACGTCCTCGATAGTGCCGCGCTCCTCGGAAATCGCGGCGGCGAGGCTTTCGACACCCACGGGGCCGCCGTCGAATTTCTCTATCAACGCCAGCAGCAAGCGGCGATCCAGGTGGTCGAAGCCCTTCTGGTCCACGTTCAGCATGTCCAGCGCGCGATCGGCGATGTCGCTGGTAATGTGGCCGTCCGCCTTCACCTCGGCGAAGTCACGCACCCGGCGCAGCAGGCGGTTGGCGATGCGCGGCGTGCCCCGGGACCGGCGGGCGATTTCCGCCGCACCCCTGGCATCGAGCCCGATGTTCAGGATGTGCGCCGAGCGCTCGACGATGTGGGCGAGATCGGCCACCTCGTAAAACTCCAGGCGCTGCACGATGCCGAACCGGTCCCGCAGGGGGGACGTCAGCAATCCCGCCCGGGTGGTGGCACCGACCAGGGTAAAGGGCGGCAGGTCCAGCTTGATGGAGCGGGCGCCCGGCCCCTCGCCGATCATGATGTCCAGCTGGTAGTCCTCCATGGCCGGGTAGAGAATCTCCTCCACGAAAGGACTGAGGCGATGGATCTCGTCGATGAACAGCACGTCGCCCGGTTCGAGGTTGGTCATCAGCGCGGCGATATCGCCCGCCTTTTCCAGCACCGGGCCAGAGGTGGTCTTGAGCGACACGCCCATCTCATGGGCGATGATGCTGGCCAGCGTGGTCTTGCCCAACCCCGGCGGCCCGAAGATCAGGGTGTGATCCAACGGTTCCCCGCGGCCCCGGGCGGCCTGCAGGAAAATGCTCATTTGCTCCTTCACGGCCTGCTGGCCGATGTACTCGTCCAGCGTCTTCGGGCGGATCGCCCGGTCCATCACGTCCTCGCGCGGACCATTGGCCTGGGGGGCGATCAGTCGATCTGTCTCGATCATGGGTAAGACCTCACGCTTTCACCGCGGCTTTCAGGGCCCGGCGTATCAGCTCTTCGCTGTCGGCGACGGCGTCATCATTGACCGCCGCCACCATGCGGCTGGCCTCCTGTGGTTTATAGCCCAGGGTAATAAGTGCCCCTTCCGCGTCGGCCACGATATCGTTGACGGCAGCCATCGCGACGCCGCCCTCTCCCCGGCCCGGCGCGCTGTCCAGGCGGACCAGCCAGTCCTGGAGCCTGTCGCGCATCTCCACCAGCAGGCGCTCCGCCGTTTTCCTGCCCACACCGGGCAGCGCCACCAGCGACGAGATATCGTCACGCTGCACACAGCGGGCGAAACTGCGGGCATCCATGCCGGACAGGATCGTCAGCGCCAGCTTGGGACCCACGCCACTGACCTTGATCAGCTGGCGAAACAGGCTGCGATCCCCCTCGTCGATGAAACCGTACAGCAACTGGGCATCCTCGCGCACCACGAAATGCGTCACCAGCGAGACCTCCGCGCCCAGCGCGGGCAGCTGGAACAGCGTGGTCATGGGCACCTGCAACTCGTAGCCGACACCGCCCACCTCCACGAGGATGTGCGGCGCCTGCTTGTGGACGAGATATCCTCTGATTCTGCCTATCATGCGGCGGGGCCCTGTCAGCGTATCCGGCGTCGGCGCACGGATTTGGCGCCGGCCATGTTGATCATACTGTGTTGCGTGTGCGCGTGACACAGGGCGGCGGCCAGCGCGTCGGCCGCGTCCTCCTGGGGAGTGGAGGACAGCTTCAGCAGGACCCTGACCATGTGCTGCACCTGGCCCTTGTCGGCCGCCCCGGTCCCCACCACCGACTGCTTGATCTGGCGCGCCGAATACTCCGCCACCGGCATATCCCGGACCGCGCAGGCCACGATCGCCGCGCCGCGCGCCTGCCCCAGCTTGAGGGCGGAGCCGGGGCTCTTCGCCATGAATACCTGCTCGATGGCCAGTTCCTGCGGGCAGTGCAGGTCAACCAGTTCCGTCACGCTGTCGAAGATGATGCGCAGGCGCTGCGGCAGGTCGCCGGGAGGGAGGCGGATCACGCCGCTGGTGACGTACTCGCTGCGCCCGGACACATAATTGATGATGCCAAAGCCCGTTTTCTGTGAACCGGGATCAATTCCCAGGATAAGCGACATGCCAATTCCCGCCGGGTGCGCCAGCTTCCCATTATGTACAAATTTACCGGGCGGGTCTGTAGCTACTCGCCCTGCGCCGCGGCGTCCTGGCTCTGTCGCAGGCGAATATTCAGCTCTTTCAGCTGTGGCGCGGAGACGTCACCAGGCGCGTTGGTCATCACGCAGGCCGCGCTCTGGGTCTTGGGAAACGCGATCACATCGCGGATGGAAGCGGCGCCGGTCATCAGCATGACCAGTCGGTCCAGACCGAAAGCCAGGCCGCCGTGGGGTGGCGCCCCGTACTGCAGGGCATTAAGCAGGAAACCGAATTTCTCCTCGGCCTGCGCCGCATCGATACCCAGGATGCGGAAGACCGCTTCCTGCATATCGCGCTGGTGGATACGGATACTGCCGCCGCCCAGCTCGCAACCGTTCAACACCATGTCGTAGGCGCGGGACAGCGCACCACCGGGATCGGCCGCCAGTTGCTGCGCATCGCAGGCCGGCGCGGTGAAGGGATGGTGCAGGGGCGTCCAGCCGCCATCGGCCTCCTCCTCGAACATGGGGAAATCGACCACCCACAGCGGCGCCCAGCCCTCGGCGACCATACCCAGGTCCTCGGCCACCTTGATGCGCAGCGCGCCGAGGGCCTCGTTGACCACACGCGTCCGGTCGGCACCGAAGAAGATGATGTCCCCGTCGGCGGCGCCCAAACGCTGCATCATTTGCGCCACAACGTCCTCGGGCATGAACTTCAGGATCGGGGACTGCAACCCCTCCACCCCCGCCGCCAGGTCATTCACCTTGATCCAGGCCAGGCCACGGGCACCGTAAATGGACACGTATTTGGTGTAGTCATCGATCTCCTTGCGGCTGATGCTCGCCCCACCGGGCACTTTCAGCGCGGCTACCCGGCCGGCGGGATCGTCCGCGGGGCCGCGGAACACCTTGAACTCCACCTGCTGCATCAGGTCATCCACGGAGACCAGTTCCAGCCCGATACGCAGGTCGGGCTTGTCGGAACCGTAGCGTTGCATGGCCTCGGCGTAGGGCATGTGCGGGAATTCGGGCAAGTCCACCTGCAACACCGATTTGAAGAGTTCACGAATCATGCGCTCGGTGACCGCCATGATCTCCCGCTCGTCGAGAAAGGCGGTTTCTATATCGATCTGGGTGAACTCCGGCTGCCGATCGGCGCGCAGGTCCTCGTCGCGGAAGCACTTGGCGATCTGGTAGTAGCGGTCGAAGCCCGACACCATCAACAGCTGCTTGAACAACTGGGGCGACTGCGGCAATGCGAAGAACTTGCCCGGGTGGGTGCGACTCGGCACCAGGTAATCCCGGGCGCCCTCCGGGGTGGCGCGGGTGAGAATCGGTGTCTCGATATCCAGGAAACCCTCGCCATCGAGAAACTTCCGCACCGCACTGGTGATGCGCGAGCGCAGGATCAGGCGCTCCTGCATTTCATGGCGGCGCAGGTCCATGTAGCGGTACTGCAGGCGCACCTCTTCACCTACATTGGTGTACTCATCCAGCTGGAAAGGCGGCGTGACCGACGTGTTAAGAATTTCCAGCTCCTTGCCCAGCACCTCGATCTGGCCCGTGGCCATCGCCGCATTCACCGTCGCTGCTGACCGCGCGCGCACCCGGCCGGTCACCTTCAGCACGTATTCGCTGCGCACCCGGTCTGCGCGCCGGAAGTGTTCCTCGGTGTCGGGGTCGAACACCACCTGGACGATGCCCTGGCGATCGCGCAGGTCCAGGAAAATGACGCCGCCGTGGTCGCGGCGGCGATCGACCCAACCGCAGAGGGTGACCGTTTCATCAATATTCACTGTGCTCAGGGCGCCGCAATAATGACTGCGCATAGTCTGGATTCCGTCTGGATTGGCTGGCCCGTCCCACCGCGGGCCGGGGATCAGGCAGTCTTCTTGCTGTCGCCTGGTTTGCTATCGCTTGCTTTGCTCTCGGCGGGCTTGGTCTCAGCGGGCTTGGTATCGCCGGATTTGCTCTCGCCCGAACCGGGCGTGCCGGATTTATCGCCGCCGCCCTCGGACCCGCCAACGAGATTTTTCTTGTTGCCCGTTTTGAAGTCGGTCTCGTACCACCCGCTGCCCTTGAGGCGAAACGCGGCGGCAGACACCTTTTTCTTCAACGCCGGCTTGCCACACTCGGGACAATCCAGCAGGGGAGCGTCACTCACCTTCTGCAGTACCTCCAGCTGCTTGTTGCAGGCCTGGCACTGGTATTCATATATCGGCATGGAACAGTCCTACCAACGGTTGAAACGTGCATTTCGGGGAAATTTGAGGCGCGAATTTTAACCCATGCGGGCGTAGAGGCCAAGCGTGCAGGGGGCTGGAATCGAAGGGGCAGACAACCCCCAGCACCGGGAAAGTGCTGTGGACGGGGTTATGGCGACCAGCCTGCCGCGGCAAGCCGGTCGCGGATATCACCTAGGAAGCAGCAAATTCCTTCAGCTTCTTCAGGGGACGAACCTTGACCGCGATGCTGGCAGGCTTCGCCTTGAACATGGTCTCTTCTCCGGTAAACGGATTGATCCCCTTGCGAGCCTTGCGAGCGGGTTTGTTGACGGTGACGATCTTCAACATACCCGGCAGCGTGAATTCGCCCACGCCACGCTTCTTGACGCTGCGCTCTATCAGCGAGTCATAGGCATCCAGGACGGCACTGACCTGCTTCTTGGTCAGGGCGGTGCTATCGGCCAGGCTGGTCACTATCTGCCCCTTGGTCATTTTCTGCGAGATCGGGGTGGTGACTTTCTTCACCGGTGCCGCTTTCTTGGCTGCCTTCTTAGCAGGAGCCTTTTTAGCTGACTTTTTTGGAGCCTTTTTAGCTGCTTTTTTAGTTGCCATGTTGTTTTCAACCTTCCCTAAAATTTGAAATGGAACCCGCTGCGAGCCGGGACTACGCGCTTCCCACCATCACGAAAACACCAGTGCCTCACGTCGCAGACGAATGTATAAATCAGGAAACGCTGCAATACAAGTGTTTTCTGCGTCAGCGCCAAAAATACCCTGTTTTTTTAGTCCCAAGGGCGTGCGTCCGCCGCCAACACCTGGCCAGGTGGCGATGGCGCAGTGACCTGAATTTCACCGACAAGGCTCGACGATGCACGCTGCAGGCAAACCTGTACGCTCCGGTTATTCGCACGTAAACTAGGCGCCCCTGTTGCCACTCCCTTTCAAGCGGACACGTGCATGCGTACCACACAATTCCTGCTAGCCACCCAGAAAGAGACACCTGCCGACGCAGAAGTCATCAGCCACCAATTGATGCTGCGTGCTGGACTGATCCGCAAACTGGCCGCGGGACTCTACACCTGGCTGCCACTGGGCCTGCGCGTGCTGCGCAAGGTGGAGGCCATTGTGCGCGAGGAGATGGATACCAGCGGCGCACTGGAGGTGAGCATGCCCGTGGTGCAACCGGCCGAGTTGTGGCAGGAATCGGGGCGCTGGGAGAAATACGGTCCGGAATTGCTGCGAATACAGGATCGTCACCAGCGGGATTTCTGCCTGGGACCCACCCACGAAGAAGTGATTACCAGCCTGGTGCGCGACGAGATAAAAAGCTACAAGCAGCTACCGCTCAATCTCTACCAGATCCAGACCAAGGTGCGCGACGAGATCCGGCCTCGCTTCGGCATTATGCGCTCCCGGGAATTCCTCATGAAGGACGCCTACTCCTTCCATCTCGACCAGGCCTCCCTGGAGGAGACCTACCAGGCGATGTTCACGGCCTACTCCAATATCTTTACCCGGCTGGGCCTGGAGTTTCGCCCGGTGATCGCCGACACGGGCAGCATCGGCGGCAGCAAGTCGCACGAGTTCCACGTGCTGGCGAGTTCCGGGGAGGACGCGATCGCCTTCAGCGACGGCAGCGACTACGCGGCGAACATCGAGATGGCCGAGGCCCTGGCGCCGGCGCAACAGCGCCCGGCGGCGACCGCCGTCATGCAAAAGGTGGCAACCCCCGGCGTCAGGACGATTGAGGAACTGGCGACTTTCCTGTCGATTGACGCGGCCGCGAGCGTCAAGACCCTGGTGGTCGCAGGCGAGGAAGAGGGAACACTGGTCGCCCTGGTGCTGCGCGGGGACCATCAGCTGAACACCGTCAAGGCGGAGAAACTGCCCGGGGTCGCCGCCCCCCTGCAGATGGCGAGCGAGGAACAGGTACGTGCCCTCTGCGGCGCCGGCTTCGGCTCGCTGGGACCGGTCGGCCTCGACCTGCCCGTGATAGTCGATCGCAGCGCGGCACAGCTGGCCGACTTCACCTGCGGCGCGAACACCGACGACGCGCACCTCACAGGAGTCAACTGGGAGCGGGACTGCCCCCTCGGGCAGGTCGCCGACCTGCGCGACGTGGTCCACGGGGACCCGAGCCCGGACGGAAAGGGTCGGTTACTCATCCGGCGCGGCATCGAGGTCGGCCATATTTTCCAGCTGGGAACCCGCTATAGCGAGGCGATGAACGCCAGGGTGCTGAACGAGCACGGCAAGAACATCACCGTGACCATGGGCTGCTACGGTATCGGGGTCAGCCGCATCGTGGCCGCCGCCATAGAGCAAAACCATGACGCCAGTGGGATCCTCTGGCCCCCCGCCATGGCGCCCTTCCAACTGGCGATCGTGCCGCTGAACATGCACAAGTCGCAGGAAGTGGCCGATTGCGCCGAGCAGCTCTACCGGCAATTGCAGGCCGCCGGTATCGAGGTGCTGCTGGACGATCGCAACGAGCGACCCGGCGTCAAGTTCGCCGACATGGAGCTCATCGGCATCACGCACCGGGTCGTTATCGGCGACCGCGCGTTGGCGGAGGGGAATCTCGAGTACAAGAGCCGGCGGGGTGACGAGTCCCGGCTGGTGCCGCGGGAAGGCATTCTGTCCTTCCTGCAGGAACAGTTTCACCGGGCCGGGTGACCCCTGCAGGCTTCGCCGGGTAAGCAGCGCCTAGCGGTATGAGCCCGGAGACTGTCCGGTCCACTTCTTGAACGAGCGGTGGAAGGCGCTGGGATCGGAGAACCCGACCTGTTCCGCCACCTCGCTGACCGTCAGGCGGTCGCGACTGAGCATGGAGATGGCCCGGTCGCGCCGGGCATTGTCCTTGATGCGCTGGTAGGAGGTGCCCTCCTTCTCCAGGCGCCGCCGCAGTGTCCGGGCTGACATGTTGAGCAAGTTGGTCAGCTCCTCGAAGCTGGGCATTTCCTGGCGAAAGTCGTCCCCGAGAATCTGCCGGATGCGGTGCGTGATGCTCAGCTCGCTCGACAGGGGCTCAATGACCAGATAGTAAGGTGCAAGCTTGAGGAACTCCGTGAGGTCGTCTTCATCGCGAACCAGTTCGGCGTCCAGGTGACGGGCACTGAACGTCACGGAATTGACCGCCTGGCCGTACTCCACCGGGCAGGGGAAGAAGTGGCGAATACCCGCCATGAACGCCGGCGCGGGGCCTGCGCAGCCCGCCGTGGTCACATCGATATGCTGGTCGATCAACCAGCCCGCAAACCGCAGCCACATGGCGAGGTTGCACAACACGCTGTGCTGGACATCCGTGGCGTCATCGCCGCAAAGGTAGGTCAGTCGGGCCTCCTTGCCCTCCTTGTCAACCAGCAACTGATTGACAACGTCGGCGCCGTGGCGCACCCGGCACACCCGGTTGAACTCGATTGCGCGGTGCATGGCGGCCGCCAGGTTGGAACTGTTGAGCATGCTCAGGGCGATCAGGCGCGTGGTACCCACCGGCGTCTGGACGTCAGGCATGACGCCGCCCGATTCATCGCCGAGATCCCGGATAAGTTCCAGGCACAGGCGGGAGTACTGCTCGCGGGAGACAAAGACGGTCTGCACGTCCTGCCGCAGGGGGTCGAAGGGGAACCTGGCCGCCCGCAGGATCGCTCCCACGTCACGATTGTAGGCGCGCGCCTGCGCCAACAGCGCCCGTGTGAACCGCATGGGCACCGCCTCGTTGTACAACGCTGAATGGACAGCCGCTCTGGGCAATGTAATCTTTACCTCCGCACAGGCCGTACAGCATAGCGCATCGCGGCCCCCGGGGTGAAATCGGCGAGTTCTCTCCCGCCGCAGGTTGAACAGGCGCGTTTTTTTGGCTAAAAAGATCGCTGCGCCCGGGCCGGGGTTGGCCGCGGTGCGTTACGGTGACGTCATCGCAAGCGGCGCGCCGACAATTAGTTGGTCTGCGGGTTTGACAACGCTGTGGTGCCTGATCACTATGTAGGAAAAACGCTGGCAATAAGTAACATAAGGCCGCATGACAGATATCAATCAACTGAGCAAATGGAACCGGGATATTTCCAGGGCGATCGCCGCGCTGGGAACCGAGAAGTTTTTCCCCGCCCTGATCGAGGCTGTCAACGGCCAGGTCCGGATCGACTATCCCCAGGTGTGGCTGTACCACAGGGACCTGCCACCGCGCATCCTGTACCACGGCATTCCCTCACACGCGATTGCCAGCCAGGTGGACAAATACCTGGAGGGGCCCTACCGCGAGGACCCCTTCTACCAGACCTCCATGCACCAGCCCCGCGCCAAGATCTATCGCCTGTCCCGCATCACCATGGGCAAGCTGCAGGAGTCGAATTACTACCGCGATTACTATGGCGACACCGGCACCTGCGATGAAGCGGTGTACCTGGCCAAGCTACAGGCCGGCAATGTCATCAACCTGAGCATGATGCGACTGGCGGAACGCGGGCCGTTCAGCGACCAGGAATACGAATCCCTGTACCTACTGGCGGAGCCGGTATCCGAGTTGCTCAAAAGCCATACCGAGCACAAGGAGTTCGCCGCGACCAACCTGATACAGCCGGGTATCGACCACCAGATCGATCTCGCCTTCCGCACCTTCGGCGCGTCCCTGCTGTCTCCGCGGGAAAAGGACGTACTGGAACTGATGCTGCGAGGTTATGGCACGGACATCTCGGCCGAGCGACTGGATATCGCGGTTGAAACCGTCCGGCGCCATCGCAAGAGCATCTATCGCAAGCTGGATGTCAGCTCGCAGACCGACCTTTTTTCCCTGTTCCTCAACGCCATGTCCTGTATGGGAGAGGCCGCCGGCAAGGATCCGCTGAGCATTTACATGTCGCCTCGCTGAGCAGTCTGCCGGCGCCGCCGGAGCTCGCGTCGACCCCGGGCGCCGCGCGCCCTGCGCGCCAAGTTAACCCGGCGGGAACAGGGTCTCTCTTCCTGCCCCATGTAGGGCATTGAGCGCCCCGGTTCAAAACTGGATAGTGCGCGCTTACCTGTCAATGTACGGTGGATGCATGTCGCTTGAAGCCGATTGGTTTCTGCGGGCCAACCCCGAAATCACGACCATAGAAGCGCTGCTCCCCGACTGCAATGGCATCATGCGGGGAAAATGGGTGCCCCGCCACAAACTCAGCAACATCTTCGACGGCGAATTGAAACTTCCCAAAACGGCACTCAGCCTGGATATCTGGGGCCGGGACGTGGAACAACTGGTCTTCGCCACCGGTGACGCCGATGGCATCTGCCGCCCGGTTGAAGGCTCCCTGCTACCCACACCCTGGTCCGTCGGCGGCCACCACGGGCAGCTCATGCGCTCCATGTTCGATGCCGACGGCACACCCTACGCCGGCGACCCGCGCCATGTGCTCAAGAAGGTCCTGACCCGCTACCAGGAAGCGGGCTGGCGGCCGGTGATTGCCGCCGAACTGGAATTCAGCCTGGTCCGCTGGGACACCGCTTCCCCCCTGCACACCTGCCCCGCTCCGGTCGGCGGCTCGCCCATCGGCGGGAACACCTATGGCCTGGACGTACTCAACCATCACCAGGCGATGCTGGAAGACCTGCGCCTGGCCTGCGAAGTGCAGGATATTCCCTTCGACGGCGTCGCCAAGGAATCCGCTCCCTCGCAGTACGAGATCAACATGCAGCACGTGGACAACCCGGTGCTGGCAGCCAAGCAGATCCTGATGATGAAGCGGCTCATCAAGGGCGTGGCGGCAAAGCACGGGCTGATCGCCAGCTTCATGCCCAAGCCCTTCGAGTCGGAGTCGGGCAACGGCATGCATGTCCACTGCAGCCTGCTGGACGAAAACGGGGTGAACGTGTTCGACGACGGCACCGAAAAGGGTTCCCCCCTCCTGCACAACGCCATCGGTGGCTGCCTGGCGAACATGGCCGATTCCGTCGCGATATTTTCACCCAGCTACAACGGCTACCGGCGCTTCCAGCCGGGCTGCCACGCCCCCACTTACCCCAGCTGGGGTTACGAGACTCGGACCGTGGCGGTGCGGGTCCCGGCGGGCAACCACACAGCCCGCCGCCTCGAACACCGGGTCGCCGGCGCCGATGCCAACCCGTATCTGCTGTTTGCGGTGTTGCTTTCCGCGATGCTCGACGGGATCGAGCAGAACCTGTCGCCCGGAGACCCGATCACGGGCGACGGCTACACGCAGGAGACCGCGAAACTGCCCGTGTACATGCCCGACGCGGTAAAGCTGTTCAGCGAGTCTGACTTCATCCGCCATGCTGTCGGGAGCGAGTTGCAGCGCATCTACACCCTCACCAAGCAACAGGAAGTCGCGGAGTTCCGCAAGCGCATCACCCTGCTCGAGTACCAGTCCTACCTCGAGAAACTCTAGCACCGACCGCTACCTCCCTACGGACCGGCCGAGGAACTTCCCCGGTAGGGTCGCGGTCGAAGTATTTCCAGCCCGCCAGGAACGGCGGGAATGATGCACCCCTGGTCCCGCCGGTATTAAAAGGAGTATGTCTTCCTGTAGAATGGGCGTGCGGTATACTCACCGGGGCGCGCACCCCGTTGCGCGACCAGAATAATTAATATTATCAATACTTTAGGACCATACGAGAGCCGACTTCCTGATGATCGAGAAGCAGACCAAACCACCACTGAACCCGACCAATGCCGTTATTTTCGTCGGCCTGCCGCTGGCGGCCCTGTTGCTGGTACCGCTGTGGGGCGTTTACCGGGGCTTCGACACTTTTCAATGGCTGTGGGCAGTCGCTTTCCTCTATCTCAACGGCCTGTCCATCACCGGCGGGTACCATCGCCTTTGGGCGCACAAGGCCTATGCAGCCAGCCCCGCGTTGAAATGGTTTTTTGCCTTCTGGGGCGCCGGGGCACTGCAAAACAGCATCCTGATCTGGGCATCGGACCACCGCAGGCACCACCGCTACGTGGATGACAACGAACGTGACCCCTACTGTGCCGGTCGCGGCCTCTGGTTCAGCCATATGGGCTGGATGCTGCGGGACTACAATACCAACAGGAATGACTTCGGCAACGCCGGCGATTTGCTGCAAGACCCCGTCGTCATGTGGCAGCACAATCATTATGTGGCCCTGACCGTGTTCATGAACCTGGGCCTGCCGCTCATGCTGGGCATATGGCACGGCGACGTGCTCGGCACCGTGTTGTTGGTGGGATTGCTGCGCCTGGTGGTGAATCACCACGTCACCTTTTTTATCAACTCGCTGGCCCACTTCTGGGGCAGCCGGCCCTACACGGAAACCAACAGCGCCCGGGACAACGGTTTCCTGGCGCTGCTCACCTACGGCGAGGGCTACCACAATTACCACCACATCTTCCAGGGAGACTATCGCAACGGCATCCGCTAGTGGCAGTGGGATCCAACCAAGTGGATGATCGCCCTGTGTGAACGTGTCGGGCTGGCCAGCAACCTCAAGCGCGTATCCGACTTCAAGATCCAGCGCGCCCTGCTCGATACGGCGTTCAGGCGGGCCCGCAACAAAATGGAACAAACCCAGGGCAGCGAGTCCCTGCGTGCCGTGCTGGAACGTGAATACCAGATGTTCACTGACTACATCAACCAGTGGACTTCGCTACAGGCGGAGCGCTACGAGCGCACGAAAGAACAGCTGAGCGACGCTTTCGAGGAAGGCAAACAACACCTGCAACAGAAATGGGAAAGCGCTGCGCTGCATACCAGACTGAAGACCCTGGAATACTCCCTGAAAATGCAGCGCAAGCGCCTGAGCCTGTTGATGGAACAGGTGCATTTCCACCAAGCGCAAATGGCCTGAACCGGCCAAAGGAGCCAGTATGCCCAACACCGTGTACGATTTCAGTTGCCAGACACCGGGCGGGAAGAAGAAAGCCCTGAAGGACTACGAGGGCAACGTCCTGTTGGTCGTGAACACCGCATCCAAGTGCGGTTTCACCCCGCAGTTCGCCGGGCTCGAGGAGTTGTACGAAAAGTACAAGGACAGGGGACTGGTCATACTCGGCTTCCCCTGCAACCAGTTCGGCAGGCAGGACCCCGGCAGCAATGACGAAATAATGGAATTCTGCCAACTCAATTACGGCGTCAGCTTCCCCATGTTCGGCAAGATCGAAGTGAATGGCGCCAATGCCGATCCCCTGTTCAGGTACCTCAAGAAGGCGGCTCCCGGCGCCCTGGGCACCGAGGGTATCAAATGGAATTTCACCAAGTTCCTGATCGATACCTCAGGCCAGGTCGTCAGGCGCTATGCGCCCAAGGATACGCCCAAATCCATCGCCAGGGACATCGAGAAGCTGCTGGCCTGAGTGTTGATCAGTGTTCCCGGGTTGCCCTGAATTCAATATCGGGCCACCGCTCTTCCATCACCGAGAGATTAACGCGAGTCGGGGCCAGGTAGGTGAGGTGGCCGCCGCCATCCAATGACAGGTGTTCAGCGGCTTTCTTGCGGAAATCCTCGAGTTTGCACCGGTCGTCGCAACTCACCCAGCGCGCGGTATACACGTTCACCGGTTCATAGCGGGCCTCCACCTTGTACTCGTCCTTGAGGCGGTAAGCCACCACGTCGAACTGCAGGGGACCCACCGCGCCGACAATCAGGTCGCTGGAGTTGAGCGGCGAAAACACCTGCGTCGAACCCTCCTCGGAAAGCTGCTGCAACCCCCGCTGTAACTGCTTGGATTTCATCGGATCGGCCAGGCGTATACGGCGAAAGAGTTCCGGAGCGAAGTGCGGAATCCCGGTAAACTGCAGGTCCTCGCCCTCGGTGAAGGTATCGCCGATCTGGATCGTACCGTGATTGTGCAGGCCGATGATGTCACCGGATACCGCCTCCTCCACCAGCACGCGCTCGCCCGCCTGGAAGGTCACGGCGTCTGCGATCTTCACCTCCTTGCCAATGCGTACATGCTGCATTTTCATACCCTTGAGATAGCGGCCCGAACATATTCGCAGGAAGGCGATGCGATCGCGGTGGCGCGGATCCATGTTGGCCTGGATCTTGAACACGAAGCCACTGAACGTACTTTCAATTGCCGCCACGGTGCGCTGGGTGGTGTCGCGGTCCAGCGGAGCGGGCGCCCACTGCACGAAATCATCCAGCATTTCCCGCACCCCGAAGTTCCCCAGCGCGGTGCCGAAAAATACCGGGCTCAAGCGGCCGGCCAGAAACGCCTGCAGGTCGAAGGCGTGACTGGCGCCGCGTACCAGTTCGATTTCCTCACAGAACGCCTCGTATTCATCCGCCAGCAACGCGCGCGCCGCTTCGCTGGCAAGGCCCGGGATACGCCGATCATCGGGCAGCACACTCCCCTGGCCGGGGGTGTACTGGTGAATGGTATCGGTGTACAGGTTGTAGACTCCCTTGAACTCCGGCCCCATACCGATCGGCCAGTTAACCGGCGCACCCTGGATCTGCAACACGGATTCGATTTCATCGAGTAATTCGATGGGGTCGCGGATGTCCCGGTCCATCTTGTTGACGAAACTGAAGATCGGCGTATCGCGCAGGCGGCACACGTTCATCAGTTTGATGGTGCGGTCCTCCACGCCCTTGGCGCCGTCTATCACCATGAGGGCGGAGTCGACGGCGGTCAGGGTCCGGTAGGTATCCTCGGAGAAGTCCTCGTGTCCAGGCGTATCCAGCAAGTTCACTGTTCGCTCGCGGTAGGGAAACTGCATGACGGAAGACGTTACGGAGATGCCGCGTTCCTGCTCCATGCTCATCCAGTCGGACGTGGCATGGGGGCCTTTCTTGCCCTTGACGCTGCCGGCTACCTGGATGGCGTTGCCCAACAGCAGGAGTTTCTCCGTAATGGTGGTCTTGCCGGCGTCCGGGTGGGAGATTATGGCGAATGTGCGCCTGCTGCCTATTTCCGCGGCCAGTTTGTTATCGGGCACCACCCAGGTTCTCCAGTAAAGTCGTTGCTTGTGCCGCCCGTTTGCAGGCGACAGGGTAAAAGGCGCCGGATTATAACCCAAAGCCGGTGGCTGCAAGGCGCTCTGCATGGAAAAACACGTCCCCCGCGGACGCGCCGCACATCCATGACAGCAGCGGGGGACCGTGCACCACTGCCTTCCCAGTGGGAAATCCTCAGCGTTCCCGAATACTCTCCTGCCGATAACGCAACAGCGGAGACAGAAAATACTCTATCACCCGGCGCCTGCCGGTCTTCACTTCAACGGTAACCGCCATCCCGGGCGACAGGTTGACCCACTTGTCGGCAATTTTCATCCTCGCCGCCCGCAGCGCTATGCGCGCGGGGTAAACCAGTCCGAGGTTTTCATCGGCCACCGCATCGCCTGAAATGGTTTTCACCTCCCCTCCAGTGTCCCGTAGCGGGTAAAATTGAACGTGTCGACCTTGACTTCAACCGCCTGCCCCTGCGCCACGAAACCGATATCCCGATTCAGTACCAGTGCCTCCACCTCCAGATAACTGTGTTCCGGCACGATCCGCAGCAATTCCTGGGCCGGCGTTACCACGCCGCCGACGGTGTGGATCGCCAGTTGCGTTACGGTGCCGGTTGCGGGGGCCACCAGAATCTGCAGGCTGTTGCGTTCCCGCGCCTTGATCCACTCCTGTTGCAGCGCCATGGCCTGCTGCCGGGCCCGCAGCAGCGTGGTGAGATTATCGCGACGATACTCGGAGCTCAGCGCCTCGGCCTGTTGCTTCACTGCCTCCAGTTCGCCCCTGAGTTGCGCCACCCGCGCCGCCTCGGCAAGCAGATCCTGCTCATGCACGATGCGCTCCTGCTCCAGCGCAAGGTGCTGCTCCCGGGAAACAAGGCCCCGTTGATAAAGCGCTTTCACCGAATCGGCACGCTCAGCGATCAGTGGCAAGGTTCTCTGCAGTTTGCGGAGCAGTGACCGGGCCTGCCGCAGTTCCCCTTGCCGGGCCTGTTGCTGGCTGTCCAGCGTGCGATGGCGCGCGAGGTATTCCTCGCGTTGCGCCTGCAGAAGACGTGCGTGGAACTCCAGCTCCGGCGCGTTGAATTGCACTTCCAGCTCCGCCGCGGCGCGCTCTATGGCCTTGTCTGCCGCCAGTTCGACGCCTTCCGGCTCAGTCTCCCACTGGTATTGGAATGCCCTGGCCCGCAACCACTCTGTCCGTGCACTGTGCAGATCATCTGCCAATCGCGTCTCATCCGCGGCGGTTTGGGTCCTGTCGAGGGTGACAAGCTGCTCGCCTTCTTGCACGAATTGGCCGTCTTCCACATGGATTGCCATGATCCTGCCTTTCTCCAGGGCCTGCACCGTTTGTACTCGCTGTGAGGATCACCTTGCCCCCGGCGACCGCGACGATATCCAGCTTGCCCAGGCAGGCCCAGAGAATCGCGAGTGTGGAGAGCAAGGTGATGGTCCAGCTGATCGCCCGTCCAATCGGCGAGGGCGGCGTCTCCTGTATTTCCAGGGCGGCGGGCAGGAATGCCAGGTGGTCGCGCCGCAGCCCCGCGGGGCTTTCGAGGAAATCGCGCGAGCAGACTATGCAACGCCTGCTCCCAGCTGCAGTGCGTGGAGATGAGCATACTGGCCCTGCATGCACAGTAGTTCCCGGTGCGTGCCCTGCTCAATCACGCGGCCGCGGTCCAGTACGATAATCCGGTCTGCCGTGCGCAAGGTCGACAATCGATGCGCGATAATGAGCACCGTACGATCCGCGCAAATCGCCTGCATGTTGTTTCTGATAATGCGCTCGGACTCGTAGTCCAATGCGCTGGTGGCTTCGTCCAGGATCAGGATTCGCGGCCCGTTGAGCAGCGCGCGGGCAATCGCCAGTCGCTGCTTTTGTCCCCCTGAGAGCAGGCTGGCCTGTTCACCCACTACCGTGTCATAGCCTTGCGGCAGCTCCACGATAAATTCGTGGGCACCGGCCATGCGCGCAACCTGCATCACGCTCTCGACGGGAGCACCGGGATCCGTCAGTGCAATGTTTTCCTTCACCGAGCGGTTGAACAGGAAACTGTCCTGCAGCACCACGCCGACCTGGCGCCGGAGCCAGGCCGGCTGCACGAGAGCGATGTCGACCCCGTCCACCGTGATCCGACCGCGATCAGGTACATATAAACGCTGTAACAGCTTCGCCAGGGTGCTTTTTCCCGAGCCTGAACGCCCGACGATGCCGACTACCTCCCCTGCGCGGAACTCCAGGTCCACGTCATCGAGCGCATCGGGACGCTCCGACTGGTAGCGAAAGGAGACATGTTCAAACCGGACGTGACCCCGGAGACCCGGCAGGGTCGACCGATTGGGATCATGTCCCGATTCGGCCGGCGTGTTCAGAATATCCCCCAACCGCTGCACGGAAAGTGCGGCCTGCTGGAATTCCTGCCACAACTGGCTCAACCGCAATATGGGCGCGCTGATCCTGCCGGCGAGCATATTGAAGGCGATCAGCTGCCCTACCGAGAGTGCGTCCTCCATGACCAGTGTTGCGCCTTCCCACAGGATCGCTACCGTCACCACCTTACCGATAAGCCCCGCCGCCTGGCTGGCAATATTGTTGAGGTTGCCGGAACGAAAACCGGCGGTCACGTAAGCAGCGAGCAGTTCCTCCCAGCGGCGTTGCAGCTGGGGTTCCACGGCCATCGCCTTGAGCGTTTCAACTCCGGTGACAGACTCGACCAGAAACGACTGGCTCTCGGCCCCGCGTTTGAACTTCTCCTGCAAGCGACTGCGCAAAAACGGTGTCACACTGACACAGAGCAATACGTAAAACGGGAGGGAGCCCAGCACCAAAGAGGTCAGCAGGGGGCTGTACAGGTACATCACCGCGAAAAAAACCAGCGTGAAAAACAGGTCGATTACCAGCGTCAGCGCGGAACCTGTCAAAAAGTTCCGGATCGTATCCAGCTCACGCACCCGGGCGACCGTATCGCCCACGCGACGCGCCTTGAAGTACCCGGCGGGCAGGGCCAGCAAATGCCGGAACAGCTGGGCGCCGAGACTCACGTCCACGCGACTGCTCGTGTGGGCGAGCAGGTAGGCGCGCATCCCGTTGAGCACCACATCGAATACGCAAACCACCAGGAGGCCCAGCGCCAGCACATCGAGTGTCGACAAGCCCTTGTGCACCAGGACCTTGTCGATCATCACCTGGAAAAACAGCGGCGTTACCAGCGCAAACAACTGGATGAAGAGCGATGCCAGCAACACCTCGCCAATATGCTTCCTGTACCTGGCAATGGCGGGGATGAACCAGCCGAACCCGAATTGTCCGGTTGCGCCCGGGAGCAGGGCGCGTCGGGTGATGAGGATCAGCTCTCCCGTCCAGGACTGTGCGAGCAGGGTTTTGGGCAAGGTTTGTGGGCGGGGCTCCAGCGGATCCTGCACCAGTACCTTGTCGCCGGCCATTTTCGCCAGAATGAAGTAGTGGCCGTCACGATGCCTGGCGATGGCCGGCAAGGGCATGGTGACCAGGTCATCCCAGGTGCCGGTGGCCACCCGGGCCTTGAGTGTGAGGTAGCGCGCGGCACGCACCAGGTCCCCCGGGTCGAGAACCTCCCCGCCCTGACCGAACTGATGCCTGATCTGGGCGGCATCGGCGGCCACCTGGTGAAACCTGGCGAGCAGCACCAGGCACTGTAGCCCGGTATCCGGACGTGACGACGATTCCGTGGAATGAGGCATATCATCCTTGAATGCGCTCTGGATTCACCACCATGCTGGCACAATTGGCAGCGTACCGTTAGGGTGTTTTTCCTTCAAATACGTGCAACCGTGCGCGGCGTGGCACCCCGGTGAGCAGGATGCGCTACCGTGCGGACTATCCGGGCTGTAAAGCGTCGGCGATGATTGCCAGCAGGCGCCGGCCAATCAAGGCCTGGTCAAGGTGCTCTCCCGGCAGCAGCCGGGCCATGGAAGTCACGCGCAAGCCCTCGTGGCCGCAGGGGTTGATCCGGCCGAAAGGCTCCAGGTCCATATCCACATTGAGGGCCAGGCCGTGGTAGCTGCAACCGCGGCGAATGCGCAGTCCCAGTGATGCGATTTTTTCTCCCGCCACGTACACACCGGGCGCATCTGCCCGGGCGACCGCCGGAATGCCGTACTCCCCAAGCAGCTGCACCACGCTGTGTTCGATCAGGTTGACCAGGTCGCGCACGCCCAGCTGCTGGCGCCGCAGGTCCACCATGAGGTAAAGCACCCACTGCCCTGGCCCGTGGTAGGTCACTTGCCCACCGCGATCCACCTGGATAACGGGGATAGCGCCTGGCGCCAGTACGTGCTCCGCCTTGCCCGCCTGGCCCTGGGTGAGACCGGCGGATGCTGCAATAACCACAGCTCATCGGCCGAGTCCTCGTCGCGCGCGTCCGTCAGCTGCCGCATGGCATCCAGCGTGGGTTGGTAACCCACGAGCCCCAGCTCGCGCACAACCAGCGGCGGCGCAGGCACCGGCTTAAATCACCATCTTGACATGCCCGGTTGCCAGCAGGTCCTGGTGCAGGGCTTCCAGCTGCTCGATACCGGTGGCGGTAATGGTCACTGTGAGCGCGGTAAAGGTACCCTCGCGACTGGCCCTGGCGACCACGGCCTGCTGGTCGAAACCGGGCGCATGGCGCTCGAACACTTCAAGGATTATGGCGGTGAAAGACTCGCTGCTGCGACCCAGCACTTTTATCGGGTAGTCGCAGGGAAACTCGATCCTGGGCGGTTCAGTCTCTTGCAAAATGACCTGCTCCTGCGCCTGCCGCCGGTACCGTTCAGGTACCGAACAGCTTGGCGAAAAACATCAGGATGGAATCCCACAGGCGCGCAAAAAAGCCGCCCGGCTCGACCGCCGCCAGGGCGACCGCCGGCGTTTGCAGTACAGTCTCGCCGTCGAGGCTGACCGTCACCGTGCCCACCGCGTCACCCACGGCCAGCGGCGCCTCCAACTGGCCATTGATGGCGACACTGGTCTGCAGGTTTTCGTGCTTGCCGCGCGGCAGGGTCAGCGCTGTCTCTTCCTGCACACCCACCGGGACGTAATCCTGCTGGCCCTTCCAGACTCGCGGTTTCTCCAGTTCGGTCATGGGCGCAAAGACGGTTTTGGTTTCGTAGAAATGAAAGCCATAGTTGAGCAGCGCGGCCGTGTCGTTTTTGCGCGCCTTGGTACTCGGAGTCCCCATGATCACCGATATGAGGCGCATACCGTTGCGCTCGGCGGACGCCACCAGGCAATAACCGGCTTCCTTGGTGTGGCCGGTTTTCAGGCCGTCTACCGTGGGATCCTCCAGCAGCAGTGTATTGCGATTGTACTGGCGAATATTATTGTAGGTGAACTCGTGCTCCTTGTAGATGGCGTACTGCTTCGGGTGATCCTTGATCATAGCCCTGGCCAGGATCGCGAGGTCACGCGCCGTGGTCATATGATTCGGGTCCGGCAGGCCGTGGGAGTTCACATAGTGGGTATGCGTCATACCGAGTCGCTTGGCATTCGCGTTCATCATGTCCGCGAACACGGATTCGTTGCCGGCGATATGTTCCGCGATCGCCACAGTCGCATCATTCCCTGAGGAAATGATGATCCCGCGCTGCAGATCCTCCACCGATACATCCTTGCCGGGTTCGATCCACATCAGCGACGAACCATTGAAAATCGGGTTCTGGGACCAGGCGTTTTCGCTGATCCGGACCATATCGGTCTCCTTGACCCGCCCCTGCTTGAGTTCCTCGGCCAGTACGTAGGCGGTCATCATCTTGGTAAGGCTGGCGGGGGGCAGAGGCTCGTCGGCATTGTGTTCCGCCAATACCGCGCCACTGTTGGCATCCATCAGGATATAGGCGGTGGCCACCAGTTGGGGCGGCGCGGGAATGGAGAGCTCAGCCTGCACACCGGATGCGGCAAGCGCCAGGAAGAACAGCAATGCGAATCGAATCATAGAATCAGGAAACCGTCCCAGGGGTAAGGCAAGCGCGGATGGTAACCCATGCATGACCGGAGCGAAAGAATCAACGCGCCTTTGACCTGTTGCACCCAGGCAAGTGCAATCCCTATGGCAGGGGCTGTCCGGCCTCGTAGCCGCTGGCCTGCAACTTCTGCTGCAACGCCAGCAGCTGATTCCGGTCTTCCACGGGGCCTACCCGCACCCGGTACAACAACGTGCCACCGGACTGCACCGGGCTGATGAATACCGGGGCCGCCAGCAGGCCCTGCAACTCCTGCATCAGGGAGCGGGCAGTACCTTCCTGGCCGAACGCACCCAGCTGGAGAAAGCGGTACATGCCGTAACTTTCGTCCCTGCGATCCTCGACACCGACGACGTCAATTACTTCCACCTCCACCGGCGCCGTCCCCTTCTCCATATAGCCCAGCTTGACCGCGGCGGCATAGGACAAATCGATCAGGCGATCGGAATGGAAAGGCCCGCGGTCATTGACCCTGACCACGATACTCCTGCCATTTTCGAGGTTGGTGACACGCGCGTAACAGGGAATCGGCAGGGATTTGTGGGCGGCGCTCGCCTGGTAGACGTCATACAGCTCACCATTGGAGGTTTCATGCCCCATAAACTTCGCACCGTACCAGGAGGCCGTGCCCCGCTCCCGGTATTGACGGTAGTCCTTCAGCACCACGTAGGTTTTACCATCGATAATGTAAGGGCTCATGTTACCGACGGCCAGAATCGGGTCCGGCTGCGGTACCGCGTCGCGAACCTCTTCCGGCGAGATCGGTCGCAACGGGGCAAAATCGTGCTCGACGGCATAACGCGATTTTGCAGCAGGACCCTTGTCGTCCGCGCCGCCCTGAGAATCCGGTGGCTGGCTGGAGCAGGCGGCGAGCATCAACAGTAGCGAGGAGATCGCCGCTTTGCCGAGACCACCCCTCACCGCGCCACCCGGGCAGCCAGTCGCTGGCTGAGCTGGTAGACGCTCATGGCGTACATGGCGCTCTGGTTGTAGCGGGTGATAACGTAGAAATTGTGCAGGCCAACCCAGTACTCATAGCCCTTTTCCAGCTCAAACTTCATGGCCGTCGCCAATGCCTCGGGGTCCAGTTTCTTTTTCGCCACCAAACCGGCCTTGGCGAATTGCGCCACCGTGTGCTCGGGCTTCAGGTCGTTCCGATTCTGCACGAAAATACTCTCGGGCGTATCAGCCGCTGCACTGGCCGCCGATACCACCACCTCCCCTTCGCGCCACCCGTGGCGCTTGAAATAATTGGCCACGCTGCCAATCGCGTCCACCGGATTTTGCCAGATATCGATCTTGCCGTCACCGTCAAAATCGATCGCGTAGCTACGGTAGCTGCTGGGCATGAACTGGCCGTAACCCATGGCCCCCGCATAAGAGCCCATCAGGTTCACAGGATCCAGGTCCTGGTCGCGGGTGAGGATCAGGAAGTTTTTCAGTTCACTGGTGAAGAACGGCGAGCGCGGCGGGTAGTCAAAAGCCAGCGTCGCCAGGGCATCGAG
>JAWKZM010000040.1:0-28989 GCA_041395965.1 Halioglobus sp.
GATGAGTTGATCGTGTACATGGCGCCCACCCTGCTCGGTGACCGGGCGCGGCCGCTGCTGGAATTGCCCCTGGAGCTTATGGCGGACAGGGTCCAACTGACACTGCAAGACGTGCGCAAGGTCGGTACGGACTGGCGTTTTACCGCTATTGTGGCCTGAGTCCGGGGCATTCGCCGGGCACACTGGAGGCAGCGACAGGAACTATGTTTACAGGAATTATTCAGGCCGTCGGCCACGTGGCCTCCCTGCAGGCGCAGGGCGGCGATATGCGGCTGCGCATCCACACCGGCAAGCTGCCGCTGAACGATGTGGCGGCCGGCGACAGTATCTGTACCAGCGGCGTGTGCCTCACGGTGATTGAGTTGCCCGGTGACGGTTTCTGGGCCGATGTGTCGGTGGAAACGCTCAACTTTACGACCCTCGGCGAGTTGCAGACCGGCTCACGCGTGAACCTGGAAAAGGCCCTCACGCCGCAGGACAGGCTGGGTGGCCACATCGTCAGCGGCCACGTGGACGGCGTCGGTGAGGTGGTGAGCCTGAGCGAGGACGCGCGTTCCGTCCGGGTGGTGTTGCGCGCGCCGGACGCACTGGCACGTTACATCGCACACAAGGGCAGTATCAGTGTGGACGGCACCAGCCTGACGGTGAACGCCGTGAATGGCGCCGAGTTCGACCTGAATATCATCCCCCAGACCCTGGCGGAAACCATATTCGGCCAGTATCGGCCTGGCAGCCGGGTGAATCTCGAGGTGGACGTCATCGCGCGCTATCTCGAGCGTCTCATGCAGGGGGATGCAGCCGCGGTGGGCACCACATCGGGTCTTTCTCGAGAAACCCTGGCCGACAACGGTTATCTGGATGCTCCCGGAAGCGGTTTGGGGAAACACTAGGCATGGAACTCAACAGTGTAGATGAACTGATCAGCGATATTCGCCAGGGTCGTATGGTGGTGCTGCTTGACGACGACGCCGACAGTCACAACGAAGGGGTAGTCATGGTGGCCGCCGAGCACTGCGAAGCCAAGCACGTGACGTTCATGGCGCGCCAGGCCCGGGGGTTGATCTGCCTGACGCTGACCGAGGAGCGCTGCCGGCAACTGGACCTGCCGCCGATGGTCGACGACGCCCAGGGCGAAAAATCCAACTTTACGCTGTCGATCGAAGCGGCCTCCGGGATAGAGACCGGGATCTCCGCAGCGGACCGCGCGCGCACGGTGCAGGCGGCAGTGGCGCCCCACGCGCGACCTGCGGACATTGTGCAGCCGGGTCATATTTTCCCGCTGACGGCCATGCCCGGCGGTGTGCTGACGCGCGCCGGCCACACCGAGGCGGCCTGTGACTATGCGCGACTGGCCGGGTTGTTGCCGGCCGCGGTGATCGCCGACATCCTCACCCCGCAGGGAACCGTGGCTGACGGCCCGGCCCTGCGCGAGTTTGCCGCCCGGCACGATTTGAAGATCGGGTCCATTGCCAACCTGATTCATTTCCGCATGGTGAACGAGCGCACGATCCGGCGCATTCGTGAGGGTGTGATAGACACCGAGCACGGCGAATTCCGGCTTACCGCCTATCGCGACCAGACGGCCGGGGACGTGCACCTGGCCCTGTCCCGGGGAGCAATCCTGGCGCATGAACCCACCCTGGTGCGCGTGCATGTGCAGTCCGTCATGCGCGACCTGGTGACCAGCAGGGTCGCGGAGCGCCAGTCCTGGAGCCTGGGTAAATGCCTGCGGGCGGTAGCGGCAAACGGTCGGGGTGTGGTCGTAATACTTGCGCGCAGCGAGCGGCCGGAACAGTTGCTGGCGAGCATCGATATGGCGCTCGGCGAGCCGGGAACGGCCGTTGCGACAACGCCCGACACGTATACCACGGTGGGACTCGGGTCACAGATACTGAAGGACCTGGGCGTGGGAAAAATCCACCTGATGGGCGCGCCTATAAAGTACAATGCCATTTCCGGTTTTGACCTGGAAGTGCTCGACTTTGTGAATCCGGGAAATAGGGAAGGACATGACCATGACTGACATCAAGACCATCGAAGGCACGTTCACCGGCAGCAAGGGCAGCTTCTGTCTGGTCGTGGGCCGCTGGAACAGTTTTGTTGCGGAGCATTTGCTCGCGGGCGCCCTCGACACCCTGCGCCGCCATGGCGTCGCGGACAAGCAGATCACCATCGTGCGCGCCCCCGGTGCGTTCGAAATACCGCTGGTGTGCAAGAAAGTCGCCGCGCGCGGGAATGTGGACGCCATCATTGCGCTCGGCGCGGTGATTCGCGGCGGCACCCCGCATTTTGAATACGTGGCGGGCGAGTGCACAAAGGGCATCGCCATGGTGAGTATGGAATACGGCGTGCCCGTGGCATTCGGTGTGCTGACAGTGGATACCATCGAGCAGGCCGTCGAGCGCTCCGGCACCAAGGGCGGCAACAAGGGTGTGGAAGCCGCCCTGTCCGCGCTGGAGATGGTGAGCTTGCTGGGCAAGCTCGGCTGAATGAATAAACAGGCGCACAATACGCTCGCTGCCGAACGCCGTAAGGCGCGGCACTACGGTATGCAGGCATTGTACCAATGGCACATGGCCGGTGCGCCCGTCAGTGTGATCGAAGCGGAGTTTCGCACCGACTACGATTTTACCCACGTCGACCTTGATTATTTCCAGGCTTTGCTCCACGACATCCCCGCCTGTGTCGATGAACTCGAAGAAGCACTGGCGCCCCTGCTCGATCGCAAGCTCGACGATCTGGACCCTATCGAGCGCACCTTGCTGCGCATGGGGATGTACGAGCTGACCCGTCGTATCGACGTGCCGTACAAGGTGGTGATCAACGAGGAAGTGGCGCTGGCGAAAAAATTCGGTGCCACCGATAGCTACAAGTACATCAACGGCGTACTGGACAAGGCCGCCCGGCAATTGCGCAAGGTTGAGATCAACGCGGCATCCTGATGCCAAGTGCTGAATTTTCCCTGATCGACCGTTATTTTTCCGCCCTGGGTCGCGGTAACGCCGTCGACCTCGCGGTGGGAGATGATTGCGCCATCCTGCGCCTGGACGCGGGCGAACGGCTGGCCGTGTCCGTCGACACCATGGTCGCCGGCGTGCATTTTCCACTGGACTCGGCGCCGGAAGACACGGGCTTTCGGGCAGTCGCGGCTGCCGCCAGTGACCTTGCGGCGATGGGGGCGAGGCCGCTGGGCATGACACTGGCGCTGACCCTTCCGGCGGTCGACGCACCGTGGCTGCAGGCGTTCAGCGGGGGCCTCGCGGCGGCGGTGCGGGCTTATCGGCTGCCGCTGGTCGGCGGGGACACCACGCGGGGACCCCTTACTATCTCTGTGCAGGTGATGGGCGCGTTACCCCTGGACCAGGCGCTGTTGCGCGGCGGGGCCCGGGCGGGCGATGCAGTGTATGTTTCCGGGACCCTGGGTGACGCGGCGGGCGCCCTGGCGATCCTGCAGGGGCAGTGGCGCCCGGCGCCCGCACACGCCCGCTTTCTGCTGGCGCGCTTTAATCGTCCCGCGGATCGTATCGACCTGGGCCGGCATTTGCTGGGTCGCGCCACGGCGGCCATCGATGTTTCCGATGGCCTGCTGGCGGATGCGGGGCATATAGCCGCCGCCAGCGGAGTCAGAATTTCCCTGGACTCCGACCTGCTGCCCCTGTCCCCCGCCCTGTCGTCCCACGGTAACCGGGAGACGACCCTGCAGTGGGCGTTGACCGGGGGTGACGATTACGAATTGTGTTTCTGCCTGCCGCCCGGCGAGCCGGCGCCGCCCGGGTGTACGCGCATCGGGTGGGTCGAAGCGGGCGCAGGTGTCGATTGCGGTCTTGCGATTGACTTCCCGGCTGGATATCAGCATTTTAAGGACTGAGCCACGCGAGTCGCGCGACTGCGATTTCTTTCGGCCGGTAATCATTATGCCAGCACCACTTGTTCCACAAGCCGTGACGGCACCTGCGCCCGACCTGTTGCGCCATCCGGTACAATTGCTGGCGTTCGGTTTTGGCAGCGGGCTTGCCCCCAAGGCGCCCGGCACCGCCGGCACACTGGTCGCGGTGCCCCTGTACCTGCTCTTCGCCCACTGGGACTTGTTGCACTACACGCTGCTCGTGGGGCTGGGTGCGCTGCTGGGCATCTGGATCTGCGATGCCGCCAGTCGGCAGTTGCAAGTCCACGACCACCCGGGAATAGTGTGGGACGAATTCGTGGGTTACTGGATTACGATGTGGGCGGTGCCGCCCACCTGGACGTGGATCATTGCGGGCTTTGTCGTGTTTCGGGTACTGGACATCGTCAAGCCGTGGCCGGTGAGCGTACTGGACCGGAAAGTGCGTGGCGGGCTCGGCATTATGATCGATGACGTGCTGGCCGGCGCGCTGGCCTGCCTGACCTTGCACATCGCGCTGCGGCTGGTGTGATGTCGCGTTGTAGTGGAGTGACGTGGATGAAGAACCGGTTTCTGTTCGCCGCGCTCGGCCTGTTGCTGGTGGCCCTGCACCCGAAGGCAGAGTCCGCGTCGACCTCGGTCGAGGTGGAGGCCATCCTTGGCCAGTCCGCGGTGTTGTTGATCGACGGCGAACGCAAGATGCTGCGCACAGGCCAGTCACATGCCGGTGTCACCCTGGTCGCCGCGCAGCCGACCTCGGTGACCCTCAATGTCAACGGTACGACGGAAACAGTCGGCCTGTCCCAGCGTGTGGCTACGCGGTACGAGGAATTGCAGGAACGGGTCGTCACCATCGCCCGGGACGCGAGAATGCAGTACCAGACCAATGCGATCATCAATGGTCACAGCGCGCTGGTGTTGGTGGATACCGGCGCGAACACCGTGGCCATCAGCTCGCAGCAGGCCGACGCCATGCACATTGACTACTACGACGGCACGCCCTCCCAGGTGGAAACCGCCAGCGGGATGACCATGGCCTACGCAGTCACTTTGCAGTCGGTGAGTGTTGGCGGCATCCAGGTGCAGAACGTCCCGGCACTGGTGCTGGAGGGTGCGTACCCAATTACCATCCTGTTGGGTATGTCCTACCTGCGGCACGTCAAGCTGCAGGAGCACAACGGCATCCTGTCGCTGTCCCGAGCCCAGTAGCCATTCCTCGCCGCTGGCGGCCTAAAGCTGGTAGAATAGCCGGCCTTTTCGTCAGGATGTCCAGGGTGTCAGTACGCTTCATAGAATCCTCCCGCCTGCCCACGGTTTGGGGCGAGTTCGATATACACGGCTTCGAGGATACCGAATTCAACAAGGAGCACGTGGTCCTGACCATGGGCGATGTGTCCAATGGGGAACCGGTACTGACCCGCGTGCACTCGGAGTGCCTCACCGGCGATGCTCTTTTCAGCCTGCGTTGCGATTGCGGCAACCAGCTCAAGGCCGCGCTGGAGGCGATTGCCCGGGAGGGCAGGGGCGCCCTGTTCTACCTGCGGCAGGAAGGCCGGGGAATCGGTCTGCTCAACAAGATCAAGGCCTACAAGCTACAGGATGCGGGGGCGGACACGGTGGAGGCCAACGAGCAGTTGGGCTTTGGCGCCGACATGCGCGATTACAGCATGCTTGCGCCAATGATCGCGCACCTGGGTCTCAGATCGGTGCGCCTGATGACCAATAACCCGCGCAAGGTGGCCGCGCTGGAGGAGCAGGGTGTGCGCGTGATGGAGCGTATTGCGTTACACACCCACAGCAACCCGCACAACGAGAAGTACCTGCAGACCAAGGTGGGCAAGCTGGGGCATATGAGTGAGGGGGAGAGCTAGGGCGGTTCGCCTGCCGCACTGCGCGCCGCTCCGGTCAGTGATTGCGTTCCACGATGTAGCGGGCAAGTTCCCGCAGCATATCGGCTGAGTCCCCGAAGTTCTCCAGCGCGCGCAGCGCCCTGTCCAGCAACTGCCGCGCCTCGGCCTTCGCCCCGTCCAGTCCGAGCAGTTTCACGTAGGTCGGTTTGTTGGCCACGCTATCCTTCCCCTGTGTCTTGCCCAGCGTCCGGGTGTCGCCCTCCACATCCAGTATGTCGTCCACCACCTGGAACGCGAGGCCGATATGGGAGCCGTACTCATCCAGTGCGGCAAGCTGCTGCGCGCTGGCGCCAGCTGCGATACCGCCCAGGGCCAGCGCGGCGCGGATCAGGGCCCCGGTTTTCAGTGAGTGCATGGCCTGTAACGCCGGCAGGTCCATCTCGGAATCGGCGGCCTGGATATCGATATACTGCCCACCCACCATGCCCTGCAGTCCGGCCGCTGCGGCGAGGACCCTGATCATGGCGATTTTCTGCGCGTCGCTGAACCCGGGTGACTCCGCCAGCAACTCAAATGCCCGGGCCTGCAAACCATCCCCCACGAGTATCGCGGTGGCCTCATCGTAAATCTTGTGCAGGGTGGGTTTGCCGCGCCGCGGATCGTCGTCGTCCATCGCAGGCAGGTCGTCATGAATCAGCGAGTAGGTATGGATCATCTCCAGGGCGCTGGCCAGGGGGTCGATGCTGCTCTCCTGCAGCAGGCCCAGGGCGCGCGCCGCGGCATAACAGAGGGTCGGACGAATCCGTTTGCCACCCAGTCCCAGGGGTAGTCGCCGGCGGCAAACAGCGGCGCGAGCAGTTCTGTCGGTCTTGTTTCGACCAGCGGTTGCAAGGATTCAAGAGCAGCGAGTTGCTTGCCCTGGCAGTGGGCCAGGTAGCCGGAAAAGGTGGTGGTCACTCCTTGTCCTCGCCGAGATCAAACTCCGCGAGCGCCGGTTTACCGTCCTTCTCGACAACAACCGCACCTTCTGTTCGGCCTCCGACAGTGTCTTCTGCGCGCTGCGAATCAGGTGAATGCCCTCCTCGAAAGCGAGCAGGGATTGATCCAGCGGCGTTTCACTGTTTTCGAGCGTTTCCAGAAGTTTTTCGATGGATTTCATGGTAGATTCGATGCTCGGAATTTCGCTCTTGGTTTTTCTTTTTGAGTCAGCCATGAAGGATCCCTGCGGGTCGTTGGTGTGGGGAAATGATAACAAGATCATTATAACTTAGTGTGGGCATGAAACTAAATGTTTCACTTGGGTACCTCGATACCATCAGGCGCGAAACCGGGCTTCCGGGGTGCTCCAACAACCGGGTCCTGTTGCGCTCAGTTGCGATATCAAGTGGATTTCGATATGGTCAAAAACGTCATCGCGTTGCAGGACGACTACGGTAATAGAGGTGACGATGCGATGTGCTAAATGCGCCTGGGCAAAGATGTGCAGATCGTTCATGAATAGCCTGGCGGGGTAGCACAGGGAAAAGACAGAGAGATGACCGTGGTGAATGCACTATTCAGGAAGCTCAGACGATTGGGCCGCGGGAATGAGGTGGAAGCCGTCAGGTTTTGTTTGCCCTTGAGGCTCTGGAAGCGGTATTTTATTGAAGCACTGAATTCCAGTCCGTACTTGATATTGGCAGTGGGTCAGGTCAACACAAGCGCGCGTTTGAGCAGTCGGGCAAGCAGGTCTGTGCGATAGATCTGGGAAGGTCGATCTACTTTGATGAGTGCGATGAACGGGACAGTGTGCAGAAAGTGAACTACGTGGAGTGCTCTCTCGGCAGGCAATTTGACCTGGTATGGGCTTCCCACGTGCTGGAGCATCAACTTGACCCGCATACCTTCCTGAGAAAGGTGCATAGCGACCTGAAGGAAAAATGGCGTCCTCGCAATCACAGTGCCTCCTTTAAAACATGAGATAGTTGGTGGACATTTATCATTGTGGAATGCCGGGATACTCCTTTATCACCTGGTCTTGGCCGGGTTCTGTTGTCGTCAGGTAGCCATCAAGAAATATGGCTACAACATCAGTGTAATTCTGGTGAAGAGATCAATCCGTGTTCCTGAACTGGATCTCGATTCCAGTGACATAGACCGTTTGAAGCCGTTCTTGCCAGAGTTCGCCTGTGAAGGCTTTAACAGGGATATTCACGAGTACAATTGACGGGCTAGCGCCGAAGCCTGCCTGATCAAGGTGATTGATGTGACCGAAGACATCCCGTTGTTTCACATGACCAGTATGGCCGGGTCTGGTGAAACAATGCTGCTTAGAGACTTGTCAGTACACCCAGGGATTACCGTGGCCTCTGAGCTTTTTGATAAAGACCACAGTCTGGCCAGCCAGCTACAGGAAAGGTTCAAGGCACGCTGGCCACACACGATAAGTTTGACCAGTGACGAGCAAGTTGAAATTGGATACAAGCCCGGGAGCGTGCTGCTGATCAAGCAGGGAGTATGAACACAAACATAGCTTTAATGGTTTTGTCCTGGCCAGGGAATCCGGCATCCATCTATGCCAGTCTTATCGACTATGATTCGTTCCGGCTGGACAAGCAGTATTTCAGGAGTTTACTGCAGCGGGTAAGCCGAAGGTCCAACCACACGAGCACCAATCGGATGAGGTTGACTCAATGGATGGAATCGGGTGATTCGGAGCTTGCAGACCTCTTTCCTGACCAGGACCTGGATACACTATTTTGTGCTTTCTACAACCGACGCATGGGAGCGCTTGCCGAATCGGGCCTACCCATCATTTCACTATGAGAATTATGTCTCAGACCCCGTTCAATATTTGTCGCAGGATTTGCGAGCAACTGGGTATTGAACAATCTGCCTCGATGGAAAACGCGCACTTACAATTCAGCAGCAACTCAAAGGGCACGGTCGAACCCGCCTGAGCGATCCGGTGAACTTGCAATCCTGTCGAAATACCGGCGATTGGGGCATCGTCGATTCCAGCAAGATTGCGGCGCTCACCTATGCAACAACTTCCAGGCTGGGTTATTCGATGAAGTGGGAAAATGTGTCTGTGAAAGAGCGATAATGCACGCGTGTGTTTTGCGCAGTTCACCCTATCGTAGTTCACATTCCGGTTATTCGGGAAATGATCTGTTAAAGAAACCACTAAAATAATTGTTCGAAAGCGATATTCAGCAACATAGAATCGTTGACGATATACATTCCCGGACAGGACTCCAGCACGCATTTTCGACAGACTAATCGGTACAGGTATGCCATAGTGTCGTGGGGATCGGGGCGTCGCGACTTGCAAATCGCGTCCTGATTTTTTATGGGGATAGTGCTTGCCAGGGCGCTGGGGTTGAGGAGTACAGCGCCTGCGATGCTCGCAATCTCGACGATCTCCTTTCTTGCGATACCGGTCGTCTCCGGGCTTCAATCCTCATTGATAAAGAGCCGCAAAAAACCGCGTTATCCAGCGCTGGGGCGCGATCAGAGGTGCTACTGCTGGCCAATCTATACGCGGTCGCTGGCTCGACCCTGATAATTGCGCTGTTCTATTTCTGGATGCGAACAACCGGCAACAACCTTGACTCGGCGCGCTATGCAGGCCTGGAATGGGCAATCTGGCTGATTCCGCTGCTGGCGCTCGCTCAATCAGGTCAGCCGCCGTGCGCGGCTTTCGTCGGGTCGTCGTGGCAGAAATGTCTGAATTGCTCAAGCCGATTGGCATGCTGGTACTGGTAGGGTATGCCGTGGTGATGGGGGTTACCTTGACGGCGGCTTCGACCATACAAATGTATCTTGCCGTTATCGCATTTTGCCTGGTGGTCGGCATGTTGATTCAGGTAAAGGTTGCGCCGGCTAACGTCTTCCTTGCACGGTCCGAGTTCATGGTGGGGCAGTGGTGCAGGTCGGCGGGACCCGTTGTTCGCTTTTGCCGCCTGCAATGGCGCTGGCGCAGGTGCCGATTCTGGTTCTGGGGTCGCTTGGTTCGACCGAGTCACCGGGGCTTTATCGTATCGCGGAGCGGGTGCTGCGCTGGCGATGTTCGGATTGGGGTGGTCAATGCCAGGCTGGGCCCATCCATTGCTCGAACCTACCAGTCCAAGGACATGAAAGAACTGCAGGTAATGGTGACGACAGGGACGCGAATAATGTTCGCGGTAGCCGTGGTCGTCTCGTTGGTATTTATTCTCTTCGGGCACCCTATCCTTGGCCTGCTGTTCGGTCAACAGTATATAGCGCCTATAGTGTGCTGATCATTCTTTGCGTGGGCAGTTGGTCAACACGGCATGTGGTTCGGCCGCGCTGTTTTGGAGTATGACGGGTATGGAGGGTGACACTGTGCGGGCGCTGGGGTGTCATTGCTGGCAAACGTCATACTCTGCGTACTATTGGTGCCTCCACAATCAGGTTGGTGCTGCTATTTGCCTCTGCGGCGTCGCTGTGTATGTGGAACATCGCGCTGGTGATCACGGTGCGCAAGCGGCTTTGGGTATCAATAAAGCTCCCCTTTGGCGGAATTACATTGCGCAGGCGGAACGCAATAATGGCATGCGACCCGAAACGGGCGTTCGAACCGCAGCGAGGGGGTGATGCTACCATCCTGGCCTTTATTGACTGTCCGGGCCGGTTAAGTTTCTTTTCCCGACTTGCCGGAGCGCTGTCAGGGCTCGGTATCAGATGCATATTTCTACACCAATAAATTGTCTCGCTGTATCTAACAGGCAGACGGAAAGGGCAGCACATCTACCTGACCAGACACCGCGCTGGAAGCAGAGGTCAAGGGGCGCGTCACGGAAAGTTATGATTTCAAATCAGGGCAACTGGACGTCACACAAATTAACAGGCTGTACGACAGTGTTGGCGAAAATCTGCAAGGCGCCATTCACCAACAGGGAAAACCTGTATGCCTGTTTTATCTGGGAGCGGGGCGAAGACTCCGGAGGTCGCAATAGCCGAGTTCTGTGAAACACGTGAATTGCCGGTCCTTTACTTTCGAGATCGCCAATATTCCGGGAAGATATTTGTGGATCAGAGGGTGTAAATGCGAAATCGTCGCTGCATAGGGATATACGGTTACTTGATAAATTCCCCGCCACTGCAGGCGCTTTCGAGGATTGGAAGGCGGCGTATCTTGATTACAAATCGCGTGTCCATACCATACCGCAGTCAAGGGACGGAAAGGCAACGAACAGCCTTATCTGGTGGATTGGCTCGGATATAACGTCCTGGCGGCCCCGCCTGGAAAGGCTTGACGCTGTTCGGTGAGGTCCAGGCCAGGCTGACGCGAAGGCGAACGTTGCCAGTGTATGATGCACCGACGCTGGCCGCGCCCTTTATCCTGTACCCGATGCAGGTAAGCAACGATACCCAACTGGTTATGAATAGTCGTAAACACCCAGGAAATATCGAGGCCATTACCTACGCTGCCGAACTGGCCCGGAATATGGGCTGTGCGCTGTATGTCCGTCCTCACCCGGCCGAGCCCTATGGCCCTGTTATGGATTCGGTATTCGAGTTGAAAAACAAGCTCAAGTTTAAAATTGTCAGGACCAATACCTTTGCACTGCTCAATCGGGCGGAGCATGTCGTCACCATAAACTCGACTGTTGGTCTGAGCGAAAATATTGGGAAAACTGTGACCTACCTGGGAGATTCGTATTTCACGAACCTGACCTATGAAAAGCTCGGCAACCTGATACGGAATATTATTGACGTTGACTATTTCAGCGATGAGCCCGTAAAAAGCGCTTCCGTTTTTGGTCAAGCGTATTATCAAAATACGTGGAGACACCTCAGGGTATTATCAGAATAATGCATGAGATAATGGTAAGTGTGGTTATCCCCGCTTACAACTGCCAGGAGCTGGTAGGAGAAGCGCTCCGGTCTGTTCTTGAGCAGACTCACGCGAATCTGGAAATTCTCGTCGCGGATGACGGTTCAACTGACCAAACGAGGATGGTCATAGATTCTTTCAGGGACGCGCGCATCAAGGCATGTCATAACGAGAAAAACCTTGGATATCTCAGGACGGTCAACCGCCTGCTGGGCCTGGCGACGGGTGAGTATCTCTGTTTCCAGGATGCGGATGACTGGTCGGCGCCGGACAGGGTCGCCTTGCAGCTGCAGGCCGTTATAGCTGGGCAGAAGGACGCCTGCGGAACAGGCATCTATTACACCGATCTTCGGGGAAAATTGCTGGAACGGGTTATCTATCCAGTGACGTCGCAGGAAGTACGCCGATGTATGCTTGAGGGACGTCCAAGCGCGTGTTACGCGAGCATACTTTTTTCCAGAAAAGTCCTCACGACAGTTGGCGGCTACCGGGAGTTCTTCTCTTCCGGTGCTGAAGATATCGATTGGTTGCTGCGCCTCGTCGAAAAGCACGATTACATTAACATCGCGGACCCGCTGTATTTCTACCGCTTCTCTCCGTCGTCAATAACGCAATCAACGAATATATTGAAACAAAAGGCCAGCCTGCAGGTGGCGAGGGAGTTGGCGCAAACAAGAGCAATGGGCGAACCGGACGAGTTGGAGGCAGGACAGGAAGCGCTCTTGCGACGGAGGTGGGAGTCGTTATCCGAGGAACTGGGCAGGTATGTATTGGCAGAGGATTTGCACAAGATCAACAGGTTGTTGAGAAGGCGCGCCCTGCTGCAATGTGCAAAGTTGTGCATCCAGGTCCTGCATAAGGAAGCGCCACTCAAATCCAAAATCGCGGTGATTTCGTCTGCCGCGCTGAAGGCGGCCCTGGGTATGGAGCGGTACAATTCGATAAAGGCCTCGTTTCGCAATCTGTCGGTAAAAGCGGTTGACTAGACTCGGCGCAATAGCCGATGCAGCCATAGGCGCAGTCCTGCCTTATGCCTGCGCGGCTATCTTCTGGCCGTTCGCCTGCGCACACCGCCTTTTAAGGGCCATATCTTCCCGTGAAAAACGGGTGTTGCTGGTGGCCCGAAACGAAGTTGCTGCAGACTATATGTTGTGTATAAAGGAAGTATTGGACAGTTGCGAGGGTGTCCACCAGTTTACTTCGGTCGATCGATTCCCGGCCCGGGGCTTTGATGGGATGCAGGCTGAATCCATGCTGGGCGTGACATCGGTACACATAATGATCGCGCTGTTTCAGGATTGGGACTTGATAGTATTCACCAATCATCCCTATGGTTTGGGTATCTGTTTTGCGCCGTGGTTGAAGAAGCTCTATGTCAACCACGGGCTGCACTCCGGGAAGATAAACAACGATAAGTCAGAGGATGGGGTGTACGGCAGTTGTAAAACAATTCGACCCTTTGGCCGGCCTTATTACCACAGTATGTTCGCGTCCAGCTATTGGGAACAGGAATTCGCCTGCCGGACCACTCCCGCCCTGCGGGGACGGGTGTCAGTGGTTGGTTTCATCAGGGCGGACATGTTCATGGAATACATGCGCGAGTATGCTCGCAAACAACCTGCCGTTTCGACGCTGGCTCCTGGTCGCAGAACAGTCCATATAATTTCAACCTGGGGACCCGGTTCCCTGTATGCGATTTGCGGCGAATGGCTGTTGGACCAGGTGAGATTGCTCCACGGGAAATATGATTTTGTTGTGTCGATTCACCCCAGGTTTGACGATTTGGCATTTGCCGGAGGGGATCGACGCGCCACCATCCTGGATCGTTTCCAGCGAGCGGGCGCCCGGGTAAATCCCGGCCTTGACTGGGATCGGTGCATAGTCTCCGCCGATGTCGCAATTTGTGACCATTCATCGCTCACCCTCTATCACCTGTTGGCTGGCCATCCGGTGATACTGGCCGATGTACATGACTCCCAGTATGTGGAGGGATCATCCTTTGATTTACTGGCTAAACGCTGCCAAAAACTGTCGCAAGACGCGGATCTGGAGCAGGCGCTCCATGGTGCGCTATCAATTTGTTCCCGGTCAGAACGCCGATATTGTCAAGCGAATGCTCGATTACCAGGGCTCAGCGCGGCTAAGATATCGACAGGAAATCGAGAAGCTCCTCACGGAGTAATATGGGACCGACCGGTTTTCAACGGGGGCCGCTCGCCGTCCGTGAGCAACCCGCAGCAAGATCAGCCAGGAGGAAGGCAGCGTGCCAGCAAAACAGACAGTCATTACATTTGGCACTTTCGACGTATTTCACGTGGGGCACCTGCGCCTGCTCAACCGGGCAAGATCGCTGGGTGATCGGTTGATTGTGGGTGTATCTACAGACCACCTGAATGTAGCGAAGAAGGGAAGGCCACCTGTCTATGATCAGCATGAACGCATTGAAATAGTTGCGTCATTGAAGTGTGTCGATGGCACATTTTTTCGAGGAGTCACTCGAACTAAAGGAACAGTATTTGCTGGAAAATGCTGCCGATATTCTGGTGATGGGGGATGACTGGGCTGGAAAGTTCGATGTTTTCTCACATCACTGTAAAAGTGGTATACCTTCCCAGGACGCCTGCTATTTCCACGACAGAGGTAATAGAAAAATCCGTTTCTAAAGGTTTTTGGTCGAACGTGAACTTTGTTGCGTTCGGTCTGAAACAAGACTTGCCAGTCTGGATAATTGCCGCTGGGCGACTTTCCGTCGGTATTGTCACCGTAAACGGCCTCCGTTACCTGCTGGTACATCGCTGCGTGCCGGGAATTGTACAGTTCCGGGGCCTGCAAAATGCTGTTTAAACTTGTGCAGATTGATTCCATGTCGGTAACTACCGTCCCAAAACGGTATTCAGGGCCCAGCGAGAACCCATTTTGAACGGCGGTTCAACCTCCAGGAAAATCGTCGGCCGTTTGAGTGCCAGGTAGTCAAATGCGATCGAGGACCAGTCGCAGATCAGGACGTCCGTGTGCTGCAGCACACCTTCGGTGTCCAGGAAATCTTTCATCGAGCAGTAGCGCACGTTAGCCAGGTTCCTGGCGCCGATGCTGGCATTGAGGTGGCTGCGAATAACCAGTATTGCCCCGTGGCGGCTGCAGATGTCACTCAGCCTGGAAATGAACGTCTCCTCATGTTCCCCGAAGCAGCGCCCGGCCCCTGTCGTCCTGCTGCCAGGTAGGAGCATACAGTACGATCCGTTCACCGGCCGGTATGGACAATTGCTGCCGCAATACGGGGTCAGCGGGTTCCTGCAGAAACAGTTTGTCCGCGCGCGCGTAGCCGAGGCTCCTTACCTTGTCGAGGCAAAGCCGAATTTGTTCTGGTAGACATCCTTCAACAGGGGCGATGATACCCATATTTCGTCTAGCGCTGTTGTACCCGGAAGTCATCCGGAATAAAGCACCTTGAACGGAATACCATGCCACACGTCGATAAAGAATATTTGTAAGCGGGATGAACAGGCTCATCGCGTGCAGGCCGTGGTCGGTAACAACGGCGTCACAACGGCCGAGGAACAGCATATCCGGCAACCGGTTACACTGTAAAACCGGTACACCCTCCGCGCGCAGTTGGCGGCTGTACACAGGGTCGAGGGAAAGAAAATAGCAGTCGAATGTATCGCGGAAACCCCGTTGCCATTCTGCGTACAGTGCCCGCAGGTTGCCAGAAAGCTGGTGGCCGTAGAGTACTACGACCGGCTTTGCCGGCCTGCGGGAAACGTAGCGCGCAGCGATTGCCAGCAGTGTATAGGCGCCCTGTTGCAGCAACAGTAACCAGTGCCGGGGACTGCGTTTGTCAATTTTCATCCGGGCAGTGCATTCATCGTTTGGCCTGCGATGAGACCTTTGTAATCGACTGGAACAGGGCCAGGAACCGGGCGCTGATGACCAGCCAGTCGTAGTCGCGTTGCACGCTCTCCCGGGCCGCGTTCCCGAGCCGCTCTCTCAGTTGTGCGTCCTCCAGCAGGGTGGTGATCGCCCTCGACAGGCTTGCGGGTGATTTTTGTTCCACGATAAGGCCGTTTTCTCCTTCGTTGATGATGTCCCTCACTCCCGGATAGTCCGAGACAATCGTGGGGCACGCACAGGCCAGTGCCTCCATGATGGCCACTGGCGTTCCTTCCTGATCCCCGCTGCTGGTGACGACGGACGGGAACACGGTAATGGCCGCTGCCCGCAGGTAATCCGGAACCTGCCGGTTGGCGATTGAACCGGTGAAGCGCACTTGCCCGGCGATGCCCAGAGTTGCGCACTGTTGTACCAGTGAATTCCTCAGCGGACCGTCACCGACAATGGTCAGTCGCAGCTGCGGGTGCTGTTGCAACACCTGTGGCATGGCCGCCAACAGATACTCCACACCCTTTTTTTCAACCAGCCTGCCGATAAAGAGCAGCCCGGTGCGTGGCGCAGCGGAGGCGGGTGGGCAAAACAGTTCCCGGGAATCCATGCCCATCGGTATAACGCAAATATGGTCCACTTCCGCCAGCCGCAGCGCTGCGGCCCTGGACTTCATTGCACTGCTTACGACTGTCAGTTGTTCTGCGCGCGCGATAATCCACCGTTTCAACCTGGCAAGCAGTGCCCCCCGCAGGGCGAACAAATCGCCGCCATGGGAGGTAACCACCACGGCAGGGCGCGCTGGCGCAAACGCTCTGGCCAGCACTGCCACCAGTCCCTGGGGGATGATCCAGTGCGCGTGGATGACATCATAGTGATGTTCGCGCATCAGCTTGACCGTGAGCAGGCACTCGCTGAAGAGGAACAGGGGTATCAGGAGTGCGCGGAGCGGATTTTGCTTGAGGCTGGGAAGTATGCCGCCATCATAGGCAAGGGTCTGCCAGTTTTCAAAACAGTAACGAAAGCGAAATACCGGAATACCGTTCATGCTCTCCCTGGTCGGTATGCCGGGGGCATGGGGTGCGACGACGTGCACCTCGTTGTTGAGCGACAGGTAGTGGCACAGGTTGTCCACAAACTTGGGTTCCGTGTCGTTTTCCCGGCGCGAATAGGTGGAGGTGAGAACCAGGATTTTCATGATTTAGGGTGAGTCAATCCTGTGCGACACGACTCAGACGCGGTCCAGGGCCGGCTTGTGCAGAATCCACATGGCCGGCGACGCCCAGGGCAACCAGGTTGCAACTGTCCTCGCTGCCCACCATTTTGCAGAGCCTTTTTTCAGCATGTAGCCGATTCCAAACTTCTCGGGCTCTGCTACAACCCGGGCCGAGTAGTTGACGATCTGGAACTTGCTGCACAGGCGCTTGAGCTCCCAGTAGGTGAAGTGCAGCTCGTGGTAGTGGTCGCCTTTGCCCGTCATTCGTACGTAGCGGTGGGCAAGGGGCCGGGGGAGCAGCGATAACAAAGGCAGATTGTAGTGGGGCTCCATCAGCATCACGCGATTATTCCCGGAAAAGTAGCAGAAACCTCCCGGTTTCAATACGCGGAATATTTCCCCGAACATGCGTGACGCATCCGGCACATGCTCGTATATCTGTGTACAGACGACCACATCGAAACTGTCGTTTGCCGCCTCCAGCTGCATGGCGTCGCCCTGCCGGAAGCTGAGGTTTTCCCGGCAAAACGTCTTGCGAGCGTGATCCATGGCGGGAGCATCGATATCAATCCCGGTTACGTGACCGAAATAATTGGCCAGGTGATTGTCGATGATGCCGGTGGAGCTGCCAACATCCAGAAGGTGCAGTTGCGACAATTCGCCCTTACCAACGAAATCCTGGCAGACTCGCACGATGGTTTCCGCTTTCCTGATGCGCTTGTCGCTGTTGAAGACTGAGGGCTTCAACTCTGAGTAATTGTACTGGTAGTCGCGAATCATTTTTGCCTTACATGCGGGAACCGAGCCTGCGCTTCCGGAACGAGTCTATCACGCAGATCAACGGGGCAATTCGATAGGCCGGCGCAATTCCGCAGCGGTGTAATCTTGAGTCGGAAGGGCAGGCAAGCTGGGTAATGCGGCACTGATACGACGCAGGATGCTGTCCGCATCCAGCCCGATCCAGGCCAGTTGGTCCGCATGCGTACCGTGTTCGACGAAGGTATCGGGTATGCCCAGGTTGATCACGGTGAGGGCATGGCCCTGTGCGGCCAGGAATTCGTTGACCGCCGCGCCGGCGCCGCCTGCCACCGCATTTTCCTCGAGGGTGACCAGCACAGCGTGGCGTTGTGCCGCCGCGATGACGGCTGCCTCATCCAGGGGTTTCACCCAGCGCATATCCAGCACCGTGGCATTCAACTGCCTGGCGGCGGTCATGGCTGCGGGCAGCAGCGTACCAAAATTGAGAATGGCCACCTGCTCTCCGCTGCGCACCTGCACAGCCTTGCCGATGGGCAGTTGCTCCATGCCCTGTGCAATGACTGCTCCCGGTCCGGTGCCGCGGGGATAGCGAATCGCTGCCGGGCCCGGATACAGGTAAGCGGTATACAACATCTGGCGACACTCATTTTCGTCGGAGGGCGCACCGATAACCATGTTGGGAATGCAACGCAGGTAACTCAGGTCAAATGCGCCGTGGTGTGTCGGACCGTCCTGTCCTACCAGTCCCGCGCGGTCGATGCCGAAGGTGACGTCGAGATTTTGCAGGGCGATATCGTGAATCAACTGGTCATAGCCCCGTTGCAGAAAAGTTGAATAAATAGCCACCACGGGCTTGAGTCCGTCACACGCCATGCCAGCGGCCAGGGTCAGTGCGTGCTGCTCGGCGATCGCGACATCGTAGTAGCGCCTGGGGAATCGTTTGGCGAACTCGACCATCCCGGATCCCTCGCACATGGCGGGCGTGATGCCAACGAGACGATTGTCCCGTTGCGCCATATCGCAAAGCCAGCTCCCAAAAATGTCCTGGTACTTGGGTCCGGGGGGCTTGACCGAGGTAATCGCCGGTTGTGGTCCCTTGGGCGTCGCCTCGATCTTGTTGATGGCGTGGTAGCCGACCGGGTCCCGCTCGGCGGGCCCGAAGCCCTTACCCTTCATGGTCCGGATGTGCAGGAACTGTGGTCCCTCGAGGTCTTTCATGTTCTCCAGGGTATGGATCAGGCCCGGCAGGTCGTGGCCATCGAGCGGGCCGATGTAGTGAAAGCCCAGTTCTTCAAACAGGGTGCCGGGTGCGACCATACCCTTCATGTGCTCTTCCGTGCGTTTGGCCAGTTCCCAGGCGGGGCGGATTTTTTCCAGTACGCGCTTGGAGCCCTCGCGCATGGCGATGTAAAACTTGCTGGCCCAGATCTTGGCAAAATAGGACGCCAACCCGCCCTTGTTGTGACCAATGGACATCTGGTTGTCGTTGAGTATCACCAGCATGTTCGGCCGTTCGTGGCCGGCGTGGGCAAGCGCCTCGATGGCCATGCCACCGGTGATGGCGCCGTCCCCGATGACGGCCACCACCTTGCGATTGATGCCCTGTTGCCTCGCAGCCAGCGCCATGCCCATGGCAGCGGAGATGCTGGTCGAGGAGTGGCCCACGCCAAAGGTGTCGTAGGCGCTCTCGGTGCGCTTGGGGAATCCCGCCAGTCCGCCGGTCTGGCGCATACTGTGCATGTTCCGCATGCGACCCGTCAGGATCTTGTGGGGATAGGTCTGGTGACCGACGTCCCAGACGATGCGGTCGTGCGGCGTATTGTAGATATAGTGCAGGGCGACCGTGAGCTCCACTACTCCGAGCCCGGCGCCGAAATGACCGCCGGTTTGGCCCACGCTGTACAACAGAAAGGCCCGCAATTCCTCCGTCAATTGCACCAGTTCCTGCATATTCAGCGTGTGCAGGGGGGCGCCCTGATCAACTCTGTCCAGTAGCGGGGTGTGCGGTAGTGAAGCAGGGATTTCCGACAACATGGGCGCGATTCTAGCGCATCTTGGCTGAAAAGTAGCCTTCAGCGGCTGGAAGTTTGGTCCTGGCGGCCATGGGCGTCGGCTTCGAGCTGCGTTTGCAGCAATACGGACAGGCGCAGGTAGCCGTGCTCGTTGAGATTGACCCCGTCACCGCGGAAATAAATGCCCCTAGGATTGCCTTCGGGATCGGATAGCAGGGGGTTGGCGTCGAGGATCACGACCCGCTCGTCCCGAGAAGCCCAGTCGCGCAGCAATTGGGTGGCCTGGTCTATCGTCGGGTAGTCCCCCGGGCGCAGAATCGTTTTCAGCGGCGCGAAGACGTAGAAATGCCTGCTGACGCCGTAGGACGCATCCACCGCGGCCAGTTTCCGTATCGCACCCGCAAGGTCGGTGGCCGATTTGCTGTCGCGGATCGAAAACTCGCTGTCGCCCGGCAGCAGTACCACGGTGTCCGGTCGGTAAAAACCAATCAACCGGTCGTAATTGAAGGTAATGTCCTCGACGATGGCGTCGCCTACGCCCCGCATCAGCACCGGCCTTGGCGCCAGCTCCTCCTCGAGGTCGTTCCACAATATCACTCGGCGTCCGCCGACCACCACTATCGGGTTTTCGGGCAGCGGTGTGCGGGCATCCTGCGCCGCGTAGGCATTGATTTCCCGCGCCCATGCCTCGGGTGAATTGTTAAGGGTTTCGAGGGTGTCCCTCGACAACAGGTACGCCAGGTGCACGATGGGCACCAGGAGCAGTACAGAGCAGACTGTGCGAATGGCTTTCCAGGAGTACATGCTCCGGACCCGGTTGTAATTGGCGAGTTCCAGTTTGGTTGAAATGCCCGACGCTGACAACGCGCGCTGATGCCGTGCTGTGAACCCGTTCTCAGCTTGGACGGCAAAGCGTCTATCCGCACCGCAGCGGGTGTAGGATTTCCACATGATCTACCAACGCCATATTCCTCGGGAGGACCTGCTCGCTGCGCAGCTGGAAATGCTGATGCAGAACGGGCGACGCGCGACCATCACCCTGCACCTCATCGGTGCGATCGCCACCGCCTTGCTGTTCTGGCCCTTTATGCCTGTGACGACCCTGTTATTGTTTGCGGCGGCCTTTCTGATTCTGTTGCTCATACGTTCCCTGATGATGAGTAATGCCCTCGTGGAACGTCGCTACCAAACTCACCCCCGGCGCGTATATTGGCAGCTCATTGTCGGCGCGTTCCTCACCGGTACCATTTGGTCCGCCGTCTATATCTTCGCAGCGCAGTACGTCTCGACCACGATGCAATACGTGTTTTTGCTGCTCATCGTGATGATCACGGCGTTCTCGCTCGGCTTCTCGGTGGTGGTGCGAGAGTATTATCTCGTCTACGTGTTCACTTGCCTCTGGCCGATCGCGTGGTGGAGTGTGGCCCATTACTGGGAACAGCCCTACAACCTGCTCATCGGCGTATCGCTGCTGGCCTTCTGCGCACTGTTGATGTATGTCTGCAACCAGACCTACCAGTCGTTCCGCAACATGATTTCTCTCGCCTGGGAGCGCGAGCACATAGCGCAGGAATTGGGTGACCTGACGATCTCGTTGCGCGATCGCAATCGCCAGCTGCGCGATGCGCGACGCCAGCTCACGGACCTGGCCAACGTAGACGAATTGACCGGGCTCGGTAACAGGCGCCTGGTCAACAGCGTACTCAAGGAGGAGATCAACCGCGCTCGTCGCGCCGGGGTGGAACTCTCGGTAATCATGCTGGACGTGGACTTCTTCAAGGACTACAACGACCGTTACGGTCATCCTGCCGGTGATGAAGTGCTGCAAAAACTCGCCGACATCATGCAGCGCGCTTCCTCCAGGGCCGGCGAACTGGTCGCACGCTTCGGCGGCGAGGAGTTTATCCTGTTGCTGCCCGGGGCGTCGGCGCCCGCTGCCCTGCGCACCGCCCTGCGACTGCAGGAAATGATCGCCCAGGAGCGCATTCCCCACGCGGCGTCGACGGTCGCAGAATATATCACCATCAGCCAGGGTGTTATCACCGTGCGCCCGGATGGGGAACACCAGCCCATGGACCTGATCAAGCTGGCGGACAAGGCCCTCTACAGCGCCAAGGCCGCCGGGCGCAATGCCATCGCCGTGGAGTAACGCCGGCGGTCCACCAGGCTATTCCTGGAAGTCCTTGAAACGGTGAATCTGGCGCCGTTGTTGCTTGGTGGGCCGTTGGGCAGGTCGCTCAATCATGCCCCCCGCCGCTTTGCGCGCGTGAGCCTGTGCTGCGCGCCGGGCAACGCTCTCGGCTGTTTCCTCGTAGAGTAACTGTGCTTCGGGTGCTCCCCGCCGCTGGTCGCTGAGTTGCCTTACCAGCACGACCCGCTCATCCCAGCCCTGGCGTATCTGCAGGATGTCGCCTACCGCGATTTCCTTTGAGACCTTGACGCGCTGGTGGTCGAGGTGGACCTTGCCGCCCTCGATCGCCGCTTTGGCAAGGCTGCGGGTTTTGAAAAAGCGCGCTGCCCACAGCCACTTGTCCAGGCGAACCTTCTCGGGCTGTGCCCTCGCGTCGCTCACGGCGGGGTATCTCCGGGCATGATTTCATCGAAATGGTGGATGCCCGGAAACCGGGTGTCTATCCGCTTCTGGCGCTTACTGTCCGGTTGCAGCAGGGTGAGCAGGTGGGCAATACCGTATTGCTGGGCGCTGGCCAATACCCGCTCGGTGTCATCGATGAGCAGGGTGCGGGACGGATCAAACGGATGCAGCGCCTGCAGTCCGTGCCAGAACTGCTGTTCTTCCTTGGGGGCCTGCAGGTCGTGGGAAACGACGACGCGACTAAACCAGTGGGTGAGGTCGACGTTCTCCATCTTGATCTCCAGCGTCGTGGGATGGGCGTTGGTGACCATAACCACATCCCGGCGGCTTTGGTGTAATCGGGTGAGGAACTCGATAACGAAGGGCCTGACGCTGATCATGTGTTGCATTTCCCTTTTCAGTGCGGGAATGTCCATGCCCAGTCGCTGCGACCAGTGATCCAGGCAATACCATTGCAGGGTGCCGACCTCGGCACTGAATTCACCGTGCAGGCGAGCGCTGGATTCCGCTTCGGAGATTTGGTGTCGGGCCGCGTACAGGCGCGGCAGGTGCTCCGTCCAGAAGTAATTATCAAAGTGCAGGTCGAGCAGTGTGCCGTCCATGTCCAGTAAAACGGTATCGATAGCGTCCCAGTCAACCATGCATCATTCCCGGACCTCGCCTGGCACGGCGAGGCAATAGTGGTGGAGCGATTATGCCTTGTTTCCCGCGCGACGGCAGGTTTTGCCGGTGCGCTGCACCGCCGGTGTTATATTGGTGCCCATGGCTGACGAGAGCAAGACACCGGTATTGCAGGAGCGGGTACTGCCGCTACTATCCCTTTGCCGGGCGGCGGGTGAGGCGATTTGCGCGCATTACCTCGCCCCGGCAGCGGGCGACTTCGAAGCCAAGGGCGACGACTCCCCGTTGACCCGCGCTGACCTCGCTTCCCACCACCTGCTCCACGCCGGTTTGCTGGCACTCGACGCGGCGGTCCCCGTGTTGTCGGAGGAGTCCGCGCCGGCGGATGTGGCACAACGCCGCCAGTGGCGCCGCTACTGGCTGGTCGACCCACTGGACGGCACCAGGGAGTTTCTCGCCAGGACCGGGGAATTTACCTTCAATATCGCCCTGATCGACGACCACAGACCGGTGCTCGGCGTGCTGTACCTGCCCCTTGAACGGGTGGCCTACGTCGGGATACCCGGGGCGGTGGCGCACCGCTATGCCGATGCCGGGGCGGGAAATTGGTCAGTCAGTGCACTGGCCACCCGCCGCCTGGAATCCGGCCGGGCCCTGGTGGTGCTGGCCAGTCGGCGCCATCGCGGCGCACAATTGCAAGCCTGCCTGGACTGGCTGGCTGGACACTGGGAGCCCGTGTCCCGCAGCAATATGGGCAGCGCCCTGAAATTTTGCCGTATGGCCAGCGGGGAAGGGGACTTCTACCCGCGATTTTCGCCCTGCTGCGAGTGGGACACGGCAGCCGGACAGGCCGTATTGGAGGCCGCCGGCGGGTGCCTGCTCGGGCTCGATGGCAAACCGCTGCGCTACAACTGCCGTGATTCACTCTACAGCCCGCCTTTCTACGCCATTGCCGACGGCGGCCATCCTTTGTGGCGCCAGTTATTGCTGGCACAACTGGCGTAGCAGAGCTGCCGGGGCGGATTGGCAGGCTTGTGTCGGCATTCCCGGAGGGTATAGAGTTGCCGCTGGTTTAGATAACAAAAGCGGTAGCACTGACAGCGCGATGAACGAGCCACCTGAAAACGGCACCCACAACGGCGAAGAGGCGGCCAACGAATTGATGACGCCCGCCATGCGCTTGTTGAATTTGCAGACGAAACACCGGGAGCTGGACCGGAAAATCGAGGAATTGCACAGTTACCCGTACCAGAACCAGATCCTCTTGCAGCGCCTGAAGAAAGAGAAGCTACGCCTGAAAGACGCCATTGCGCGACTGAAGGACGAGATGATCCCCGACCTCAACGCCTGAGGTCACGCCGGCATCACCTGCGGTGTGCCAGCGCCAGCCGCTTGTCCAACGCCCCCTCCAACTGCAGCAACAGTAGTTTGGCTTCCAGACCGCCCGCGAATCCGGTCAGGGCGCCGTTACTGCCGATCACCCGATGGCAGGGCACCACGATGGGCAATGGGTTGCGGCCATTGGCCGCTCCCACCGCGCGCACGGCAGCCGGGTTGCCGATCGACCGGGCCACATCCCGGTAGCTGCGCAGTTCGCCGTAGGGGATGTTAGCCAGTGCCGCCCACACGGAGCGCTGGAAGTGTGTGCCGCGCGCCGCCAGCGGCAGGTCAAAATGGCGGCGTCTGCCGGCGAAGTACTCGCGCAACTGCGCGGCGCAGGCGGCCAGTACCCCGTCGTCCGGCGCCGCGGTTCCCTCCTCGCCGTGCTGGCGCGGGAATTCGATCCGGGTCAGGCAACCCTCTTCGGACACCAGGCGCAGCGTACCCAGGGGAGTATCGAGGTAGCGAAAGTTCATGGGCTGAGGCTCCTCCAGAGCAGGTTGGCGGCGTAACCACGCCAGGGTCGCCAGTGCGCCGATTGTTCCGTCAGGCTGGCGGCAGGTCCGGGCAGGTTGGCCCAGGCCTTTTCCAGGCCGAGGTCCCGCGGCGGGAAGTAATCCGTCTGGCCGCCCCCGCGCATGGCCGCCATTGCCACGGTCCACGGCCCCACGCCCTTCAGGCCGCAGAAGGTATCGATATCCAGTTCGTCGTCGTGGCCGCGGCAGGACCGGCACAGGGCGCGCAGCGTTTCCCGGCGTCGGCCGGGCATGGGAAAGTGCCCGTCCGCCAGGGCGGCGAGCGTGGCGGCGTCCGGGAACAGCAGGTGCTCCCCCGCGCCGCCCGCACCTGCTGCCAGGCGCCCGAGCACGCCGCGCGCCGCCCCGAGGCTGATCTGCTGGCCCGCGATGGCGCGCACCGCGGCTTCAAAGAGAGACCAGTGCCCGGGACAGCGAGTGCCGGGATAGCGAAGCAGCAGTGGCGCGAGTCGCCGGTCCCGTCCCAGCACCGCCTGGATCGCCGCCGGGTTGGCGTCGAGGTCGAACATGCGCCGGACCCGGGCCACCACGGGCATCAGCTGGCTGTGATCCGCCAGCTGCAGTTCCAGTTGCAGGGCGTGTTTGCCCGCCAGCGGACGGACGATGAAGGAGCCGGAAGCGCCACCCGTCCTGATATTGCGCCGGTAGCTGCAGGCGGTGGCCGTTTCGAGCCCGGCGACGGCGTGGCGGCCCAAAAAATCCGCCACGCCCTCCCAGTCGTAGGGCGGACGGTACTGTAACTCCAGTTTGATGCAGGCCCCGGCGCCCGGCGCTTTACCGCGGCGCAATGCGCCCGGCGTCTGCCGGAACTGCTGTCGCACCGCGCTGTTAAAGCGTCGCACGCTGCCGAACCCGGCGGCAAAAGCCACCTCGGTTACCGGCAGTGATGTCTCCGCCAGTAACTTCCTGGCGAACAGCAGGCGGTGGTTGAGCGCCAGCGCCTGCGGCGAGACGCCCAGTTCGCGCTGGAAGAGCTTGCGCAGGTAGCGCTCGCCGATGCCCAGTCGCAGCGCCAGGTCAGCCAGGGAGCCGTTGTTGAGGGCGCCCTGGCCGATGAGCCGCAGCGCGCGCTGCAATGTTGTGGACGTGCCTTGCCAGGCCGGGCTGTCGGGGGCCGACTCGGGACGGCAGCGCAGGCAGGGCCGGAATCCGGCCTGGGCCGCCAGTGCCGCACTCGCAAAGTAGCGGACATTTTTCTCAGCGGGGGCCCGGGCCGGGCAGATCGGTCGGCAATAGATCCCGGTAGTACGCACCCCGAGGTAAAACGTGCCGTCGAACCGGGCATCCCGGGACAGCCGGGCCCTGCGGCAGATGTCGGGATCGAGACCCGATCCCGGTGCAGTCTTGGCAAGCTCGTTGATCATGGGCGCAATATAGCCCTGCCCGGGCGTTGGCACTAGCCAAAATCGGCCCCGTATTCCCGTTCCCGGATACTGTTTTATTCGTCGCAGCCAATTACAATGCACCAACGTAAACAGGGCACCGCGCCCGCCAGGGGAATGTGTTATGCGCTTTTGGATACTGCCGCTGTTGTCGTTGCTGCTGGTGGCCTGCCAGTCTGCGACGCCCGGTGCGTCGGCACCTGCAGGCTACCCTGCCATGGGGCCGCTGCTGGACCGGGTGGCCCAGTCGCTGCAGGCCCAGGAAGCGGCGGCAGCGCAGTTCCAGTCGACCGCCCAGCAGTTGTCCCGGTGGGCCAATCCCGGAAACCAGGGCCTGCAAACGCTGTATGACGCCACAGTCACCGACTACAACGCCTCCATAGATGCGGCCGTGACGATGGGCAGTTCTGTCGATGCCGTTGACGCCGCGGCGAACACGATTTTCCAGCAGTGGCAAATCGAAATCGAGGTGTATACCGACCCGGTGCTCAAGGCCGAGAACAAGGCCAAACTGGAGGCGAGCTGGCAGCGCTATGCGAGCCTCATTCAGGTGCTGCGCCAGACTACGGGGCAGGTGAATCCGGTGCTGGCCCAGCTCAACCAGGACGTCACGCACCTGCGGCAAAACCTCAACGAGAACGCCCTGGCATCGCGCCAGCGGGAACTGGAAGCCACCATCAATGCGATAGGCGCTCTGGTAGAGCAGATCAATGCCGCTGCATCCGCGTCGCGGTCGTACATCCAAAGTATGCAGTAATTACTCCCGGTCTCATCGTATGGATCTTGTCGTTTACGCGGTCCCGTTTTTCATCCTCGCCATCGTGCTCGAATGGGGCTATGGGTTGGTGAAACACCACAACACCTACCGTCTCAACGACAGTGTCAGCAGTCTCTCCCTGGGCGTGCTTAGCCAGGCGCAGCGCTTTGTCACTCTGGGTATGGGGGGCTATGTCTATCATCTGGTCACTGTGTATTTCTCCCTGCCCCTGATGGACCCTGGCCACTGGTTCACCTGGGTGCTGGCGATGGTGATGTACGACTTCTGTTATTACTGGCTGCACCGTATGGGGCATGAACGCACCATCCTGTGGGCCGCGCACGTGGCGCACCACCAGAGTGAGGATTACAACCTGACTACCGCCCTGCGCCAGACCAGTACCGGCTTCCTGCTGGGCTGGATCTTTTACATCCCCATGTACATTCTCGGTATTCCGGCAGAGGTGGTGGTGACCGTCGGTTCGATCAACCTGATCTACCAGTTCTGGGTGCACACTGAGCATGTGCCCAAGCTGGGCTGGTACGAGTGGATATTTGTCACGCCCTCCAACCATCGGGTGCATCACGCCCAGAACGACCGTTACATGGACCGCAATTACGGCGGGCTTTTCATTCTCTGGGATCGACTGTTCGGTACCTTCCAGGAAGAGCTGGAAGCGGAGCCGGTGGTGTTCGGTATCCGCGGTCCGCTCAGGAGTTGGAACCCGATCAGGGCGCTCACCCATATTTACGTGGATATGGCCCAGGACAGCTGGCGCACGGCCCGTTGGCGGGACAAGCTCAAGGTCTGGGTGGCGCGCACTGGCTGGCGGCCGGCGGACGTGGCGCAGAGATACCCGCGCCAGAAAAGTGACCTCAGCCAGTTTGAGCGCTATGACCCGAGGGTATCGCGGCTGGTGTCGATCTACGCGTTTTTCCAGCTGATCGCCGTGGTGCTGTTGCTGAACTTCATGGAGGGCGCTGGTTTGTCCTACGGACAGGGTGTTGCCGGGTGGGCCGCATTGCTGGCGACGACTGTCACCACCGCGTTGTGGCTGGAGGGGCGTCCCGCGGCCAGCCTGCTCAAGTGGGAGTGGCTGCGCCTGGGTGCGCTCGTGGTGCTCTGGTCGCTGGTTGCGAACACCGCCGCAGGTGACGCCAGCATCGCCTGGGCCGCAGCCTACGGTGGCCTGAACCTGGTGTTGCTGGCGCTGCTTTCGCGTGCGCCCCCGGCGATCGATGCGGAGCCCGCGACCTAGCGGCTCACTCGTTGTGACAGAGCAGTTGCGGCTCCAGGCTGGTGGAGGTGCTGCCGTTGTCGAGGTAGATGATCCCGCCGACGATGCTGGCGTTGAGGTGCACGGTGCGATCAAGCAGTGCCGCGGCGGCCTGCACCTGGGCCCAGTCAAACTGCCACACCTGTAAGCGCGGCAGGACGCTGATGGTGTCGCGCTGTAACTTCCACCAGGTCGCGGCGCTTTTGGCAAATGCGTAGACGCTGACCTGCCTGGCCCGTCCGCAGGCCTTGCGCAGGCGCGTCTCCTCCGGTTGGCCCACCTCTATCCAGTGCTCGATGTCGCCGTTGTCGCTGTGTACCCACAGGTCCGGCTCGTCCGCTGTTGAGATACCCTTGGTGAAGTCCAGCCCGCGTGTGCAGCAAAGGCAGTAGGCCAACAGGCGCACGAGCATTCGCTCCAGGGTTTCCGACGGGTGTTTCGCCAGCGTCAGCGACAGCGATTCAAAGCAGTTGCGGTCACTGTCGGCCAGCGCGATCTGTACCTTGTAGATGGTGGGCTTCAGGGCCATGCTGCAGGATTATCCTTGTCGGGGGAGCGGTATGCCGCGGGCGGGGTGAAAATGAGTACTGCTGCGTGCGCGGGAGCGGCGTCCGCTCATATGGTCGGATGGTAACGCGTTTGCCACAACACGCAAGCGCACAACAGGGCCACCACCGCATCGACCGCTATGCGCAGGGTATACACTTCCTCCGGTTGTGCCACGCTGTAAATCAGCAGGCCCGAGGCGGCAGCGGGGATGACGATACCCATGAACAGCGAGAAGCGCGAGTGCCCGAACAGGCCGATACTGATAATCAGGTAGACGGTGCCCCAGAGGCCATCGACCAGCGCGGTCGCGGTCAGGTCGCGCATCCACAGCGCGGCAATCTGGCCGATACCCGAGAGGCACATCAGGGTAGCGGCGGTATAGCGCAGCAGGGAGCCGGGGCCGTATGCCATAGAACGCTCTGTTTAGTGGCTGGCGAGACGTGCCCGCGCTACG
>JAWKZM010000041.1:0-28886 GCA_041395965.1 Halioglobus sp.
ATAGTCCAGGTCCGTAAGCGCTTCCGCGTAGCGTTTGTGATCCAGAAAATACTGCTCCTGCCTCATGCGCGCTTCCAGCAAGGCGGCGCCGCCAAGGCTGCGTCGCGTCATCAGCAGTTGTCGCTGGTACGAGGGCAGCACCAGGGCCAGCAAAACCGCAATGATGACGACTACCACGAGCACTTCAGGCAGGGTGAAGCCTTTGACTCGCCGGACATGCACTGGCGCTGTGCGCACCGGCCTAGAGGGGATCGACATCCGGCTCCCGCCAGTACATCCGGTACAGTTTTCCGGCCGCGCTGGGCAGCAACTTGGCGGCATCACGTATGCCGTCGCCATCCAGGTCGTACAGGTCGACACCACCGCCGGGCAGCAACAGGTACCCTCCTGCCACCTGCACCGCCGAGGGGATGTCGGGACCGAGATCATAGTACCTCAACCCGTTGGCGACAGCGGTTGCATTTCGCATTTGCAGCACATACAGACCACCCCGGCCCTGCCGGACCGAGCAGGCGTTCGCCTCCCCCGGAATGAAGGTCGTCGCGAACACCCGGCCGCCGTCGATGAGAGGTGAGGCCAGACCTTTCTCCCCCGGTTCGGGAAAGCGCATTTTCCAACCGGACTCCAGTTGCCGATCGGCACAGGAAACGTCGTCCTGGTCCTCGCTGACCGCGGCTTCCGCGTCGATACATGCAGTCTGGTCCGGCAGATCATCAAACTGTATTCTCCCCGGTGGCGTCCGGACAGCGTTTTCCGCCAGTACGCGGTCGCCGCCGGTAGTGACTTCGCGGTCCTTGATAAAGAAGATTGCATTCTCCACGACCGTCTCATTCGGGTCGGCGCGATTGCCACTCTGTATCACTACGCCGTCGAAATCACCGCTGGCATCATAGGACTGGACGATGTCCGGCGCATGAAAAAATCGTCTGTCGTCGCGCGCCGCGCCGCCGGCTTCGGCGGCGTCATAACCCAGATCCGCCAGCTTGGTGACGAACCAGTGGTGCCTGCGATAGTCCTCGTCCGCGTCCGGGGCGGGAGGCAAATCGACTCGCCAGACGGCGCCGCCGCTGTCACCCACGTACAGCCTGTGTATGATGCCGGCAGGTGTGGCCAGCGCCGCAATCGAGGAAGGGATACTGTCCACCAGCCCGGCGTGAGCATAATGCGTGTTGGAGCCGGCGCCTGTCACACCACGTACCGCCTTCCAGACGAGTTCGCCGGTGTATGCGTCGACGATGTAGATGGCGTTACCAACGGTGTCATCGTCGGCACCGAGATCCTTGCCGCGCCGCGCGGTATTTTGTGCATTCCAGCCGCCGTCGTAGCCGCCGGCAAAAATCAGCACGTCGGTGGGCACACCGCTGAAATTCACCTTGCCTGCCACAGGTGTTGAAAACGTCAGGCCCAATTCCTCAAATCCAGCGCCCGCAGCGGAACTGATTTTCCACAGCAGGCGCGGCGCGGCATCCGGGTTACTGACATCCAGTGCGAAATAACTGGAGCCACCCCGGCGCAAACCAAAATAGACATAGGCTTTGTCCCCCGCCGCATAATCGAGCGTACCATCACGGTCCTGGTCTATCAGCAATGCAACCGGCGCGCCGTCCACACCATAGCGGTGTGGCGCGCCCGCACCGTCCGCTTCATGCCACCACCGCAGGTTGGCCAGTAGCTCCGCGGGATAAAACGCGAATACTTCCCGGCCTGACTCATTACCGCCGCGGTCGGTATTCTCCAGAATATGGAACAGACCGTCGCCACTACCAAAAAGAATGCGGGTATTGGGGTTCTCCCTGCTGTAACCGGGCGTCGCCCCGTAATTAATTACCAGCGGCCGGGAGTGCAGTATGTCTCCCAGCAGCCAGCCGCGGGCGGCGGCGGTCCCATTATCCGTGTCCTGGCCCCTGCCCCACCTGACAAGGTCCAGCAGCGCCTCGTCAGTCAACTCCCCGCCCGGGTCCAGTAGGGGACGCAGCGCCTCCAGCGCGACGTCGCTGGCATCGAAAGCCTCAAATTCCCCGCTTTCAGTCGATTCATAGAACACCTGCCGCGGTGAAAAGCCGTCGATCGGCGTGTCCGTGTTGGTGTCGCCGACAACATACTTCGCGACGCCGTCCTGTCCCACGCGGTAAGCGACAAATCCGTCCACCTTCTGACCAGCGCCCCCGCGCGCAACCACCCTGCCATCCGCGTTGACAGGGATGACTTGGCCATCACCGGGCGGCAGCGTGGAAACGTCGGTCCAGAACGTCAGTGCGTCCGAGCGGAGCGTGCCCTTATCGTTACCGGCCAGTTCAACGGCCGCGTTCCCATTGACGTCGACAAGCTGGCCGATAGCGCCACGCTCATCCGCCTGCGTGGCCTGCCCGGGATGCGAGGGGCGCAGCAATTTCAGTTTCTTGACGTTGCCAGGCCAGGCTGCGCCGGTGCCCGGCGACGCCAGCGACAGAAACACCTGATCCAGATCGTCGGCAAACGTGGCGCTCCCGGCCATGCCAGCGACGTCAGCCAGCTGCGCGAGGGCCCCGGTCAGGTTAGCCTCCAGGACCACCGGCTCATTCACATAGAGTGGCACTCCCCCGCCACCGGCAGCGGCCAGCTGAGCGGCGGGCCCGGGCCGGTCCCGGCTCGTAACGACCCAGGTCCTGCCCAGTCGCGGCGGTAACCGTCTGCGGCAGCATCAGTACCGGCGTAATGGAGGTAGGACAACATCTGCTCGAAAGAACTCGCACCTGGTAACGTGGAATTCCGCGGCGATCAGGGCACGAGGTCTGCGTCGCTCTTCGCAGTGCCCAACGTGAACAGAATCGAGTAGAGCTCCAGGCACTGCGGCACAGTGGGGAAGGGGGCCACGTACCTGCCGTTTGCGATGATATCCGCAGCGTAATCCGGCAGCGGGTCCTGAACGCCAAAATTGCCCCGGGTATTCTGCCCGAGGAGAACCGTTTCCCCCCGCAGGTAGCGCACCCATTCAAAGAAAGTCTCCCTGGGTTGCAACTCGTGGGCATCCCCGGCACCCAGAATCGGGGTCATCTTCAGGGTGTCGAGATACGTGGCCCTGTGTCGTCCCAGCAGCCGGTAGCCCTGTAGCAGTGTGCCGCCTCCACGCGCCATAGCTACCGTAGAGGATTGGTTGTCCTGATGATTTGAAATCAGCAGGGACAGGTAGAAGTCATCGAACTGGGTGTGCTCCAGCACGGCGGCCAGCACGGCCTTGAAGACACCCGGCGCGGTGACCGCCTCGCCGCTTGTGTACATATCGGAGAGGTGGCCATGGGCCGCGACCGTCATGAAAGGCGGACCACAGTCAACGCCGAAGGTACAAATGACACCATCGAGGTCCGTATTTCCCAGATCCATTACCACCTGCAGGTAAACGCTGCCATGACCGCGAGGCAGGTAGGCGTCAATATCATCCGCGACCGCGGTTTCCAGCCACGGCAGGATACAGGCTGCGGCGATTAGCAGGTATCGGCTCATGGAAATACCCCCTGGTTAATGAGATCTCGGCACACGTAGCGCAATTCCCTGGACGATATGTACACGCCCAAGCCGCTTCCCGCTGCCGTCGATTCGCACACTGATTTCGAACATCGCCGTGTCGTAGTGAAGGCTACTTGACACGGTGCCCTCGGACTCCCTGGCGGGGAAGCCCCGCCAGAGCAACGGCTCCTGCCTGCTCACGCGATAGTCGACCTCCACCCCTGCCGGCGCCGCCGCGGATGCGGGCACCTGGAGAAGCGTGTCGTCGCAGCCCGCAGCGACTGAACCCGCCGGGCAACGGGTATGCCCCACGTCATCGGCGAGGGAAAAATGCGCGGGATTCAGGGACAACTCGGTGGCGATCGCCCGCGCCTGTTGCAGTGCCTCTTCCAGGAACTGATCATTACCGGCCATGCGCAACTGCAGGGCGGCGGCCTGCAACACCACACCTGCGATGGCGGCCAGCAGGAGCGTGAATAGCAGCGCGAGTAACAGCGCGGCACCGCGGCTTCGATCCCTGTTGCGTTCCCGACTGCCCATTCGCTCGTCCATGGCTCCTCAATTAATCGCTTTGAGCTGATTGCCGAGGGCAACGGTAGTACTGACAACCCGTCGCAGGTAGGGATCATGCCTGGCCTGGACCGCGCTGGGACCAAGCATGTAGGACTTATCGTCGCGGTGGCCGGCAATGCGGTTGACACTGCGCAGCAGCAAATGGATCCTTGCGGTGATCGCCCGGTCCATTTCATTGCCCAGGGGCGCTGATTTGTACTCGTTCGGTACCCCGTCGGCGTCGGTATCGATGCCGAATTCGAACTGCATATTCTCCACCCCCTCGATCAGGCAGCGGGTTGTCATCCCGTCTCCCGCCAGAGTCTCCACGCACAAAGTGGGCACATCATCATCCGAATCGCCGCTGTCCGAGTACCGGCGGATGAAGAAGATTTGTGACATCGCCTGCCAGTAGCTCAGTGATGACAGCTCCGGTTCAGGATCACGCAGCTGAGCAGTCGACAATTTCTCCCACCGCGGATGTGCCCCTGCCGCAAGCCGCAGATACCAGTTTTCAACCGGAGAGAGGGTTAGTCCGGCGGCGGGAATACCCCGGCGCAAGCTCGCTGCTGCGGCGGACCGTTTTATCGCGATGAGGTCGGTATTCGCAGCAATGCTCGCGCCGTCGAGGCAGGTGAGAGTCGTGCCGTGCAGGGATATCGGGGGAGAGGCCGGGCGATAGTCGTTCACCAGTTCCAGCGAGTGCGCACCGTCCAGCACCCAGTTCATATCACTACAATCCGTCCCGACCGGCACGGGCGCCGGCAATACGGACGGCGGGATGCCCCCCAGGAACCCCGACATCGCCACTTCCCGCGACAGCAAACGCAGGGCATAGCGCCCGTTTTCCTGCAATCGCGCGCCCTGCTCCGCAAAAAACAGCTGACGCTTGGCGCCCAGGTAGGCCGCAAACTATACCGGCACTGAGGATGACACCCAACAGCATCGATACCATGAGCTCCACGACAAGCCGCTGGAGCGGGCCTGGCGCTGGCGCTGCCTGTACAGATCTTCCGTCACCGCGACGCCGCCAATTACACCGAACAGGGGACAAGTGGTGTCGCCGCATCGGAGACGCTCATCCGCGGCAGTGCAATCGGGCACGGCCACCGCCGCGCCATCCATCGCGCCCAGCCAGCGACTGTCACCACCACGAATATCGTGGCGCGCTATACAGGCCCGGGGGGAAACCAGGCCGCCTGCACCTACCTCTGGCGTCCTGCTCTCGGTTTCTCCCAGCAGCAGGGATTCCCATTCCCAAAGATCGAATTCGGCCACAATTGCTGATGGAACAGGCAGCGGAGTAACAGTCAGCATGGCGGCGCACGCCGATGCTGTTGATCCCCGACATTCGCGGCGAGGTAAGCCCAGGTGAGCAGCGTTGGCCCGCACGCGCTCGATCATGTCGCGCGCCAGGGACGTCAGCGTCGCCAGCCACCGCTGTTCCGGCATCAAAATCGGCTCTCTTGCCTGCCAATTGCGCTACATCAGTCCCATCATGCCCAGCGAAAAATCAACAGGGCCACCAGAACCCAGCATGCCGATTCCCCGGCGAGCTGCCGGCGTTGCCTATGACCTGGCATCACCGCCGGTATCAGCGGGCGCGGCGCGGCTCACCCTCTTCATCACGCCAGCGGCATTGGCCCCACTCCCCGGTCAGGGCGCGCCCTTCCCACGATATTGATGACATCGCTCAGCGGCGGCAATCAAAAGAGCCCAACGGCGCGCAAAACAGCAATGTGCGATTGCTGTAGAGGATCCGTCAGCAGGTAGTTGATCAATCTAAAAGCCGCACGGGTACCAATTGCGGCTGGTCAGCTGGTAGCCCGCTGGCAGACCCTCAAAACCTGTAGCACCTCTGTCGCCGCCTGCATCGACGACCTTGTCCCTGTCGGGATTGGCAAATACGATCCAGCCCTCCGCGAAGGTGCCAGCGCATCTGGCCTCGCCTGTGGTAGCCATCCTGGAGGGGCAGATGCTGACTGGCTGGTTCCGCATGACCGCCCTGCTGCGCCAGGTTTATCGCCCCGAGAAACCGATTCTGATTCTGCTCGCAACTTATTTCCAACAGATTTTGCAGGGGAGGGCACTCAGGGACAGGGCAGATAGCGAGCACGACGAGTACTCATCATCAGTTCGATCAGTGGTATTCCCCGGGCGGGCGGCCTCGCGGGAAGTACCCGGGCGGGAAGGCCCCTGCGGAAAAGCCCCGGGCGGGGCTGCATGTGTCGATGTTCCGTCCACGGTTACACCTCCTGCTGGGGACAAGACAGGACGCGTGGGAACACGGCCAACAGTAAATGGCGGGCCATTTGCCTGATAAGGCCGCTAAAGGATGTCCGTCGACAGACGATACGACGGCAGGAAGGTGCTAGATATTTTTCGCGTCGATACGCACCACGCGGTGCAGGGAGAAGGTAATATTCTGGCCTGCCAGTACTTCCACCGGCGCTTCGCACCCAGTGCGCACAGGCCGTCGGGAGCACCTCCTGCACCAGGATCTCCGGGCGGATGCCCGGCCGTGACCCCGACATGACTTACCCTCCAGCCACTGGGGGTTTATATCCCTGGCGCCGTCAAGCAGGTAGGCTTCTTCGGTGCCCATGCGTTCCGCCAGTTCCCGCAGCCGATTGGAGTTGGAACTGTTCGGGGAACCCACCACAACATCAGGCCCAGGAGGCCGCAAGCTTCTTTACCGCATCCTGACGATCTGGGTGGCGTAGCAGCAAATGTCATCCTGCGGGCCCTCGATGTTGGGATAATCGCGCCCGCAGCAGTCTGATCACCTTGGCGGTACGTCATCCATGGACAGCGTGGTCTGAGTGACATAGGACAGGTTATTCGGATCCCGACCTCTAGTGCAGCGGCCTGTTCGTCATCCTCTCCACCAGGTAAATTCTCCCGCCGGCACCGCGACCACGTTCCATGGTGCCTCTGACCTCCGGGTGCCTCGATGCCCGATCAGTATACAATCACGGCCCCGTAGACTGTAACCGGCGACCCCAGCGCACCCTGGTCACGAGTGGGCAGGTGGCGCCGAAATACCTTGAGGGAGCGCTGGCCCGCCTCACGGCGCACGGCCTGCGATAGGCCATGCGCACTGAAAATTACGATGCAGTTGTCGGGCACTTCCTGCAGATCGTCCACGAAGATCGCGCCGCGCGCACGCAAGTCCTCCACTACGAACTTGTTATGCACGACTTCATGGCGCACATAAATCGGCGCGCCAAAAACCCCAGCGGTTGACGATATCTATGGCGCGATCGACACCGGCGCAGAAGCCGCGTGGGTTTGCCAACCGAATTTCCATTACCCTATTACGCTCCCGCTGTTGCCAGCACGTTGGAAAACTCGCCAGGGAACAACCACCGGAACCATCAGCTCCTAGTGTAACTCTGCCGGCTCCACCGATGAATCAGGACGTCAAACAGGATTGTACGCCCTGACAGCGATGATTGAAATCCACTGTCACCCTCTCGTCGAAAGCAATGATCATGCCCGGCACTTTCTGCCACCACTGGCGTCAGCAAAGAGAATACCAATCCAATCTCCAGATCGACGTCATCGTCAACCGTTGGCGAGGAAGTCTTTGCAATGCTGCTATCGTTGGGCTGGCCGAAGGCGTCCTCCGGCGGGACAACAAACATCTGATGTCTGCCCGGGCCCATGCCAAACAACAATCGTTCAAACCCGGCAGAGGCTACCGTCACCGACAACAAAGCTCACGGGAGTCTTCACCGAAGTTGGTATCCACTTCCGACCCATCTTCCAGACTGACCGGCAGTTCAGGAAGACACGGGTGCCTTCACTTACCGGCACTGTTCATTACTCTGCACCCCGATCCAAGGGGACCGCCCTGTCCCTGTGCAGGAAACTGTCCAGTAACATACACGCCGCCCCCACGGAGATTGCGGAATCGGCGACGTTGAATGCAGGGAAATAGTAGTTTTCGTAATGTACCGATATGAAATCAACCACGTGACCAAGCACTACTCGATCCCAAAGATTCCCCAACGCGCCACCGATAATCAGCCCCAGGCTCAGCGCCAGCAGCCGCTGTCCACGGGGCATCACACAGAGCCAGACCGCCAGTACGGCACTGATACCGACAGCCACTGCACTGAAAAAGTAGCGCTGCCAGCCACCAGCGTCATTCAGAAAGCTGAAAGCGGCGCCGGTGTTGTGTTGCAAAGTCAGGTTGAACCACCAGAAAACCCGCACCGGCTTACCGTAGTCCAGGGCGCTACTGGCGAGCCCCTTGGTGTACTGATCCAGCAAAATAACCAGCAGCGCCAGGCCGAACCAGGGCAGAGACTGCAACCCGTTACGCGAACTCACGTCGCTCACCCTCCCCTTCGATATTTTCTATACAACGACCGCACAATGTCGGATGCGCCGCATGCTGGCCGACATCCGCCCGGCGATGCCAGCAGCGCTCACACTTCTCTTGTCCAGCCTGGGCTATCTGCACGCGCAGCTCGGGCATTTCTGTGGCAACGGCGTCCGTTACGGCGGCATCGAGGGGCGCCAGCGTCGCGTCGGACGTGATGAGCACAAAGCGTAGTTCTTCGCCGAGGGTACGCAAGGTTGCCAGCAGGTCAGGCGCACAATACAGGGTGACCGCGGCATCGAGCGAGCCGCGCAGTGCCCCGGCCGATCGCTGGGCCTCCATGGCCTTGTTGACCGCGGCACGGACTGTCATCACCTTTTCCCAGAACGCCCGGCCCATATTTTCTTCAGGCGCCAAGGCTTGCAGGCCAACATACCACTGCTCCAGCAACACGGAGAGACTGCGCTCACCCGGAAGATTCTCCCAGATTTCCTCGGCAGTGAAGCTGAGGATTGGCGCAATCCAACGTACCAGCGCTTCCCCGATGTGAAACATTGCGGTCTGGGCCGAACGCCGGGCCAGGCTGTCGGCCTGCGTAGTGTACTGCCGGTCCTTGATTACATCGAGGTAAAAGCCGCCAAGATCATTGGCACAAAAGTTATGCAGCTTCTGGTAAATCTGGTGAAATTGATAGCCGCGATAGGCCGCCACCATTTCTCCGTGCAACTGTAACGCGCGATCCACCGCCCAACGATCGAGTGACAACATGTCGGAGAATTTCACCGCGTCCGACGCGGGGTCGAAACCGTTGAGATTGGACAACAGGAATCGCGCGGTATTGCGAATCCTGCGGTAGGAATCCGCAGTACGCTTAAAAATCTCGTCGCTCACCGCCAGTTCACCGCGGTAATCGGTGGCGGCGACCCACAGGCGCAGGATATCGGCACCCTGTTCATCCATCGCCTTCCTGGCGGGCAGGATATTACCCAGGGACTTGGACATCTTGCGACCATCGCCATCGACGGTGAAGCCGTGGGTCAGGACCGCCTTGTAGGGCGCCATACCCTCAATCGCTATACCGGTCAGGAGCGAGGACTGGAACCAGCCGCGATGCTGGTCAGAGCCCTCAAGATACAAATCCGCCGGGAATTGCAGTTCCCTGCGCTGGCGCAGTACGCAGGCGTGGGTCACGCCAGAATCAAACCAGACATCGAGCGTGTCCGTTACTTTTTCATAATCGCCGGCCTCCTCTCCCAACAGCTCGCTGGCGTCGAGGTCGAACCAGGCATCGACGCCCGTGCGCTCCATACGCAGGGCTACCTGCTCCATCAGTTCTGTGGTGCGCGGGTGCAACGCGCCGGTTTCCCGGTGAATAAACAGGGCGATCGGTACACCCCAGGTGCGCTGCCGCGAGATGCACCAGTCCGGCCGCTTGGCCAGCATCCCGTCGATACGCGCCCTGCCCCAGTCCGGCATCCACTGCACGGTGCCCACGGCGGCAAGTGCTTTATCCAGCAAACCCTGCTGGTGCATGCTGACGAACCACTGGGGTGTAGCGCGGAAAATGATGGGGGTCTTGTGGCGCCAGCAGTGCGGGTACGAATGCTCGAATTCCTCATGGTGCAACAGCACTCCCCGCTCCCGTAGCAGCGCAATAATGTCAGCGTTGGCTTTGAGTACGTGCTGCCCCGCGAAATACTCGGTATCAGGCAGGAAAACCCCGTTACCACCGACGGGATTGTATACGGCCAGATCGTATTTCTGGCCCACTTCGAAATCCTCCTGGCCGTGCGCAGGCGCGGTGTGAACAGCTCCGGTACCGGCTTCAACGGTGACGTGGTCACCAAGGATGACCGGTACCGCCCGGTCAAGGAAACAGTGCCTGAGTAGCAGGTTCTCCAGCGCAGCTCCCTTGCATCGACCCAGCACAGTGGGCGCCTCCAGGCCAAAACGGGCCGCACAGGACTGCGCCAATTCCTCCGCCACCACCAGCGCCCGACCACTGCCCTCGATCAAGACGTAATCCAGTTCTGGGTGCAAGCTCACGGCCATGTTCGCCGGCAGCGTCCACGGTGTAGTCGTCCAGATGGGCACGGCGATTTCACCGGCGTAGGTAGTCCCAAGGGCGGCATTGAACGCGGCCGGATCGATCGCGGTAAAAGCGACGTCAATAGCCTGCGAGCGCTTGTCCTGGTATTCCACCTCCGCCTCGGCCAGGGCAGAGCCGCAGTCCATGCACCAATGCACTGGCTTGCACCCCTTGTGCAGGTGGCCGTTTTCCACAACGCGCGACAACGCGCGGACGATATCCGCCTCAAACTTGAAATCCATGGTCAGGTAAGGGTTCGCCCAGTCGCCGATCACACCCATGCGCACGAAATCCCGGCGCTGGGCTTCGATCTGGCGCGCAGCATACTCGCGACACTTGTTGCGGAACTCGGTCGGTGTCACCTTGTCGCCGGGTTTCCCGACTTTCTTCTCGACATTGAGCTCTATGGGCAGACCGTGGCAATCCCAACCCGGCACGTAAGGCGCATCGTAACCGTCCAGTGTTCGTGATTTGACTATGATGTCTTTTAGTATCTTGTTTACGGCGTGTCCCACGTGCAGTTCACCGTTGGCATACGGGGGGCCATCATGCAGGATGAATTTGGGCCGTCCGGCGCAGGCCTGGCGGATTTTTTCGTACAAACCCATCGCCTGCCACTGCTGGAGCCGCTGAGGCTCGCGTTGGGCGAGGCTGGCTTTCATGGGAAACGCCGTCACCGGCAAATTCAATGTGTCCTTGTAATCGCTCATAATCCCTTCATCGAATGCCGCCCAGACCGAACCAGGCGCGCGTCTTCTCTATATCCCTCGCTATATTCTCGCGCAGTTCTTCCACCGAGGAGAACTTCATCTCTTCGCGCAGTTTGTGCCGGAAGGTCACCTCGATGTGCTGGCCGTAGAGATTGATCTCACGGTCCAGCAGGTGTACTTCCAGGTTGGCCCTGATACTGTCGTCCACAGTGGGTCTGACTCCCACATTGGCAACGGCAGGCGCATCCTCGAGTCCCCCACCGGTGACCTCGACCGTGTATACCCCCGACAGTGGCGCACGCAACCGGCGCAATTCCAGGTTGGCGGTGGGGGTACCGATGGCCTGACCGAGTTGCTTACCGTAGATCACCCGGCCCGAGATACTGTAGGGACGACCCAACAGCGCCTCAGCCGTCGCGAAATCGGCGTTCTCCAGCGCCTCCCGAATGCGGGTGCTACTCACCCGCTCACCATCAACTGCAAAGGTCGGGGTGGCACCGGTCTGGTAACCGTAGCGCTCCCCCTGCTCCCGGATAAATTCGATATCGCCCTGGCGCCCGGCGCCGAAGCGAAAATCATCTCCCAGCACCACATAACGCACGCCCAAGCCGGCGACAAAAATCTCGTCTACGAAGCGTTGTGCCGACATCCCGCGAAACTGCTCGTTGAAGTGTATGCGCAACAAGCGGTCCACGCCCAATTCCTCCAGCGCGCGGCATTTCTCCCAGAAACTCATAATGCGCGCGGGAGCTTGAAGCGGTGAAAAATACTCCCTAGGCAATGGCTCGAACACAATTATCAGCGAGGGAAATCCCAGTTCGCTCGACTTTTCCAGCAGGTGACGAATAACCGCCTGGTGACCGAGATGAACGCCGTCAAATGCTCCGATCGTCGCGACACAACCATGATGTCTGGGCCGCAGATTGTGCAGGCCGCGAATCAGTTCCATGCGGTAGGAAAACCCCGGTCAGGCCAAACGTGGGAGTATAACGAAGTTGGCCTCCATAGCCTATGGCCAGACACATCGCGTGGCAGCGCGGGACACCAGCCTCAATGTGGCGGCGGGGCCCGCAGGTGTGACATACGTGTGCCCAATAGCCAGTGCACGCCAAAATACACGGTGACCCCCAGTACGCACAACAAGGACAGTTCAAGAACGCGTCGCTGCCAGTGCCAGCCAAGCCAGGCGGCAGATGGCGGCGCCAGCCACAGTACTACGGCAACCAGGCACGCCGAAGCCAGCAGCAACCTCAGGGCATACGACCACCAGCCGGGCTGAAACCGGTAGAATCCGGCGCGCAATAATCCTCACGCAGCATAACAACCCGGCATTGAGCACGCGCGGCATCAGGCAGGTCGCGCTGTCAGACTGTGGTGCCGGTGTTAAGAAGTACATCAATATTGGCAGGCGACGCAGGTCATGACCATGTTGGCTACCCATGGCGACAATACTATCTTGACCAGTGGCCGTATCCTTGCGTGCGTAAAATCCCGGCGCAAGCACGCCGATGAGCATGAAGGCGACCAGGCCCAGGCTCAGGGCCCGCAAACTCAGGGCTGCCATATTGACATCGTTAAAACCGTCGAATTCACCGTATTGGAAAAGTGTTATCAGGATCGGTTCGCCAGCACGATCAAGGCCAGCGCCGGAAGGCACTTAATCCCGTAGCACCCAACGCATTGCCCAGTCCAGCGTGCCGCTGAAGTGCTCATCTCGGGCTGCGGCGCGATTGCGCGAACAGGTTGGGCAGGATGACGGTGGCGATAGCGATGCCGAATATTCCCAGGGGCAACTCGTCCAGTCGGTCCGAGTAGTACAACAGGAAACGCCGTGGGCAGAAACGACGCCAATACCGTATCCGAAGCAGGTTGATCTGGCTGACCGAGACGCCGAACAGGGCCGGCACCATCAGCTTGAGGAATCCGGCGTACCCCCTCGTCTGCGGTATCCCAGATCGGCCGCGGCAACAGTTCAGGCGATACAGTGAGGGAATCTGAAACAGTAACTGGACCACCCGCAAAACACGCCCCAGGCGAGGAGCAGACCGGTTCGTCAAACCAGGGGAGCAGCAACCAGCGCAGCAAATATAGACGAGAGATTCAGGAACACCGGCGTGAACGCCGGGACTGCGAACCTGCCATAACTGTTGAGTATGGCACCCGCAGGGTATCCGGTCATGGAGATCAGGAAAAGGTAGGGAAACGTGATGCGCGTCATTTCCGACGTGAGATAAAACTTTTCCGGCTGACTGACGAAACCGGGTGCGAATACCGTCGTGATCAGTGGCGCAGCCAGCATGGCGAGTGAGGTGACAAACAGTAGCGACCCTCCCAGTACCCCCGCCACCCGGTCGACCAGCGCCTTGACTGCGGCAACACTGCCTTCTGTCTTGTAATCAGCCAACACCGGCACAAATGCCTGGGAGAACGCGCCCTCGGCAAATAGTCGGCGCAGGAAATTGGGAATCCGGAAGGCGACGAAGAACGCATCGGCATTGGCGCTGGCACCGACGAACGATGCTATGACGACATCACGCAATAACCCCAGCACTCGCGACAGCATGGTCATGCTACCGACGAGCGCGCTCGAGCGCAGCAAGCCCGGGGCCGGTATTGCAGGAGCGCTCGGTGTTTCTTCAGACATACGTATTCAAGTGCGGGCGTGCGGCCTCAGCACCAGCGCTCCCGTAACGAATCACCATGGATGGCCAGCCACTGGAGGGCTATCAGCGTATGGCCATTGGGAATGCGATTCCGGGCGACCAGTTGCAAAGCCTCGCTGCGGGTGACCGAGTGGACGAGAATATCCTCACCCTCATCCTGCAATCCATGCAGGCCGCCGATCGCAGCCCTGCCGACACGGCCGCAGAACAACCGCACCTGTTCGCTACAGGCACCGGCGCTGGGGAACACCGTGGCGATGGGCACCAGATCGGAAAGTTCACACGCCGCCTCCTCCATTGCTTCCCTGTGGACCACGTCTTCATCCCGCTCACCGACTTCCACCACGCCAGCGATCAGTTCCAGCATCCAGGGACTGTCATCACCGCGCAAGGCTCCCGGTCTGAACTGCTCGATCATTACGAGGCTATCCGTTGACGGGTCGTAGGGGAGTACGGCAACTGCATCTCCCCGTTCGAAGACTTCCCGCACTATGGGCTCGCTCCAGCCACCTGCAAACCGCCTGTGACGCAGAGTCAATCGGCGCATTGCAAAGTGACCCGACCAGACAATCCGGTCATCGAGCACCCTGACATCCTGCGCCCCGAACTTGAGCTCAAGGGGCATCAGAAGCGACCGCCGGTATACCAGTTCACGTCGCGTGCATGCGCATCCACCTGGTCCACCACGTCCAGAATCAGCGCGAAAAGGGCCATACGCAAAAGCAGACCATTATCGGTCTGGCGAAAGATCGCCAGGTTGGGATTGTCGTTCAGGTCGTCATCCAACTCCCTGGCGTTGGCCCTGGAGTCCCGGGGCAGCGGATGCATTATGACGGTATTGGGCTCGCAGTGATGCGTGTAGATGCTCTGGTTCAAGCGGAACCGTCCACGGTACAGGTCCGCCTCTTCCTGGGAGCTGAACCGCTCTTCCTGTATGCGGGTCGAATAGACGATGTCCACGTGGGCAATGCTTGCTTCCAACTGGTCGGACTCCAACACCTGGTGGTCAGTCGCCCGCAAACTCTCGACGATATCCGGCGGCATCCGCAGCGCCTCGGGTGACACCAGGACGACTTGCACACCCTTGAATTTGCATATCAGCTTGCACAGGGAATGCACGGTTCGGCCGAAGCGCAGATCTCCCACCATGGCGATACGCAGTTGGTCCAGTGTGCGTCCGCTCGCGGCAATCTCGCTGCGGATGGTGTAGAGGTCCAGAAGTGCCTGGCTGGGGTGTTCGTTACTGCCGTCACCGCCATTGATTACGGGCACCCTGCTGGCGGCCGCGAACTCCGCCACCGACCCAACCGCCGGGTGGCGCATGGCGATGACATCAGAATACCCGCTGAGCACCCTGGCGGTGTCGTAAAGGGATTCGCCCTTGGCAATGGCTGAATTTTCAAATCCCGTGGTCTCGCGAACTTCCCCGCCAAGCAGGTTGAAAGCGCTGCCAAAGCTTACCCGGGTCCGGGTACTGGGTTCGAAAAACATGGAACCGAGAATTGCACCATCGAGTACGTTGGTGACACGGCGGCGCTGCGCATAGGGGGCCATGCGATCAGCCACGGCGAAGATCTGCTCGACATCGTCACGCTCAAACTGCTGGACTGAGAGGATGTGGCTGCCGGCAAACTGCACGCTGGTTTTCTCCTGGACTGGCACAAGACACGACACGGGTCGGGTGACGGATATTATAAGGGCCGGGGCAAGCCCTGCCCATGGGCGTAATACCAAATTGAAGCGCCGCGGTCAGGCCAGCAGGGTGTCGGCGTAGTCCAGCAACTGCTCCAGCAGGACTTGCTGCGCAGCTGTGAGTTCACCCGACGACAGCAACCCCTCAATTTCTTCGTGAAACTCCTCCAGGCAATATCCCGCCCCTGAATCCGGCTCAGTAATCCGCTGGTAACGGAAATCCTCCCAAGTCGCTCGCTCCTCTGGCGTGAGGGACTCCGGGTAATTACGGGCCCGATAGCGAAACAGCATTTCCGGCAACCGTCGATCCTCAAACACAAAACTCGCATTCACAAGATCCTCCGGCGATTTTGCGCGCAACTCCTCCATTAACTGTCTGTCGTACTCACTAAAGAACCCGCCGCCGTACAGCATCAGATCCGGATCGTCGGTACGGCAAATCTGTTTCGCGGTAGATGGCCTGCCTTCTCCTTAAAGGCACCTGGCGTCGCGGTCGCGATAAGCTCTCAGCGCCGCAAGGTGCCGGCGACGGTCGCCATCCAGACCCAGGCGTTTGGCCGTCGGGGTCATTGTTTTGGGAGAAGCAGTACCAGGCGGCGATTGACATGCACGCTTCAGCCCGGCCACAGCACCTTCCAGGTAAATCCCTCGTGCGGGTATAAGTTCCTGCAACTGGTCGGCTTCGAGATCAAACAGCGCTTGCGGGTCGGGCCCAGATCGAAACAGATAATTTCGTTTACTTTGCGGTGCACGGCCAGCAGCACTACGAGGGCGATGTTGTTATTGCCGCCGGGCGCGAACATTCCCGCTTACGTGCAACAACGGTTTCATCCCCGCGATATCCGGTGCGACAGTACGGAGCGCTTGTCCCAGTGGCTCAGCACGTAATCGTACAACCGTGACTGCCGTTCCTGACCGACCGCGCCAGCGAAATCGTCGCGTGCACGTCCGACAGGGCATCGTGGGCGGACGCGTGGCTGATACCGTTTGCGCCAGTCAGGTCTTCCAGTCGAAAACTGGGCAAACCGTCTTCCCGCAGGGGCCATTCGATCCCCTGCGGTCGCAAGGCAAACGCAGTGCGCACCATATCAATAATGTCCCACCGGGAATTGCCGTGCTGCCACTCCCGCGCATAGGGATCATAAAAGTTGCGGTACAGCGTGTGCCGTGTAACCTCGTCGTCAAAACGCAGCGAGTTGTAGCCGACCCCGCAGGTCCCCGGTTTCGCCAGTTCCCGATGAATCATGGCGATGAACTGGCACTCCGGGACGCCCTCGGCGAGGGCCCGCTGCGGTGTGATTCCCGTTACCAGGCACGCTTGCGGATGCGGCAGAAAGTCGTTGGCAGGGCGGCAGAAAACCACCAGCGGCTCACCGATGACGTTGAAATCGGCATCGGTGCGCACACCCGCAAACTGCGCGGGCCGGTCCCTGGCGGGGTTAGCGCCGAAAGTCTCGTAATCATGCCAATAGAACGTATCAGGCAACGTCTATCGCCTGCTCTGCGATTTTGGCCCGCCAGATTCTCGGCCCGATTTCGTGCACGGACGCACCGCTCGCATCGACCGCTACGCTGACCGGCATGTCCTTCACTTCAAATTCGTAAATCGCCTCCATGCCCAGTTCCGGAAATGCCACCACCCTGGCGGAGGTTATGGCGCGCGAGACGAGATAAGCTGCGCCGCCGACTGCCATCAGGTAGACCGCCCGGTGCTTTTTGATCGCTTCTACCCCAACAGGACCGCGTTCCGCCTTGCCGATCATGCCGAGCAGACCCGTATGCTCAAGGATGAAATCGGTGAACTTGTCCATGCGCGTGGCGGTTGTCGGCCCCGCGGGACCCATCACCTCATCGCGCACAGGGTCAACCGGACCCACGTAATAGATGAAGCGGCCCTTGAGATCAACTTCGGGCGGCAGGCCCTCGCCACTCTCAATGAGTTCCTTCATTTTCTTGTGGGCGGCATCACGGCCGGTCAACATTTTTCCCGACAATAACAAGGTATCGCCGGGCTGCCATTGACCAGCTTCCTCGCGAGTCACGGTATCCAGGTTAATCCGGCGCACATTCTCCCCCACTTCCCAGGTGATGTCCGGCCAGTCATTGATATCCGGCGGGGTTTGCAGCGCGGGTCCGGAGCCATCCAGCACAAAATGCGCATGGCGGGTGGCTGCGCAATTGGGAATCATTGCCACGGGCAGGGACGCCGCGTGGGTCGGGTAGTCCTTGATCTTCACGTCCATAACCGTGGTCAGCCCACCCAGGCCCTGGGCACCAATTCCCAGTTTGTTCACGGCGTCCATTATCTCCAGGCGCAGTTCCTCCACGCGGTTGGAAGGGCCGCGTTGACGCAATTCATGGATGTCAATGGGTTCCATGAGCGCCTCCTTGGCCATGACCGCCGCCTTTTCCGCGGTGCCACCGATGCCTATGCCAAGCATACCGGGAGGGCACCAGCCGGCTCCCATGGTGGGAACGGTTTTCACGACCCAGTCGACAATACTGTCCGAGGGATTAAGCATGACCAATTTGGATTTGTTCTCGGATCCGCCGCCCTTGGCCGCCACCTGCACATCCACGCTGGCTCCCGTGACAACTTCCATGTGAATTACCGCAGGGGTGTTGTCCCGGGTGTTCCTGCGCGCTCCCGCCGGGTCCTCGAGGATGGAGGCCCGCAACACGTTGTCCGGGTGGGTGTACGCGCGACGCACCCCCTCGTTGACCATAGCGGCCACCGACATGTTCGCATCCCAACGCACATCCATACCGATCTTGAGAAATACCGTGACAATGCCCGTGTCCTGGCAGATCGGGCGATGCCCCTGTGCACACATCCTGGAATTGATAAGGATTTGCGCCATCGCATCCCGCGCAGCTGGATTCTGCTCTCGCTCGTAAGCCTCGTGCACCGCCTTTACAAAATCCAGCGGATGGTAGTAGGAAATGAACTGCAGTGCGTCAGCGACGCTATCAATGAAATCGTCCTGTCGAATGACGGTCATGGTTTGCATCCTTGTGCTTCTGCGAAATAAAAAACGGGGATTATCATACACTCATGAGGGACACCAGCCGACACCTAATCCGGTCGGCCTGCACAAAGAGGGATGGAATCAGCGTGGTGCCTGCATCGCCCTGACGGTAGACTGCAATTCACCCAGGCTGGTGTTCACCTGCTTGCGGAAGGCATTGATCGAACCCACCCACTCCTCGTTGCCCGTGACGCGTTTGTCCAGCTTGGCCAGCGCGAGGTCAATTCGATTAAGGGTATCGGCTACGCGTTCCACCTCGGCCTGATTGGCCTTGGCGCTGGACATCAGGCGAGCAAGGTCACCAGCAACACTTTTGAGTTTGGCGATTTCGACGGATGCGTCCTTTAATTGCGCTTGGGCGGAGGCTACCGAGCCCTCCACTCCCTTGATACTTTTCCCCTGGCTGGCACTGGCAGCTTCCAGTTTGTCCAGGCGCTCCTTGGCTTCCTTCCAGACGTTGTCCCACAGCTTGCGGACCTCGCTCTCCAGTTGCGCGACTTTTGCCGCCTGGACCGTGGCGTTCTGGGTCATGCCCTCGTCCGTATCGGACAGCTCCGGCCTCCAGGTCGCCAATACGGGTGGCATAGTTGGCCAGGCGCTCATTGGCTGCCAGCAACTGCGTTTGTAACTGCCAGGCCCAGCCACAGCCAGGTGGCTGCCACCAGGGCGATCGCGAGCAGCAGGCGCGCTAATCCGGCGCCGCCGGAAGGCGGCTGCTTTGGGGGCCCGCACCCGGCGCCTCTCGGCCCGGCCTGTCCTGGACTGGCCGTTACTTCGCTGGGGAAAGCCGTCACGCGTCGGGACTATGGAGGGAATGTGGTCCAGGTCATCGTGAGCCATGGGAAAAACACGCGGTATCAACGGTAGGCGCAATTATACATGGCGCCCAACCGTGCGAAACAAAAAAGCCGGGTTAACCCCGGCTTTTTTACCTTCGCCAGCTGCCTAGAGGAAGGCGAGCAGCGCCCAGAGCAGGGCCGTCAGGCCAAGACTACAGTGAATGACACCCTCGACGCTGGTCATGGGGCCGGTCTTCCCAAAATAGCGTTGACCTCCAGGAGCAGGATTACCGCTACACAGGCATAAAACCCAAACCGCCCGCATCCTGTATGTACAGGTGCTTTGATCCGAGCATACCGAACAGCATGGGAGCGGAGAACAGCGTATTGGTCCTGGACGCCAGACCGGCCTTCGCGGCACTGGCAGGCCCGTCACTGGCTGAAGGCCCAGCACAACCTGTTGCTTTGGCCAAATGATGACCCACACGTTAAGGAACACCAATGTACCGGCGAGTGCGCCGATCCAGATGAGCGGCATTCCTGCCATATTGGTGGTGGCGCCCACCAGGTGCAGGAGAACAAGACCCGTCAGAAAGGTGAACATCGCACCCAGCGAAACCACCGAGTGCCCTGGGGGCCAACTTCTTCAGCGCATCAGCCTTGGCGCCCGCTTCTGCTTCCTTGAAGTATTCACCCTGAACGAAGTTGAAATAGTAGAGCATCCCTATCCACACAATGCCGAACAGTACGTGAGCCCACCTGAATAAAAATTCGAGAATCATGGCTATCTCCTTTCTGATTGTTAACAAGCTGATGGATATTGTACATAAAAAAGGGGCAGGGCCTTTATATTACAGGCTCTGCCCCACTTTTTTCGCGGCAAAACCCCAGCTTCCACTGGTGTCTCTCCGCAGGCTGTGTCGGATCGGCTTACATCATGCCGCCCATACCACCCATGCCGCCCATGCCGCCCATATCGGGAGCACCACCATGGCCACTGCTCTCTTCAGGGCTTCTGCGATCATGACCTCGGTAGTGATCATGAGACCGGCCACTGACCCTGCTGCCTGCAGTGCGGTACGCGTGACCTTCGCAGGGTCGAGAATACCCATCCCGATCATATCGCCGTACTCTCACCGGTGGCGGCGTTGTAACCATAGTTACCCTTGCCGTTGGTCTTGACGCTTGTTCAGAACCACGGAACCTTCTGCGCCGGCATTCTCCACGATCTGGCGCAAGGGGCTCTCCATGGCGCGCAGTGCGAAGTTAATACCGTGGGTCTGGTCTTCGTTGTCTCCCTTCATTCCCGCAATTTCCATCAATGCGCGAACCAGGGCAACGCCGCCGCCGGCCACGACGCCTTCCTCTACCGCAGCGCGGGTCGCGTGAAGCGCGTCTTCAACGCGAGCCTTTTTCTCCTTCATTTCGATCTCGGTGGCGGCACCAACCTTGATTACCGCTACACCGCCAGCCAGCTTGGCCACACGCTCCTGAAGCTTTTCGCGATCGTAATCCGAGGACGTGTTCTCTATCTGCACGCGGATTTCATTGACACGGGCCGTAATGGCCTTGTGGTCGCCCGCTCCGTCGATGATAGTGCTGCTGTCCTTGTCCATCGTGACACGCTTGGCATGCCCCAGGTGCTCCAGGGTCGCTGACTCCAGATCAAGACCGACTTCTTCGGAAATTACCGTGCCGCCGCTGAGGATAGCGATATCCTGCAGCATGGCTTTGCGACGATCACCAAAACCGGGTGCTTTACAGGCGGTGACTTTCACAATACCGCGCAGGTTGTTTACTACCAGCGTCGCGAGCGCTTCGCCTTCCACATCCTCGGCAATAATCACCAGCGGCTTGGAAGATTTAGCGACCTGTTCGAGCAGGGGCAGCAGTTCACGAATGTTGGAGATTTTCTTTTCGACCAGCAGAATATAAGGATCGTCGATATCAACGCTCATGCTCTCCTGGTTGTTGATGAAATAGGGAGAGAGATAGCCACGATCAAACTGCATACCCTCTACCACATCCAGTTCATTTTCCAGACCGGATCCTTCCTCAACGGTGATGACGCCTTCCTTCCCTACTTTATCCATCGCCTCTGCGATAATTTTCCCCACGGCCTCATCGCTGTTGGAGGAAATCGAACCCACCTGGGCAATGGACTTGCTGTCCTCGCAGGGAATGGCAGCAGCGGATATTTTTTCCACCGCCGCGGCAATCGCCTTGTCGATACCGCGTTTCAGGTCCATGGGATTCATGCCGGCAGCGACACCCTTGAGTCCTTCACTGACAATTGATTGCGCCAGCACGGTCGCGGTGGTGGTACCGTCGCCGGCGACGTCAGATGCCTGGGAAGCCACTTCCTTGATCATCTGGGCACCCATATTTTCAAGCTTGTCCTTCAGCTGGATTTCCTTCGCTACGGACACGCCATCCTTGGTCACCGTAGGTGCACCAAAAGATTTATCCAGAATTACGTTTCGGCCCTTGGGGCCCAATGTCGCCTTTACGGCATCAGCCAGTATGTTCACGCCATTCAGCATGCGCTGGCGAGCGCTATTACCGAAGATTACGTCTTTAGTCATGGTGAATATCCCTTAAATATTACGTGTTAACCAGTTTGTTACGTGTGAAAAGCGAATCGTTCGCCGTCTTACTCGACCACGGCGAAGATTTCGCTTTCACCCATGATGATCAATTCCTCACCATCAACATCGATGGTGTTGCTGCCGGCATATTGGCCAAAGACAACCTTGTCGCCGACTTTCAAAGCCATGGGTCGCAATTTACCGTTTTCCAGCGCCTTGCCGTCGCCAACTGCGATCACTTCACCCTGATTAGGTTTCTCTTTGGCGGAACCCGGCAGCAAGATGCCGCCTGCAGTGGCTGTTTCTTCTTCCTTGCGACGAACGACCACACGGTCGTACAGCGGACGGATTTTCATTTGTGTAGCTCTCCAAAGTCACTGATTTATAAGTACCCCTGACGGGGGCTAGCCTCCTTAATTGGGGCACGGAACCGGATTTCAAGCCCCAATTAGCACTCTTTTCAAGAGAGTGCTAATTCTAGTCAGGAACTGTGTGGAGTCAAGGGAAGCGCGGCACCGGCGATATTTACTTAGCGGGGTATAAAATCCTTTTTTTTCAATGTGTTAATGCTACAGCTCGTCATCGAGACGGCGAAAGGTACCCTCAATGGTCTCGTGCTCACCAGGCCCCTGACGGTGCCGGGAACCCTCGGAGCGAGCTTTTTTTAACCATGCCGCCACCAGTCGACGTCGTACGGGGCCGCACATAATGATGAGGGCAGCAACATCGGAGAGGATACCCGGAATTATCAGCAATATCCCGGCAAAACCCAGGGCCATATCATCCAGCAATAGCTGCGGCCCGATGATTATCCCACCCCGACCCTGCCGGAGACGCTCAAACATTTCCCGCCCCTGAAAGCGCAGTATCGCCAAGCCGAGGACCATCGTGATAAAAACGTAGGCCAGCGCCGTGGCCGCGCTGGTTTTGATGCCCAGCTCGATCAGCGTAAACAATTCCAGCCACGGCAGGAGAATAATGGCAAATCGCATAGCTGTTCCTCCGGCCACCTATTCGGTGATGGTGTCGCATGCAACCTTTTCAAGGTCCAATACCCCGATGATCGCCCTACTGTGTTGCTGCCTGCTAGCCCGGCGGGGCTACAATTCCCACCCAGCCCACGAGCGTGAGGTTCGCCCACCATGATCCCCGAGATGGACATTGATCAACGTATTTGGCAGGTTGTCGCCGCAATCCCGCCAGGGAACGTGTCCACTTACGGCAAGGTCGCAAACAGAGCCGGATTGGGCCGCGCCGCTCGGCGCGTGGGATTGGCACTGCGGCGATTGCCTGTGAATACGCGTATACCGTGGCACAGGGTGGTGAACGCACAGGGACGCATCTCGCTGCCACCTGCCTCCGACGGACACAAAACTCAACTAACCCGGCTAGTGCAGGAGGGCATTTCGTTCGGCGCAAACGGGGCCATAGACCTGCGTCGATTCGGAAGCTGAAACCCGCCAGACCGCCAATTTCCAGCGCTGCAAGGCCTACCTTTTACCTCGATGAATCTTGGACGCTGTCGTCGGCAAATGCCCCATAAAATAGAACTTCTTCCCGGTCATCAGTTCATCGTGCCCCCTGATCTGCAGGTACTGCTCCCGGAATTGCTGTACCTTGGCGTTCCTTTTATCCCGCTCAACATTGGTCGTGGTGCCACCATGCAACTGGTGGAACGTGCCTTCACCAATGAGTTGTACCGGAGTGACCCCAGCTTCATCCGCCGCGCGTTTGAAAATGTCGGAATTGATTAAGCCACCGCCTGGAAGGTCGAACCGCTCATCCGCCCCGCCGATTTGCAGGAATAATTCCCGCTTCATAAACAGGCAGTTCGATTCAAACATACGATTGAACCAGTTGATATTTTCCGGGCCGGCACGCAGTGGGGTGCCAATCTCATAGAGACGGTAACCATCATCGGGCCAACATATCTCACGCAGCAATTGATCTTCGACATCTTTGTTGTACCCCTGCGCGATAGACTCATTCTGCTCGTCGGGACCGAGCCAGAAATATCGGGTCGCAACAACCGGGTTCTCATAAGCCGCATAAGCAGCCAAGGCCATTCTGAAAACGCCAGGCGTGAGTATGTGCGCGCCATCTATCATCAGACAAACAATCTCTCCCTGTGCTTTTTCGAGTGCAATATTTATAGCTCTGGCTGGAGATGGGGATGCGTTGGAAATTCGCAACAGATGAACAGGAACATCCACTTTCGACCAGGTTTCGGGATCCAGCGGGGACGGCGAGCCGTTATCCACCAGAATGACTTCATATTCGAGATCACGCGCACCGTGCTGATAAGTGCGTGCAAGCCCCTGCAGTGTTCGAGGAATCTCTCGCGCCATGTCGTAGGACATCAGCAATACCGATAATTTCATTCAGTCCCCGGGTCAAGTTTCACTGTTTTTTCAATCATTCACAGCGATGTAAGTTCTGTTTATATAACTTTGCCTGATTCGCGTCCGATGAGACACGTTCCGACAATTCCAAACATGATTGCTAATCGACCAGCTTGCCAGCCGCTCGTGCACGTCGACGTTCCACCGCAGTGATATTGGATGCAGTTGTAGGCATATGTCCCATATAAATGAAAGATACGTCGGCCATCAACTCCTCGTGTCCACGAATTTTCACGTATTGTTCCCGATACTTCGCCAATCGCGCGGCACGCTCATCTCCATCTGAGTTGGTTGTAATTCCACCATGTAGTTGGTGAAAGCTGCCTTCTCCGACAATCTGCACGGGTGTCACTCCAGGAGTCTCCATCGCTCGCTTGAAAATGTCGAGATTCAGAAAACCGCCTCCAGGATAATCGAATTCCTCCGCTGCGCCACCCAGCGTCTGAAAAAGCGAACGGCGCATGAATAGACAATTGGATTCGAACATGCGATTAAACCAAGTTAGCCGACTGGCCCCGGAACGCAGTGGAGTACTGATTTCATATAAGCGATAGCCGTCCTGTGGCCAAAGTATGCGCTCCAATAATTTATCCTCCGCCTCCTGGTTATAGCCTCTTGCTACAGAAACGGTTTGTTCATCGATGCCCAGATAGAAATACCTGATGGCGACCACAGCATTGTTAAAGGCCTGGAACGCGGACCTGGCCATCCGGAAAACCCCGGGGGTCAGTATATGAGCACCATCGATCATTAAACATATGATCTCGCCCGCTGCCTCTTCCAGAGCAATATTGATCGCTTTCGCAGGAGAAGGCGGCGCACCCTCAATCCTGATCAACCTCACAGGGACATCTATTCCAGACCAGGTCAACTCGTTCAGCGGAACAGGGGAACCGTTGTCAACAAGGAGCACCTCGTAATCCAGATTCTGAGCTCCGAACTGATAGCCGCGGGAGAGACTCTGCAAAGTGCGGGGTATCTCGCGTGCCATGTCATAAGAAATAAGAATAATCGACAGGTTCAATCAATTTACCTTTCATGCCCACGCCTGAACGCGCTGATTAATATTAAGCGATTCGAATATTATGAGGGTGAACAGTTTTTCAGAGTCCCAGTTATATTTCTTATCTACGCCTAAGGGTTCGAGCCAAAGACACCCAAACCCAAGCCGGTAGCGATGATCCAGAAATCCTCACTACTCTTAAGCAACTATCCTACAATATAGATTTATGTTGCTGAAATATATACGAATATCGCCAAGCAATCCTAGATAGAGTTATTTATATACTTTAGACTACGCTGACGTAGCCACAAGAAACCGTCTCCCTATGCGAGTCTGGACTTTAATCGCAATTCTGCTGCTTACCCGAGCGGGGATGGTCGCGGGTGCGGATTTGGGGTTTCTAGATATAAATCTAGTACGACCCAGTTTCTCTGACAATCTGACTCAGCAAAGCGTGAGACAGTCTTTCCAAGACTCTACAGGAGCCTTATGGTTCCTGACACAGGAGGGTTTAAATCGATATACTGGTTACGAACTTCAAAACTATCGTTATTCCGCACGTAATCCCTTCTCATTACCCACAGATAACATTACCAGAATGACTGAAGACAACTATGGAAACATCTGGTTATCAACTCGCGGCGCTGGCCTTGTATTCTACGACTCGGTCTCGGACGGCTTTGATGCAATTTACTCAGACCCAAATGATCACAATACGCCATATTCTAACGAAATAACGACAATTTACACCGCAAGAGATGGCACCATCTGGCTTGGATATTCAAACGCATTTAGCAAATTTAATCCAAAATCTCGCACGTTTCATCACTACGTTTCTGGCGCAAATAATATCCCGTTTACCGGAACAATAAGTAGCTTTACTCAAACTCAGGATGGAACGATTTGGGCAGCAACGCAGTCGGTAGGATTGCTGCGAATAGACGACGATACAGGAGAAGTAAGTGTTCGGAAGCATAACCCCAAAAAAACAGAAACCATAGTTTCAAACTGGTTGTATGGCATCATATCAGACAGACACGGTAATATATGGATTGCATCTGCCGAATCAGGTGTTAGTCGCTACGATCCAGTCAAAGATATTGCTACCAATTTTATACATTCGGACTCCGATCCCACATCATTATCTTCAGACCATACATCCGACATATTTGAAGATGCTGACGGCCGGATCTGGATAGCTACATCAAACGGACTTAATCTATTCATTCCCGAAACGGGCGGTTTTATTCATTACACTAGCTATAATTCTGGTCTACCCGAAGATCTGGTGATTAGCATTTATCAAACCCGCGAAGGCAAGTATTGGGTAGGCACACTGACAGGTCTTGCCTCCGGGATGAAGACCGACTTCCAAAAATTTGATCGCAGTCACGGCAATCTTTCAAACGACTCGGTCAATGCTTTTTCAGAAACCAGTGATGGTAGCATATGGGTGGGCACCGATGATGGCTTAAACCGCCTTCGCCCTGAATCAACGGAATTTGAGTGGATCAATGAGTCCACGGTTCCATCGATATCTAATCCTAAAATAATGAGCTTGTATAGCGATAATGGAAAGCTATGGATTGGGACTTATGAAGGTGGATTAAAAAATATTAATCTTTCCAACGGAATAGTCACTTCATACGTACACAGCTCCTCGGATAAAAACAGCATTGGAGCTAATGGGATTACCTCAATGCTTCGCTTATCCTCTGGCGAACTTCTTATTGGTACTTTTGGTGGTGGACTAAGTATCTTTCGAGAAGAAAGCAATGATTTTATAAACTTGAAAAACGATCCTAATGATGCCTCTAGCATTAGTAATAACATGGTGTTGGCTATCTTTGAAGATTCCATGGGTTTTGTTTGGATTGGCACTGAGAAGGGGCTCAATCGATTTCATAATGACACATTAAGCTTTGAACGCTATTTTTCTGAGAGAGGCAAGGCTAATAGTTTCTCAAGTGATATACCTTGGTGTTTTTATGAAGACATGGACGGAACACTTTGGATCGGAACTGCCGGAGGCGGGCTGAATCTTTGGCGTGTCGAAGACAGAATCGCTTCAAAAATAAGTATTCAACACTTCTCTGAAAATATTTCTTTACCAAGTTCCAATATATATGGAATACAAGGCGACAATACCGGATGGGTATGGGTATCACACAATATGGGGTTGACAAGAATCAATCCGAAGACTCTTGAATCACATCACTACGGAGTACGTGATGGCTTACAAGCCAAAGAATTTACTTTAGGAGCGTCTTATAAATCTAAGTCTGGCACAATCTATTTTGGAGGGGGTCTGGGATTTAACACTATTGATCCTAATTTTTTATCGATTGATAGAATTCCACCTCAGGTCTCTATCGCCAAAATAAAGGTTATGAACGAACGTCGCAAGTTTGATGAGCCATATTATGCGTTGAGATCTATACAATTAGGCTATGAAGACAGAATGCTCTCAGTGGAATTTTTTGCGGCAGATTATTCTAATCCAGACCTAATAAACTATGCATATAAATTAGAGGGAATAAATCCGGATTGGGTTATTTCCCCCGACGCTAGAATTGCATCCTTTACTACTCTACCTCCTGGGACCTACAACTTAAAACTAGCTGCTGCAAGTCCTGATGGCACGTGGAATTGGAACGCTCTGAGCATACCAGTAGTTGTCGCGCCTCCGCCATGGAAAAGTGCTCTGGCGTACGCTGCATACTCATGTATTGCTGCTGCGCTTATCGCCTACTACTTCTACCGCCAATCCTTATCAGCAAAATTAGCGTTGGAACGGCAGCGACAATTGGAACAACGGGTCGAAGAACGCACGAGAGACCTGCAGGAGGCCAGAAAAGTCGCAGAAGAGGCGACGAAGGCCAAGTCTGAATTTCTGGCCACCATGAGCCACGAAATTCGAACTCCTATGCATGGAATCATAGGCATGACTGAATTGCTCCTGCATACAAATCTAAACAATCAACAAAAACAATTTGCCAATGCTGCTCGTAATAGTGGGGAGACACTGCTTAAATTAATCAACGAAATTCTTGATTTTTCCAAAGTTGAAGCGTCTAAAGTTGAGCTTGAATATATTGAATTCGACCTTACAGAACTTATTGACGATATCTGCTATTTGCAGGGACAGCCTGCGAGTAGGAAGGGATTGGAGCTTAACAATATTTGTCATCCATTAACACCCAAGCGGCTTATTGGTGATCCGACAAAGATTCGGCAAGTCGTGATGAACCTCGTTAGCAATGCAATTAAGTTCACCCAGATCGGTAATGTAAACATAAGGGTAGAACCAAAATTCAATCCAACCGCCAACGAGAAATCCCTTATATATATTTACGTCGAAGACGATGGCATTGGTATGGACGAGGCTACGCAAAAGCGAGTATTCGAACCTTTTACCCAAGCAGACACCAGTACAACAAGGGAATACGGTGGCACCGGATTGGGTTTGACAATTTCTCGACATTACATTGACTTGATGGGCGGGGATATTGCTATCCATTCTAATCCAGGTGAAGGAACGAAGATTACCCTCTCGATACCTATGG
>JAWKZM010000042.1:0-27132 GCA_041395965.1 Halioglobus sp.
CAAATCCCCACTCAGGGGATGGACCAGGATCTGGTGAAGACGGTGATAGAACGTTTTGGGTCCTTCCAGATGGCGGTAATTCAAGGTGTCTACCGGAAACCGCTGGTACTCCCCTGTAGCGGGATCGAGACGCCCTATGTGGCCACCCAAAAACTCCGTTATCCAAATCGACCCGGGATCCGGCTGGCCCGGTTGCTGAACGACCAGTTGGTTGGGCAGAATCTGCTCATTCACCGGCAGAAGGTACTTGCGCATACAGGTTACTTCTCCCGGCCAGTTACAGTAAGCCACTGGAAACGCCTGAACTGGTTTACCGTCGCTGTCAAAGCCCCAGCGGTAGCGATTGTAGGTGTCGCAGTCGCGAAGCTTGTCCGGGTTAAACGCTACTATGGCGTTGTTGCCTGACTGACTGAACCACACCAGGTTTCGCGACTCATCCCAGGCAATACCCATTACCGCCGCGTTGTTGTCCGGTACGGGATATATGCAGAATTTTCGAGCCAAGGGATCATAGGAAACTATCCGACTGTAGTTTTGAACGTCCGGCGCCAGAGCGAAATTCATCCAATGCCCGGACTGGGCAAACCATAAGCGGCCTTGATTATCCTTTACGATACGTTCAGATTGGGCAATCCTGGTCCGCGCACCATTCGCATCGACAAAGGGCCACTGTTTCCCCCTTGCGCGCAGTGGTATCGCTATGCGTTCGTCGGCCATTGCCGGGACGCTTTCCACGTGACGCAAACTTCCGCTAAATTCAGAAACTACCCAAAGATCATTGTCGTCTCCGGTCGCAACTGCGATAGGCAAACCCGCTGGATGCAGCGCAATACCTTGGGGCTGATATGCAGGATAGGCGGAGACTCGCAAGACCCGAATCTCACCGCCGTTGCCCAGTTGGGTCGGAGTGCAGGCGCAAACAAACAAAGTGACGCATATGCACAGGAGTGAGTTCCACCACCTGACACACGTAAATCTTACAATTTTCGCTATTGGCTTCGCGATCATTACGACCACATCAGGGGACTTTTGGGATGCCACGCATGACATTCTACGACCAATCTGCTTCGTGCTCACGCTGCAATACCCCCCAAAAAGCAACGCCCTGACCATTCCTGATCAGGGCGTTGGGGATTAAAGCCTGGCGATGACCTACTCTCACATGGGGAGACCCCACACTACCATCGGCGATGCACCGTTTCACTTCTGAGTTCGGGATGGGTTCAGGTGGTTCCGATGCTCTATGGTCGCCAGGCAAACTGGCTTGACCGACGCGGGCCTTACCTGCTGTCGCAGTGCCTGCTGCCAATCAAATAAAAGGGGTAAATCAAGCTGTCTGTCCTTCGGTGTCTTCCACACCATGACCTGCCACAACACCCGTCGTCTTCTTGCAAATAACTTGGATTATATGGTCAAGCCTCACGGGCAATTAGTACTGGTTAGCTCAACGCCTCACAACGCTTACACACCCAGCCTATCAACGTCGTAGTCTTCAACGGGCTTCATGGGAAAACTCATCTTGAGGGAGGCTTCCCGCTTAGATGCTTTCAGCGGTTATCCCGTCCGAACATAGCTACCGGGCAATGCCACTGGCGTGACAACCCGAACACCAGAGGTTCGTCCACTCCGGTCCTCTCGTACTAGGAGCAGCTCCTCTCAAATCTCCAACGCCCACGGCAGATAGGGACCGAACTGTCTCACGACGTTCTAAACCCAGCTCGCGTACCACTTTAAATGGCGAACAGCCATACCCTTGGGACCGACTTCAGCCCCAGGATGTGATGAGCCGACATCGAGGTGCCAAACACCGCCGTCGATATGAACTCTTGGGCGGTATCAGCCTGTTATCCCCGGAGTACCTTTTATCCGTTGAGCGATGGCCCTTCCATTCAGAACCACCGGATCACTATGACCTACTTTCGTACCTGCTCGACCTGTCCGTCTCGCAGTTAAGCTGGCTTATGCCATTGCACTAACCTCCTGATGTCCGACCAGGATTAGCCAACCTTCGTGCTCCTCCGTTACTCTTTGGGAGGAGACCGCCCCAGTCAAACTACCCACCATACACTGTCCTCAACCAGGATTAACTGGCCTAAGTTAGAACCTCAATAATAACAGGGTGGTATTTCAAGGTTGGCTCCACCGAATCTGGCGTCCGGCTTCAAAGCCTCCCACCTATCCTACACAAGAAGTAAGTTCAAAGTCCAGTGTGAAGCTGTAGTAAAGGTTCACAGGGTCTTTCCGTCTAGCCGCGGGTACACTGCATCTTAACAGCGATTTCAATTTCACTGAGTCTCGGGTGGAGACAGTGTGGCCATCGTTACGCCATTCGTGCAGGTCGGAACTTACCCGACAAGGAATTTCGCTACCTTAGGACCGTTATAGTTACGGCCGCCGTTTACCGGGGCTTCGATCAAGAGCTTCGCCGACGCTAACCCCATCAATTAACCTTCCGGCACCGGGCAGGCGTCACACCCTATACGTCCACTTTCGTGTTTGCAGAGTGCTATGTTTTTAATAAACAGTCGCAGCCACCTGGTTACTGCGACCCTCAACCGCTCATGCAGCAAGTCCCTTCACGTCACAGCCGGCGTACCTTCTCCCGAAGTTACGGTACCATTTTGCCTAGTTCCTTCACCCGAGTTCTCTCAAGCGCCTTGGTATTCTCTACCTGACCACCTGTGTCGGTTTACGGTACGGTTCCTTATTACCTGAAGCTTAGAAGCTTTTCCTGGAAGCATGGCATCAACCACTTCGCGTCACCTCTCGAACCTCGTCATCAGCTCTCAGCCTTGGGACCCGGATTTACCTAAGATCCCAGCCTACAACCTTAAACAGGGACAACAACGCCCTGATGGCCTAGCCTACTCCGTCCCTCCATCGCAATAATAAGAAGTGCAGGAATATTAACCCGCTTCCATCGACTACGCATTTCTGCCTCGCCTTAAGGGCCGACTCACCCTGTCCCGATTAGCGTTGGACAGGAAACCTTGATCTTCCGGCGGGGGTTTTTCACCCCTTTATCGTTACTCATGTCAGCATTCGCACTTCTGATACCTCAGCAAACCTCCCGGTTCACCTTCAACAGCTTACAGACGCTCCTCTACCGCATGCGTGCAAGCACGCATCCGCAGCTTCGGTTACCAGTTTAGCCCCGTTATATCTTCCGCGCAGGCCGACTCGACTAGTGAGCTATTACGCTTTCTTTAAAGGATGGCTGCTTCTAAGCCAACCTCCCTGGCTGTCTAAGCCTTCCCACATCGTTTCCCACTTAACTGGTATTGGGGACCTTAGCTTTGGCGGTCTGGGTTGTTGCCCTTTTTCACGACGGACGTTAGCACCCGCCGTGTGTCTCCCGCGATTGTACTCCTGGGTATTCGGAGTTTGCATGGGGTTGGTAAGTCGGGATGACCCCTAGCCCAAACAGTGCTCTACCCCCAGGGTAAGACGCGAGCTCTACCTAAATAGATTTCGAGGAGAACCCAGCTATCTCCAGGCTTGATTAGCCTTTCACTCCGAGCCACAGGTCATCTCCAAATTTTTTCAACATTTGTGAGTTCGGTCCTCCAGTGCCTGTTACGGCACCTTCAACCTGCTGTGGCTAGATCGCCCGGTTTCGGGTCTATTGCCTACAACTGTGCGCCCTGTTAAGACTCGGTTTCCCTACGCCTCCCCTAAAACGGTTAGCTTACTTTACAGACAATAAGTCGCTGACCCATTATACAAAAGGTACGCAGTCACCCCACAAGAGGCTCCCTGTGTACGTATACGGTTTCAGGTTCTATTTCACTCCCCTCTCCAGAGATTCTTTTCCTTCTTTCCCTCACGGTACTGGTTCACTATCGGTCAGTCAGTAGTATTTAGCCTTGGAGGATGGTCCCCCCCATCTTCAATCAGGATAACACGTGTCCCGTTTCCTACTTGTCGCAAGCTCAGTACCACAGCCAGGTTTTCGTGTACGGGGCTATCACCCTCTATCGCCACCCTTTCCAGAGTGTTCCACTAACTTAGCCGCTATCACTTGCAGGCTACTCCCCGGTCGCTCGCCGCTACTGGGGGAATCTCCAGTGATTTCTGTTCTAAGGGTACTTAGATGTTTCAGTTCCCCTCGTTCGCCTCCTGCACCTATGTATTCAGTGCAGGATACCCAACTGCATTGGGTGGGTTTCCCCATTCGGACACCTCCGGATCAAAAGTCTGTTTGCCGACTCCCTGACTTTTCGCAGGCTACTACGTCCTTCATCGCCTCTGACTGCAAGGCATCCACCGTATACGCTTAGTCACTTGACCATATAGCAAGTTATCTGTTTCCCTCAAACCACAAGGGACCGTCGCTTTCAAACCACAAAACAACGCCAAGAAAGCAGTTCCCCGACCCCCTTAACACAGGCCAGGTACTTAGTAGATGTACACCGATCAAAGTGCACACCCCGCCGGATGTTGTGACGCTTAAGTCACAGTGTTTATTACAACTCATCGTGGCAACGAGGAATGAAACCGCCACCACAGAACAATTTATCTATGAACCGCATGACTCACCACAGTGCTTCATGTCAGCTCAAGATAAGCTTGATCTACCTTGTTAAAGAACACTCCGGTTGTTAAAACAGAACGAAACCCATTCGTTTAACAGGCTTCGTTCTGATCTCAGTGATGCGGTGCTTGCGGGTGGTGCCAGCCTGCGCGGCCAAACAGGACAGCCGCCGCCACGGCCCTCACGGGAGGACTGCGGCTCGCTGCCGGCTCAACGCGCGATGCTTTCACCCGTATGTTGGTGGAGCTATGCGGGATCGAACCCTCAGACCTCCTGCGTGCAAGGCAGGCGCTCTCCCAGCTGAGCTATAGCCACAAATAAGTCCTGTCAGCAACCACGAACTTGCCAGGTAAGCCAAACACGTGTTTGGTAGGCCTGGGCAATTCCGAACTGCCGACCTCACCCTTATCAGGGGTGCGCTCTAACCAACTGAGCTACAGGCCTGTCATGACCCAGTCCGCATGCTCACGATTTCTTTCGCATCAACCGATTAGATGAAGACAAATGTGTGAGCACTCATCAGGTAGCGCCAACATCGTTTAAGGAGGTGATCCAGCCCCAGGTTCCCCTAGAGGCTGCAACATTTACGACTACCCCAGTCATGAATCACTCCGTGGTGATCGCCCTCCCGAAGGTTAGGCTAACCACTTCTGGAGCAACCACTCCATGGTGTGACGGGCGGTGTGTACAAGGCCCGGGAACGTATTCACCGTAGCCATTCTGATCCGATTACTGGCGTTCCGACTTCACGAGTCGAGTTGCAGACTCCGATCCGGACTACGAAACGTTTTGTGGGATTCGCTCCAGCTCGCGCTTTGCTGCCCTCTGTGCGTTCCATTGTAGCACGTGTGTAGCCCCAGGTCGTAAGGGCCATGATGACTTGACGTCGTCCCACCTTCCTCGGTTTGTCACCGGCAGTCTCCTTAGGTTCCCGACGCAACTCGCTGGCAACTAAGGACAAGGGTTGCGCTCGTTACGGGACTTAACCCAACATCTCGACACGAGCTGACGACAGCCATGCAGCACCTGTCTCAGAGCTCCCCCGAAGGCACCAATCCATCTGCGGAAAGTTCTCTGGATGTCAAGACCTGGTAAGGTTCTTCGCGCGTTGCATCGAATTAAACCACATGCTCCACCGCTTGTGCGGGCCACGTCAATTCATTTGAGTTTTAACCTTGCGACGTACTCCCCAGGCGGTCTACTTATTTCGTTAGCTGCGCCACTAAAAATCAAGTCTCCCAACGGCTAGTGACATCGTTTACGGCGTGGACTACCAGGAGTATCTAATCTGATCCCCACGCTTTCGCACCTCAGCGTCAGTATCGAGCCAGGAGGCCGCCTTCGCCACCGGTATTCCTCCATATATCTGCGCATTTCACCGCTACACATGGAATTCTACCTCCCTCTCTCGTACTCTAGTCTGACAGTATCAACTGCAGTTCCCAGGTTGAGCCCGGGGCTTTCACAGCTGACTTAACAAACCGCCTACGCGCGCTTTACGCCCAGTAATTCCGATTAACGCTCGCACCTCAGTATTACCGCGGCTGCTGGCACGGAGTTAGCCGGTGCTTCTTCTAAAGGTAATGTCAGGGCTCACCGCTATTAACGATGAGCTTTTCTTCCCAATTGAAAGTGCTTTACAACCCGAAGGCCAGCTAACACACACGCGGCATGGCTGCGTCGGGGTTGCCCCATTGCGCAATATTCCCCACTGCTGCCTCCCGTAGGAGTCTGGGCCGTGTCTCAGTCCCAGTGTGGCTGATCATCCTCTCAGACCAGCTAAGGATCGTCGCCTTGGTGAGCCTTTACCTCACCAACTAGCTAATCCTACGCAGGCTCATCCGATAGCGTGAGGCCCGAAGGTCCCCCACTTTCCCCCATAGGGCGTATGCGGTATTAGCTTGAGTTTCCCCAAGTTGTCCCCCACTACCAGGTAGATTCCTACGCGTTACTCACCCGTCCGCCGCTCTACTCAGCCCGAAGGCCTTTCTCGCTCGACTTGCATGTGTTAGGCCTGCCGCCAGCGTTCAATCTGAGCCATGATCAAACTCTTCAGTTTAATCTTTTACCTCTGCCAACCCCCTGTTACAGGCACCGGCAAGAGGGGATGTTTACGTGACTCCCCTACAGGGAAACCCCACTTCAACACCCAAATCAAGGGCTCAGATACAATTCGAAAATCAAAAATTACTATGAATTAATGAGTCACTTGTTGTACCTGAATAGTTGTGACAACTATCCCAACAAGTGCCCACACATCTGTCTTCATCTTCTTGTTAAACAACATCCAACACCGCCAGGGCGCAGATACCAGCAAGGCTGTGCCTTGACCGGGACGCGTATTATACCGACCGCCCTAACCAAGGCAAACATTAAATAATAAACACGCCACTTTTACCTGGGCCCGATACAAACAATCAGCCCTAATCTCTTGAAACTCCAAGAGTTCGTGGTGAGATAGTTCCGGGACAGGGACCCCCCCTGAATGGAAGGCCGGCGCACTATACTCATGGGGCCACGTGCGAGCAAGTGTTTTCGACAAAAAGAATCAAGGGGGCAAAACTGTGAGCATCATCAGGGACGATGATGCGAAATCTAGCTCACTTCGAAAAGATGGTACTTCTTTCTTCCCAGACGCACCAGGTAAAAGCGCCCAAACACGGCGTGAGACGACGCCAAACAACTCGCCACATCGCCGTTATCTTCCAGCCCCAGGGTCCGGTCATTCACTGTAACGGCGTGTCGACCGAGGGCGTCTTTCACCTGCTTCCCGGAAGCGGCCATGCCTGCGTCCGTGAGCAACTGGGTGAGCGTTTCGGGAAAACGATTGCGGGAGATGCAACTGGAGGGTAGGCCATCCTGTCGAAGTTGCAGAACATCACTTTCTGCCAGCGTAGCCAACGAGCCCTGAAACAGCGCCGCCGTAATACGTTCCGCCGCATCCAGGCTACTTTGCCCATGCACCAATCGCGTTACCTCTCGCGCCAAAACCGCCTGAGCCTCCGGACGCCCGTCACGCGCGGCGTCGGAGCGCTCCAACGCGTTGATTTCCGCAACATCCAGAAATGTAAAATACCTCAGGAAGCGGTAGACGTCCTGATCCGGCGTCGCCAGCCAAAATTGATAGAAAGCATAAGGAGAGGTCCGCTGCGGATCGAGCCAAACGGTACCTGCCTCCGTCTTGCCAAATTTAGTGCCGTCTGATTTCGTGATTAACGGCATGGTCAACCCAAATACCTGATTGCCGTACAAGCGACGGGTCAGGTCGATACCACCGGTGATATTACCCCACTGGTCAGAGCCACCCAGTTGCAATGAGCATCCAAAGCGCCGATTGAGCTCTGCGAAATCATAGGATTGCAGAATCATGTAGGTAAACTCAGTGAAACTGATACCACTGCCATCACGCTCCAGGCGTTGCCTAACCGATTCCTTGTGAATCATGGCATTCACTGAGAAATGTTTACCCACGTCACGGAGGAAAGTCAGCAGGTCCAGTCCTGCAGTCCAATCAAGGTTGTTCACGACCTCGGCCGATAGAGCGCCAGCGTCAAAATCTATGAACTGCGATACCTGATGTTCAATTTTTTCGACCCATGCTCCAATTACGTCTGGTGCATTCAACATACGTTCCTGGGCCTTGAAACTGGGATCCCCAATCAGACCCGTAGCGCCACCAACCAGTGCCAACGGCTTATGACCCGCCAGTTGAAAACGCCGCAGCATCAACAAGGGTACCAGCGAGCCTATATGTAAACTGTCTGCAGTAGGGTCAAATCCGCAATAAAGGGTACGGGTTTCGCGGTCAAGCCAGTGTGGAAGCTCGTCTTCTCCAGCCACCTGATAGATCAATCCACGGGCGCGAAGATCGTCGAGAAGTACACTGCTCATGGGGATTGTTCCGAAATAAAAGTTTCTAATTACGTGCGAGAAATGAAAGCGGGCGCCAACGATACAACACCCCCCCCCAAAAGCAAGCCCCGGGATTCAACACAAAGGTTGAAATCCGGTTCGTTTCAAATATACTGGCTGCTCAAAATACAAATTAGATTTACAAGGCCATGTCAGAAGCGAAACATCCGCGTGGGATTACTTTTACCCAAAGTTACCGATGGTTGAGCTTCCATAAACCTAGCAAGCACTTCATGGTGGCCGCCGCCACGGGTGTTCTTGTTGCCATTACGGCAATCCATACCCAGTTTAACAACCGGCAAAGCCAAGAGTGGGTCCATTTTGAACATGGATTGCTATCCGCTGCGCCTGGCGAGCAACAGGCATCAATCACTCCGATTCCCACACCCAAAGAAACAGCAACATTAACAGCTACAATTGTCGAACCGGCACCACCGGTATGGTCAAACCAGGTTGTCAAAAGCGGTGATACGCTGTCGCAGATTTTCAAACGCGCCGGGTATAGTGAGCAGGATGTCCAGAATGTAATCGACCAGGCTCAGGACGGCAAATCGCTGGAGAGACTTTTCCCCGGCCAGACCATAGCCTTTCGGGCAGACGATTCCGGCGACCTCACCGGCGTACGCCATATCAAGTCAGCCCTGGAAACTGTCACTTACCTGCGGGAGGACGACGGATTCAAAAGCCAGGTTGAGTTTCGAACTCCAGAGGTACGGGAGGCGTGGACCACCGGCGTTATTACTTCCTCACTTTCCCTGGCAGGCCAGGAGGCAGGCCTGTCCCAGCGCATGATTCTGGAAATGGCCAATATCTTTGGTGGGGTGGTGGATTTTGCACTCGACCCACGCAGGGGTGATACGATCGAATTGGTTTACGAAGAGCTTTACCTCGACGGAGAAAAATACGGCGAGGGTGACATCATAGCCGCGTCATTTACCAACCGGGGCGAAACCTTCAATGCGTTTCGCTATACCGATTCCAATGGTGATACCAACTATTACAATGAGGAGGGCGTTAGTATGCGCAAAGCCTTCCTCATGGCGCCCCTGGACTTTACTCGCGTCAGCTCGAATTTCAACATGCACCGAATGCACCCTATCTACAAAACCGTTCGGCCACACCGGGGAACAGATTACGCCGCCCCCACAGGGACGCCGGTGTATGCTGCAGGTGATGGCCGCGTATCCAAGGCTGGTTATTCCAGCACAAGCGGCAACTATGTATTTATCCAACACGGTGAACAGTACGTTACCAAATACCTGCACCTGCAAAAACGAGTGGTCGACACGGGCGGGCCAACGCGTAACCCAGAGCCAGGTCCTGTAGGAACCGTGGGTTCCACGCCGGTGCGGCTACAGGTCCGCACCTGCACTGAATTTCTGGTGAACGGGGTTAATCGTAACCCGTACAATCACAAAGAGCTGCCAAAGGCAAGTGTGCTGCCAGGCACAGAACTGGCGAGCTTTCACCAGGCAATCAACAGGGTTAACTACCAACTCGCGGTATTACGCTCCAACAATCATCTGGCTATGAACAACGCCATCGGCTCGAGCGACTCACCAAACTAATTTGAACACCGGCGCGCCACTCTATGTCGGTTTAATGTCCGGGACCAGCGTGGATGCCATTGACAGCGCCCTCGTGCGCTGTCTACCCGAGGGCGTAAACCTTCTGGCAACCCATCAGCACGATATTCCCGCTCACATAAAAGAGAAAATTGCTGCCATCAGCCATCCGGGGACTGATGAAATAGAGCGGGCGGGCTCGCTCGACCGGGCGCTTGGACGCTTGTTCGCGGATGCGACGATGCAGCTGTTGAAAAAGGCCAATACACTGCCTGCGCAAGTGCGGGCCATCGGCAGCCATGGCCAGACCATCCGACACCGCCCTCCTTCTTCGATTGGCGGAGGCAAGGATTGCTTCACACTACAGATCGGCGACCCGAACACGATCGCGGAACAGACCGGTATTACGACGGTCGCCGACTTTCGTCGCCGGGATATAGCCGCAGGTGGAGAAGGCGCCCCGCTGGCACCCGCGTTTCACGCTGCGGCCTTCGCGAAAGCAGGTGTGAATCGCGCCATAGTGAACGTGGGTGGAATCGCCAACGCCTCTTTTTTGGAGGGAGTCGAATTGCGAATGGGTTTTGACACTGGCCCGGGGAATACCCTCATGGACCACTGGGTCAAACGGCACCGGGGGGAAGCGTATGACCTCGATGGTCGCTGGTCGGCGACAGGAAAGTCTCATCCAGGTTTACTGGACAGGCTGTTCAGGCACCCCTATTTCAGGAAGAGCGGGCCACGCAGTACTGGTAAGGAAGAATTCAATCTGCGCTGGCTGGACAGCCAACTTGGCGAACTCGGGGAGATTAACCCAGTCGATGTCCAGGCCACGCTGGTGGAATTCACCAGCCAAAGCATCGTCACGGCAATCTGCGACTGTCCTTTTGCCATTTCGGAAATCTACATCTGTGGCGGGGGCTGCCATAACGCAGACCTGATGCGGCGTCTTGCAGCCCGGCTGGCGCCCGCAAGTGTGGCGAGCACCTCCGTATTGGGGATACACCCGGACTGGGTTGAGGCCGCTACATTTGCGTGGCTCGCCAGCCGCACGATGGAAGCCCTGCCCGGCAATTCGCCCGCCGTCACCGGGGCGATCGGGGAGCGCGTACTGGGTGGTATCTATCCGGGGTTAAACCGCTAGATGGAAAAGGAAGAGCCGCATCCACAGGTTGCCGTGGCATTGGGGTTATTAACAACGAAACGGGAGCCTTCGAGTCCCTCGGTATAATCTACGACTGATCCAGCAAGATACTGCAGGCTCATTGGATCGACCAACAAGGTGACGCCGCCTGTCTCCAGGGCGGTGTCATCGTCTGCAACAAGTTCATCAAAGGTGAATCCATACTTAAACCCGGAACAACCCCCGCCCGTAATAAAGACTCGCAGTTTCAACTGGTCGTTCTCTTCTTCGTCTACCAGCTCTCGCACTTTCTGAACAGCGCGAGGCGACAGGTTGATGCTTGATGGATTGAATGTTTCAACGACAGACATCGTTAGTTTCCAGGGCCGGAAGGGGCCGTCTCATATGATCGCCACCTGGCATTATCCTAAATCCTACTAAATTAGTCAACTTTAGTAGGCTGATCCGCTATCGCCGCGCCTACCACGGCGCCGGCGGCTTCCCCACTGGGGACGGTTGTCCCTGCGACGGCATCGGCTTCCGTGATATGCGCCAGGCTGCCATTGACCTCCGCGCCCGCAGCCATCTCCACCAGGGTGTAAAATACATTGCCATTCACCCGGCTCCTGGAGGCCAACTCCAGATGCTTGCTGGAAAAGACATTTCCCTCCACCAGACCGTTGATGATAATGCAGGGAACCCGGATCTCCCCTTCGACACGACCTTTGCCGACGACACGCAGCAACGCCTCCTTTCCGGACTGCGCAATAATATTTCCCTGCACCAGACCCTCTACATCGAGGTTACCGCAAAAATGCACATCCCCAACGATCACTGTTTCGTGGGAAATCAGGGTGGTCCCGCCGACAACACTGGATGTTTTCTTACTTCCCCACATTGATAAATCGCTCCTGCAACTCCCACGGGAACTCCTGCCTGACTTTCGACTCGCGCGGTTTGCTTGCTCGGACCACCAGCATTATGCCCCTGGGCTCGAAGCCTTCTGGCAGGTCCAACTCGCCCTCTATAGCCTGAAAATATCGGAAATGCAATGTCTCGCCGCCAGCGCCAAACTGCTTCGACAAGCGGGACAATGGGTAGCTGATTTCCTTACCCGCCTTAACGCCCAGGATGTCGACCGACAGGGTGCCCTCCACCATGTCAAATTCGCGCTCTTTCTGTTGCACGAAGATCCGGTATCCGACCTGGCCCGGGTTAACTCCTGGCACCAATTCCGGTTTGCGCACACTAAGACCACTGGTGTTGTCTTCGGACACCATCATGCTGCGATAAAAACTCAGCCCCTCCTCCAGTTCGGCCGTGCGATTTTTTTCTGCCGCCATTTCACTGCGCACAAGTTCCAAGGCGCGACTATCCACTTCATGGCGGGTGCGTTGCATCTGCAGGTCGCCCTGCGCTACTTGCAGTTCTGCGCGCAAGTTCGCCAACTCCGACTGCAAACCCCGGACCGACTGCGAACCAATTTGCATATTGCTGTAAGCTGAGTGCCGCCCCAGGTAGATGCCCAGCATAAGTGTCAGGAGCAAAGATACCACCAGAGCCAGAACAAGTTTTGGCCCAAGGCGATCCACAAGGCGAGCTATGAGGGAGAGCAGCTTTTTCAATTGTCGGATCGCTATCAGGGCAACAGGCCAACCTGTCGCAAGCCCGCTCGTTCGTCCAGGCCGAGCATGATATTCATGTTCTGCACGGCCTGACCCGAAGCGCCCTTGACGAGGTTGTCGATTGTCGCCATCACCACGACGGTATCCCTCTTCTGAGGTACCACTACGGCTATCTGGCATCTATTGGCGCCCCGCACTGTCCGGGTTTGCGGAAGAACGCCTGCCGGCAATACGTCGACGAAAGGCTCCGCGGCATAGTACGCTTCGTATACTGCCTGCACGTCTACCGAAGCGTCATGTAATCGTGCAAACAGTGTCGAGTGTATGCCTCGCACTATGGGCAGAAGATGGGGTACGAACGTCACACTGGCCTTTTGTGCGGCAATGTCGGCAAGACCCTGCTCGATCTCGGGCAGGTGGCGGTGTCCGGTAACTCCGTAAGCTTTGAAGCTATCCCCTGCCTCGCTGAGCAGGTTATCTATTTTCGCCTGTCTTCCGGCACCACTGACGCCGGAGGCGGAACTGGCTATCAATTGGCTCGGATCCACCATGCCACGCGCCAGCAAGGGCATAAACCCCAGTTGTACGGAAGTTGGGTAGCATCCGGGGCAGGCAACCAGACGCGCGGTGGCTATTTTCGACCGATTAAGCTCGGGCAGGCCATAGACGGCCTCGGCGAGCAACTCGGGGCTGCGGTGTGCTTCGCCATACCAATGCGTCCACACACGGGCATCGCGCAATCGATAGTCAGCCGACAGGTCGATCACTCGGGCACCCGCGGCCAGCAATTCGGGTACCATATTCATGGCGACGTTGTGGGGCGTGGCGAAAAAGACCACGTCACACTTGGCCAGTGACTGCACATCAGGCTCTGAAAAAGCCAGGTCATAACACCCACGCAAGTTGGGAAAAAGCTCATCCACGCGTCTACCGCTTTCTGCGCGGGAGGTGATCGCTGCCACTTCCACGTCACCATGAGAGGCCAACAGGCGTAATAATTCAACGCCCGTGTACCCGGTACCGCCAACAATGCCAACCCTGACCATATTCCTACCCAGACCTATCCAAAAAAGCCCTTCAATGCGTAATCGTTGCGCCGGAGCCCGTCCACCCGGAGCCTGCAGGTCCGCTAGTATAAAAGCAATGCACTGCAAGATAACTGTTAATATTGTCCTTTTGAAAAACGACAGGGTCCCTGGTGCACCAGTTTTTGACCAATTACAGACGACACCTGCTTAACTACGATTCGGTGCTGTCCTACTCCCTCCTCGGCATTCTGGGAGGCGTCGCTTCAGGACTGGTGGTTCTGGCGTTCCAGACGGCCATCACTGAATTGAGTCATCTATGGGGTGTCAGCAACGGGGGGGACGGCTTTGAAGCCCTGCCGAGCTGGATGATTTTTGCACTCCCGGCGGGCGGCGCGACAGCTCTGGGCTGCGTTTACGCTTTCCTGCGAGTACCCGACCGTGAGACAGGGATAGTGCACGTGCTCAGTCGCATGCACTCCCATTACGGTGTCCTGCCGCTGCGCAATGCAATTCTGCAATTTGTAGGCGGCACAATCAGCCTCGCAACAGGACAATCCGGCGGCCGGGAGGGCCCCGGCGTACACCTCGGTGGGGCAATAAACAGCTTACTGGGGCAATGGCTTGGATTACCCAATAACAGCCTGAGAATGCTGATAGCGTGCGGCACCGCCGGCGGCATCGCCGCTGCGTTCCAGACGCCTCTGGCCGGTGTGCTCTTTACGATGGAGGTGATCATTGCAGAGTATACAGTGGTGGGCTTCATTCCGGTGATGCTGGCCGCAGTTTCGGCCTCCGCCGTCAGCCGCACCTTGTCTGCCGATGCATGGCTGTTCAGTCTGCCCGCTCTGGAACTGAGGTCGTTGCTGGAACTGCCCTACATGATCCTGCTGGGGCTTTGTTGCGGCGTTGCCGGGGCGGTATTTATCCGCATACTCAAGTTTTCAGCTAAATTTTCCAGTACATCCGTGGTACTACGATTTGCACTGGCTGGCTCCATCACTGGAGGCCTGGCAATGCTGGTACCCCAAATCCTGGGAATCGGTCACGACTCGCTGGACCTGGCGGTGCATGGCGAATTGGCGCTGCTGACCCTGGCCTCGATCGCCCTGTTGAAATTGCTTGCCACGGCCATCAGCTGTGGCGTTGGCATGCCCATGGGTTTAATTGGCCCAAATCTGTTGATCGGGGCCTGCATCGGCGGCGTATTGGGCACAACGGGGGCCATGTTGCTGCCGGAACTGGCATCGGATCCCACGCTCTACGTTGTCATAGGAATGGGGGCAACGATGGGCGCGGTACTGAATGCACCGCTTGCGGCCATTCTTGCGGTAATCGAAATGACCCAGACCCTGTCTATCAGCATGCCGGCCATGTTGGCTATCGTTACCGCCACGTTAACCACCACTGGCCTGTTCGGGCAGAGATCGGCCCACCAGACATTATTGCGCCAGTCTCAGCGCCTGGTGCCACAGGACCCGCTGAACCAGATGCTGCACAGCACCAGCGTCAATTCGATCATGGATACACGAGTAGTGCGGGTACCCCTGATACTGGCACAAGCGGACCTCGAGCCCCTGCTTGAATCCACACCCTCCTGGTGCGTGGTGGAGCGTGATGGCGAGGACCTCTACCTGGTAAGCGGCAGCGACTTGCTCGATTGGCTGAAAACACAGCCGTTCGATGACGAATTCGCCGATCTGACAGGGTCGGGCATAAGGCGATGGACTATCTCCGCTGTCACCATGCAGGCAACCCTGCGCCAGGCCATGGACACCATGCGCGTGGAAACCACGGAAGCCGTGTGCGTTTATGAACGCAGCCCCAATACTGGCAAGCAGATCCTGCATGGCATACTGACGGTGGAAAGTATTGAGAAGTTTTCACTGGCGAGTGTGCTCTAATGTACGACTTCCGGTTAGGGCTGGAGAAAGAACATGTTGTGGCTTAAAGCCCTGCATATCGTATTCGTAGTATGCTGGTTTGCAGGCCTGTTTTACCTTCCGCGAATCTTCGTATATTACGCCGCCAGCGATCATGCGGAGGTGCGCGCCCAGCTGGCCGTGATGGCTCGCAGGTTATACCGCTTTGTTACGCCATTTATGATTATCGCCATCGCGCTCGGCCTTGCCATGATCGCACTGAACCCGGCTTATTACCTGGCGGCTCACTGGATGTGGCTGAAGCTGGCAGGCGTGGCGATACTGATTGTCTACCATATTATCTGTGGGCGGTATGTGCGGGCTATCAACGATGACCGCAACCAGCACGACCACGTATTTTACCGGTTCTTTAATGAGATTCCGGTATTATTCCTCTTTGGTATCGTGATTTTGGCGGTACTTAAACCGTTTTAGTGCCTCTGGATATTCCAAGCCGCAGCGCTGATAATTTCACCCCCGCTCGCGGGGCATTTGAGCAGGAAAGGTCGGTCATGAGCACCTCTGAAAATTTGTTCGCGCGCGCCCAGCAGTACATCCCTGGCGGAGTCAACTCACCCGTGCGCGCGTTCCGCGCCGTCGGTGGAACTCCGGTCTTCGTCGAACGCAGCGATGGTCCCTATATCTTCGACTGCCAGGGCAAACGCTACATCGACTATGTGTTGTCCTGGGGCCCGATGCTTATGGGTCATAACCACCCCGCCGTGCGTGAGGCCGTTGTACACCAGAGCGCCAAGGGACTCAGTTTCGGTGCACCCACGGAACTGGAGATCGAGCTTGCGGAGCGCATCTGCGGCATCATGCCGGGCATGGACCTTGTGCGTATGGTCAACTCGGGTACGGAAGCGACCATGAGTGCCATTCGCCTGGCGCGGGGTTATACCGGCCGCGACAAGATCATCAAATTCGAGGGCTGCTATCACGGGCACTCCGATTCGCTACTGGTCAAGGCGGGTTCCGGTGCGCTTACCCTGGGTGTACCCAGTTCGCCCGGCGTTCCCGCAGCGTTGGCGGATCACACGCTCACGCTCACTTACAATGACGTAGATAGTGTACGCGAAGCCTTCGCCGCCCACGGTGACAGTATCGCCTGTGTCATCGTGGAACCCGTGGCCGGCAACATGAACTGCATTCCGCCCGCACCGGGATTCCTGCAAGCACTGCGCGATGCCTGTACCGAGAGCGGCGCTGTACTGATACTCGACGAGGTGATGACCGGATTCCGCTTTGGGTTGCAGGGTGCCCAGGGGTACTACGGCATAGAGGCCGACCTGACCACACTGGGAAAAGTCATAGGCGGTGGCATGCCGGTCGGCGCATTTGGCGGGAAACGCAAAATCATGGAACAGATCGCGCCACTGGGGCCGGTTTACCAGGCCGGCACTCTATCGGGTAACCCCATCGCCATGGCCGCCGGGCTCGCCACGCTCGATATTATTTCGCAGCCGGGATTCTATGAGCCCGTTTTCAGGCGTACCGCCAAATTGTGCCAGGGTCTGTGCGACGCGGCTGCGGCGGCAGGGGTACCCTTTACAACCAACTTTGCCGGCAGCATGTTCGGTGTATTCTTCACAGATGCACCCGTCGTAACCCGGTACAGTGACGTAATGGCCTGCGACACTGCGGCATTCAATCGGTTTTTTCATCTGATGCTGGAGCACGGCATTTACCTCGCACCGGCATCCTATGAAGCAGGGTTTATGTCAAGTGCCCATGGTGATGGTGATATTGCCCAGACGATTGCAGCCGCCAGAATTGCCTTTGCCAGACTTTGATCGAGGATTATCCCATGGCGTTCACCACTCAACGCGGCATATTCCCCCGCACCCGTATGCGCCGCCTGCGAGCCAATGAATTTTCCCGTCGGATGGTGCGGGAAAACGAGCTGAGCCCGGCCGATCTCATTTTTCCTGTCTTTGCACTGGAGGGCAGTAACCGGCGGGAGGCGATACCCTCCATGCCCGGAATAGAACGCCTGAGCATCGACCTCCTGCTGGAGCAGGCCGTCGTTGTCCACGAATTGGGCATTCCTGCCATAGCCCTGTTCCCGGTAGTCGCTGCCGAGCGCAAAAGCCTGCTGGCCGAGGAGGCATTTAGTGAAGACGGGCTGGTACAGCGCGCTGTACGCACTCTGAAGGCTAACCTGCCGGAATTGGGCGTGATAACCGACGTGGCACTGGATCCGTATACCACCCATGGCCAGGACGGCATCATCGACTCCGCCGGCTACGTGCTCAATGATGTAACCAGTGACGTACTGGTGAAACAGGCCGTGTCACATGCCGCCGCCGGGGCGGATGTGGTGGCACCATCAGATATGATGGATGGCCGCGTTGGCGCCATCCGTCACCAGCTGGAAAGTGCCGGTTTTCACAACACGTTGATTCTGGCATATGCTGCCAAGTACGCCTCTGCCTACTATGGGCCCTTTCGCGATGCCGTTGGCTCCGCCGGTAACCTCAAGGGAGGGAACAAGTTCAGTTACCAGATGGATCCCGCCAACAGCGACGAGGCCCTGCACGAATGCGCCCTGGACCTCGCCGAAGGCGCCGATATGATTATGGTGAAACCCGGCATGCCCTATCTGGACATCGTGCGCCGGGTGAAAGAGGAATTGCGGGCGCCCACCTTTGCCTACCAGGTGAGCGGAGAATACGCCATGCATGTAGCAGCCTTTGAACGAGGCTGGCTGCCCCGGGAAACAGTGATAATGGAATCCCTGACGGCGTTCAAGCGCGCAGGCTGCGACGGCATCCTCACCTATTTCGCCCTGGAGGCCGCACGAGCGTTACGGTAACCGAACCATCAGCCAAACATGTCACGAACCTGCTTACTGTCCTTATGCTGCCTGATCTGCCTGGCCAGTCCTCCGATTGCGGCAGAATGTGATTGCCTCTGGCGCGGATCCTTCACCGATGTACAGGCAAGTACCGACCTGGTGGTCGCCGGCACAGTGGTCGCCACCAAGGGCAATTCGATCGACCTGGAGGTGACCCGATCGTTACGTGGGGACGCACCCTCTGAACCCATACGAATCTGGCTCAAAGCTGCAGATTATTGTCGCCCCGAGGCCGACCTGTTTCCGGTGGGAACCCAATGGGTGATGGCCCTGGACCGGATTTCCGCAGACGTGCCGGGCGGGTTCAATCCCAATACGCCCAATGTGAGCTACGGGCGCGTCGGCGACTATAGCCTGTCGAGTTGCGGCGGATACTGGCTCGGCCTCAGCGATGATCGGGTTACCGGAAACCTCGTCAACGCACCGCGCTGGGTGCGGGAGCCCAAGATGACCCCGGTTCTGCTGGAACTCGTAGCGGAGTATGTGCAGGGCAAGCTTGACAGTCAGGCCCTGCTGGAGGCCAGTCGGGAGGACCCCAAGCTGCGTGAACTCATGCTCGACACCCGCTCGTTTCTGCGAAACGAGAACTAATACCACTACCACCGCTTTTGGTGACGACAAACACGACCTTTTTGGGGTATAAATGACAGTAACGTGACGTATAAAAGCAGAAACACGATGCCATGCACTCGTTAACGGCGTTGCTCAGGAAGGCTCGCAACTGGTGGTTCCACCTTTGCACCGGCACGACCGTGTACGGCCATTCAGACGAGGAGCATTACCGCCAGCGTATATTGGTCATGACCAGCTGTTTCTGGATCATTACTGTCATCCTCTTCACCCTTGTCATCCCGCTTTTTATGACGTTGTCGCCCGCGGGCAAAATTGCCGCAGACACACTCTTTGTTATCTCCATTGTCGGCGTCCTGTTGAGCATGCTCATTTTACGTCTGAAGGGCGACCGCATCGCGGCGCTCAACGTGATGCTGTTTATTTACACGAGCGCCTTTGCCGCCGCCTGTTTTATCTTTGGCGGTACCGAGTCACCCACCTATCCTCTGCTGATACTGGCACCGGCGATGGCCGGCATAGTCGGGAGCGTGTCACTGAGCGCGGCGTGGGGCCTGGTAATAATCGCTGTTTGGGTAGGCATCCTGCAGGCGGAGCGCAACGGCTTCCAATTTACGCAGATCATTCTGCCGGAAAACCAGAGTATGGCCATGATGATGGCCTTCAGCGCCATGGCGCTTGCCGTGGTCAGCATCATCATTATCTACGCGGAAATGAACAAGTCGCTGCGTCTAAGCCTGCAAAGCATGAACTCGGAATTATCACACCTGTCCTCTCACGACCAGCTCACAAGGCTGCCCAATCGCCGCTTCTACGATGAGCGGATCGACCTGGCACTGCACCGGGCTGCCGAGCACGGCGGCATGACCGGGCTGTTATTCATGGACCTGAACGAATTCAAGAGCATCAATGACACTTACGGGCACGGGGTAGGTGACAAACTGCTGATTGCGGTCGCACAGCGGTCCAGAATAGTCTCCGTGAGACCGACCTGGTGGCTCGACTCGGTGGCGACGAGTTCGTCGCGGTGCTGGAGGATGTAAAATCCACAGAGGAGGTTACCCGTATCGCTCAGAAACTGTCCCAGGCGATAGAGCAACCCCTGTACGTTCGTCAGCAGATTCTGAAATTCAGCGCCAGCATTGGCGTGGCAATCTTCCCCACTGACGGGCGCCAGAAGCATGAGTTGGAAGAAAAAGCCGACCGGGCCATGTACCTTGCCAAAAAGCGCGGCCTACCGGTAGCACTGGCAAGCCTGGAAGCAAAAAATGTTCCGGTCCCCGCCATGCGCCCGGCAAACCGCATCTAGCCAGCATCTGCCTTCAGCCGAGTTCAGGGTCGGCGCCAACGCAACCGCTTCGGATTTCGACCCTCCACCAGATCGAGCAGTTCATCCAGCATCATCAGGGATAGACCCCAGATACAGCGCCCCTCATAACGGTAACAGGGCACCGGTAGCCGGGCTCCCTTATAGGTCCAGATCATCTCCTGGCGGTTATCGGCATTGGATAAATATTCCAAAGGCACCCACACGACTTCCGCCACCTCGTGATTAAGGCTGAAGCTGACTTCCCGGTCCAGCCTGAAAACGAAAGGGCTGACAGTCATCCCGAACAGGCCCCGGTGCGGCCGCGCATACAGGTCGGAGAGGCGGCCGATGCACGCCTCCGGACCCAGCATCAACCCCACCTCTTCCTCGGTCTCACGCACGGCCACTGCATACCCATTGGCATCCGTTTTGTCCATGCGCCCGCCGGGAAATGCCATGTGTCCGGACCAGGGATCGCCCTCCCGTTCAGCCCGTTTAATCATTAGAATATGCAGTTCGCCTGCCCGCACCTGCAGTATCATGGCGACCGCAGATCGCTTCATCAGGCGACGCAGCGGGATCCTGCCCGGGCTATGGTCTCCCAGACGGGTTTCGATGAGTTGCAACAGTGATACCGACACGAGGGAACCTTTTCCGTCAGTGTAGAATTAAGCCAGCCGCGCGACAGCAAGACAAGGCGTCCGGCTACTTTTTGACCCCGGGGGAACACGTGGTTAACCAGGAAACACAGGCGGATACCCTGTTGGAATTGCGCGATGTGAGCCTGGCCTATCGCGCCCTGCCGGCCCTGCGTGGCATTGACTGGGCGTTGCACCCCGGCCAGCAATGGGCCTGCCTGGGCCCCAACGGCGCCGGCAAGACCAGCCTCGCCAGGATCATCAGCAGGCAGGCCACACATTTCTCCGGACGGGTGCTACGCTCACCCGCGCTCGAGCAAAGAGGTATCGCATACGTCTGTTTCGAACAGGCCAAGGCACTGTACGAACGCGACCAGAAGCTCGACGATTCCGAATTCCGCGCTGACGCCAACGACCCCGGCACGTCGGTACAGGCCCTGATTCTGGGCGGGCGAAAGCCGGACGAGCGCTTCCAGCGCTGGACCGAGCGACTGCGCATGCAGCCGTTCCTGCAACGCGGCCTGCGCTTCATCTCCACCGGGGAAATGCGCAAGGCGTTGCTGGTCAAGGCGATCCTGAGCGAGCCCGCCCTGCTCATACTGGACAGCCCGCTGGACGGACTGGACATTGCCAGCCAGGCAGAAATGCACGCGATTATCGCGGACTTGCTGCGATCGCGCATCGCGGTGCTCATGCTCTGTCGACAGATAGAGGATGTGCCGGCGGGCATCACCCATATCCTCGTGCTGCGCAACGGGGAAAAGTTCGCCTGCGACACGCGGGAGCACGTGCTGGCCAACCCGGCGGTGCACGGGATCATGAATCCCCCGTTGGCGCCGCTGGGCGAGCTCCCGCCACCGGTTGCACGACCTTACGATGTTCCGCTGGACCGCCCATTGCTGCAATTGCGTGGTGTGACGGTCAGCTACGGCGATGACTGCATATTGCGCAACGTGAACTGGACACTGGAACGGGGTACCCACAGCTGTATCTCGGGCCCCAATGGTTGCGGCAAAACAACCCTGCTAAGCCTCGTTACCGGGGACAACCACAAGGCCTATGGGCAGGACATCACCCTGTTTGGCATCCGCCGGGGCAGCGGTGAAAGTGTATGGGACATCAAGCAGAAATTCGGACAGATCGACACGCAATTGCAGTTGAAATTCGCCCGGGGCATGCGTGTTGTGGAGGTCGTTGTATCAGGATTCTTTGACACCGTGGGGCTGTACGATAATTGGGGCGATGCGCAACGCACCACCGCCGAACAATGGCTGCGCGCGCTGGGGCTTTCCGGGTACGCTCGCGAGAGCTTTGACGCCCTGTCATTCGGCCTGCAGCGCATGGTGTTGCTGGCGCGCGCGATGGTGAAATCTCCCGTAATCCTGCTGCTGGATGAGCCGACACTGGGGCTTGACGGCCACCATCGCAAACTGATCCTGCGCGCCATAGACCACATCGCTGACAACAGTGATACACAGATTATTTTTGTCAGCCACTCGGCGGGAGACATGCCCGGCTGCATCAACCAACACCTCACGTTCGAACCGCGGGAAAACGGCTTCGAACTGGTGTGCCGAGACTCGGCTGTCGTTACTACGTCTGGCGAATCCTGAAGAACACCGCATAGAGCGTCGGCACCACAATCAGTGTCAGCAGGGAGGCAAAGCCCAGGCCGGCCATAATCGTGACCGACATGTTCACGAAAAACACGTCTGCCAGCAACGGAATCAGGCCGAGAATCGTGGTGGCAGCCGCCAGCATGACAGGGCGCATACGACTGACACAGGAATCCAGTATCGCTGTGTAGCCGTCCTTGCCAGTCCCGATTTGCTGGTCGATTTCCTCTATCAACACGATGGCGTTCTTTATCAGCAGTCCAACAAGGGACAGCGCACCCAGCATGGACATGAAATCAAAGGCACCTCCGGTGCCCAGCAAACCGGCGGTGATACCAACGATCGCCAGCGGTACGGTCAGCCAGATTATCGTCGGCTGCCTGAGCTTGCCGAACAGGAAAATACTGGTGAGTATCATCAGCAGGAATCCCATGGGCAACGATTTGCCGAGGCCGGCCTGCGCGTTGATGGAGTCCTCGTACTCGCCACCCCACTCCAGTTTATAGCCCGCCGGCAAGCTCATGCCCTCAATCTGCGGCCAGAGCCTCTCGAGCAACGGCGCAGCCATACCGTCCCGTGGGTTGCAGGACGCGATGATAGTCTGGATGCGGTCCCGTCCGCGGACGACCGCGTTTTCCCAGCGGGTGGCGTAGTCCGAGACCACCTGGGTTACCGGCACCGATGCGCGCAGTACCGGGCTCCACACCTGGATGTCGCGCATACTGTCGATGTTGCCACGTTCACCCAGCGGAGCCCGCATCTGGATCGGCAATAGCCGATTGCCATCTCGGTACATGCCCACGTTGGTGCCCTCAAAGGCGTATTGCAGGGCGGCGCCAAGGCTCTCACGATCAACACCCAGCTGGCGTCCCACCTGCTCATTAAAGATGGGAGTCACCACTTTGACTGGCGAGCGCCAGTCATCCCGGATATCCACCGCCTCACCATCAGCGCGCATGATAGCCTGTGCCTGTTCCGATAACTGGCGCAGGATCTGCGGGTCGGGTCCGGAAAAACGCACCTCAATCTTGGCATCGCGACCGGGCCCGATACGCATGGCCTTGATGATCGGGTCAGTCCAGGGCAACTCCTCCCGCATAAACGCGGAGACCGCGTCCCACACCGGAGCGATTTGCTGGCGATTCTCGGTGCGCACGATAATCTGCGCGTAGGCCCGGGTCGGCTCCTTGGCATCGTAGACCAGGGTAAACCGTTGGTGCGGACCACCGATCACTGACGCGGTCTGGACCACTCCGGGCTGCTGGCGGATAAATTCGCTGACGCGCAGGGTGTCGTCACGTGTTGCGCGAATATCGGCACCCTCCGGTTCCCACACATCCACAAAGAACATCGGCGTATTGGAGTCGGGAAAGAACCCGCTCTTGACACTGCCAAAACCGATCATTGCCATTACGAACATGACCACCACGATCGACAGGGTTATCCAGCGGTGGTTGACTGCAGCTGACACTACACGCCTGTAAACCTGAAACAGTTTACCTGCATAGGGATCCTCGTCAGCCGCCGATGGATTGGGTTTTAGTAACAGGGCGCACAATAGTGGCGTGGTACTGATGGCTGTTACCCAACTGAGTGCCAGCGAGATGAGAATCACGTAGAACAGGGAACTGGCGAACTCTCCGGTATTGTCCGTCGACAAACCAATGGCCGAGAATGCCAGTATGCCGATGACGGTACCACCAAGCAGCGCCCAGATAGTTTTGCCCACCGCCTCGCCCGCCGCCTTGACCGCGTTCATCCCGGCATTCATACGCACCAGCATGCCCTCGGCGACGACAATTGCGTTGTCTACCAGCATGCCCAGCGCGATGACCAGCGCGCCAAGGGAAATGCGCTGTAATTCGATGGCGAACAGGTTCATGAAAAATAATGTACCGGCTACCGTGATGAGCAGTACGGCGCCAATTACAATCCCGGTACGCACTCCCATGAACAGCAATAGCACAGCGATTACAATGACCACCGCCTCTGCCACGCTGATGAGGAACCCACCCACCGAGTTCTCCACCTCCGCTGGCTGGTCATAGACCGGCACCATCTCCATTCCGATGGGAATAACCGGCAGCAGGGAATCCAGCTTGCGCTTGACCGCTTTCCCCACCGCCACCACGTTCTGTCCGGAGGCCATGGAGATGCCGATACTGAGGCCGGGTTTGCCGTTAATGTAGTAAAGCTTGTTGGGCACTTCCTCATAGGCGCGGGTAATGGTCGCGATATCGCTCAGCCGTACCAGTGTTTTGTCGGCGGAGCTTATCAGCAAGTCGCCAATCTCCTGCACTGACTGGAAGTTACCTGTGGGACTGATACGCAGGTAGTCCTTGCCCACTTCCACGCTGCCGGCATTCACCACCACGTTCTGGGAACCGAGCACGCTGGCGATCTGTTGCAGGTCTATGCCCAGTTCCGCCATCCGACTGCGCGAAACCTCCAGGTAGGCAACTTCTCGCTGTTCGCCGTCTATTACGACCTTGCGTACACCCGGCACCAGTACAAGTTGCTTCTTGATTGCGTCGGCCGTGTCATAAAGATCACGCCAGCTGTATCCATCACCCGTCAGCATCATGTAAATGCCATAGACGTCGCCGAAGTCATCAATCACCATCGGGGCCTGTGCGCCAGGCGGCAGCGAGGGTTTGACATCGGCGATCTTGCGGCGCAACTCGTCGAAGATATTGGGTAGATCCTGTGCTTTATACTCGTCCTTGAAGTCCACGAGGATGTCGGAAAGCCCCGGCCTGGAGACCGACATCTTGATACGCTTCACCTGCGGCATCTTCTGTATCGCGTCTTCAAGGTGGTACGTCAGTTCCTCCTGCACCTCGCGTGCCGTGGCTCCAGGGTAAAGCGTGATGATTTTTGCCGACTTGATAGTAAAGGCCGGATCTTCCAGCTTGCCCATTTTTTTGAACGCCATGATCCCGCCGCCGACCAGGATGACCACCAGCAGCCACGAGATTACCTTGTTCTCGACAGAAAATTCCCCAATATTCATGGCGCGGGCATCCTTCCTTCAGCCGGGCAACTCACAATGGCTCATCGGCGCGCGGAACCGCCTGCTCCGTCACCGCCATGCGCGTTACCTTCATACCCTCGGCCAGGTAGGGTGCGCCCACCGCGACGATCTCTTCACCGCCGTTCAGGCCAGCGATGACCTGTATCAGGTTGCCTGTCATGCGACCGAGCGTGACCTCGCGTCCTGAGACGGTCATGGTTTGCGGGTCGAGAATCCAGACCCTCGGCTTGAGACCGTTATCGCCCTGCACTGCGCGTACCGGGACGCGCTTGACCATGTCTTCGTCAATCAGGTTACTGAGGTCGAGCTGGACGGTTGTCGTCATGCCGGGCAGGACGGTAAAACTGGTAGGGGAATCCATGGTAAAGGTCGCCCTGAAAGTCTGTGTCTGGTCATTGGCTTTGGTGGCGATCTCCTTGGGGCGCAGCAGGAATTGTTCATCCGGGTGCCCATCAAAAATGGCATAAGCGCGGGTTACCTGCGTGCGCTCATCAGTGGCAATCGAACGGTCCTGCATACCATCGGCACGCACCATGCGAACCACAGACTCGGGCACGTCGATGATCACGTCCAGCTTGCTGGTGTTCTGCAGTGAAAACAGCGTTTGCTTGGCCTGCACTTCCTCGAAGTTCTCTACCCTGCGCTCCGCCACACGGCCGCGAAAAGGTGACTTCAGCACGGTGTACTCCAGATCCTTTTCTGCCTGGGACAGGGCAGCGGAGGCGGAGCGAAAATTCGCTTCCATGCGATCAAAGTCCATGCGGGAGATATTTCCGGCGGCGATCAACTCCTTACCGCGCTTGTAATTGCTCTGGGCATTGTCGAAGGTAGCCTTGCGGTCTTCATAAACCAATCTGTAATCGGTCGGATCCAGCCGGGCGAGCACCTGCCCTTCCTCGACCAGGTCCCCTTCCTTTACCGCAATCTCCTGCAGCCGCCCGGGCACGCTAAACGACAGCTCAGCCCGCTGACTGGCATCAACCCGGCCCGGGAAGGAACGCATGGCGTCTGCGCTGCCGCCCTCGACGACAAATGTCTTGACCGGCCGGGTGGTGGGGACGGGCGCCGCTACCTCCTTGTCGCCGCAAGCCTGCAGGATGAGAAGTAGCGAGGACGCCACAACGAGTCTACGTGTGAAACCGGACATCAAAAGGCACTCCGTTTTCGGTAAATTTTTCGTCGCCCATCATACTGTGAGGACACGCCGGGCTCTACCCCCCACAAAAACGCGGTTTCACCGTCTGTGCATACGCTCAATGCGCGATAGCGCGCAGCGCATTGCATTGCACGTCGGAGGAACAATAGAGTAGACCGCGCTCGGCGGTGGCCCTGGCCTGCGCTGCGTCTCCCCTGGCGCGGTGCGTTTGCGCCATGGCGAGATAGACCTCCGCACTATCCGGGTCAA
>JAWKZM010000043.1:0-26508 GCA_041395965.1 Halioglobus sp.
CAAACGCACCGAACTGGTGCGCAAAGATGACCTCGCTTTGCCATGCGCCCCATTTTCGATCACCCTGCTCAACCGACGCTGGTTATCCCCTTGAAGAATTCGGTTGCACCCAGCCGCAGGTTGCGCAGGGAGTATCCGCCTTCCTGGACCACCAGTATCGGTAAGCCAGTTTCCGCCAATAACTTTCCAATGCGGTACATGCCGCGGGCGCTGACATTGAATGTACCGGTGGGATCCCCGGCCATGATGTCGAAGCCCAGGGAGAGCACCAGGCAGGCGGGCCGGAAGCGCCTGATCGCGCCGATCGCCTGGGTCAGGACTTCACAGTAGGCGTGGTCGTCCACCCCGGGAAAGAGCGGGAAATTCCGATTGAATCCCACGCCATCGCCCTCACCCCGCTCATCCCGGTATCCTGCGAAGTACGGGTAGCAGAGTTTGGGGTGACCGTGGATGGATACAAACAGGACATCGTTGCGCTGGTAGAAAATGTCCTGCGATCCGTTCCCGTGGTGATGATCGATATCCAGGAAAGCCACCTTGCCATGTGCGCTCAGGTAGTGGGCGGCGATAGCCGCGTTGTTGAAGTAGCAAAAGCCGCCAAACGCTCGCGCCTCCGCATGATGGCCGGGCGGCCGGCACAGCGCATAGCACAGGCGCGATCCCTTCGCGATGCGCTCCGCGGCGGTCAGTGCCGCATTGACGGCGTTTCTCGCGGCCTTGTACACGTTCGACGTCACCGGTGTGAACGTGTCTATGCAGAAGTAGCCGGCCTGGCTTTCCCAGGACTTGGGCACGCGGTCTGGCCTGCGCACCGGAAATACGTTCGGATACAGGAGCTGCCCGCTCTCCAGTTGCTTCTCGCCCTGCTTCAGGAAATGCAGCAGATCCTGCTTGTGCACCGCAAGAATATGTTTTTCCGGAAACGACTTGAGTTTGAATTCTTTCAGCGGAACCGCCTCGAGGCCCTTGCGAATGGCATGTACCCGCGCAGGACGTTCGACGTAGCCCTTCTCCCGCAGGTGGTGAATCAGATTGGCGTCACCGGTACTGACAAACTCCAGCGTCTGCTGGTGGGTGCTTTCCCGGTGCACGATAGGTTTGGTGTAGATGGGCGGGCGCAGCTGTATCGGGTCATCGGTTATCGAGTCCAATATCAGTTTGACTTTCGGATCTTGTGCATCAATGCCGGCCTTGGCCAGCAGGATCAATTCGACCATCTCCCGCGCATCACGCCGCGGCGGCGTTTTGCCCAGTTCGAGGTCGTCGAACACGAGGTAGGTAAAAAATCCCTGGTTGGCCTTGTTCCAGGTGCTCTCGTACAGCGTGTTGATAATCGGGCGCGCGCCGAAGCGTTCATAGAACGCCAGGCGACGCTGGTTCACTCGCAACTCGGACTGGTCGACAAGCAATTTCTCGTTGTCGGTTGGCACATCCATGAACAGGCCCCTGCACTTGCGCTGCAGCAGGTGTTCGCAGGTCGCTTCGTAGAGCGCGGTGCCGTAGCCGCGGGTATTGCGTTTCGGACTGGCGAGAATGTAATCCAGGTAAGCGTAGCGCTTGCGCGCAAAATAGAAGGTGAGTGCGAACCCGAGGATGCGGTTCTTGCGGCCTTCCGCGACGAGCAGAATCACTTCGAAATCCTGCTCGCTGGTAAATTTCAGTAATTCGGCGATCCGCGCCGCGTACTGCGGGTAATAGGAGAATGCCTGCTGGTAGATATTCAGTACCGCCGACAACGCCAGCTGGTTCTGTGTCGTAACGGCATCGTGAATCTGCCTGATCCTAAACATGGTGATTGCCCCGGAATTTCATCATCTGTTTTTCCATAACCTGCCGGACGGCGGTTATTATCCGCCTCATCGGGCGTCAGAGCGCGCCCGCCAAACCTGCAATCCCTGGGCATTCAGGCGCATGTCAAACTCGAGATCGCTGCGCAGTCGCTCCACGTCGTTCGCCACACCCAACTGTCGCAGCAATTCCAGCGCATAATCGCCCAACTGTTGCTGCAACCCGTCGACATCGAGGCAACCCGCGTCGGCCAGCTCGCGATAAGCCCCGATCTGGCGTTCGAGCAGTGCGGCCTTGTCAGGTGAATAAGCCAAAGCCCCGTAATGAGTCAGGTACATCCACTGCGGAGCGTAACTGCCCAGCAGTGCCAGGGAGGCGACGAAGGCATCGGGGTCGAACTGGCTCGGCGTGGTGGAAGGAAGCACGAAATCTCCACAGGGAAAGCGAAACCAGGGGTAGGAAACACCGAACATGTCCCCGGTGAACCAGCCGCGGCTGGTTTCATCCCAGACGCAAAAGTGGTGCTCGGCATGGCCGCGCGTATGCCGGAACTCGAGCTGGCGTCCCGCCAGGGAGACCCTCTCGCCATCCGCCATCTGCCGGATGCGCGCGGTATCGACCGGTCGGATATCACCGTACAGCTGTTGGAACAATTCCTCCCCGTACACGGCTACCGCGCCAGCGACCAGCCGCTCGGGATCCGCCATGTGCCGTGCCCCGCGCGGATGAACCAGTAACTGCGCAGCGGGAAACGCCGCCATCATGGCACCGGCACCACCCGCGTGGTCCAGGTGCACATGCGTGGGGATGACGTAGCGCACCTGTTCGACGGCGATCCCCCGGTCGCGCAGGCGCTGCAGCAGGCCGGCCACGCTGTGGCAGGTGCCGGTCTCCAGCACCGCGCACTCGTCGCCATGCTCCATCAGGTAAAAACAGGCGGTGCCGTGCCTGACGTATTGCGCATCGATGCAGGTGATACCCGCACCAATTTCCTGGTAGATCGATTCATCCAAGGACAAGTTACCTTTCACCGGAAGCCTGCGCGACCAGCGCGGTGCCACCCTAAAAATCAACCGGCCAGCGCAACGGCCCCCCCATCAAGTACGATGGTGTGCCCGGTGACCCAGGCGGACGCCCGGGAACAGAGGTAGATTGCGGTACCAGCGGCATCCTCGGCATTGCCCAACCGTCCCCGCGGGAAGGCGGCGGCCATGGCCGCCTCGTGCTCCAACAGGTGCGCGGTCATCTTGCTGGGGAAAAAACCCGGCGCGATGCCGTTCACATTGATGCCCTGGGGCGCGAGGTCCGCCCCCAGGTGCCGTGTCAGGTGGTGCACGGCGGCCTTGCTGGCGGAGTAGGCGTAGTTCTTCATATGGGGATGGGTGATGCCGTTGATCGAGCCGATGTTGATCACCCGGGCGGGGTCTTCCGGCGTCCCCGCCGCCCGCAGCGCGGGCAACAACTGCTGCGTCAGGAAAAACAGGGACTTCACGTTCAGGTCCATGGTTTTATCCCAGCCGCTTTCGGGGAACTCGTCGATGTCGGCCCCCCAGGTGGCGCCCGCGTTGTTGACCAGGATGTGGACCTGCGGCTCGGCGGCTCGGACCGCGGCAGCAAAGGCGGTGACCCCGGCCAGCGTGGCAAGATCCGAGGGGATGGCAATGCACTGTCCCAGCGCGGCAAGCGCCTGCTCCGTGGTGCGCAACTCCTGCTCCTTGCGCGCGGTGATATACGTCTTCACGCCGTTCTCGACAAAACCGCGCGCGATCATGGCGCCGATACCCCGCGAGCCGCCCGTGACCACCGCCACTTTGCCGCTGATGTCAAAAAGATGCTTCATGCTTCCCCCTTGAATGAGATACCCCGACCGCACTTGTCGATGGGGCGATGATATTAGACCAGTGATGCGCAATCGCCCTGCTTAACTGCAGGATACTTGTTCTGTGTCATGGCTGGCCGATGCGGCAGTGTAGTATTTATTAGCCTGCGGGTGAAATCATTCGTCTACCGAGGAACGCAGTATGACCAAGGCGACCGCCACCAAGGCGAAAAAAACGTCAACGAAAACCAGCAGGGCCAGGTCCGGCACACGCAAGGCCGGGGACGAACAGAAACTGACCCGACTGATTGAAGACATCATAGAACAGGGCGCAACCACGGCCGAGGACATCAACCGGGCCGTCCTGGCCCTTCCGGTGAGCGTACTGGAAAGCCTCGGCCTGCAGGACACCGCAGCGGAAGTGAAGCGGGTCCAGGACACCTCCATTGGCGCCATCTACAAGCTGATCCACGACATCAACCACAGGGTTGCCGACCTCGCCACGGACCTGCTCGACCAGCGCAAGACCCACAAGAAGCAGCGGTAGTTAACGCGCGGTGTCCGCCTTCTGGTAGGTCCCGAAAAGCCGGTCACATAGCGTTAACACCACCGACACGTTCGTCGGCGCCCGGTTGGCGTGATGCAGGTCGTGACACGCTGAATTGGCGAACACCTTGTCGTAAACAGGTATCCGGTATCCGCAGTGGGTAATCATGGTCACCGCCGTGATGGAAAAGGCCGCGAGCGCAAAGGTCAGCGGGTGGATAGGAAACAGGATGCCGTAGATGTGAAAGCACACAAACACCGAGAAACCCTCGACCGGGTGCACCACCATCGCCGTCCAGATGCTTAACGGCGGGCGGTCGATGTGGTGATAGTAGTGCACATTTTTGGCGTACCATCCGTTCGCATGCTCGATGCGATGCCAGACATAGGAGGCAAAATCGCCGAGCAGGAAATAGAAAACGAAATCCCTGGCAAATTCGGCGACCGTCGGCGCACTCGCCGGAATATCCATGCGAAGCGGCAAGGGAACGAGGGCAAACAGGACGATCGCCCCGATATACGCCACCGAATACCACTTCATCGCCCGCCAATAGACGGCGAGGCATTCGCGCAACGACAACTTTTTACTGACCAACACATCGATTATCGAAAATACGATGCCCGGGATGAACACACCGAGAATCACCGCTGTCAGGATAAAGCCCGGGGAACCCGGAAAATCCCCCAGAGACCGGACCAAAAAGTCCCACACCGGCTGCAGTACCAGATGATTATCCATAGTCACTGCCCTCTGCCTCGCCGTAATACACTGCAGGGCGCCCTATTACCGTACCGTACGGTACTGTACAATTGCCAGCCATGCGAAGTCAACCGGCCACAGCGCTGCAGCCCAAACGGGGACGCCCACTGGCGGAGGGATTGCGTGATCACCTGCTCGATCACACCTTCCGCGTGTTGTTGCGTGTGGGTTACCGGAAGTTCAGCATGAACGCCGTGGCGCGGTCCGCCAGGGCGTCCAAGGAAACACTGTACCGGCATTTCGGGGACAAGGCCGGCCTGCTGCACGCCGCGCTGACCCGCAATGCCACATTGATCGGTCCGCTGCTGAGTGAGGGACTGCTGCCGACGATGTCCCCCGCTGAACGGCTGTTCCGCCTGGCCCTGAATTACCTGCGGGCGTGCTACCTGCCGGACGCCCTGGCATTGCAGCGTATCGCTTATGCGGATGGAAAAAGCGGACTCGGGCCCATTTTCGCCGATGAAGTCACGGAACATGCGATTGACTATATCGTTGCCGAGTTCGCGCAAATGGGGTTTCCCACACCGCGCGAGGACGCCGAGGTATTCCTGGGCATGATCCAGGGAAAGCTGCACGAAAAGATCCTGCTCGGCGTGCAAATAGAACATCTCGACGCACAACTGGTGCGCCAGGTCACCAACGCGCTGCGCCTGCTGACACCCTATCTGCGCGCAATACGTATCGACGACTGAACATATCGACGACTGAGCGGGTTTTAACGGATTCCTCGGGGTGCGTTGCCGCGCTGCCGATACTCCGTGGGCGCGCAGCCACACCAGGCCTTGAACGCGTTCGAAAACGAGGCCTGGTCGGAGTAACCCAGCAGCAGCGCGATTTCGGTAACTGCCAGGCGGGAATCGTCGAGGTAGCGGCGCGACTGTTCCTCGCGCACGTTCTGCAAAATCTTCTTGAAGCTGGAGCCCAGCGCGCTGAAGCGCCGCTGCAGTGAACGCCGGGAGATACCCAACTCCCCCGCCAGGCTGTCAATTGTCAGTGCGCCACCGGGCAGGGCCCGGCGGATCGCCACGCGGGTGTCGCGCAGGAAGGGATCCATGCTCGCGGGTTCGTCGAACACCGAGCGGGGCCCCGCCCAGAAATCGCCGCCGGGATCGATACCGACATCGATCAGGGGATAGCGCACCACTTCGCGCGCGAAGTAGAGGCAACTCACTTCGCAGCCGAACCTGAGATGCGGCCCGAAGGCCCGCTTCAGCGCGCGCACGTCGTCGGGCGCGGGGTAGGAAAACTCGGCGGCGCGCACCGGCACCGGCAGCGCGCAAATCGCGTTGACGATTTCGGCCGAGGATTTGAGCATCTCGTCCACCAGCGGGCGCCAGGCCGCGATTGCCGTGTTCATCGGGTGCCATTCCAGCCGGATGTAATCACCCTGCGGGCGAATCAGCACTCGCCCGGTGTCGCCGCGAATGCGGATCGTGCTGGGTATCACGTTGAAATACTCTTTCAGGTTGCGGCAGATCGTGGTCATGTAAAGATGCAGGTTCATGCCACTGAAATACACCACGTGCCCCACGTACAGCCCGAGATCCGGGTCGCCGCTGCGCTCCAGCGCCATGCGGTAGAGGTCCAGGTAACGCGCCAGCGGAATTCGCTCGCCCGGCGCGCGCAGCAACTCCTCGCTGATCCCGGCATCGCGCAGCAGCTCCGTTGCGTCCACGCCCAGCGCCGCGGCGGCCTGCACCACCGCGTTCAGGCACTGCACGAAGACACTGCCGCCAGCGCCGGGGGACACTAGGCGCTTCCCGCGGCCGCCAGTGCCCGTACGACCGCGGCCCGGGTGTCCGCCGGATCGATAACCGCATCGACTTCCAGGTACGACGCCGCCTCGGACGCCTTGCCGACCTCGTACAGGCGCGCAACCAGTTGCTGGAACAGTTTCTCCCGCTCCACCGGGTCCTGCTGCGCTTCCAGTTCCTTTTTAAACCCGAGTCGCACCGCCCCTTCCAGCCCCATGCCGCCGACCTCCCCTGTCGGCCAGGCGGCGGCGTAGACCGGGGCGACAAAACTGCCGCCGGTCATGGCCATGGCGCCGAGGCCATACGCCTTGCGCAGGAAAATCGCCACGATCGGCACGCGCAGTTTCGCGCCGGCCAGGAACAGGGAGGACATGCGCCGCACCGCACCCTGCGCCTCGCTGTCGGGTCCCACCATGAAACCCGGCGTATCAGTGAGGGACAGTACCGGCAGCGCAAAGGCGTCACAGACCTGCAGGAAGCGCGCCGCCTTTTCGGCCGAGACCGCGTCCACCGCTCCGCCCAGTTGCTGGCAGTCGTTGGCAATCAGGGCGACCGGCTTGCCTTCGAGCCGGATAAAACCGGTAATGACGCTGCGCCCGTAAATACGCTGCACTTCCAGGAACGAACCCGCATCGGCGATCGTCTCGATGATCTTCCGCACCGGGTAGCCCCAGCGCCGGTCCGCGGGGATGGCATCGCGCAGTGTTTCCTGCGGCGCCGATTCCCATGTCGACACGGCGCCCTGAAGTAGGACAACAGCTGCTTGGCCAGCGCGGTGGCGTGGGCCTCGTCCTCGGCGACGATATCCACCACGCCATTCCTTTCCTGTACCTCGATGGGTCCGATGGCGGTGGGTTCGTGCTTGCCCATGCCACCCCCCTCGATCATGGCGGGACCGGCCATGCCGATCCAGGAACTGCGGGTGGCGATACAGAAGTCCGCACAGCCAAACAGCGCGGCGTTACCGGCAAAGCAGTACCCGTTGTTCACCGCGATGCGCGGCACCTGCCCGCTGAGGGCCGCCCACGTGCTGAAGGAGCGGCTGTTGAGCCCGGCGATCTGCGTGGTCACGTCGGTATCGCCCGGACGCCCGCCGCCCCCCTCGGTGTACATCACCAGCGGCAGCGACAGCTCCCGCGCCAGTTCACAGATTCGATCCAGTTTGCGGTGGTGAAAGAACCCCTGGGTACCGGCCAGCACGGCGTAGTCGTTGACGATGATACCGGCCCGGGCGCGCTGCGCGCCGACCAGCGCCGCATTTATCGTGCAGGTGCCGGTGATGACGCCGTCAGCGGCGGTGCTGGTCTGCAGATCGAGGTAGTCCCGGCGGCTGCGCTGCGCCGCCACGGCCAGCTGGCCGTATTCCTGGAAGGAGCCCGCGTCCGCGAGGTCGGCCACGTTCTCGCGGGCGGTGCGATACCCTTGCGCATGGCGCCGGTCCCGGGCCTGGGCCCGCGCCTCGTCCAGCGTGCGCTCGAGGCGCTCCCGCAACGCCCGCAGTTCGGGCCTGATCTCACCGTCCATTGCATTCTCCGCTGTCGTTGCGCGGCACACTATAACGCAGACAATGGGCCCTGACGGAGCCCCTGCTCCGCTGGCAATCGCGGCTGGGCGGGTGCTAGCGCCCCTGCCAGACCGGCGCGCGTTTCTGCATAAAGGCCACCATCCCCTCCTGGGCATCCGCGCTGGTGATGCATATGTGCTGCAGTTTCGCCTCCGCGGAGATGGTCTCGCTCACGGTATCCTCCATCGCGGCGTTCACGGCCTGCTTGGCATAGCGCAGTGACAGGGGGGCCTTGCCGGCGATTTCCTGTGCCCAGGCCAGCGTTTCCTCCAGTAACTTTGCGGCGGGCGCGACGCGGTTGCACAAGCCCCACTGCAGGCACTTGTCGGCGCGGATCTTCTCGCCGGTGACGATCACCTCGTAGGCGCGCTTGCGCCCCAGGGTGCGCACCAGGTGCCAGGTGGCGCCCCCGTCAGGCACGAGGCTGATCGCCGCGAACGCCTGGTAGATGTAGGCATCGTCCGCCATGACCGTCAGGTCGCAGACCATGCCCACGGCACTGCCGATCCCCGCGCAGGCGCCATTGATGGCGCTGATCCAGGGCTTGGCCGCCTCGTGGATTTCCAGGAGCAGCGGCTTGTACTCGCCGTTGAGCTGGTCTTCCACCCGGAAGTTCGCCATGTCCGCCGGCATGTCCGCCAGGTCGGCGCCGGCGCTGAAGGCACGGCCCGCGCCGGTCAGCACCACCGCGCGCACGCTGTCGTCGCCGTTGACCTCGCGCACCGCCAGCAGCAGTTCACGCCGCAGGGTCCCGTCGAAACTGTTGAGTTTGTCGGGCCGATTCAGGCTGACCAACGCGACCGCGCCGTGGCGCTCAATCGACACCGTCTTGTACTGGCTCATTGCACGTTTCCTCTTACAGGGTCACTTCAAACGATAGCACCGGCGGCCCGCAGCCCCGCCAGCTCCTGTTCACCGAAGCCCATCGCGGTCAGGACAGCATCGGTATCCTGCCCGGGGTCGTGGGCGCCGTGCTGCACGCGGGACGGGGTGCGGCTGAAGCGCGGCGCCGGGGCCGGCTGCGTGATCCCGTCGAGCTCGATATACGTGTTGCGCGCGATATTGGCCGGGTGCCTGGGCGCTTCCATGAAATTCAGCACGGGGGCGAAACAGACGTCGGTGCCCTCCATGATCTCGCACCACTGGGCCTGGGTTTTCTGCCGCATGACAGCGGCGAGCCTGTCTTTCATTGCCGGCCAGCGCGACTGGTCGTTCTGGTCACCGAATTCCTCTTCCGACAACCCCGCCAGCTGTTTCAGCAGGGCGTAAAACTGGGGTTCGATAGAGCCCAGCGAAATATACTCGCCATCGGCACACTCGTAGGTATCGTAGTAGTGCGCACCGCCGTCGAGCATATTGGCTTCGCGCTGCGTGGCATCCCAGAGGCCGAAAGATTGGAAGCCGTAGAACATCCACATGAGCTGCGCGGCGCCGTCCACCATGGCAACGTCTATGACCTGCCCCTTGCCGGAATTGGCCGTCTCCAGCAGTGCCGCGAGCACGCCACTGACCAGCAGCATGCCGCCGCCGCCCATGTCGCCCACCAGGTTCAGCGGGGGCACCGGCTTCTCACCCCTGCGCCCCATGGCGTAGAGCGCCCCGGTGATCGAGATATAGTTGATGTCGTGGCCGGCGCTCTGGGCCAGCGGGCCATCCTGCCCCCACCCGGTCATACGCGCAAAAACCAGTTTGGGATTGCGCGCCAGGCAGGTATCGGGACCGATTCCGAGTTTTTCGCAGACGCCGGGGCGGAAAGGGTCGATGAGGACGTCGGCGTTTTCCACCATGCGCAGCAGGGTTTCCAGCCCCGCGGGGTCCTTGAGGTTGATCACCACGGATTTCTTGCCCCGCGCGCTGACATCCTTCATTACCAGGGCGCTGGCGCCGGACGCCCGGTCGATGCGAATCACTTCCGCGCCCATGTCCGCGAGCATCATTCCGCCCATGGGCGCGGGCCCGATCCCGGCAAGTTCTATAACCGTGTAGCCATGCAAGGGGCCCATTGGCGTTCTCCTGTGATGTGTTCGGGCGTGGCACCGGGCTCACGCCCGGCGCGTGCTGTGCGGCCGCAGCTTACTTGGGCTGCATGCGAATGCCGCCGTCCATGCGGATACACTCCCCGTTGATGTAATCGTTCTCCACCAGCTGCTGGGCCAATTGCGCTATCTCGTCCGCCTTGCCCAGGCGTTTCGGGTACAGTACCTGGCTGGCGAGCGGCTTCAGGAATTCGGCGATTTCCGGCGTCATTTCCTCGGCGCCGCCCATCATCAGCGGCGTGGCGATGAGGCCGGGCACGATGGTGTTGACGCGGATTCCCAGCACCGCCAGGTCGCGGGCGATCGGCAGGGTCATGCCCACGACTCCGCCCTTGGAAGCCGAGTAGGCGGCCTGGCCGATCTGCCCCTCGTAGGCGGCGATAGACGCGGTGTTGATGATCACCCCGCGGCCGCCATCCTCGTTGAGCACGGGGTTATCCGCCATTTTCTCCGCGCACAGGCGCAGCACGTTGAAGGTTCCCACCAGGTTGATCTGGATGATGCGGTTGAACTCCGCCAGCGGGAACGGGCCGTTCTTGCCCATGGTGCGGATGCCGTTGCCGGTGCCGGCGAAGTTGCAGCAGATATGGATGGCGCCGAATTCCTTGATCGTCGCAGCGATACCCGCGGCGACGGACGCTTCATCGGTCACGTTGACGTTGCAGAAAATCACGCTGCCGGGGAACTCCGCGACCAGCTTGTTGCCTTTCTCCTCGTTCATATCGAAGATCGCTGCCTTGGCGCCGTGGGCGACGAAACGGCGGACGGTCGCGCGGCCCAGCCCGGATGCGCCACCGGTGATTACCGCGACTTTGTCTTTAAGATCCATGAGATTTCTCCTGAAGTGTGAGTTGCCTGCGATTTGCCTGCAGGTTTAGAAGTTACGGTGTTGAACGGCGTGAAGCTCTCACCCAGGAAGTCCCTGCTGATGATGATCTTCATCACTTCGGAACTGCCCGCGTAGATGGTGGATATCTTCGCGTCGGTATACTGCCTGCTAATGGGGTATTCGTCCATATAGCCGTTGCCGCCGTGCAGTTGCACGCCCAGGTCCGCCGCCGCGACCTGTAATTCGCTGGTGGCCAGCTTGGCCTTGGCCGCATCCACGGCGCTCAACTGGCCGGCGTTGAAGGCCGCCACGCACTGGTCGACGTAGGCCTGGGCAAAATCCAGCTGCGTGCGCATTTCGGCCAGCTTGAACTGGGTGTTCTGGAACGCCGACAGCGGCTTGCCGAACGCCTTGCGTTCCTTGACGTAATCCAGGGTCAGGTTCCAGGACAGCTGGGCCGAGGACAGGTAACCGACGGCACCCAGCAGGCGTTCCTCCGCCAGACCCTCCATGAGGTAGATGAAGCCCTTGCCGGCTCGCCCAGGACATTGGCCTTGGGCACCCTTACGTCGTTGAAGAAAAGCTCCGCGGTATCCTGCGCCTTCATACCCATTTTCTTCGCAGGTTGCGGCGCGCTCGAAGCCGGGCATGCCGCGTTCCACGATAAACAGCGTCATGTGGTGGGGATTGTTGTCGGGGTCGGTCTTGGCCGCCACGATCACGATATCGGCGTTGATGCCATTGGAGATGAAGGTCTTCGACCCGTTCAGCACCCAGTGGTCATCCTGCTCCACTGCCGAGGACCGCATGCCCGCCAGGTCACTGCCGGCATCCGGTTCCGTCATGGCGATCGCGAGCACGCTCTCGCCGGTGACGCATTTGGGCAGGAGGCGCTGGCACTGCTCCTCGTTGCCAAAGCGGGTCAGGTACGGTCCCACCAGCCGGCTGTGCAGCGTGTTGAACCAGTCGCCCACCCGGGCGTAATTGGTTTCCTCGATAATGATTTGCTCGAAGCGGAAATCGGGATCACCCGTACCGCCGTACTTTTCCTCTGGCCAGATCATCAGGAAGCCCTGCTCCCCGGCCCGGCGAAAGGCCGTACGATCAACAATTCCGGCCTCACGCCAGGACTCCATATGTGGCACAATCTCCGCTGCGAGAAACCTGCGATAGGCATCGCGAAACATGTGCTGCTCTTCAGTGAATTGTCGTTGCAACATGATGCGTCTCCCGAAAGCGGAACAGTGAGCGGCCCACAGTATGGTGAGCGCCCGGCGGGCCAACAATGACCTGCCCCGACAAATAAATTGACTGGACATTACAGGCACACAGCGGGACTGGGACCGGCAGACTAATGGAAGCGATTCAACCCGAAAACTGGACCATAATGTACTTCGGCCTGATCTTCCTGATCACCGGCGCGCAGATACTGGTGGTGTATGTACTCAGCGGCGCCGGCAACCCCACCGCTGGACTGGGACTGTATGCGGTCTATTTCATGGCCGCGCTGCTGGGCTGGATCGCTTTTGCATTGCAGCGCGGGTCCAATGTGCCGATGGTGGTGGATATTCCCTCCGGTGGCATCGATCCTTAACAGCTACATACTCTTCATGGCCGCGGGGCAACGGGCCGGCGTAAAGCGCGGCCGCTACCTGCTGGGTGTCGTCTGCTTCATCGCCTGCATGGGGGTATTTTTCTCCAGCGGCGGGAGATGTTTGTCGCGCAGTCGACCATAGCAGCATTCTTCTTCGCCGCCACCGGGGTAGTGTGCGGTTGGCGCAGCTGGAAGAAAAGTAACGTCGGCGACGGGATTATCGCCGCGGCCGCCGCGGTGATGGTGATCGGCGTGGGCCTGGCGATGTACCAGTGGCTGGCGCGGGGCAATTTCGCGCTGGCCCAGACCATGACGTTCGGCGCGTACAGCTGCGCCTACACGCTGGTCGCCATCGGGTTTCTCGCCAGCGTGCTGATCGAATACCAGCAGAACCTGTCGCACCTTGCCACGGAGGACCCGCTGACCCAACTGCTGAACCGGCGCGGGCTGGAGAACGCCTGCATGTCACCCTGGCGCAGGGTGCGCGCGGACAGCTGCCCACCGCGGCCATCATGGTGGACATCGACCACTTCAAGGAGGTAAACAGCAATTTTGGCAGCGACGCCGGCGACCAGATCATCAGGCTGGTGGCGCAATACCTGCAACGCGTGAGCCGCGCCAGCGACGTGGTCGCGCGCACCGGGGGGATGAATACCTGTTGATTCTCTCCCACACCGACCTTGACGGCGCCCGGGTGCTGGCCGAGAGAATCCGCACGGATATCGCGGAGCGCCCGCTGGTAGTAAACCAGCAGCGCATCCCGGTCACCGTGAGTGTGGGCGTGGCCGGCGAGCTCGGGGAGATCGACCTGGACAGGCTGTCACAGGAGGCCGACCGCGCCATGCACCTGGCCAAACGCGGTGGGCGCAACCGGGTGGCCTCGGTGGAAAACAAACCCATACGCATCAGCACCAACCCGGGCCGGGCCTGACCCGCAGTGCGCGACCTGTCCATATCCGTCTATTTCGCGCGGGCGGTGCTCAAGAACGCGGTCGCACAGGGCCTCGATCCCATCAGCCTGCTGCGCCGGAACCGTATCTCCCCGCGCCTCATGCTGGAGGATAATGCCCGCATTTCCATCGAACGCTTCGCCGACCTGCAGGTCAGCACCATGCAGGCGATGGGCGACGAAGCCCTGGGTTACGGGGGCAGGCGCCTGCCGATCGGCAGCTGGTCCATGATGTGCCACGCCGTTATCGGTTGTGAAACGCTGGGGCAGGCACTGAGCCGTTACTGCGCTTTTACCAGATGTTCGAACTCTCCCTCTGCCCCGCCCTCGAGGAGGATGAGGAGCTGGCCCGGGTTCAGCTGGTTGCGTCTCAGTGCCAGCAGGCACCCAACGTCTATCTCCACGAGCTCATGCTGTTCAACACCCACCGCTTTGCCAGCTGGCTGGTGCAGGAACACCTGCCTATCCATGCCGTGCACCTCGGCTATGGTCCCCAGGCCCAGGCACTGGATTATCGCCACATGTTCCTGGCCAACCCCGTGCTGTTCGAACAGCCCCACTCGGCGCTGGTGCTGTCACGCGCCCTGCTGGACAAGCGCGTCACCCAGAACGAGACCTCCCTGCGCCACTTCCTGCGCCACCCGGTGCTGATGATGCTCACCCAGGATTACGCGACCAACAGCTGGACCTCCCAGGTCCGCAATATCGTCCGCCGGCAGTTGCGGGACATCCCCGAACTCAATGACGTGGCCGTCACGCTCGAAGTCCACCCGCAAACCCTCCGGCGACGCCTGGCCGCGGAGGGCACGACCTTCAAGGACATCAAGAACCAGGTGCGGCGGGATACGGCCCTGCACTTCCTCGGCAAGCAGGGACTCAGTATCGAGGAAATCGCCCACCGCGCGGGCTTCTCCGAGTCCAGCGCGTTTATCCGGGCGTTCAAGGGCTGGACCGGCGTGACCCCGTACACCTACCGCAAGGGACTCTGAACAGGGTACCGCGCGGTGGGCATAGCGCGCCGGATGCTCTATATTGGCCCCCTGAACGAAAACTACGGGAAAGCTGTCCTTGCGAACCGTCCTGCGTATCCTGGCGATCCTGTATCTCGCCTACCTCGCGATAACACTGCTGGTGATCACACCGGCGCTCAATCTCCTGCCGCACTGGTACCTGCAGGATACCTACGGCCGCGAGCTGCGCACCGGCTGGGTGTTGCTCAACCCGTTCAAGCTCAGCCTCGATGTCCGTGAGGCGGCGCTGGACGACGCCTCGGGTAAACCGTTTATCGCCTTCGAGAAGGCCTCCGTGAACCTGTCACTGGAAGGACTGTGGCAACCCGGCTGGGTGCTCGACGAGGTGACGGTCAAGGGCCTGGAGCTGCAGGTCACGCGCCTGGGCGACGGCGTATACAACTTCTCCGACTTGCTGGCCGGCGACGCCGCAACAGCGCCGCCGGCAACGGAGGCCGGTCCGTCTCCCGACCTCACGATTCACAACCTGGACGTCCACGCGGCCACCATCGCGGTCACCGACGAGGCCCGGGACGATCCCTTCAGCGCGCGCTGGCATGGCCTCCATATACAGGTCGCGGAGCTTTCCACCGTGATTGACCAGGGGCGGCCGTTCAGCGTGGATGTCGAAGCCGAGGGCGGCGGCACGCTGCACTGGCAGGGCGAGATTTCCCTCCCGGCGGAGAGCAGCACGGGCACCCTGACCTTGTCTGGCCTGAACCTGCGCAACGTCTGGCTGTTCGCGCAGCCCTGGTTGCAACTGGAACTCAAGGACGGTCGTCTCGATGTCGAGAGCGAGTACCAAGTGGCCTGGGGCGACGCGCTCAGCTTCCGCATCGACGAGGGCCACGTACGGTTGTCAGCCATCGATATCGCGCCCCGGTCGCCCGACCAGATACCGGACACCGCGGTGCGCTTGCGCACGCTGGATATTCACGATATCGAGGTGGACAGCGCAACCCGCCAGGTCAATATAGACGCCGTTGACATGGACGGCGTTGAAGTCGCCACCTGGCGAGAGGACGCTCAGGTCAGCCTGCAGCCCCTGTTCGCCGTCAACCTGCCGGCAAGCGGCGCCGCGGCGGATGACGACAGCGGCGCTCCCTGGCGCGTCAATCTCAACCGGGCGCAGCTGCGTGATAGCAGCCTGCACTGGCGCTCCGCGATCACCGACCCACCGGTACTGGACGTGCGGCCACTGGCAGCCTCCGTGGAACATATCACCTGGCCGCTGTCGGGCGACACCCGGATTTCGCTGAATGCATCGGTGAACGACCAGGCGCAGATTGCCATCAACGGCAGCCTCGCGCTGGACCCGGGCAACGGTACCATCGACTACGCGCTGGAAGGCCTGCCTGTGACCTGGTTCAACCCCAACCTTCCCAAGGCGCTCAAGGCCACCGTCACTGGCGGCCAGGTCGAGGTCAAAGGCCAACTGGCGCTGCAGGACTATGCGCCGACCACCATCGCCCTGGGCGGCGCCGTCAGGGATTTCTCGGCCCGCCAGGAAGGCGCCGAGGAAGCCCTGACCGGCTGGGACAGCGTGCGGTTCGAGGGCCTGGCCGTGGACCTGCAGCAGCACTCACTCGTGCTGGAAAAACTGGCGATAGATACCTATACCGGGCGCCTGCATATCCACAAGGACGGCTCGGTCAATGCATCAAACATCTGGAAAGAAGAAGTGGGTGAACAGGCGCAACAAATCGCCGATGACCTGACCGAGGACAAGCCCTGGTCATTCAGCATCCCCGTTATTGCCGTCAGCGACAGTGCGATCGACTTCATGGATGAATCGCTCCCGATCGTGTTCCGCACCGTCATCGGCGATCTCGACGGCGAGGTGCGCGATATCAGCTCGGACGAAGGCGCAGTTGCCAGGGTGAATATGAATGGCTCGGTGGATGGCTACGCGCCGGTGACGCTCAAGGGCAAGGTGGCGCCCTTCGCAGCCCCGGCGGATCTCGACCTGAAGCTGACATTCGATGGCGTCGACATGGCGCTGCTGTCCCCCTACTCCGCCGAGTACGCCGGCTATGCGATCGATCGCGGGCTGCTCAACCTGCGCCTGCACTACGCGCTCAAGGACAACCACCTGCAGGGCGATAACGCGATCCGGATAGACAAGCTGAAACTGGGCAAAAAGATCGCCAGCGACAAGGCGGTGGATCTGCCGCTGGAATTCGCCCTCGCTATCCTGACCGATGCCAACGGCGTGATCGACATGGCCGTGCCGGTCACCGGGGATGTCAACAAACCGGGTTTTGATTTAAGCAGCGTGATTTCCAAGGCGATCATCAATCTCATTACCAAGGCGGTGACCGCACCTTTCTCGCTGCTGGCAGGACTGGCCGGCACCGAGGACGACCTGCAGCACCTCAACTTCACGTCCGGCTCCGCTGTCCTCAAGGATGCCAACCAACAAAAATTGACGGAACTCGCCAGCGCGCTGGCGCAACGCCCGAAATTATCGGTAGTGATCACCGGGCGCCTGAATCTCACGGCCGACCGGCAGCGACTGCAACGCAACGCCCTCAAGGCGCAGTTGCTGGAGGCGGGGCTGTCCGCCGAGGAGATCAAGGCCAAAGGCCCGGCCTGGGAGAAAGCCATCGCCGAGCGCTTCAGCGCGCTGCCCGCAGGCGACGCGGAAAACCCCGACATGACGCCACGCGAACAATACGACGAGGTGGTACAGGCGATCAACGTCACCGACGAGGAGATGATCGCGCTGGCGGAAGCCCGCGCCGTTGCCGTCAAGCGCTACCTGCTGAACGACGCGGGGCTGGCGCCGGAACGCGCGGTGGTGGGACAGTCGCGACTGGAGGACGCGGCCAACGAGTTCAGCGGCGTGGAGCTGGGAATTGGAGATTAGGGCGCGTAGACGAGGCGGCCGTTGCAGGTGCAACAGTGGTAACGCACCCTGCGCCGCTGCGCCCGGTTGTGCCGGGTCGTCGATACCTCGTGAACCTGGCAGCCGCAAAAATAACGGTGCGTTTGCTGGCTGCGCTGGGGCACACCGGCCAGGTCGAGGTTGAAGGTCACGCCGGCGTCCGCATCAAAACGCGCCATGAGATCCTGCCACTGCGGTCCATGCGGTTTCACCCCGCGCCTGGGATACACTTCGTGGACGATAAAATGCGCCACCTCGTGGGGCACGGTGTCGCGCAGGTTCTCCTCGAAATACTTGCTGAAAATCCACGGGTTGTAGCGAATCAGGCGCCGCTTGCCGATAATCTTGAACATCCCGGCCGCGCGGCCCTTGAGGTCGAACAGCACCGGCAAACGGTCGAAGCGACGGCCAAAAATCTCCTCCGCACGCAGCATGTACTCCTCGGTTTTCGTCAGGACGAGACGCTGCTGTTCGCCTCCGATCGGCCGCACGGCCGCGACCACCGGGACTCGTCACCTGCCAGCTGTCCGTGAAACGCCGCCGGCAGTTGCACTAGCGCACGCCAGGGGCCTTTTGGCCTCCAGGTAATTGTGCTGCCAGTAGGCGTCGCTGAGGACATCCATACGCACCACACCGCCCCGGCTCGGCGCATGCACGAAGCGACCCTCACCGACGTAGATACCGGCGTGGCTGGGACGACCGCCGGAGCCGGTGGCGAAAATGACCAGGTCGCCGGCTCTGTAATCCGCCTCGTCGACACTCGGCGCGTCAATCCGGCTCATCCCCGCCACGGTACGCGGCAACCGGATAGCGGCGGTCTCCGCGTACACGTACTGGATCAGGCCGCTGCAATCGAAGCCACTGTCGGGGCTGCTGCCGCCATAGACGTAGGTGTGCCCACCAGGTCCAGCGCGGTGAACAGTATGTCATTGGCGGGTTGGTTCTTTTCGCTGGGGACTGTCTGCGCGGGTTGCGGCGCCCGGCTGGCGCAGCCGGACAAGGCAACCACGCCGGCCAATACCAGCTGATAAACGGCGCAACGCCAGCGTCTGTTCATTGGTTATTTGACACGTTAGTCCCGCCGTACCACTGCGATGCATCGCCCCCATGCAGCCGCGAACGCGTGTGGACACGCCCCGGCCACCACAGCATAGCGTTCCCCGCGACCTGACTCAATGGTACAGCAGTGATTTGGTGCGCCCACCGAAGTGGCCAGGGCGCCGCGGCGGTCCTGGCGAAGCAGCATCTGACTGCAGGCCGCGGACCGCTTGAGCAGTTCGTCGGCCGAGACGATCCCGATCCCAATCAAATCAACGCGCCGTTCCTCACCCCAGTCCATTGCCAGTTGCAGATGGAGGTGGCTGACCGGAACATCGACAGAGGACAGTTCGAGCGGGTAGAATCTGCGCCGCTCCAGCCACCGGGCACGGGCGGCGCAGGCGCTGCCGCAACTGCTGGCCTGCCGGCGCCAGCTACCTGACACTCGAAGCGGTGGTGAGTGTGCTTCAGGAGGGATGTAAGTTACGGTACATTTATTTGTTGCGACCTGTCATTGTTACCCACGCACCCGCAGCACAGACTTTGGCAGGGCCGACTCCGACCACCGGCCCGCAGAACGAAAGGACCATGAAAACACAAACACTGGACACCGCGCGCCTCGGCGACTACCTGTCGCGACATATACCCGGATTGCGGGAACCCGTCCGTGCGGAAAAATTCGCCGGCGGGCAATCCAACCCCACCTTCAAACTGACCGATGCCAACGGCCAGTATTACGTGCTGCGGCGCAAGCCGCCAGGCGAGTTGCTGAAGTCCGCCCACGCGGTGGACCGGGAGTTCCGCGTGATCACTGCCCTGCGCGACACCGACGTGCCGGTGCCGAAAACCCACGTTTTGTGCGAAGACGACGGCGTCATCGGCTCCATGTTCTACGTGATGGAGTATAAGGAAGGGCGCATCCTGTGGGACCCGCTGTTGCCCGAGGCGGCCGACAACGCCGAGCGCGGCGCGATCTACGATGCCATGAACCAGACCCTCGCCGCCCTGCACACGGTGGACGTGGACGCGGTGGGCCTGTCGGACTATGGCCGGCCGGGCAACTATTTCGAACGCCAGCTGGCGCGCTGGAGCAAGCAGTACCGCGCCTCCGAGACCCGCCACATCGCTGCGATGGAGTCGCTGATGACCTGGCTGGCGGCGCGTATGCCCGAGGACGATGGCACCGTCAGCCTGGTCCACGGCGACTACCGGCTGGACAACATGATGTTTCACCCCACCGAACCCCGGGTGATCGCCCTGCTCGACTGGGAGCTCTCCACGCTCGGGCACCCACTCGCGGACCTGGCCAACCAGTGTATGGCCTGGATGCTGCCGCGGGAGGGGCGCATCAAGGGGCTGGGCGGGGTCGACCGCGCGGCCCTCGGCATTCCCACGGACGAGGAATACATCGCCCGCTACTGCGAGCGCACCGGGCGCGACGGCATCGACAACTGGAACTTCTACCTGGTCTTCTCGCTGTTCCGGCTCGCCGCGATCCTGCAGGGGATCGTCAAGCGCGCCCAGATCGGCACCGCTTCCAGCGCCGAGGCGGATGCGCAGGGAGACGCCGTCGGCCAGCTCGCGGACCTGGCGATGCTGCTGACCGATTGATTTAGTCCCCGGCCCGGGTGCCGGACAACCTTTCCACCAACTCAGACGAGGAGCACGACAATGGCTGACGAAGTACTGGTAGACGTAACCGACGGCATCATGACCGTCACCCTGAACCGCCCCGAAGCGAAGAATGCCGCCAACCGCGCGGTCGCCGTGGGCGTGGCCGCCGCCATGGACAAACTGGACAGCGACGACAGCATCCGCGTGGCCATCCTTACCGGCGCCGGCGGCACCTTCTGCGCGGGCATGGACCTGAAAGCTTTCGTCAGCGGCGAGATGCCGATGGTGGAGGGCCGCGGTTTCGCCGGCCTCACCGAGGCTCCGCCGCGCAAGCCGTTGATCGCGGCGATCGAGGGCTACGCCCTGGCCGGCGGCCTGGAACTGGCCATTTCCTGCGACCTGATCGTCACCGCGGACAATGCCAAATTCGGCATCCCGGAGGTGAAACGCGGCCTCGCGGCGGCCGCCGGCGGCCTGATGCGGCTGCCCCGGCAGATCCCCTCGCGCCTGGCCATGGAGCTGGCGATCACCGGCGATTTCATCACCGCCCAGCGCGCCTACGAGATCGGCCTGGTCAACCAGATCGTGCCGGCGGGCACCGCGCTGGAAGCAGCGAAGGCCCTCGCCGCCAGGATCGTCGCCAACGGCCCGCTGGCCGTCAAGATCAGCAAGCAGGTGATCCAGGAGTCAGCGGACTGGTCCGCGGCCGACATGTGGAAAAAACAACAGGACCTGGTGATGCCGATCTTCGGCAGTGAAGACGCGATGGAAGGCTCGATTGCGTTCGCGGAAAAACGCGCCCCCAACTGGAAAGGTAAATAAGGAGCACGACCATGACAGACGCATGGATTATCGATACCTGCCGCACACCCCGCGGCATCGGCAAGAAAGGCAAGGGCGCACTGGCGGAGCAGCACCCCCAGCACCTGGGCGCCACCGTGCTCAAGGCGATCGCCGAGCGCAACAAGCTCGACACGGCTGACGTGGGCGACGTCGTCTTCGGCACCAGTTCCCAGCGCGGGCGCCAGAGCGGCGACCTGGCGCGCATGGCCGCCCTGGAAGCGGGTTACGACATCCGCTCCAGCGGTATGACGCTGGACCGTTTCTGCGGCTCCGGCATTTCCTCCGTTAACATCGCGGCCATGAGTATCATGTCCGGCACCGAGGACCTGGTGGTCGCCGGCGGCGCGGAAATGATGTCGACCTACGGCGAGGAGGGCGCCTCTCCGACCCCCTTCATGGACAACGGCAACCTGGCGCTGCGGGCCATGCACCCGCAGCCGCACCAGGGCGTGTGCGCCGATGCCATCGCCACCATGGAGGGCATTGAACGCCCGCCCTGGACGCGCTGGCGTACGTGTCCCAGCAGCGGGCGGCTAATGCGATCAATAACGGTTACTTCAAGCGGAGCCTGGTGCCGGTGTACTCGGTGGACGGCACCGCGCTGGACAGGGAGGAGTTCCCGCGGCCGCAGACCACGCTGGAGGCGCTGGCGGAACCTCAAGCCCTCCTTCGCGCCCATCGCGGATTACCCGCTGGATGAAACCGGCATCACCTACCGCAGCATGGTGCTGCAGAAATACCCCGGGTTGGACATCGTCCACGTGCACCACGCGGGCAACTCCTCCGGCGTGGTCGACGGCGCCGGCGCGGTGCTGCTGGCATCGCCGGAGTACGCCAGGGCCCACGGCATGCAACCGCGTGCGCGCATCCGGGCCATGTGCAACATGGGCGACTGCCCCACCCTGATGCTGAACGCGCCCGGTGCCGGCGGCCCGCAAAGTGCGCCAGCTGCCGGCCTGTCCATCGCGGACATCGACCTGTTCGAAATCAACGAGGCCTTCGCGGTGGTGGCGGAGAAATTCATCCGCGACCTGGACCTCGACCGCGACAAGGTCAATGTCAACGGCGGCGCGATGGCGCTGGGCCACCCGATCGGCGCCACCGGCTCGCTGCTCATCGGCACGGTGCTGGACGAACTGGAGCGGCGCGACCAGCAGTTCGGCCTGGTCACCATGTGCGCCGCCGGCGGCATGGCCCCGGCGATCATCATCGAGCGCATCTAGCACTGCCCTCGCGCGGCGCCACCCCGGCGCCGCGCCCCCGCTCCAGCCTCGGAGGCCCACGTGTACCAGTTCAGCGAAAAATCACTTCGGTACCAGGCACTGCTCACCGACTTCATGGCGCAGCATATCTATCCCCGGGAGGGAGAGTACGCCGCGCAGTTGCACGCGGCCGGGAACCGCTACGGCTACCTGCCGATCATGGATGAGCTCAAGCAACGGGCCAGGGCGGTCGGCCTGTGGAACCTGTTCATTCCACCGTCGCTGGCGCAGTTCAGCGACCACGGCGGCCTGAGCAACTTCGACCACGCGCCGCTGGCGGAAACCATGGGCCGGGTGCTGTGGTCGCCGGAGGTGTTCAACTGCAACGCGCCCGACACCGGCAACATGGAAGTGTTCATGAAGTACGGCACGGCGGCGCAACAGGAACGCTGGTTGACCCCGCTGCTGGCCGGCGAGATCCGCTCATCCTATGCGATGACCGAACCCCAGGTCGCCTCCTCGGACGCCACCAATATCGAACTGCGCATCGCGCGCGACGGCGACCAGTGGGTATTGAACGGCCGCAAGTGGTTTATTACCGGGGCGCTGTACGAGCGCACCCGCATCTTTATCGTCATGGGCAAGTCGGACCCGGACAATCCCAATCGCCACCAGCAACAGACCCAGGTGCTGGTGCCCAAGGATACCCCGGGGCTGCAACTGGTCCGCCCGCTGACCACGCTGGGGTATGACGATGCACCCCTGGGACACGCGGAAATGGTGTTCGAGAACGTGCGGGTGCCACTGGAAAACGTGCTGCTCGGCGAAGGACGCGGTTTCGAAATCGCGCAGGGCCGCCTCGGACCCGGGCGCATCCACCACTGCATGCGACTGATCGGCGCGGCCCAGCGCTGCCTGGAACTGGCCTGCCAGCGCGTCGCCTCACGCACCACCTTCGGCCGCACGCTGAGTCAGCACCAGTCGGTGCGCGAGGATATCGCCCGCTGTTTTTCCGAAATTGAAATGGCGCGGCTGCTGGTGCTGAAAACCTGCAGCAAGATGGATGAGGTGGGCGCCAAGGGCGCGCTGGACATGATTGCCGCCAGCAAGACCACGGTGCCGCTACTGGTGCAGACTGTTATCGACCGCTGTATGCAGATGCACGGCGCCGGCGGGCTGACGGCGGATTACTGCATGGCCGAGGCGTTCAACTATGCCCGCTGGTGCCGGCAGGCGGATGGCCCGGACCAGGTGCACCAGATGGCGCTGGGAAAACAGGTGATCCAGCGCTACGCCGACGCCGGGTAAGGTTGTGGTCAGGCGGCCTTTTTAGCGGCGGAACCGTCCTTGGCGGGGGACTTCGCACTGACCCCGGATCGCGCGCCGGGTGACTTTTTCTGGCGCGCGGCAACGTTGCGCTTCTCCGGCTTTTTAACCTGATCCGAATGCAGTCGATGCTCGCGCATGGCCTCCCGATCCGCGCGCGTCGGCGGTGGGCGGCGCCGCGAGGACCGCGGCCGATGGTACTCTGACTCGTCGGGCCGCAGGTCGCCCTGTTCGAAACGATTCAGGATCTCCTCCATGGTGCGACTAATCTTGGTGCAGGTGCGGATGGCTTCGACCGCGGGGTAGGTGGAGCGCTCTCCACCTTCCATCAGTTCGATAAGGTCTTTTTCCGACAGGTGAGACAACAATTTGGCCGGGTTGTACCAGCGGAAATTGGGGACGATGTTGATGTCGCCACTGTATTCCTGGTCCATCAGGGCGTGGATGCTGCTCATCAGGAGATTGAAGCGGGGCCATGTTTCATTACGCCGCTGCACCATGCCGCGGTAAAAGTTGAGCACCTCGCGGCCCACGCCGATACCCAGCGTGCCGAGAGCGGAATTCAACGCGCTGCGCTCCCCATCCTTTTTCAGGAACGGGATGGCAATCGGGTTGACCATGCTGACGATAAAGTGGTTGGTGCTGTACAGGCGCTGCAGGCGTTTAGCGGGCAAATCGTCGGCGATGGAGCCGTCCACCCATTTGCGGGTAGGGGAGGTAGGGCTGGCGCTCGCCGTGCTGGTTCTTGGCCATCAACATCACCGGCGGAAACACGCCGGGCACTGCGCAGGACGCCATCACCGCCGCCCGCACGTAGACGTTGGGTGAGGTAATGGCATTGAGCAAACGGGAGCGCTGGTGCAGTTCGGCCGGCGCCACCGGGATACTGATCTGCCGGCCGGTTTTTTCGTAGGCCTCCTGGAACGTCATATCCGGGACCATACGGGCGACGAGCTTTTCCAGGTCGCTGACGTCTATCTGCGGATTCGCGCCGAAAAACATGCGGGAGAAGGCGCTCGCCTCACGCTCGGCTTCAAATAACACGTTCGCAGGGTCGTAGAATTTTTCCAGTTCCCTGTCGGTGTGCGTACCCAGCACACCGGCCACGAGGGCGCCCGCACTGGAGCCGGAGATGACCCTGGGCAACAGCCCCTGGTCCAGCAGGGTCCGCACCACGCCGAGGTGGTAGAAACCCAGCACGCCGCCGCCGCTGAGCATCAGCGCGGATCGACCGAAACAAATGTTCGCGCGGTAGAAGAAGTCCAGTTTCTCCTGCACGGTGATAATACTGGTGTCGAGCTCCGCCAGCAGGCGCAGTGCATCGTCTATCTCATCGACATACTGCTCGATCAGCCGCTTGGTGCCGAATTTGGCGCGGGTGTACAGCGAGTGACGACCCATGCCGCCCATGTTGCCGTGGATACCCTCATTGAGGGTGAACAACAGCCCGTGGTAGTCGTGGCGCGCCCGCAGGCTGCGGATCTTGTCCAGCCGCAGGCGGATCTGGGCAAAATCGTACTGGCTGGTCTGGTCGATCTCGCGCCAGCGTTTCTGCCCGGAGAGTTCGTCGTGTTGCAGGGCCGCGGCGCTCCACTCCTCGTAGGAGGTGGCCTTGTCCATCTGCTTTTCCAGGTTCTTCAGTTTGCGCGCTTTTCTCAAGGGAACACCTCTCCTGCCATACCCGACAACTCGCACTGGGCAATTACTAGCATAAGCCAATTAGCTTGCGACTCCTAGGGCCGGGGGGCCCCGCCACGAGGGCGGGATTGATTTCCATCAATTAGTGGTTAATTTTCGTTCAAAACGCCGACAAAAGCGTGCTTTTGGCACAATTTGGCCGCGGATGGTGCACCCGGCGCGCAAAGTACTTAAAATGGCCGCTGGTCGTACAGGATTGCGCAACTACCACAATCCAGAACAACAATCAGGGGCCAGGCCTTGCGCGCTTACGTGTTCGTCATCATGCTGTTGCTGCTCATCTTTGGCAGCATCGCCGGTTATCTCTACAACAAGTTCTCGGTGCTGGCCGGCATGGATTTCACGCCCCCGCCCATTACCGTCGGGGCAGCCACCGCCAAGTCGGCGGAGTGGCCGTCCGAACTGGAGGCCGTCGGCACCATACGCGCCACACGGGGCGTCGAATTGAGCGCGGAAACCAGCGGCGAAATCACTTCCATATCGGTGACATCGGGCGAGCAGGTCAAGGAGGGGCAACTGATCCTCACCCTCAACGACCGGGTCGAGCAGGCCAGCCGCGAACGGCAGGAGGCCAACCTGAAGCTGGCGCGCCTGCTGTTTGAGCGGGATGCCAGCCTGCTCAAGCAGAAATCCATTCCCCAGAGCCAGTACGACCGCTCCCAGGCCGACCTGGACAGCGCCATCGCGCAACTGGCGGAAACCAAGGCCCTGCTGGATAACAAGCGCATCGTGGCCCCGTTCGCCGGGACCACCGGGATCATCAAGGTGAAGGTGGGCGACTACATTGAATCGGGCACCCCCATCACCAACCTGCAGGACCTCAGCCAACTGGAAGTCGACTTCTCGGTGCCCGACCGTTACTTCCCCAGCCTGCGGCCGGGATTGCACATTGCCGTCCACACGCCGGCGTTCCCCGACCGTGTCTTCGACGCGACCCTGACCGCGCTGGATGCCGAGGTAAACACCGGCACCCGCAACCTGTTGCTGCGCGCCACCCTGGCCGACAGCGACGGGTTGCTGCCGGGGATGTTCGCCCGGCTGGTGATCGACCTGGACAAGCCGACCCGGGTGGTCACCGTGCCCGAGACCGCTGTCACCTACTCCCTGCATGGCAACACGATCTACGTCCTCAGCCAGAGCAAGGGCCAGACGACCGTGGAGCCGCGGGTAGTGCAAACCGGCGCCACCCGGGATGGCCAGATCGCCGTCACCAACGGCCTGCTGAGCAGCGAATGGGTGGTTACCGTCGGG
>JAWKZM010000044.1:0-24808 GCA_041395965.1 Halioglobus sp.
GCGCAGCGCGGTACCGTGCTCCGGATTCTGCTCCTTTCGGTCGAGCAACAGGTCCGACACCAGTATTTCCAGCTTCTGGTCGCGCGGGTACTGTTCGGCGACCTGGCCGGCCAGCACCATGATCAGGGCGCGTAGGTAACTGCCATCGTTGGTGACCGAGTGGACCAGGCGCTTGATGTGGCTCTCAAACGCGGCGATCACCCCCGCCTCCAGTTGCAGGCGGGTGTCCCGCGCAGCCAGTTTCAGTGCCTCCAGCGCGGCGTGGCGATTGGCCTCGATTTCCAGGGAGGCCTTGCGCTGGGTTGCCTCCGCCTGGGCTTGGGCCTCGCTGATCAGCCGGGCGGCCTCGCGGCGCGCTTCAGCCATGATTTCCTCGGCCTTCCTGTTGCCGGCCTCGACCCCGTCGTCGCGAATTCTGGCGATAAGCTCCTGCACACCGGAGGACTGGGGTATCTCGTTCGCCATGTGTCAGCCTCCCCCCATGCCCGGTACCGAGCCGGCCAGGACCAGGGCGAAGACGAAAGCGAACACGGCGAATCCCTCGACCACCGCTGCCGGTGCGATCGAGATGCCGAACACTTCCGGCTTGCTCTTGGACGCGTTGATTGCCGCGGCGCAGGCGGCGCCCTGGGCAAAGCCGCTGATCATCAGGGCGATACCGGCCAGCAGGCCGATGGCAAAAATGCCCGGCCCGTTCTGCGCCGTGACGCCCACATTGAGAGTCAGCGTGACCACGATGCCGTAGATAGTCTGGGAGGAGGGCATGGCCGAGACGCCGATAAAACGCCCGTACCCACTCTCCACTTCCAGCAGGGCGCCGCAGGCGGCCATACCCGCGCGTGCCACACCCACCATGCTGCCAACGGCGCCCAGGGCCAGCGGTGCGTAAACCCCGACCCACCCAAGTGCCAGAATCATATCATCCACTAATTACTCTCCTTTTTATCAAATGGGCGATAGGGATTGCCTTCATCTTTCACGCCCCACTTAAAGAATTCGATGACATTGAGCCTGAGCCCATGAATGAAGCCGCTGGAAACACTGAGCAGGAAATTGAGGCTGTGCCCCAGCAGCAGGATCAGCAGGGCGAACAGGAAACCGAGGCCGGGCATGGAGTCGCGCACGCCGGCGGCCATATCGTTGAACGCCACCGCAAGCGAGGCTGAGGCGAGTCCGAGGGCGAACAGGCGCAGGTAGCTGAGCACGTCACCGAAAGCGCCGCTGACTCCGGTGAGTGCCGTGAGTCCGGTGAAGATACGTTTCAGCGGTTTCTGCCCGTGTCCGGAATAAACGGCTACTCCCAGCAACCCGCCGGCGAGCAGTGCGGTACCACCGTGGAGCAGGTCGTCACTGGCCAGTTGCATGCCGCCCCAGGCAGCCAGGCCGCCCAGTACCGCGCAGGTCCAGCCCAGCGGCGCGATCCGTTGCGCCCAGTGCCGGTAGCGCAGGGCGTCCATCAGGTTGGCCCAGGCGATATGCACTGACCCGATGATCACCGACAGCGCCATCATTACCTCGAAATTGCCCAGGTCGAGTATGTGCAGGCTGTCCAGTGGCGACTGCGGTGGCGGGCTTACGCCGAAATAGCTTCCCGCCAGAATGCCGTACACGGCCGTGGCTCCGGCCATGGCGGACAGCATGAAGCGCCAGCGTCGGCCCGCTTCGGAGGTGGCCAGCCGCTTGCGGTAGATCAGCACAATGACGGCGAGCAGCGTGGCATAACCAGCGTCGGCGACAATCATGGCGAAGAACAGAGTGAAGGAGAGAAACACCAGGGAGGAGGGGTCCCACAACCAGTAGGAGGGCGTCATGTAAAACTGAACCAGATCCTGGCCGGCACGCAGCGGCGCCATTGGTGAACAGGGTGGGTGGTTGCTCATCCTGCCCCGGTGCGGTGATCTGCAGGGCCGGGTATGCACCCTGGCAAACTCCCGCAGGTCGTCCAGGCGTTGGTGGGGAATCCAGGCTTGCAGGGCGTACACCGGGTCGGCGACCGCGGTTTGTGCCGAGGCCTGGGCCCGGGCTGCCCGGTCCTCCAGGCCGTCGAGGGCGCGGGCGAAGAGGGTGCACCAGCGGGTCAGGGCGAGGCGCTCCGCCTCCACGTCCTCCAGCGCTGTTTCGATTTCTTCCAGCTCTGCCGTCAGCCTGGGCCGGGATATCGCCCCGGTGTGCAGCCGCGCTACCGGCATATCCTCCGGCTCATTGATCGATATCACTACCACGTAGCAGTAACGCTGATCCTGGTGGGTGACCTGCCAACGCCGGTCGGGCGTATCCACCTCCCGCATCAGGTGATGTGGTACCAGGTAAAACCAGAGTCGATAACCGTTGAGTTCCTCCCGGGTGGGGAACTCGAAATCGCCCCAGGGCGAGAGGTTCTCGATCCGGGTGGCGACGAAGTCCCGCCGGTTGCGCAGCTGGAACAGGCGGCGTTGCAGTTCCAGTGCTTCGTGCTCCACCCGCGCCGCGTTGAAATGGCGGGGGTTGGTTACCTGCTTGCGACGCGGCGAAGCGCTGGCGAGGAACTGCAGCGCCTCGCGGGCGTCCTTGGAGGGGCCGGAAGCCCCGGTGGCCCTGCCCTCCGGGCTCAGCGGTATCAGGTGCAGGCAGCCCAGGTTCTGCAGCCCCGCCAGCACCTCGCCCTTGTTCTCGCGGTGGCCGACCAGGGTGACCTTGTCCAGGGTGGCGATGCTCACGATTCGTCACCGCGCTGCAGCAAGGCATCGCGCTGGCGCGCCTGTTTCGCCTTGACGATTTTCGAGCGGACCACCGCGGCGCGCTCCGCGTCGCCGAGGAAAATCTGGATACGCTGGATATTGCGCCGGGCGGTGGGGATCAGGATCTTGTCAAACAGGTTGACCCGTTGGGTCACCCGCTTCTCCTGGTAGCGCAGAATCTTCACCCGCTCCTCTGCCACCAGCACCCGGGGACGCAGTTCCGCCGCGTCCTTGAGTCGCTCCACCAGTACGTCCACCCAGGCGGGTTTCGCCAGCAGGGAGTAGTCGGCTACGGTGCAGTGGATACTCTTGAGCCTGGGCAGGCGCACCCCCACCACGTTCTCCTCCACCATCTCGAAATCGGTCATCTGCACCAGGCCGCTGAGTTCGATGTCGGGGTTGGCCAGCATCGGCAGCTGGTTGCCGATTGCGCTCTCCAGCGCCTCCGACGAGGCCCGGGCCTGCTCCAGCTCCCGCTTCGCATGCGCGAGTTCTACAGTGAGCTGGCGCCGTTTCAGGTCGAGGGAGGGCAGGGTGCGCTCGTACAGCTTGAGCTGGCTGCGCTCCTTGGCCAGGGCGCTCTTACTGAGGGTGAGCTTGGCCAAGCGTCTCAGCTCCTTGCGGCGACATCTGCGGTCGCGGTCGTGCCATCGGGATGCTTGACCGGGTAGTAGCGATCGATCAAATCCTGTTTCATCAGCAGCTCCTGCGGCTCGAAACATTCGCCCAGCGTCTGCCAGGCCAGATCGAGAGCCTTTTCCAGCGGCATCGATACCTCGATACGCATGAAGCGGTCATAGAACAGTTTGCCGAAGTGCAGCAGCTTGTGGTCGAAATCGGACAGTTCGAAGGACATCTGCTGCTTCTGCTCCGCTTCCTTGGCATTCGAGTAGAAGCGCACCATGGTGTTCATGATCTGGCTGTGATCCTCGCGGGTCACCCTGCCCACCACGTGTTGCTTGAGACGCGACGGGGAGCCGAAGGGTCGATGACACCGTCGTGCAGGTAAAACTGGCCTTCCGTGATGTAGCCGGTATTGTCTGGCACCGGGTGGGTAGCATCGTCGCCGGGCATGGTGGTTACCGCCAGGATGGTCACAGAGCCCGCGCCCTTGAAATCGCAGGCCTTCTCGTAGCGTCGGGCCAGCTGGGTGTAGAGATCGCCCATGTAGCCGCGGGTGGCGGGAATCTTCTCCTGGGCGACGCCCACCTCCTTCATGGCGTCGGCATAGGCTGTCATGTCGGTGAGCGGCACCGGCACCGCTTGTTCTCCTCCACCGCAAAGCGCTCACACGCCACTGCCAGGGCCATGTCGGCGATGTTCAGGCGCTCGACGATGGGGTCGGATGCCTGGTTGACGTACATCACGGTACGGTGGAAAACGCCGTGTTCCTCGAACTGCGTGCGAAAGAAATGGTAGTCATCGAAAATCAGTCCCATTCCGCCGAACACCACCACGTCGGCGTCTGCCTGGAAGCCGATACGCGCGAGCAGCGTGTTGAATGGCTCTCCGGCCACGGAGAAGATCGGTATTTTCTGGCTTTCGACCAGGGTGTTGAACAGATCGATCATCGGTACTTCCGTCTCGATCATGTTTGAAGCCAGAACCCGCATGGTGGGATTGACGGTGGGCCCGGCGACATTGATGCGCGGGTCGAGGTTGAGTTCGGTCTGCCGTCGATCGGCTCCCCGGCACCGTTGAAGATGCGGCCCAGCGTTCTCGAGTAGGTGACCTGCAGCGGCAGCCCGGTGAAACACCCTGGCGCGGGTGGACAAGCCCTTGCCCCCGGTGAATACCTGCAGGCTGGCGATGTCATGATCTATGCTCACGACCCGGGCGGTAGACGCGACACCGTCCACATTCTCGACGATGGCCAGGTCGCCCAGTGCCACACCGCTGGCGCGCACCCGGATCATGTCGCCCACGATTTCCAGGATACCGGTAGTGGGCGAGATCCGCAGGGGTGATGGCGATGCTTCGGTGTTCATCGATAGATACCTGGCGTCCCTTGTGATGCAGAAAGCTAGCGCAGATGTTGTGGCTCGGCAATGATTCGTCGGCACACCGCGCCGCCGCAATGCAGTTGCTGAGCCCTGGCCCCGCAGGCCTTGCTATCGGAATTATAGACACTCAACACGCCAAGCCGCGGCGTCCAGATCAAGGGATGAACGGAAAGTGTCGCCGGGCGCCTGGAGCGCCTCCCGGCGCCACGCCCGGAGGCTGGCCAGACCCCGGATCAGCGCCCGGGTGGCAGTACGCTGATCTGCACCAGGTGGTCCAGGGTGCTGTTGAGCACGCTGCTGGAAGGAGTAGGCGCCTTCGACCGGCATGGTACCGGCCTGGGTGGGTGCCGCGCAGAGCGCGACGTGGCCGTCGCCGACGCGGATGCCATGCATCGCATCCCAGCCGCGCCAACCCAGCCCCGGGAGCATAACCCGCCCAGGCGTGCAGGTGGCGTTGTCCGTCGGGTGTCTGGGCGAATGCCTGGTATCCGCTGACGAAGCGCCCGGGCAGCCGGCCTGGCGCAGGCCTCGAGAAACAGGACGGTCAGGTCGCGGCAGGCGCCGCTGCCGAGCGAGTGTTTCATGGGCCGCGCGGGCGTCTCCGTCGGAAGCCGGACGTGACCCCTGAAACGGTTGCAGAGGATATCGGCCAGGCGGTCGAGAAACGCGAAGTGGCTCATGGCCCGCCTCCGCCGCCAGCGTTTCGGCGAGACGCCGCTCGACATCGGGGTGAGGGCAGGCGCCGCGTTCGTGGGCGATTACGTGAGGTGACGGCAGCATTGTTCCCAGCGGATACAGGGGTGGGGGCGGCAGGGTGTCGAGTTCGAACTCACTCTCGATGCACAGCTGCCCGGTCGTACCCTGAAAGTCGACGCGCAGCACGCTGTTGCCGAAGATGTCGATCTCCTGCTGGCGAAGGGCCGGCTGGGGCTGGACGTCGAGCCGGTGCCACTGCGGTTGCCGCATCCGACGGCCGTGGTGTCAGGCACAGGATATTGTGCCCAGCGAGACGGGTATGTCGTAGCGGTACAGGCTTCGTGCAGGACGTGGAAGTGCATGGGGTTCGCGTCAAATGTGCGGTATACGCGCCCCTATCCGGGTATGGCAGCGGACCCGGAAAATTACCGCCGACACGGGTATCAGGCCGCCAGCCCGGTTGCCGTTCAGGTTTTCTCCCGCCTCGCTCTGAAACGATCGGCTGCTCCATCGCCAGCTCCAGGGTGCCCGCCGTAGAGCCGGTAGAACAGCAGTGCAGAACGGTGACAGCAGGGTCGTGTAGGCGATGACCAGTACCAACGCGGCGTAAGTCTCCCCGTCCAGCACGCCGGCTTCACGTCCCAGTTCGGCAAACACCAGTCCCACTTCCCCCGGGGGCACCATCGCCATGCCGATGGAGGTCCGCATCGGCCCGTACTCTCTGACCAGCAGGAAGCCGCCGGCGATCTTGCCGCTGATGGCCAGCACCACCAGCGACAAGGAGAATAGCCAGACCAGGACGAGCCCCAGTCGACCTCCTGTACGGTTGAGAAAGTCCGACCGTGACGAAAAAAATGGGAGTGAACAACTGGACGATAGGCTTCATATCCCGCTCCACTTCCCGTGCCAGGTCGCTATCGCGGAAGCCACGGCGATGCCGAACGGCATGAAGAAGCGGCGGGACAATGCCAGTCCAGCAGCAAACCCGCCAAGCAGCTCAGGTGCGCCGACCACCCTGGCCATCCAGGCGAACAGCAGCACCAGGAGACGATGACGGTGGCCACCAGCCCGGGCAGCTCGGTAGCGGTGATAGCCTCCGATTACCAGCATCATCAGTTTGGCTGCCAGTGGCGCGGTGGCGAAGAACAGCCCGAGAAAAAGGACCAGGGTGACGAAATTGCCGAGGCTGAAGTCGCCGCTGGCGAAAAATTCATACAACAGGGCCAGCAACAGCACCCCGAGGATGTCGTCGATCACCGCCGCCCCCAGCACCACCTGTCCCTCGCGGCTGTCCTGGCGGCCGACATCCCGCAGGATGCGCACGGTCACACCGATACTGGTGGCTGTCAGCGCGCCACCCACGAACAGGGAGCGCAGCATGTCGAGCTGGAAGACGTGGTGGCACTGGCGGAAACTCAGCACAAGGGCAGCACGAAGCCGCCCACGGCGACGATAAACGAGCTGCCGCCGGATTTCGTCGCCAGGCGGCCGAGGTCGGTTCCCAAGCCCACCTCGAACAGCAGCAGAATGATGCCAATTTTCTGGTAAACGGATGACCTCGGTCACCTCCACCAGCCAAGCAGGCTGGGGCCGAGGATGATGCCTGCCACCAGTTCGCCGATCACCCCCTGGCACCCCCTGGCAGGTAGCGATCTCGGCCGCGACGCGGGCCGATACCGGATGCAGGGCCAGCTGAAGAAAGAATGTCAAGGTCTCCATCAACCGAGCATAGGCCCCCGGGCGAATTATGAAGCTGGCAGGTGAAGGAGAATCACACGGGCTGATCGATCCTATCCTGACCAGGATCAAATTCAGCAGATTTCCACGCCCGGAAATCGCATAAGAATAGGGGGATGGGGATCAGCCTCGCCGTATAGTTGCTATCCCGCGGTTGGCGGACATAAAAAGAGGGTTGGGCACAGGTGCCCAACCCCGCAAACAAAATGCCTGTCGATCCTAGAAGCGGACCTTGGCACCGACGCTGACGATGTCGTTCTGGATCTCGATCTTTGCCCTTCGTATTGCCGTCCATGAACTTGATGTCGTCCGGATTTTCCTGGGCATAGGCCGAAGGACAGGGCAACTTTCTCTGTTACGAACCAGTCGGCGGAAACGTTCCAGCCGTCCACCTCATAGCCATCCTGGCTGGTGTTGATGGCGCCAGCCGAAGTAATGTCGTTGACATAGTAGGTGCCGCCAATGGCATAGCTGTCGATGTCATCGGCATTCTTGACACCACCTTGCCAGCGCTTGCGGCGGCGCGAGCGCCATTGGGAAGATTCCACAGGTGCTCCAGATTAAACAGGTAACCGTCGGTATCGCCGCCGTTGTTGACGTTGACTGCCGTAGTTCAGTACCAGGGTGGTCTTCTCGGTCAGATATTTACCGATACCGATATTGTAGGTGTCGATCTCCTTGTCGCCGGGCTCGCTGCGCAGTGAGGTCCACCAACCAGCCGGACAGTTGCCAGCCCGGGCCTTCTGCCACGTAGCGTGTGCTCACGCCATAGCGCTGGCCGTCCTTGTCGTTCAACAGCGTCCAGTGAGCTCTGAGTCAACCTGGCCGTCATCGGCATACAGCTTGATGCTGGAGGCGTGGTCGAGCGCCGCTTCCGCCAGCGGTCCCTTGCTGGTATCGACCGGCTTCAGGTAGTAGGTGCCGTAACCGCCCCAGATATCGGAATCGATGTGCTTGGAATCTGACTGGCCGTTGGACTTGGCGTCAAGGTCGAGTTTGGAAGCGGAGTAGCCCGCACCCAGTTCCCAGCGGTAATCGTCTGCGGCGTGGGCGGTAAGGGACAGTGCAAGGCCAACTGCGGCTGCTACTGAAGTTTGCTTGAACATAGGAAGAGTACCTCTTGAGTGCAATAAGAAAACTGCGGTATTCCCACCCCGTACCGGGGCGGGAAGTGAGCGCATTCTAGGGGCGGCCTCATCCCGGAAGACAGTGAATTTATCGTGACGGATTTGTGGAATATTACTGTGGTGATTCTCAAACTTTCAGCTGCCGACGAGGTCTAAGCGGCGAGACTGTGTCAAAATCGGGCTGCACAAACGCGTCTTTTGCCCTACAGTGGCGGGGCGGCGAAGCTCTTGCCGCGAACTAAACCACAGCTGGAGCATCTAAGGGCTAATGTCCCTCAATTCGATCGAAATACGGGGTCTGAGCTTCAGCCGCGGCTCGCGACTGATCCTGGACTCTCTTGACCTGGATCTGCCACGGGGCCGGATAACCGCCATAATGGGCCCCAGCGGCTGTGGTAAGACCACCCTGTTGCGGCTGATCGGCAGCCAGTTGAAACCCGACCGGGGCAGCATCCGTTTCGAAGGTACGGAGATGACCGCGCTGCACCGCAAGGAGTTGTTCCTGGTGCGCGAGCGTATCGGCATGTTGTTCCAGTCCGGCGCATTGTTCACCGACCTGTCGGTGTTCGAGAACGTCGCGTTCCCCCTGCGCCTGCACACGGACCTGTCCGAGGACATGATCCGCGATCTGGTGTTGATGAAACTTCAGGCGGTGGGGCTGCGCGGTGCTCGCGACCTGATGCCGGCGGAGTTGTCCGGCGGCATGGCGCGCCGCGCCGCCCTCGCCCGGGCGATCATTCTCGATCCCGATCTGATCATGTACGACGAGCCCTTTGTCGGCCAGGACCCGATCTTTGCCGGTGTCCTGCGGGACCTGATCCGACGCATCAACCGGGCCCTGGGTTGTACCTGCGTGATCGTTTCCCACGATATCGCCGAAACCATCGCCATCTCCGATCATGTGTACGTGCTCGCCCAGGGCCGGATCATTGGCCAGGGCACGCCGGATGAGGTGATGAACAGTGAGGATCCGCGACTGCGCCAGTTCCTGCAGGGACTGCCGGATGGTCCGGTTCCCTTTCACTACCCGGCGCCGGCCTATCGCCAGGACCTGCTGCTGGAGGGAACCTGATTGCTGGATGACCTGCAACGCCTGGGCCGAACCGGTCTGGATGCCGTGGCCGGTTTCGGCCGCGCGGGGCTGCTGTTGATGCAGGCACTGTGGGCGGTTCCCGACTGGCGCTACGGCCCGGGGCTCCTGGTGCGCCAGCTTTATTTCGTCGGCGTATTCTCGTTGATCATTATCGTGGTATCGGGTGTTGATCGGCATGGTCCTCGCCCTGCAGGGCTACACGGTGCTGGTGCGATTCGGTGCGGATTCCGCGTTGGGCCAGTTTGTCTCGCTCCACCCTGCTGCGGGAATTGGGGCCGGTCGTGGCTGCCTGCTGTTTGCGGGCAGGGCCGGATCGCCACTGACCGCGGAAATCGGCCTGATGAAGGCGACCGAACAGCTCTCGGCCATGGAGATGATCGGGGTCGATCCCCTGCGCCGGGTGGCGAGACCGAGGCTGCTGGCGGCATCATCGCCATGCCGATACTGGCCCAGGTGTTCAATATGGTGGCCATTCTCGGTGCGGTCGGCGTCGGGGTGAACTGGCTCGGTGTCGATGCCGGCTCGTTCTGGTCCAATATGCAATCCATCGTCGACTTCCGGGAGGATGTGGTGAACGGTGTCATCAAGGCATTCGCCTTCGGTGTGGTCGTCACCTGGATAGCGGTGTTCCAGGGCTTCGACGCCGAGCCGACCGCCGAGGGCATCAGCACGGCCACGACACGCACGGTGGTGTACTCCTCTCTCGCCGTGCTGGCCATGGACTTTCTTTTGACCGCAGTTATGTTCGGAGTGGATTGAATGCAATCTCGCCACATAGAAATCAGCGTCGGCCTGTTCATGTTACTGGGCATTGTGGCCATGACGTTTCTCGCGATTCGGGTCAGCGGCCTCAGTTTCAGTGATGCCGGTCGGGAGACCTATACGCTCTCCGCCAGGTTCAACAATATCGCCGGACTCACTGATCGCGCCAAGGTGATGGTGGCCGGCGTGACTATCGGCCGGGTCACCGGCATCCACATCGACCCGATCAGTGTTCGCGCGGTGGTCGACATGGCGATAGACAAGAATGTGGATTACCTGACCAGCGACAGCATCGCCTCCATCAAGACCCAGGGCGTGCTGGGCGAGCAGTACGTCAGTATCGCGGTGGGTGGGGCGCCGGATATTCTCGGCAATGGCGATACCATCCATGACACCCAGTCGGCCATGGTGCTCGAGGACCTGATCGGTAAACTGGTGACCAATTTCGGCAGTGGCAAGTGACCCGGGTAAACCGGGAACGGAGTGGTTTATGAAGGATAGATCAAGGCTGGCATACCAGCTTTTCGCCATGCTGGTAGGCCTGGCGCTGGGGTTCAACACGGCGTTTTCCGTGGCTGCCGACCCAATCCAGCCGATCTCGCGAGACGATCCGGAAACCATGCTGAAGCAGGCGACCAGCCAGTTGCTGGCAATTTCCAGCGCGGCCCGGGAATACGCCGACACCGACAGGGAGCGCTATTACCGGGAAGTCTCCGCGGTGCTGGACCAGGTGATGGATATCCAGTACTTCGCCCGGGGGGTGATGGCTACCTACGCCAGCTCGCGCTTGTACAAATCGCTCAAGACCGATCAGGAGAAGGAAGCATTCCGCGACCGGGTGGAGAAATTCGCCAAGGCCCTGAAGCGGGTGTGGATGGTCAAGTATGCCGATGCCCTGCTGCGCGCCGATGGCGAAACGATCGATATCGAACGGCAGGCGACCGGCAGTGACAACCCGGATCGCGCCAGTATCAAGCAGACCGTGCACGACCGCGAGGGCAATACCTATCTCATCCAGTACAGCCTGCACAAGGTGAAGGACGGTGGCTGGTTGATAACCAATGTCATCGTCGAGGGAGTCAACCTGGGCGAAACCTACCGCAGCCAGTTCGCCGAGGCGGTGGAAAAGCACGGCGGTGATGTGGACTACGTGGTCGATCACTGGGTGGAACTGATGCTGCACAGCGACGAACCCGCCCCGGCCGCAAGCTGATGGCCGAGTCCATCGCCAGACTGGAGACCTCAGCCGACGGGATGCAACTGTTCGGCGAGATCGATTTCGCCAGCGTCATGCCGCTGGAGCAGCGCGGTCGCACCTGGTTGCTCGAATCAGCCCCGGCCGACTGTCGGCTGGACCTGGCGGGCGTCAAGCGTTGCAACAGCGCCATCGCGGCGCTGTTGCTCGGCTGGAAGCGCGTCGCGCAGGGCGCGGGCAAGAAATTGCGGATCGAAAACCCGCCAGCGGCGCTGCGGGGAATCATGGAGCTTGCCGGGCTGAGGATGTCCTCCCGGGCTGACCGATGACTGCCGTTTTTCCCATTCTTGCGGTGCTCGCTGCCTTTGGTGCGTACTACTATTTTACCCGCTGGCACAACCGGGCCGTGGCTGAAAAACCCTTTCCGCCAGGGTGGCTGGCGCTGCTCGAGTCCCGGCTACCGGTGTACTCTTCGCTCAGCGGTGAGGAGCAGGCGAGGCTGCAGCTTCTCATAAAGCAGTTCATCGATAGCAAGCAGTTTTATGGCTGCGCCGGCCTGAACGTTACCGATGAGATGCGTCTGACGATCGCGGCGGAGGCCTGCCTGCTCTTGCTCAATCGGGGTGGTCCGGTCTACCCGGAACTCCGCTCCGTGCTGGTCTATCCCAGCGGCTTCCGGGTCGCCCGTGAGCAGCGGCAGGCGGATGGCATCGTTACCGCTGGCGAACACGACTTGTTGGGAGAATCCTGGAGTAACGGCAAGGTCATTCTATCCTGGGACGATGTGGAGAAAGGCGTGCGTGACTTCAGTGACGGCCACAACGTGGTGCTGCACGAATTTGCCCACCAGCTTGATGCCGAGTCGGGCTCCACCAACGGCGCGCCACCGCTGCGCCGCAACAGCTACCGATCCTGGGCCGCGGTGTTCTCCGAAAACTACAAGGACCTGGTGTGGCAGAGCCTGCACGGTCACCAGAGTGTAATGGACGAGTATGGCGCAACCAGCCCCGCCGAGTTCTTTGCCGTCGCCACGGAAACCTTTTTTGAGAAACCGCAGGAACTGCATCGCGCGCGACCTGAGCTCTAGGAGGAACTGAAAACCTATTACCAGCTGGAGCCGCGGGTCTGGCGGCGATAGCCGCCGGCTGGATTGCCGACGCCCGGGAATAGCTGACACTACTGGCCAGTGCAGCGATGTGCGGACCGGCGCTTTGTAGATCAGAACTAGTTTCAGTCGCTCACATTGACAGTGCTCTGCAATGCATCGAGGAAGCGGTCGAGGCCGATGTTTTTGCCACACAGTACCACCGCGACCTTCTTGCCCCTGAGCCTGTCCCGAAGCTTGCCGACACCGGCCAGCGCCACGGCGGCGGAGCCCTCCACGATGAGTTTCTCTCGCGCGGCCAGCTCGCGCATGGCTTCGGCAATCTCCGCTTCACTGACGCACTCGGTTATGGGGTCGATCTTGATTGCGAGGTCGATGGTGATGGCCCCCGGCTCCACCGCGCCGGCGGTGGCGTCTGACAGGGTGGGGCTCTCCTCCACTTCCGTTGCCTCCCCGGCGTGAATGCAAGCCAGCAGGCTCTGCGCGTTTTTCGGCCAGATGGCGATGACGTCTGCATCCGGACGCCGCGCGCGCAGCACGGCCCCGACTCCTGCCAGCAGTCCGCCGCCGCCCACGGATACCACTACTGCATCCACCTCCGGCAGCGCGTCCAGTATTTCCAGCGCGATGCCGCCCTGGCCCGCGACGACATCGCGATCATTGTAGGGCGAAATATAGGTGCGACCACTCGCTTCCGCCGCCGCGCGGGCGGTGAGTTCGACGGTCAGTTGATCCGCGGGGCTCAGAATCACCTCAGCGCCAAGGGCGCGAATGGCTTCCAGCTTGGCCGGTGCCGCCCCCTCCGAGGCGTACACCGTGACCGATACGCCGCGCTGCCCCCACGGTAGCCACCGCCAGGCCGTGATTGCCGGTAGAGGCGGTTACTACCCCTTGGTCTTCTCATTGTCAGAGAGCGTTGCGACCTTGTTGAACGCACCGCGATATTTGAAGGACCCGGTGGGCAGCATCTGGTCGCATTTGAGCCAGATCTCGGCGCCGTAGAGGCGTGACAGTGCCGGGCTGGCCACTAGCGGGGTGGGCGGCACTTCCCTGCGCAGCGCAGCGACGGCGCTGCCAGCCTCATCCGCCAGTTGTGCCAGGGAGTTCGACTCGCCACCTGACGCGGGGCTGTCCGGAATCCTTTGCATCAGTACATCTGTCCAAGTTCGTCTCTTTGGTCTGCCCAATCTATAGGTATCGTCTATATATTGACAGCCGCCGGCGCCAGATGAACTGTTTAGCCGTCACCAGGGCGTGCCGCCGGATGCAGGACGCTGGTCAGTCAACACATAATGCTCCATTATGTGCCAGTCGCAGCTTTACCACGGGAGAAGTGCGCATGAAAATAATAACGATGCTGTACGGTCTTGCCTGTTACCTGCTGTCGCTGGCGTCACTGGTTCTGTTCGTACTTTTCGCCAATAACCAGATGGGCATACTGGGATCGGAGGCACTGATCCCCCTCAATATCGACCAGTTTGTGCGCGCCGGCCGGGTCTCCGTTACTGGTCAACCTGTCCCTGTTGCTGTTGTTCGGTCTGCGGCACAGCGTCATGGCGCGGCCCGGCTTCAAGGCGGTGATTACCCGGGTGATACCCCAAAGCTGGGAGCGCAGCACCTACGCACTCGCAACGGCTGTCGTGCTGATTATCATGGTCTGGTTCTGGCAGCCCATGTCCGGTACCCTGTGGCGGGTGGGGAGCAGTGGCAGTCGCATGGCGCTAACGGTATTGTATTACGGTGGCTGGCTGGTGACGGTATTGGCGACCTTCATGCTCAACCATTTCCACCTGTTCGGCCTGCAACAGTCCTTTCGCTCCGGTGACCCCGACGCGGGCGCCATGGTGTTCAAGACGCCGTTGTTCTATCGCTTTGTTCGCCATCCCATCCAGACCGGTGTGGTAATCGCCATGCTCGCCCACCGGATATGACTCAACGTCCCGGGCAGTGCTGGCAGGGGTATGCTGCTGTACATCGCCATCGGTCTGTATTTCGAAGAGCGGGATCTGTTGGCACATTTCGGTGACACCTACCGGGAATACAAAAAGCGGATTCCGGCACTGTTGCCGTTCACCCGCTTCTAGGGAAGCGTGGCGCCATCCAGTGACCTGACCTAGCATTGTGCCGGTACCATTGAAGAATGGTAAGCCTGGAGGAAGGGCAGATGACTGACAATAAATCTGGTAGGGGCCATGCCGATTACGACGTCCTGGTCGTCGGCGCCGGCATCGCCGGCCTGTATGCAATTTACCGTTCCGCCAACTGGGGATGTCGGTTGCGCTGTTTCGATGCGGCCAACGATGTTGGCGGCACCTGGTACTGGAACTGTTACCCTGGGGCGCGGTGGATTCCCAGTCCTATACCTACCAGTACTGGTTTTCCGACGAGCTGCTGGCGGAGTGGGACTGGGCGGAGCGCTTCCCCGCGCAGCCGGAAACCGAGCGTTACCTGAATCATGTTGCCGACCGCTTCGATCTGCGCAGCCACATCCAGTTCGGCACCCGCATCGATCACGCCAGCTGGGATGAACAGGCGCAACTTTGGACCGTGGAAACCGACAGCTGGAGAACGCTTCAGCGCGCCGTATCTGGTCAGTTGTGCCGGAATGCTCTCGGCGGCGGCGCCCCAGGTACCCATGTTCGAAGGGCGGGGCTCATTCCGGGGGCCGATCGTGCACACCGCCCGCTGGCCGCGGGAGGGCATCGACCTGAAGAACAAGCGGGTCGCCGTGGTGGGCACTGGCGCGACTGGCATCCAGGTGATCCAGACTATCGCCGCGGAAGTGGCGGAGCTCAAGGTGTTCCAGCGCACCGCCCAGTATGCGGTGCCGATGAAGAACGAGCGTTACGACCACGAATCGTTTGGCAAGTGGCGCGCCCGCTATCCCGAGCTGCGCGAGAGGGTTCATCATACCTTCGGTGGCTTTGCCTTTGATTTCGAGTTGCCGCCCTGGGAGGAACTCAGCCCCGATGAGCGCCTGCAGGCGCTGGAGGAGCTGTGGCAGGACGGCTCACTGGCGATCTGGGGTGGCGGCTTCCCGAGGTATTCGTCGACCGGGAGGTGAATAACCAGGTCTCCGAGTTCGCGCGGGAGAAGATTAGGGCGAAAATCCGTGACCCGGAGGTGGCGGAAATGTTGACTCCCCGACTGTACGGTTTCGGCACCTATCGGGTGCCGCTGGAGAACGGTTTCTACGAGGCGTTCAATCGCGACAATGTGGAGTTATTCGATGTTCGGCAGACTCCGGTCGAGCGAATTACCGAGAAAGGTATGGTGGTGGCTGGCCGGGAGCTGGAACTGGATGTGATCGTGCTGGCCACCGGTTTCGATGCCGGCACCGGTGCCTTGAGCAAGATGGATGTTCGCGGTCGTCAGGGTCGCTCTCACTGAATTGTGGCATCGGGACATACGCTCCACCCTGGGCCTGCAGGTCCATGGCTTTCCCAACCTGTTTACTGTTGGCGGCCCGCTGGCCCCGGCCACAGCCTTCTGCAATATGACCACCTGCCTGCAACAGCGGGTGGACTGGGTCAGTGATTGCATCGCCTATGTAACGGCACAGGGCAAACACTGCATAGAGACCACCGCCGAGCAGGAGGAGTGGTGGGTTAGCCACCACGACGAGGTCGCCAATGCCACGCTGCTGGTTGAAACCAATTCCTGGTACACCGGTGCCAATATCGAGGGCAAACCGCGCCGCCTGCTGACCTATGTCGGCGGGGTCGGGGAATATCGCAGGATCTGTGACGAGGTACAGGCCAGCGGCTATGCGGGTTTTGCCATCAGCTGAGTGCGCTTGCAGCGGCGATCTGGCGTATCGGCTCCATGGCGTTTTCCGCTCGGGTCAGGCCTGTCGTCACGTGGCATGCCTCCCTGCTGCGAGTTCGCTAAGATAGGAATCCGGAAATATCCGGACCGCGCCGCAGGCTGTGGCCGCCGTCGACATTGATCGTTTGTCCGGTAATCCAGCGTGACTCGGGGCCCACCAGGAAGCGCGCCAGATGGCCGACATCTTCCGGCTCGGCGACGCCCTGCAACGGCGTATTGCGGATGTAGGACTCGTAGAAGTCGCTGTCCCGGGGAACTCCCTCCATCAACTCGGTGGCGACAAAACCGGGGCGGATCGCATTGCAGCGAATCCCGTGGGCGCCGTACTCATCCGCGGCGTTGCGCATCATCGCCTCAATGCCCGCCTTGGCAACCGGGTAGGCGCCGAAGTACGGGTGAGTGACATGACCCGCCAGCGAGGACATGCCGACAAAGGAACCCCCGCCGGCTTTCAACATGGCCGGCAGGGCGTGCTTGAGACAGTTGAACGTGCCCATCACGTTGAGCTCCAGCACCCGGCGGAATTCTGTGCCGTCCTGGTCCGCAAACGCGCCGGGCATGCCGCCGCCGCCGGCGTTGGCGATGCAGGCGTGGAGGCGGCCTGGTCGTCGCTGGCCGTGGCCACCACGTCGGCGGTATCCGTTTCGCTGGTGACATCGCCGACTGCGTAGCGCAGGCTGCCGCCGTGCCCGGCCAGCGGGGAGAGCGCCGCCACCGCTTCCTTGAGTACATCCTCACGGCGCCCTGAAATGGTTACAGTGGCGCCATCGGCTGCCAACTGGGCAGCACAGGCACGGCCGATGCCAGTGCCGCCACCGGTAACCAGAATGAACAGCCCCTCGAGGCCTCCCCGGGATATCATCATGCGATCACCACATCCGTTCCATCCTGAGCGGAAATAGTAGATGGGGCAGGCGTGCTTAGCCACTGTGGCTGTCGACACGGTCGCCTGTGGCAGTGCAATTTCCATCCCGTGGTTTAACTACGCTCAACATCATCCGCAATTCGGTCTACACTGCCCGCTGGTAAGGGTTTACCGCTGCCGCGACCGGTGGCGGTTGCTCGCGTTGACGCGGGCGCGACCCGACACGGAATGGGGGTCATAGCGCATGGATCACTACAACGACTGCTGGTACCAGAGCAGCGACGGACTGCGACTCTACGCCCGGGACTACCACTGCCGTGACCTGGACAAACCGGTCCCCGAGACAGTGCTGTGCTTGCATGGGCTCACCCGCAATTCCGCGGACTTCGCCGGCCTGGCGAATCACCTATGTGAGCGCTACCGGGTACTCGCCGTGGATCAGCGCGGGCGCGGCCGTTCAGCCTACGACCCGGTCGCCGCGCACTACACCCCTCTGACCTATGTGCAGGACATGTTTACCCTGCTCGATCTGCTGGCCATCGACCAGGTCATTCTGGTCGGCACCTCGATGGGTGGACTGATGTCCATGCTGATGGCGGCGACGCAGCCCCGGCGCATCCGCAAGATTATCCTCAATGACATCGGTCCGGAAATCGATCCCAGGGGGCTGGCCCGGATCAGGGGCTATGTCGGCCAGTCCGCTCCGGTTGCGAACTGGGAAGAGGCGATGCAGCAGTGCCGTCTGATCAACGAGGTGGCATTTCCCGATTTCAGCGATGAGGAGTGGCTGGACTTCACCCACGGTGTCTACCGTGAAGAAAACGGGGTGCCAGTACCGGCTTACGATCCCGGGATAGCGTCGCCCATGGCGGAGGAGAACTCCGGCGCGGTGCCGCAGGATCTGTGGTCAGTCTTTGAGGCCGGAGCCGCCATCCCCACACTGGTCGTGCGCGGTGCGAATTCGGATATCCTGTCAACCGATTGCGTTGCCACCATGCGCGCGCGACACCAGCGGCTCGAGGTGGCGGAGATTCCCCATCGTGGTCATGCACCGACCCTCACCGAACCTGCTTCACTCGCCGCCATCGACACCTTTCTGGCCGATCTGAACTAGTTGCTATCCTGAACCGCCAGAGTCACTGCCTCTTCGAGTCGGTGTTCCTCCCTGGCCCGGGATAGGGCCCTTTCCACCGACGTTTCCACATACAGCTCCTGCGCGAATCCCACATACAGAGCATATACACCCACCAGCAGAACCGCGGCGAAAAGCAGGCCGGTACTCACAGATGCGGCCTGCAGGGTGGCGAGGCCGCCACCAAGCAGCAGCACTGCGGCGACCAGACCCTCCATCAGTGCCCAGAACACCCGTTGGGGGGTGGGCGAGTGCAACTTGCCGCCTGAGGTCAGGTGATCGACCACCAGGGAACCTGAGTCGGAGGAGGTCACAAAAAATACCGTGACAAGGAAGACGGCCACCAGCGACAGAACGCCTGACAGCGGAAAGTTGGACAGCATCACGAACATCGCGGTCGCCACGTCATCGTTGACTGCCTCCACCAGATTCGAGATGCCCGCGGCTTCAGGTAAAGTGCCGCGCCGCCGAAGACCGCCATCCATACGAATGAGAGAAGAAGGGTGGGGATCAGGATGACACCAAACAGGAACTCCCTGACGGTGCGCCCCTTGGAGATGCGCGCGATGAACATGCCGACAAACGGCGACCAGGATATCCACCACGCCCAGTAGAACACGGTCCAGGCGGACTGCCAGTTGGTATCGCGGAATGTTTCCGTCCACAGGCTCAACTCGGGAAGAATGGTGAAGTAGTACCCCAGGTTCTGGGTGAATCCGCTGAGTATGTAAACGGTGGGCCCCACCAGCAGCAGGAACAACAGGAGCGGCCAGCCCCATATTGAGCTGACTCAGGAATTTTACCCCGCTGTCCAGGCCCGTCATGACGGACAGAGTGGCGATCGAGGTAATAATCGCTATCAGTATCACCTGGTTTTCGGTACTGATCGAAAGGTCAAACAGTGTGGCTAGTCCGGCATTGATCTGCTGTACCCGAGCCCCAGTGACGTGGCGAGCCCGATCAGCGTGGCGAGCACCGAGATCACGTCGATCAGGTTGCCCCAGAAACCGTAGATCCTGTCACCCAGTATCGGGTAGAAAATCGACCTGATAGTGAGGGGCAACCCGCGATTGTAGGCGAAAAAGGCCGGACGAGACCGACGATGGCGTAGATCCTTGAGGGTGCAGACCCCAGTGAAAGTAGGTTACACCCATCGCCGCCTGGGCGGCCTCTGGTGTCAACGGGTCGATATTGCCGAACATTGGCGAGGGGCTGGCGTAATGGAACGCATCGGCTCGCCAACGCTCCAGAACATCAGGCCGATACCCATTCCGGCACTCAACAGCATGGCGTACCAGGCGCTGGTGCTGAATTCCGGAACGGCGTCCTTGCCGCCAGATCCGGATGCGCCCAAGTTGCCGAGGCCGAAGTAAAGCGCGGCGATTATGAAGATGTTTACGACCAGGATGAGAAACCAACCGGCCTTGGCTGTCACCAGCGCGAGTGGCCTTGAAGAATTCGCTGGCGTCGTGCTTGAACATCGGCGTCACCAGAATGAACAATCAGGATCCCCACCGACGCCAGGGTGACGTGCGGGTGCACATCGAAACCGAAGCCGGACCAGTTGTATCGCCCGGCTCACGCCCTTCGGCGTCGTCCTCCACAGAGGCCGTCGGCTCCAACTGCAGGCCGGCGATTTTCTCGCGGTTGCGTATCGCCTCCTCCGCGCCTCGCTCTACCCGTTGAGCTTTTTCGCCAGGGCCAGATGGTTGCGGGCGTAGGTCTCGTCGGTGAAGTGCGTCATGATAGTACCCTGCTATTGGTAACCCAGGTTGAGGTTGAAGCGGTAGTTCCACTTGTCGTTACCGTCGACGCCAAAGTCCCCGACGCCTTGGTAGATGTTCGAGTAGTCGTCGCCCTTGTTACCCACGAACAGGTTACCGTTGGACCAGGCCAGGTCGCTGTAGATGTACCAGCCGCCGCTGGCCCAGGCTGATCCCAGCACGAGCAGATCGCTGTCGTTGTAGTCTCCGGTGCTCTTGACGATACTGCTGTACTCGATATAGGGCAGAATGTAGTCCGAGCAGGGCAGTGCCGGCGTGTCCAGGCGATAGCTGAGTGACACAGCCGGTATCCAGGCGCGTGCTGCGGCAGGCCAGGCGAAGTCATAGGCGCCCAGCGGCACCAGCTCGTCGCCGCCCAGGCTGTTGTCCTCCACGTCGAACTCGTAACGAGTCAGTTGCGAGGCCATGGTGAAGTTGCCAAGGGTATTCACCATGTGGGCGGACAAGGCCCAGTGGTGGCCGTCGTTGGCGCGCTTGCCCTGTAGCTCGCCCCACGCCATTGACAGGCCGATATCAGCCGGCAGCCAGGCGTCCTGCAGATGGTAGATGGCTCTGAGGTTGAACTGGTTGCGCTCCGCGGCGTTCACCGGCCCAGCTTCCACAATGTCGCCGTTGGCTTCGATAGTGGATTTCCAGCGCACCGCGTCGTAGCTGCCAGCGTGCGCTTTCTTCGCTGGCGCCGTTCCAGTTGCCTTCACTGCTGAGAGTAGGCGAGTGCCAGATCCCAATTGCCGCGCCGGGTCAGGTATTTGACGCCGAAATCCATGTCGTCGGCCAGCCCGACATAGTAATGTTGGTCGAAAAACCAGCTCTGCGACACGCCGTAGGACCTGGACCAAACGGTACCCGGGTCACGCCGACCTGTACCTGTGCAGCGTCGTCGAACTCATAGCCCAGCCAGCCGGTGTGCAGAAAGTTGTACCCCTGGTACCAGCGATATTCCAGTTGCCCGATCCACTGTTTGTAGTCGAGAGAGGCGTTGATGCGGAAGGTGTCCAGCTCAAAGTCGCCGCCGTTACCGCCTGCGCGCAGGGTGCGGGGCCGTGCTCTACATAGTCGCCGTAGACATAGTTGACGCGCATCGCGCCGCCGATGGTGACCAGGCCGATGCGGATTCCCAGGCCAGTGATGTCGGGTGTATCAGAGAGCTCTTCGCTGCCAGCTGCCGCTTCCGCCCGTGCAGCCGCGAGCTCGGCATTGGCGTCAGCCAGTTGCCGGGTGAGTGACTCGACGTTGCTCGAGTTCAGTCACCGATTCCGCGGCGAACGCGGCGGGAATGAGTGACGTGTGCGATGCAATTGCCAAAATGGCTGTAAGCGACCTGCATCGGGGTGTTGTCAATACTGCCATTCGGCGTAAAGCGCCCCGTATCTTTACCCGTTACGAAGCTGATTTCCCCCTGATAACTGCTTATTCTATGCAGCTACCCTAACAAGTGAACTCTTGCGCTGCAAATCACCTGCTTGGCCGTGCTTTGAGGACGCGGAAATCAGGTGCGTGGATCGCTTGTGAAAACAGGGTCGCGATATTGTTTTGATCCATGTCAACGAGTCACTGGTACAGCCTCGATTTCGGTAGTTTTAGAATGCGGATTCTAATTGCTTTCGATATAAGTAAGCGGAATCGATATCCATATAAGGAGAGGCAGAGAAGATGGAATTCACCAATATTTTTGTTTACGACCCCACCCGCGAGGTGCAACCGGCGTTCGATAGGGCTGTCGCCATTGCCGCGGCCTTGCAGGTAAAGCTGCACCTGTTCGCCGCGATCTTCAGCGGAAATTCCCAAGACCGAGAACAGGGCGACGCAGATCAAGTCGTTACTGGCGCAGCAAAGCGGAGCTGGAGAACATCGTCGCGCCGTTGCGCGCCCAGGGCTTTGAGGCCACCACCGAAGTCGAGTGGGACAAGGACTGGTATCACGCCGTGGTGCGGGCCGGTGCGCAACAACCTGGATGTGGTGCTCAAGTCACGTTCCAGCAGCACTCCGCCGACCAGAGGGTGCTGAACAGGACCTCCGACTGGACTATATCGTGAGTGCCTGTGTCCGGTGCTGCTGGTCAAGGAAGGCAGCCAGCGCGAGCTGCACGTAAGGTACTGGCGGCGGTGGATATTCGCAAGGGCGGCGATGGCAACTATGCCACCCTGAACCGGCATATCGTCGATTTCAGCCAGCTGTTCTGGACTCCAGCAACGCCGAGGTGCACTTCGTCAACGCTTTCCGAGAACCTGCATGCAACACCAGACCACAATGCCCTGATGAAGTGCTGTGGCGTCGACAGCGACAGGATTCACATCAAGATGGGCGAGCCCGACGACGTTATCGTTGCCAGCGCCAGGGACCTCGGCGCCAGCCTGAGGTGGTGGTGGGTAATTCCGCGCGTACCGGCCTGGCGGCGATGCTGCACGGCAATACCGTGGAGAAGGTGCTGGACAAGCTGGAGTGCGACATCCTGTCCATGCCCTGAGGCTGTCGTTCCTCTTCAGCGACTGGCCGCCTTGGAATCCAGGGGTCCTGCCCTGCACGAATCGCAGCGCCTCCCATGGCGACGGTGGTGCTGTGCTGCGGCAGGTTGCTGGAGTATCTGCGCGAACCTCCAGTAGCTAACTGGCTGGTTCATGCCGCTTTGATGTCGACTGTAACTAGTTTTCCCGCTGGAATACAAGCTGTCACCGTCAATCATCGTGGTCATCACCTGTACCTGGTGCAGCTCGTTTGCCGGCGTGGCAAAAGGGTCCCTGTCGACAACGATCAGGTCGGCCAGCATACCGGGTGCAAGCCTGCCGGATTCGAACTGATGTCCCTTGTGGCGTCCGGCATTGACCGTAAACAGCTCCAGAGCCGCTCCTGTAGCGTAATCGCCTCGGTGCCCCGTCCTCACTGCCACCAGCACGTTGGCGGGTGACCAGTGACTCGATGGCAATCCAGGGGTTGACCGAGGGAACCACTGCCCAGTCGGAACCGACGACGACCAGTGCACCCTGGTCGAGCAGTTCCCTGAATGGCCATACCCGTTCTATTCGAGGCGAGCCGACCGCCTTGGTGATGTCGTCGTTGATGGGAGATGGGCTCCAAAGATAAGGCGAGTTCAAACGTGGCGCCGATGGCAGGCCCCGGGGCAGGTCACCTGGTCGACGAAGTGCAGTGTCCGACACTGTACAGTGCGCCGCTGTAGCCATTCTGGCTCCGCGCATAGGCAATGGCATCCAGCCCGGCACGCACCGCTGCATCCCCGGCGGCGTGGAACTTGACAGAAGCCCATGGCATCGAAGCGCGCCACGGCGCTGACAGCGCCGCCCTGATCCAGCTGCAGGCCCTGCTGGCTAGCTTTGTCGGATCGCCCAGCCACATTGTCCGCGTAGGGCTTCAGCATTGCCGCGGTATGACTGTCAGTGGGAACGCCGTCCAGGAATATTTTCACGCAATCCACTGTGACATTCTTCCCGGCATAGAGACCGCTGCTGGCGATGAGCGAGTCGATATCCGCTTCCCTGGCACCGGTCGCCGGGCTCCAGGTAACGCATATCCGGGCGTGCTGTTTGATGCGATCACTGTCAGCAAGCTCCTTGTAGGCTTCGAGTTCCCGCCGGGCGCCGGCGAGGTAACCTACAGCGGCGTCCGTGTAGTCCGTGATCCCGTAGCTCAGCATCTGATCCAGTGCACGGGTCAAGGCTGTTTCCAGCTGAATTGCGGAAAACGGAGGCAAGCTGGATGAGACCAGTCCGATTGCCGACTCCCTGAAAACACCGGATGGGTTGCCGGCTGCATCGCGCTCCACAATTCCTCCCGCCGGATTGGGTGTCGACTTGGTCAAACCGGCGCGCTGCAGTGCCAGCGAGTTGGCCCAGGCGCTGTGGCCACTGGTATCGATGAGAAAGACAGGGTTATCGGGCGCGGCCTCGTCCAGCAGGGCAGCAGTAGGCGTGACCCCAAGTGCCGAGGCGTCCCATTGTCCACCACTGACCCATGCGCCGGGCTCTGCGGTCGCCACGCACGAGCGAACACGATCCAGTAGGGTGTCGAGGTCCGCACCTTGTTCGATTTGGCACTGCTGTTGCTCAATGCCGGCGCCCATCGGGTGAACGTGCAAATCCTGCAAGCCGGGCAATATCGCCCGACCACCGAGGTCGATCTCTGTTACGGAGCCGGTAGTGATTTTAAGCAGCTCCTCTTTTTTGCCTACACCCAGCACCCGGTCTCCCCGGATCACTATTGCCTCGACGACCGGGCTTGAGCGGTCCATGGTATAGACCTTGCCGTTGAAATAGAGCGTCTCGATGTCATCGCTGACCGGGGATGCAATGGCGGAGGTGGCAATGGCAGTAAGGGTAAGCGTTCGAGCTGCGGTGACCAGGACTTTAAATCCGGTAGAGAGTTTGTGCATGGGTACGCATCCTTTTACCAGTTCCGGGCGGTGTCTTGATGGCGCATGCCGCCCGGAATATTTCCAATTCATCAAAAACATTGTTCGAACAGGAAGTTGAGAGAACTTAGTTCCCATTCGAAAACTTCTTTTTTGGGCGGTTTGACATGATCCCGGTATCCCCAGATGCCCTTGTCCAGGTAGTACGCATAGAGAGCGAGTCGGCGCAGTTTGGCGCGTGACCAGTTGGAACCGTAATGCTGAAGAAAGCCGGCTATCTTGTCAGCTACGTAATTGGCATGTCTTTCGCCTTCATCGACCAGCTTGGGATAGAGTTTGGTGACTTCAAACATGGCGAATACAAAGTCGCTTTCAGGCCCAGAGCTTGTCATCGCCCTGTT
>JAWKZM010000045.1:0-24630 GCA_041395965.1 Halioglobus sp.
TTTTGCTCCAGGGCAGGAGTTCCAGCCCTTTCTTGCGGACCAGACCCAGCAATGCCTCCACCCGGGGCTGTTCCGGCACTGTTTCCAGCGGCTCCGTGGCTAACAGTATGCTGCCGACGAGGCGGCGCCGCTCGGCGATAAAACGATCCTTGCGGTAGTCCCACTCCACATGGTCCACTTCGCTGACGAGGGTGGAAAGCAGCTCCGAGAAATTAGCCGGATTGAGAGGCGTGGCCGTGTAGATACAGTCCACCGGCTCCCCGACCTGCCCGCCCAGTTCGGCCACAGCCAACCACTGGGTACCAGCGAGACTGTCATCCCGGGGCAACGCGGCACTGCGGCCGTTGCTGAGCTGGTACTGGTAGCCATCCCCGCCGGCCCGCAACCTGGCGATTCGATCGGGGTGGGCGCTGGCCAGCAGGACGCCAAGTACGTCCTCCTGGGCAACACTGATTGCGAATTTGCGCGGCTTGTGGATGTCACTGGCCAGGCCGGCGAAGCGGCGGGCAAGTTGCCAGACGCGCTTGAACCAACCCTGCAACTCCGGTGGGCACCGGCTCTCCCCCATCAACACCGCAAGGGTGGCAACGACATCGACGCCACGCCCGCCAAGGGGATTGCGCTCGGAGAGGATGGCGGCAAGCAGGCAGGCTGTCTCAGTGGCATGAATATCACAGCCCACCAACAACATATGTGCCAGGCGCGGATGCAGCGGCATCTGTGCCAGGCGCACACCGTGGGGGGTGAGCTGATAACTGCCGGACCGGTTCCTGAATGTCGCTCCGCAGCGCTCCAGCACCGCCATCGCCTGCCGGTAGGGCACAGCGGGGGGCGGGTCCAGCCAACGCAACTCACCGACATCCTCCACTCCCCAGGACATCAATTGCAACGCCATGGGCGCAAGGTCCGCCTGCAGAATCTCCGGGGTGGCGTGGGCCACCAGTCTCTCCTGCTGCTGCTCGCTCCACAGGCGGTAGCAAACGCCCGGCCCGAGCCGACCCGCCCGCCCCTGGCGCTGCTCCGCCGAGGCACGCGATATACGCCGGGTGGTCAAGCGGGTAATGCCGGTATTGGCATCGAACAACGGCTCGCGCACCAGCCCGGAGTCCACCACCACGGCGATACCCTCGATGGTAAGACTGGTTTCCGCGATATTCGTGGCGAGTACGATCTTGCGGGTGCCCTCGGGCGGTGGCAGCACGGCCTGTTGTTGCCGCTCGAGGGATAATCCGCCGTAAAGCTGCACCACCTGGACCTGCTGCTCGGGATACCCCCGCAGTGCTTCGCCGAGTCCGCGCGCCACGGCGCTGATCTCGCGCTGCCCCGGCAGAAAGACCAGGATGCTGCCGGCCTGCTCACCCAGCGCCTGCCGGATCGTGTCGACCGTGGGTTGCACGATGGAATCGCGCAACTGGTGGGCTTCGCCGTAACGGGTCTGTACTGGAAACTGGCGGCCACTGGAGCTCACCAGGGGTGCGTTCCCGAGCAGTGTCGACACAGCGGCCCCGTCCAGGGTGGCCGACATCACCAGCAGCTTCAGGTCAGGCCCTTCGCGGAACATGTCGCGGCCATGCATCACCAGCGCCAGGCACAGGTCGGAATCCAAATTGCGCTCGTGGAACTCGTCAAAAATCACCAGGCCTATCTCTTCCAGGCCCGGATCCCGCTGCAACTGGTGCGTCAATATCCCCTCGGTAATGACCTCGATTCGGGTGCTGTCACTGGTGCAGCTGTCCATGCGCATGCGGTAGCCCACCGTCTGCCCGACGTCCTCCCCAGCAGTTGCGCCATGCGTGCGGCAGCCCGCGCCGCCATCCGTCGCGGTTCCAACAGGAGGATTTTGCGTTCGCCCAGCCAGGGTTCAGTGCGCAGCGCCAGCGGGACAACCGTGGTTTTACCGGCGCCCGGAGGGGCCTGGGCACGACCTGGTTGCACTCGCGCAGGTGTTGGCTGGGCTGGTCGAGAACCTCGGCAATGGGAAGATGGCTGACAGCGTCAAAATGCATCGGCCAATCTTAGCGGAGTGCCGTCGCCGAGGCTACGAAATATCCTGACCAGCGAGGGTCACCGCGCACTCCCGCTGGCGCGGGCTGCGCCAACCCGGCGAGGAGGCCGGGGCACTGTGGCTTTCGGGTGCATCCTGTTATCCTGTAGGGCACATTGCGGCTGCGGGAGGAACCCCACGATGCTAATGCTCGTACTGGGACTGGCGCTGTTTGCCGGTGTGCATTTTATACCTGCCCTCGCGCCCTCGGCGCGGGCAGGTCTCATCCACAGGCTGGGCGAAGGCGGGTACAAGGGTATCTTCTCACTGCTTTTGCTCGCGGCATTTGGGTTGATCATCCTGGGCTGGCGCAGTGCGCAACCCGTGCCGCTGTACGCGCCGCCGGCCGAGCTGCACAAAGTCGCGCTGGCGCTGCTGGCGCTGGCATTCCTGCTGCTGGCCGTCAGCTCGCGCAAATCCCGCTTGCGACTGGTCATCCGTCATCCCCAACTTTCCGGTGTCGCCCTGTGGGGTATTGCCCACCTGATGCTCAATGGCGACAGCCGCGCCATCGCCCTGTTCGGTGGCCTGTCACTGTGGGCGCTCATCGAGATCGTAATGATCAGCAAACGCCAGGGCGTCTGGATCAAGGAACAGGCACCCTCCTGGGGCGCGGAACTTGTGACCGTACTGATAGCAGCGGTCACCATCGCCGTGGTCGTTTATCTCCACCCGTGGCTGAGCGGTATGCCGGTGCAGTGGTAAGCATCCGCCCCCGATCGGATGACCCGTGATTACCACATAACGCCGGGCGGGCGCTGGTAGCTCTCCAGTACCTGCACATAATTCGCACGCAGGTAAGCGGCGGTATCCGTCGCATTGGCCTGGCTGACGCTGCCCTTCATCTGGGCCACCGACTCGTACTCTCGCTCCTCCATCCACCCGCGCAGCGCTGCCAGGACTGAAGCAAGGTGCCCGGGACCCTGGTGTAACAGGGCGCTGCACATGTGCGTGACGTCGGCGCCTGCCAGCAGGGACTTCACTACATCCTCGACCGTGTGGATGCCGCCCGTAATCGCCAGGGACCCGCGAATCTGCCCGTGCAGGATCCCGATCCAGCGAATTCGCAACAGGGATTCCTGGGACGTGGAAAGTTCCAGCTTAGGGACGACATCGAGCGTCTCGAGGTCGATGTCCGGCTGGTAAAAGCGGTTGAACAACACCAGGCCATTGGCGCCCGCCTGGTCCAGCCGCCGGGCAATATCCACCACCGAGCTGAACTGCGGGGACAACTTCATGGCAATCGGGATGGCGACCTTCTCGCGCAGGGACGTGAGTACATCCACATAGCGCTGCTCGACCTGGCGACCGTCCTCCGCGCTGCTGGCGGGGATGTAGTAGACGTTCAGCTCCAGGGCATCCGCGCCGGCATTTTCCAGGGCGGTGCCATAGTCCACCCAGCCACCGGGCGTTATGCCATTGAGGCTGGCAATCACGGGAATGTCCAGCGCGTCCTTCAATGCACCGAGGTGTTCCAGGTACTTGTCCTCGTAACTCTGGTACGTGGCCGGTAGGGGATGAAAGCTGTCCGCTTCCGCGTGCCCCAGCGCCTGTTGGTGGAAGAACCGCGCGAGCCTGCCATCCTCCTCGGCGATCATCTCCTCCACCAGGGAGTGCATAACGAGCGCGGACGCCCCGGCGTCTTCCAGGCGCCTGGCGCTGTCGAGTTGCTTACTCAAGGGAGAAGCCGATGGCACCAATGGGTTGCTGAGTTTGAGACCCAGGTATTCGGTGGACAGATCTGTCATTGCGCCTTCTCCCCTTCGTTCCTGCCCGCGTGATCGCCCGGGTTGGCGCCCTGCGTCGCGGCGGCACGCACCTGGGCCACCTGCTCGCCGTCAGACCAGTCCAGTTGTGATAACTGCTGGTAGATACTGTAGCGGTGATTGACAAAACGCTGCTCCTGCTCGACCAACGCTTCGGCGATCTCCGGATGCGAGTGCCACAGCATGTTGAAACGCGTTTCGGTTTGCACGTAATCCCGGTAAGGCATCGACGGCGCCCTGGAGTCCATTTTCATCGGTGGCTTGCCCTGGGCAATGTGCTTGGGATCGAAACGAAACAGGGGCCAGTGTCCGCTCTTTACCGCCATATCCTGCTGCCGGTGATTGCAGGACATATCCACACCGTGGGCGATACAGGGTGAAAACGCGATGATCAAGGACGGCCCCGGGTGAGCTTCGGCCTCGAGGAAGGCGTTAAGGGTCTGGGTGTCCTTGCCGCCGTAGGCAACCCGGGCCACGTACACGTTCTCGTAATCCATGGCGAGCATGGCGAGGTCTTTCTTGGCCCCGCGTTTACCGGCGGAGGAAAACTTGGCCACCGCGCCGCGCGGCGTGGCCTTGGAAGTCTGCCCGCCCGTGTTGGAGTACACCTCGGTATCCAGCACCAGCAGGTTTACATCCTCGCCCGAAGCCAGCACATGATCGAGCCCCCCATAACCGATGTCGTAGGCCCATCCGTCTCCGCCGACTATCCAGACACTTTTGCGGCACAGGTTTTCACTGAGTCCAAGCAGCATGCGTGCGTCCTGCGTATTGATGGCGCCAAGGCGCGCATCCAGTTCGCGTACGCGTTCGCGCTGTTCATAAATTCCGGCTTCGTCGGACTCATCGGCATCGAGCAGGGCGCGGACCAGCGCCGCATCGAGCTGGCTCTCCAGGCGACCCAGCAGTTCACGGGCCGTCTGTCGCTGGCTGTCTATCGCCAGGCGCATCCCGTGCCCGAACTCCGCGTTGTCCTCAAACAGGGAGTTGCTCCAGGCCGGTCCCCTGCCCTCTTTCGTGGTCGTCCAGGGCGTAGTCGGGAGATTCCCGCCGTAGATGGAGGAACACCCCGTGGCATTGGCCACTACCATGCGATCCCCGAACAATTGCGACGCGAGCTTGAGGTACGGCGTCTCCCCGCAGCCGACACAGGCACCGGAAAACTCGAACAGCGGCTGTAGTGACATGGCGCCCGCGATGGTGTTGGTTTTCAGTTGGCGCCGGTCGTACTCCGGGAGCGCGGTAAAAAACGCCCAGTTCTCGCGCTCCGCCACCCGGCGCTCCGGCTGCGGCGCCATATTCAGCGCCTTGCGACTGACATTGGATTTGTCGCGAATCGGACAGATATCCACGCACAACGTGCAGCCTGTGCAGTCTTCCGGCGCCACCTGGTAGCTGATGCGAAACCCATCGGGATAGTCCTTTGACTTTACCGGGGCGGACTTGAAACCCGCAGGTGCGTGTTCCAGCTCCGATTCGTGGAATACCTTGGAACGTATGGCACTGTGCGGACAGACAAAGGGACACTTTCCGCACTGGGTGCACAACTCGGTCTCCCAGACGGGGATCTCCAGTGCCAGGTTGCGCTTTTCCAGGGCGGCGGTACCCAGCGGGAAGCTGCCGTCATCGGGCATGCGGCTGACAGGAATCAGATCACCCCGCCCGGCGATGATCTCGGCGGTAACCTCCCGCACGAACGCCGACGCACGCTCGGTCAGGTTGGCAGGCGCGGCTTCCTCACTGCGGATAGTCCCGGCCGCCACTTTGTTGAGCAGGGCCAGGCTGTCGTCGATCGCGCGAAAATTGAGCTCGGTGATGCGCCGGCCCTTGCGCCCGTAACTCGCCTCCACCGCGGACTTGATTGCCTGGATGGCCTCGTCCCTCGGCAATATCCCCGAAATGGCAAAAAAGCAGGTCTGCATGATGGTATTGATGCGCTTGCCCATGCCGCTGCGCTGGGCGACCCCGTAGGCATCGATGGCGTAAAGGGTAATATCCCGCTCGACGATCCGGCGCTGGATCCTGCCGGGCAGACTGTCCCACACCGCGTCCGGGGCGACGGGTGTATTTAACAGGAAAACGGCACCGTGCCGGGCGAATTCCAGCACATCGTATTTTTCCAGTAACGCGCCCTGGTGACAGGCCACGAAGTTGGCGTCGCCGCTGCCTATCAGATAACTCGAGTGAATCGGATCAGGGCCGAAGCGCAGATGGGAAATGGTAACCGCCCCCGACTTCTTGGAATCGTAGACGAAGTAGCCCTGGGCGTGCAGGTCGGTACGCGCGCCAATTATCTTTATGCTGTTCTTGTTCGCGCTGACGGTGCCGTCACTGCCCAGGCCATAAAATACCGCCTGGAAGGTTGCGTCATTGGCGGAGGTGCGCAGCGTTTCATCCCACGCCAGGCTGGTGTGTGTCAGATCATCATGGATGCCGATGGTGAAGGCGTTTTTCGGCTGGCTGCTGTGCAACTCGTCGAAGACCGCCGCGATCATGCCCGGCGTAAACTCCTTGGAAGAGAGGCCGTAACGGCCCCCGATAACCAGCGGCATGCGGGAGAAACGCCCCGTTTCACGCGCGCTGTCCTGGGCCAGAGCCGTCACCACATCCTTGTAGAGCGGCTCGCCATCCGACCCCGGTTCCTTGGTCCGGTCCAGCACCGCTATCTTGCGCGTGGTTTCCGGCAGCGCCTGCAACAGGCGCCCGGGATCGAAGGGCCGGTAGAGCCGCACCTTGACCACGCCCACCTTCTCACCCCGACCGGTGAGGAAGTCCACCGTCTCGTGCACCGCTTCCGCGCCGGAACCCATTATCACGATGACGCGCTCCGCGTCCGCAGCACCTTCATACTGAAACGGCTGGTAGCGGCGCCCTGTCAACTGTGCAAAGTGCTCCATGCTCTCCTCGACCAACCCCGGCAGGCCGTCGTAATAGGCGTTCACCGTTTCCCGCGCCTGAAAATACACATCGGGATTCTGCGAACTGCCGCGCAGCACCGGGTGGGCAGGCGAGAGCGCCCGCTGGCGATGGGCGTGCACGCAGTCGTCATCGATCATGGCGCGCACGGTCTCCAGGGACACCTCGGTGATCTTGGCCACTTCGTGGGAGGTGCGAAAGCCGTCGAAAAAGTGCAGGAAGGGTACCCGGGAACGCAGGGTGACACTCTGGGCGATAAGCGCCAGGTCCATCACCTCCTGCGGACAATTGGAGGCCAGCATGGCGAAACCCGTCTGGCGGGTCGCCATGACATCGGAATGGTCTCCAAAGATGGACAGGGCCTGGCAGGCCAGCGAACGCGCGGCGATGTGGAACACGGCGGGAGTGAGTTCCCCGGCGATTTTGTACATGTTCGGGATCATCAACAGCAATCCCTGGGATGCGGTAAAGGTGGTGGCCAGGGCCCCGGCTTGCAGGGCGCCGTGAATGGCACCCGCGGCACCACCCTCGCTCTGCATCTCGATGACGCGCGGCACCGTGCCCCACAGGTTTTTCCTACCGTTACCAGACCATTCGTCCGCGAATTCTCCCATGTTGGACGAGGGAGTAATGGGGTAGATGGCGATGACCTCGTTGGTCAGGTGCGCGATGGTGGCCGCGGCCTGGTTGCCGTCTATCGTGATCTTGGCGGAGCTATCCATACAGCTGACCCGGTTTCAATGCGGTTTCTCCGGGTAACTATAGTGCCATTGCGGCACCGCGAATTGATCCGCATCAGCTTAAGTCGGCATGCTCTGGTATTGCGCCGCTGCTACAACCCTGCCACGGCGACGATACGGGATCTGCTGCAGCCGTCGCGGTGAGCCCTGAGGTTCTGATAGGCATCGCCGGTGTAGAACTCGTCCAGCGCCTCCAGCGAAGGGAATTCCAGCACCATCAGGCGCCAGAGTTCCCCACTGCCTTCATATTGCCTGGCTTCCCCTCCGCGGGCGAGGTAGCGCGCACCGACAGATTCGAGCAACGGCGCCAGTCGCTGCTGGTGCACCAGATACTCTGCGATATCATGCACATCTACTTCCAGAATCGCGTACGCTGCCATGCCAACCAACGTCAAACAATCTGAATGCCAGTTGACCAAACATACGCCGGTGCGGCGACCGTGAATTGTCCTGCGTCAAAAAACCGGTGAATTCTGCGGGCATCAGCCGCCGGCATCCGGGCTGGCGACGTCCGCGAACGAAAAACGGGTCGCTACCTTGCCCGGCCATGGCTTGCCGCCCACCTCGACATAGGGGTAGATGAAGTAGTTCAACGGCGCGGCGGCACTCCCCGGGGACAGGACAAGATCGCGTCCGGTACTGAAATGGATGCGGTCAGCCGGATAACTGCCGTACAGCAGCTCGCGCAGTTCCGGGTGTTTGGCTGCCTCCGATGCATCGATTGGCACCCATCCACGGTCTGGCAGGTAGAACTTGACCCAGCAGTGGTATCCGCCAATCTCGCCCTCCGCGCGATCCTCGGGAACCGGGAACCCGATTTCAAAACGTGCCGGGATACCTTCGGTACGTGCCAGGGAAATAAACAGTGCGTGAAAATCCGTGCAGTTGCCGTAGCGTTCGCTGCAGGCCCAGAAGGTGTCCCCGTTGCCCCAGCCCGTGCCGACTTTTTTGTACTCCACGTTGTCCACCACCCAGTCATAAATCGCGCGGGCGGTGCTTGCGGGAGAATCATCGGCGCGTTTCTGGTGAATTTCGGCGAGAATGGGCTGCAGGATCTTGTCCCCCACCGGCACCAGGGCGTCGGGCGCCAGCGCCCTGTCGCGTTGCTCGGGAGTGAGCTCACCCGTGCCGGTCGCCGTTGTTATATCCCGCGCCACAGTCCACCGCAGGCTGGCGCTCAGCGGCACACTGCTGCCGGCGGGCCGATGGATATGATAGTAGGTGTTACCGTAGGTCGGCTCCCGCCCGACTTCCCCGGGTAGGGAGGACTGCAGGGACTGTGCCAAGACCCGTTGCCCGGCCTCCTCGGTCGGCATGGGGATAAAAATATCCACGGCCTCCGTCGACGGGAACTCCTGCTCGGGGATGTCATAGGAAAATTCGAATACGCGGGTTTCGGGCGTATTGGCAAGACTCCCCATGGCCAGCAGGCACAGGGCTGCCAACAATGCTTTACGCATCTGCAATGTCCTCAAAATCGGCATGATCGGAAGGGGTTTGGCTCGCATACCACCGAGCTATATGGGATAGCTGAAGTGCAGGCACTGCTCGGTGTAAGCCCATAACCTGTCGCCGGCAGCGTCATCACACGCCCAGGGCTTGGGCCTCGCCCGTTTGCTGTTGACGAAGTACTCGCCGCTGGTGCCAGCGACATCCGGGCTACAGCAGAGGTAGATGGACGTCAACGCGCCCTGTTCCGGTGTACGAAAAAATGGCTTCAACAGCAACGGCAGCAATTTGCTGATGATACCGCCATTCTGCGTTCCCAGGGACGTAGCCACCGCCCCGGGGTGCAGGCAATTGACCGTGATGTCCCTTCCCTGCAGTCGTTTGGCGAGACTCCGGGTAAAAAGGATATTCGCGAGCTTGGAGCGGCCGTACTCGCGAAACGTTCGGTAGTTTCGATCGGCCTGCATGTCCTCGAAGTTCATGCCCTTTACAAATGCATGGGCGTCAGAGGCCACGTTGACAATTCGCGCACCCGGCGTTTGCAGCAACCGCGGCAGCAGCAGACCGGTCAGCAGGAAGGGTGCGAAGTGATTGACCGCCAGTGTCTCCTCGAATCCGTCGACCGTCACCTTGCGGGTTGTGTTGATGACCCCGGCGTTGTTCAGCAGCACGTCCAGCGGCTTGCCCGCGGCCAGCAGCGCCTCCCCGGCGCGGCGCACGCTGGCCAGCTCGGCCATATCCATCAGTACCACAGAGGGTTTTAGCGCACCGATGGACACGATCTCCTCCTGCAGGGCCTGCCCTTTTTCCGCACTGCGGCAAAGCAGGGTCAATTGTGCCCCGCGCCTGGCGAGTTCCAGGCTGGTGACTCGCCCGATGCCCGCCGTGGGACCGGTGATGGCGACATGTTTGCCCTGCATGGGTAAGTCCTGTATGCGGCTATGACGACTACGCTGCACTCTAGCTGAAAATGGCCCATGCCGAAAGTAGGCTCACCGGTCAGGCACTAGGCTACCCGGTTCCCGGTAGTTATAATCCGTGGCTTTTGCGAGCGGTTGCACCGATGTCGTTATTTGATAAAGAAAACAGGCCACTCGCCGACGAGGCGGCCCTGCGCCACCACATCGACAGGGCACTAGCGGTGCAGGCGCCTGACGGACTGGATGTGGAGATCACCTACCGATTGGTGAAAAGCGTGTTCCGGCCCATGATACTGGGCGCCGGGAATATCCCGCAGCGACCCTGCCTGTTCGTGGGCAACCATTCCCTGTTCGCGCTGGACGGGGCGATCCTGACGCCACTGTTTCTGCGGGAACTACACCGGTTTCCACGCGCGATGGGAGACAAGTTCCTGTTCAGCAATCGCTACATCGCCGACTTTTTACTGACCAACGGCCTCGTGATGGGACACCCGGATGTCTGCACGGCGCTGATGGAGGACGGGCAGGATGTGCTGGTTTTTCCGGGCGGCGCCCATGAAGCGGTGAAACCGGCATCGCAGTTGTATGAGTTGCAATGGAAGGAACGCTACGGCTTCATAAAGCTGGCGGCCACACACGGGTACACCATCATGCCCTTCGGCCTGGTCGGCCCCGATGATTTCTACGGCCACCTGATGGAGGGACAGGCACTGCCGGGCTCGACATTGGGCCGTTTGCTGTCCCGCCTGGGCCTGTTGACCGATGATATACGCTCGGACATCCTGCCACCGGTTCCCGTGGGGAGCCTGGGGACGTTATTCCCCAAACCACAGCGCTGCTTTCTCGGTTTCGGCCGGCCCGTCAACCTCGCCCGCTACAAGGGAAAAACCCTGTCGAAAAAAACCCTGCAAACCATTCGCGCGCGAGTGGCCGGGGAAATCGAAGCGCAACTGGCCGATCTTCTGGTGACGCGGGAACAACACAAGGGCGAGGACAGTCTCCTGCGGCGCATTCTCACCCTGTAAACAGGCAGATCACTCGCTCATCACCCTGGCAAGTCGCTCCGGTTGGCGCCAGGTGTGGCCGAAAAGCCTGCCCAGGTAAAGGACAGCGAGTGTCAGCAGCATCGATACGAAGACCCACCAGGACACCAGCGGATCAAGTCGGTACACGACGATGACGATATACTGGACAAGCAGCATCAACCAGTGCACGGATATGGACGTCACCATTATCCAGCGCGTATCCCCCGCTCCGCGCAGCGCGCCGCCGGCAATCAGTATCGTGGCGTCTGCCAGCATGTAGGTCACCAGACCGATCATCATGTTGCTTGCCAGGGCCTGTATGGCGGGAAAGTTGCCGTCCTGCGTCGCAAAAACATTGACCAGCGTCGCACGAAACACGAGAAAGCCGATCGCCAGTGTGCCGGCATAGCCAAGGGCGGCGATGAAACCCGAAGAAATGACCTGGTTGGCGCGCTCCATCCTGCCCGCGCCTACAAAACGGCCAATTAGGCTCATCACGCCGATATTGAGTCCTACCATGGGAATAAACGAGAGCATGTCCCAGTTGAACACGATCGCCATGGCAGCTCCCTGCACGACGCCATAGGACTGGAAGAGCAACAGGAACAGGTTGAAACTGGAAATATTCATGAAGCTTTCCACACCGGAGGGCATACCGAGGCGCAGGTAGCGGCGCATGATCCGCGGTCCAGACACAGGGAATCCGCAACATGGAACTGATCGCGGTGGTCCCTGGACAGGTAGAAATACAGGAAGATACCGATAGCACACACCGTGGCCATGACCGTACCCACTGCCGCGCCGGCGATACCCAGCGCCGGAAATCCGAATTTGCCAAATACCAGAATCCATGACAGCGGAATATTGAGGGCCGCACCCAGCAAATCCGCCGCCATGACCACCCGGGTGCGCCCGATACCGGAAAAATAGCAGGCCAGGCACGCCTTGAGCAGGGTAAATACACTGCCGGCCATCAGTATCGAAAAGTAGGCCTGTTCGAGCGGTACCTGTGCGGGGTCATGGCCAATCAACGCGAACGCGTTACCGCCGAAATAAGCCAGAAGCAGCAGCAAGGGCGTACTGGCCAGTGCGATCAAAACCCCCTGTGTCGTGACACGGGAGCACTTGGCCATCTGCCCGGCACCGTAGTACTGCGCCACCAGGGCATTCCCATAGCTGATCAGGCCCATAAACAGGGAAAAACAAAAAAAAGCCGCGACACCGCCGCCCAGTGCAGCCGCTATATGGGCGGCGTCGATATAGGACATGAAGAGGCGATCGGTGAAGACCATGATGGCAAAAGCGCCCTGGGACACCACAATAGGGAGCGAGAGAGCCAACAACTCGCGCAGGGTTGTCAGGGAAAATAGCTTCACGGGTGGAACCAGCCTTCTTCGTGGCGTCAATTAACCGTGTCCGAGTATACGCGTGGGGTGCTCATCTGTGACCAGAAGCATAGCCATTGCACTGTCGCACCATAGCAACCACCACGGGAACGATTGCCCTGGCCAGCGCGTCAGCCGTGCAACGTCCTGCGGTGGAAAATACGCAGGTATGTCTGCTCGGCCAGTACCCACGCAAACGCCGAGGCGCTGTAAAGGTAATAGATCTGGTGAAACAGCAGTGCGCGGAATGCGAACCAGATGCCTCCCCTGCGGTAAAAGAACAGGGCGATTTCCAGGTTGGCAAACAGCATCAATAGCAGGGGAAATACCAGCAATCGCAGGTCTAACAAGCCGGTGAGCAGGCCCAGTATGACAAGCAGGAAGGCCGCCGCGACCACAGCGCGGGCCTGCTCCGCAACGCCGACATTCAGGTCATTGGGTATACCGTCGCCGGAACTGATGATCAGTCGCGACCAGGGAATTGCACGGCGGAAAATCTCCGTGTGGATGAGATTGACAAAACGCCATACCTTGAGATGAGTACACTGCACATCGCTTTGCAGGCGCACGCGACCTCCAGCCCGAATCAGGCGGTGGCCCAGTTCGATATCCTCGATCGATGGGTATTTATAGCGCTCCACATCAAACCCCCCAACGGCGAGAAAAGCGGCGCGCCGGACCGCACCACAGCCTGACCAGAAGGTCCGCGCTTCGTTGCTGGCCCGTTGGTGATAATAGTGATGCACAAGGTTTTTGTACTGGGAGAAAAAGTTCTTCGCGGGCGGATTACTGTCATAGGAGCCAAAGACCGCAACCACCTGTTGGTCGGCGAACCCACGCGCCATACAGACAGCGGCATCGTCATGCACCACCACATCGGCGTCGACAAACCAGAGCAGATCGCCGCGGGCGATTTCAGCGGCCTGGTTTCGTGCGCCGCCAGGACCGATACGACCGCCGGAAGGGATGACTTTCGCGCCCATATCCTGCGCCAGCTGTTTGCTGTTATCCGTCGAGCCGTCATCGACGACGATGACTTCCAGTATCTCACCCCGCTGCTCCATTGCCATCAACGGAGGCAGGCTTTGGCAGATGAAATCCGCCCCGTTAAACACCGGCATTATGACACTGATGCCCCGCGCCATATTATCAACCCCTGCCACTCTTAATCCCCTCTGTTCAACTTCAATCCTGGCGGACTTTGCTGGAGCGCACCGCACCCCACCATCGGTCCGCCCGCCGTTTCCCGTCTATCCCCGGTGCATTGCCTCCAGATGGGCAAGTGTCAACTGGGCCGCGCGCCGCCAGGTAAATGTGCTGGCCCGGGAGAGCGCATTTGACGCGAGCTGCGCGCGCAAATCATCGTTCTCCACCATATCGATGATAGCCGCCGCTATCGCCTCGACGTCGAAAGGGTCAAAATAAAGCCCCCCATCGCCTACAACTTCGGGCAGCGATCCCCGGTCACTTGCCAGCACCGGCGCTGCACAGGCCATGGCTTCAATCGCCGGCAGGCCGAAGCCCTCGGAGTAAGACGGCATCGCCACGGCCAGTGCACTGCTGTAGAGGGCGACCAGGTCATCGTCGGACACATACCCGCTGAAATGTACCCTGTCACACAACTCGGCGTTCGCTCGCACCCTGTCATGCAGGCTGTCGTAATTGGAGAAGAACCCGGCACCCTTGAAATCGCCGATCAGGGCCAGATGCACGTTTCTCAATCGGCCCTTGCCCAGCGCCAGTTCGAAGCCATCCAGCAGGCCATGGAGGTTCTTGTGGGGCGCCAGCCCGCCGACAAATATGATGAGGGGGACATCCCCGGGCAGGCCTGCGCGCTGTCTGGCGGCCGCGATACGGATCGCATCATGCGTGTGTCGGAACAACGGGTTGGGCGCCGCGCTGGTAACATCGATAACGTCCGGGTCGGCGCCTATATACTCCACGATTTCCTGCTTCGCCGCCTGGGAGACTGTCAATATCCTCTGGCTGGACCAAATCGCGCATTTCATCTTGATGGTCCAGAACAGTCGGCTTCTCCAGCCGGGAAAAATAAGCTTGGGATAGTGCTCGGCTATCGCATCGAACACTGTAATCATGGTCGGCAGCTGTCGCGGCACCGGGAACCAGGAATAGACAGCGGGGAAAAACATGATATCGAGTGAGCACCGTGACACCGCTCTGTATAGACGGAACATATCGAAAGGTGATCTGCTGCTGTCCGCGACCGCCGCCTCGGTCGTGGGCCGGGACGACGGCACCTGCACGACTGTCACACTCGAAAAGCGTTGCAGGTCATGCAGCGGCTGGTCGACGAACAGGTAGAATCGGTGACCGCTGTCCAACTCGAACAGTGCGGTAAGGATCTCTCGAGTGAACCGGCCAAACCCGCGATTGTTCCACCAGCAGGTAGCATCTATGCCAATATTCACCCTTGAGACCTTTTATTAGCTTCGTGTTACAGGTATCCGCTGAGGACAAATCCGCCAGGGGCGGAGTCAGTCGCACTTCTCCTCAATCTTGTAATAATCGCGCTTGGGATCCTTGGATGTCTTGATCTCGTGGTATTCCGGTTCAGTATTAACGTCCATATAATCAACGTCGTACCCGAGAATCTTTCTGCCCAGCAGAAGCCCCATCTCGATGGAGTGGTCTGCATTGTTATAGCGGTGCGTTCCTCCGCGCCCCACCACATGCAGCCCGTCAAAACCCGCGAGAAAATCGTTAATGGTTTTTATCTTCTCCGAGTAGTCAAGGTCGTACACGGGATAGGCCTGCAGCGTGCGGACACAGGAGAAATCGATGACCTCTGAACTATCAATGAACTTCAGTTTCTTCTCCAGGTCCTCGATACAGCGTCGGCCAACCTCCTCGTCCGTCAGATTCCAGATATGATCGTCCTTGGTACAGAAACACTCCAATACCAGTGACGTCGTGGATTGATCAGGAACCATCGCGGGACTCCAGTTCTTGGGTTCATGCAACCTTCCGAACAGGATTTCCTCGTCCTGTACATAGAGCCAGGTATCGATGGACACACGCTCCTTCCTGAGAATGACGTTGACGGTAATCAGCGCGCGAAATGTAAGCCCCCTGGCGGCGTCGATCACAGCCTGGTCACAGGCGGGCTCCAGAATCCTGGGCAAAACACCCAGGGGGATGGTGGAGACGACGGTGGAGGCATTCACGGAATGTTCATTGCCGGCAGTATCGCTGTAGAAGACCTCGAAATCGTGCGGGCCGCGATACTTGATCCGGGTGACCGTGGACTCCAGGAGGATGGCGTTCGAGTCGCTCTTGGCAAGGATGTCTTCAGCCATACGCTGGGGAATGCGCACGTAGCCGTCGCGCGGATACATAAACTCTTCAATCAGGCTCTCGTTGTCAGACTTGGTTCTCAGGAGCGATTCCTGGATAACCGTCCAGATTGACAGGCCGGCACTGCGCTGCGATACCCAGTCGGAGGAGAGCTTCTCGCAGGGAAGACCCCACACTTTCTCGCTGTAACGACGAAAGAACATGTCGTACAACTTGCTACCGAACTGCGCCACGTAGGCGTCCTTCATATTATTGATGGATTTGCTGAATACCGAGTATTGCAGTGCTGAAATCAGGTACGTTATCCCGGCCTGCATGATGGTAAATATCCCGGCATTCTTGATCACGTTGGGAATACTGATGGGATAGCTGTAGTACCCTCCGTCGTAGTAAATACGGCTGATGCGCTCCACCCAGACGATCTCGTCACCCATCAATCGACGGAACCAACTGTTAAGATCCTCATTTTTGGTAAACCAGCGATGGCCTCCCAAATCGAATTTATAACCCCTGTGCACGTTGGTGTTACAAAGCCCGCCGACGAAGTTGTTGCGATCGAAAACCGTAACCCTGACGCCGCTAACAGTTAATTCATGCCCTGTCGCCAGTCCAGCGGGGCCTGCGCCAAGAATCACCACATGTTCATTATTATTCATATCAACCGTGCCATCAGGATTGTCTATGTCTGAATTCAACTATTTTGTTGTACACCGCGGCCAATAACAGGCAGCCAACGAAAACCAGGGCAAACAATTCCAGCCCTCCCCACAAACCACCCCAAATGCTGACGCTGTAACCCGGTATATAGTTGGCGAAAAGGGCTGCATGGACACTTTCATCGGCCGTCCCACGTATCACCAGCCAGGCCGTCGAGCAGAACAAACCTACTGCGGCGATAGCGCCGATCGCAAGACCCAGGCTGAAGCCATGTAACCGCAGGACAGAAGGTTTTAGAACGGGATTCTCAGTGGGCACAGCGCTGAGCAGTATATCTGCTATGCGGGTTCCCAGTACTCGACCGTACAATCGGTAACTGAGTGAGCTGAAGGTGCCGGCGTAGACAAATGCCCAGAATGCCCCGACCCAGGCACCGCCGCTGGTGACTGAATAGCCGGGAAAGAAAATTGCGAGTAAGCCGAGGTAGCTGCCGGAATGAGTGCCCCATTTCGCCAGTGATGCATGCGTGGCAAAATACATTATCACCGCAGCCAGGGTGCCGGCGGTAAGCCCCAGCATCAAGGCATTGAACCTGATTGCCGCATTGAGCAACCTGAGGTTTACTCCGTTTACGTTGTGCTTGGTCGCTTGCATATTCTGGTAGTTCCCCATTGAAGTTACGACCTCAATCCGCCAGTTCAGCGGAACTGATCAACATCACGCCAAGAGCAACATAGTGTGTCAGGTTCCAGTATGCCGCGGCTGCAAAGCCAGCTACCGCACCCACAAGAAAGCCGTACAGAGCACCAATAAACGCGCCGGGCCACGTCACTTCATAACCCGGAAGGTACTGGCCGAGATCCGCCAGGTGTGGGCCCACGGGATAGTTGTCGGGGACGGCCTGCAGCAGCAGGGTCGCGGTAGCCAGAAAGAGCAGCAGCGAACACAGCACACCCGCGGCGATGGTCATTGCAGGGACGTCCATTTTGGCGAAAACTGCCGACAGAATTTCATGATCTCGTACAGGGCGATTCATAATTCCCCGGTCCTCCGCTCTATTGCAGGTAACTCCATTATAGAAAACCCCCGGTAGCGATAAACTGAAATAGCGTCTTTTCGTCAGTTTTGAGCGCGTTAAGGCAATACCACGATGCCCGGATGAACAGTGCCAAACGCTCGCTGTGAGTGACGACAATGACATAATAGCGGGTGAAAAAGAAGCTTTTGCGTCATCGGTGCGACCTACACACGCACAAAGGCAAGGGATTTGTGAATCAGGTCACGATAAACCCCTCGCTGCCCGGGACGACCAGTAGCCAACTGGATCCGGCGTCGGTTCGGGGGGCAATGGCGCCGCCGGCGGACGCTAGCGGATCGGTCCGATACCGACCGCGTTTCGCACTTTTTGCAACATTTGCGTACTGTGCTCCCTCGCCCTCTCGGCGCCACGCAGTAACACGGATTCTATATAATCCGGATCATCCATGAGTTGCAGGTAGCGCGCCCTGGCTGCGGCCAATTCGCTGTTTACCAGTTCAAACAGCTGCCTCTTGGCTTCTCCCCAGGCGATTCCATTGGCAAATTCCTGGCGCATCCTCGCGGTCTCCTCCGCTCCGGCGAACGCAGCCCAAATCTGGAACACGGTGGAATCGTCGGGATCCTTGGACTCTCCGGGCTCCAACAGGTTAGTCTTTATTTTGTTGATCGCCTTGCGCAGCGGCTTTTCCGCGAGGAACAACGGTATGGTGTTGTTATAGCTCTTGCTCATTTTGCGGCCATCAAGGCCCTGCAGCACAGCGGCATCGTCAGACACGACGGCCTCCGGCAAAGTAAACACCTCGGCGAAATTGTGATTGAACCGCTGGGCGATATCCCTGGCCATCTCAACGTGCTGGATCTGGTCACGGCCCACCGGAATTTTCTCGGCGTTAAACAGAAGAATATCGGCCGCCATCAGCACTGGATAACTGAACAGTCCCATTGTAACGGCGAAATCCGGGTCTTCGCCGGCCTCTTCATTAGCCTGTACGGCGGCTTTGTAGGCGTGCGCGCGATTCATCAAGCCCTTGGCCGCGTTGCAGCTGAGGACCCAGGTCAGTTCAGTGATCTCCGGGATATCGGATTGCCGATAGAACAACGCCTTGTCAGTGTCCAGACCCAAGGCCAGCCACGTGGCGGCGATCTCCTTGCTTGATTGCCGGATCAACTGCGGATCCTGGCATTTTATGAGCGCATGGTAGTCGGCGAGGAAAAAAAAAGAGTCCGTGGACTCATCCACGGAGGCCTTGATAGCAGGCCGAATCGCGCCCACATAATTCCCCAGGTGCGGGGTGCCCGTCGTGGTGATTCCGGTCAAAACGCGCTGCTTCAGCATGTTGGAATTAACTACCTGCAAAAGCCCGCTATGATACTGGCAATCAGCGCTACTGGCTATGCCGTCACTGCCCAGACTGCCACCGGGAGTGCTGTTACGGCGAGCTCACCGCGCACAGAGCGGGCCTGCATGGTTGAAAAAGCGTCGCAACACGCGGCATAAATCCGCGGCGTCCCGCGCTCCTGCCAATTCCCGGATGGAGTGCATCCCCAGCGTAGGTACACCCACGTCGATGGTGCGAATGCCTGTCGCGCCCGCTGCAATGGGGCCGATCGTGCTGCCGCAGGCCATGTCATTGCGAACTACAAAGGACTGCACCGGCACCGCCTCCAGCGCCGCCAGCATCCTGAAAATCCCGCTGGTCTCGCTGTTGGTGGCGTAACGCTGGCTGGCATTGACCTTGATAACCGGGCCATGATTCAGCAGGGGGCCGTGCTGTTCGTCATGGCGGTCCGCAAAGTTGGGATGAATGGCATGGGCGTTGTCGGCAGAAATCAGCATGGAGCGCTCAGCCAGCGCGGCGTAGCCTGACTGGCTTCCCGCCAGGCGTTCGAGTACCGACGCCAGCAACGGGCCATGCGCACCGGAGGTCGATACGCTGCCTACTTCTTCATGATCATTACAGACCAGCAGTGAGCTGACCGCACCATCGCTTTGCAGCAATGCTTGCAGGCCAGCGAAGCAACTGAGCAGGTTATCCAGCCTGGCCGAAGCCAGAAATTCCTGCCGCAGACCCACCAGGGCGGGCGCCTGGGTGTCATAAAAACAGAGCTCATAATCCAATACCCGGTCCACCGCGATGCCAGGATGTTCCTGCCGCAGGCGCTCCCTCAGCAGGTCGCGAAAATCGAGCTCCGATTCACCACCCGACTCGCACAGTACTGGCACCACGGCAGTCTGCGGGTTGACTTCACGGCTTTTGTTCGCCTCACGGTCCAGGTGGATAGCCAGGCTGGGAATGGTTGCGATAGCCGCGCGAAAATCCAGCAGCGCCACCCGCAGCTGGCCCTGCGGACAGAGATAACTGACCCTGCCCGCCAGCGACAGGTCCCGGTCGAACCAGGGATTGAGCAGAGCGCCGCCGTAGACCTGCACTCCCAACTGGAACAGTCCCTGGGACTGAATTTCGGGACGGGGTTTAACCATCAGGCAGGGACTGTCCGTGTGCGCCCCGACTATGCGGAACCCGTCCGCCGGTGGAGCCTCACGTCCGGCGATGAACGCGACAATCGAGCTGTCATTGCGTGTCAGGAAGTAGCGCCCGCCGCCTGCGATTTCCCAGGCTGTAGTGTCGGTGAGACGGGAAAATCCCGCGTCGACCAAACGGCTCGCCATCTCCGCCACGGCGTGAAACGGGCTGGTCGCCCGGACGAGGAACTGGCAGAGTTGCTGATTGAATTCATCCTGGTTCATTGTCGTTGCCTACCTTGCTACCCGGTGTCGTATCGCCATCATTGGCGGCGGCGCGCTGTATTCTCGCGAGCAGGCTGGAGGTATCCCAACGGCCACCACCCAGCGCCTGTACCTCTGCGTAAAAGCCGTCCACCATGGCTGTCAGGGGCAGATCCAGCCCCATGCGGGCCGACTGGGTAAGCACCATGGCCAGGTCCTTGCGCATCCAGTCGACGGCAAACCCATGGTCATAGTCACCTGCCAGCATGGTGAGGTAGCGGTTATCCATCTGCCAGGACTGCGCCGCCCCCCGGGAGATCACGTCGACCACCGCCGCCGTATCCAATCCCGCGCGCTCGGAGAAAGCCAGACCTTCAGCCAGCCCCTGCAATACCCCAGCGATACAGATCTGGTTGACCATTTTCGCCAATTGCCCGCTGCCCGCCGGGCCCAGTAACCTTACGCAGCGCGCGTAGGTCTCCATCACCGGCAACGCCCGCTCGAACACCGGGGCCTCACCGCCGACCATGATGGTCAGTGCACCGTTTCGCGCCCCCGCCTGGCCGCCGGATACCGGTGCGTCCAGGAAGCCGATACCTCGCTTTGTTGCCAGTGCGGATAACGCCCGGGCGAGTTCCGCGGAGGCCGTTGTGTGGTCAATGATGACGCCGCCGGCAGACAGGCCTGCCAGTACGCCTTCCGGCGAGAGGACCACACTACGCACATCGTCATCATTGCCAACACACAGGCACACAATGTCGGCCTGCGTGGCAACCTCGCGCGGCGTCGCGCCGGATTGGCCGCCATGCGTTTCCACCCACCGCCGCGCCTTCCGGGCGGTGCGATTGTACACGCTCACCTGGTGCCCTGCCGCCTGCAGGTGTCCCGCCATGGGAAATCCCATCACACCCAGGCCTATAAAACCGACTCTCACGCGCAACTGCCCTGCTGACCGAGTTTTTTCCAGGATATCTCGTCACGCACATACACCGGCTGCACCTCGTTGGGCAGTTGGAGTTCGCCGCGCTGCAGTTTTGACAGCGCCAGCGGCACGATATCCCTTGCCGCTGGCGCAAGCTCAGGCCCGGTGACACGCAGGCGCTCCCGCAGCGCCCGCGGGAACCCGGCGAGCAGGGAGCAGCCGTTCCCTACCGCGACCATGGCACCGGCATGCCGCGGCGCGAGATTTGCAGGTGCGCTCGCCCAGGGGCCCTCGCGCAGGACTGCCAGCCCGTCTTCATAACCGTACACCGCGCTGTAGACTTCATTGATACGGGCATCAAGCGTGCAGAACACGGTATCTGCTGCCGCGGTTTTCCCTTCTCGCAACGCGCTCTGGGCGAGTACAGACAGCGTGGGCACCGCTATCGCGGGTAAATTGCTGCTGTATGCAAGACCCTGCACCGCGCTGGCAGCAATACGTAAACCGGTAAAGGAGCCCGGGCCGCAGCCGTAGGCGATCGCCTGAATACCGAGCTCCGACAGGCGGCCACCGGGCAGCAGTTCATCCAGCATGGCGAACAACAGTTGGCTGTGCTGCCGCGGGGCGATCACGTGGCGCTCTGCCATCACACCTTCGACATAAACAGCCACCGAGCAGGCGTCGGAGGCCGTTTCGATTGCCAGAATACCGGTCATACCTGATCCACACCCTCTCTACCACCCGATACCCGGCGTGCCGCCCGGTTGTTACGGTTGCAAGTGGCGATTATCACACAGCATACTCGCGGCAAGAACAACTGATAGGCAAAAACACGCGGTCTGTACTACCTCATGACATCCAAAACACACGTAACTGGTCTTATACTGGCCGGCGGCGCCGGGCGCCGCGTGGGGAACCGTGACAAAGGGCTGATACCCTGGCAGGGAAAGCCGCTGGTCGCCCATGTCAGCGCACGCCTGCGTCCCCAGGTCGACGAACTGCTGATCAGTTGCAACCGCAATGCCCGCTTCTATACACAGTTTGCGACCCTGACGGTTGCGGACAACCTCCCCCACTACCAGGGGCCACTGGCAGGACTGGAAGCGGCTTCAGCCCACATAAAAACCGAGTTTGTCGTAGTCGTCGGCTGTGACACACCGTGTCTGCCACGCGACCTGGTCAGCCGTCTGCTCTCCCCGCTTGCAGACCCCACCGCCGCGCGACGGGAAATCGCTTATGCCCACGACGGCCGCAGGGCGCACTATCTCTGTGCCGCCCTCAGGCGCGAGTGCCTGTCCTCACTCCCGCTTTTCCTCGCCACGGGTAAACGCGCCGTGCACGAGTGGTACGGCAGCCGCGCGGCGATCAAGGTGGATTTCAGCGGTCAGGAATCCTGCTTCAGGAATATAAATGAGTTAACTTGAAGGCGGCGAAGCTTTCTCCCCGGGGAGGGGATAAAAACGAAACCGAAGGCCTGACATACAGAAAACCCGCTGAAATTACTTCCAGCGGGTTGATTGTCAGCTCGGCTAATTTACTTTTTCTTGGCCTTCGCTTTGGGCTTGGCTTTTTTTGCCTTGGGCTTGGCTTTCGCTTTGGCTTTTTTTGCCTTGGGCTTGGCTTTTGCTTTGGCTTTTTTTGCCTTGGGCTTGGCTTTCGCTTTTGGCTTGGCCTTGGCTTTTGCCTTGGCTTTCGCTTTTGGCTTGGCTTTCGCTTTTGGCTTGGCTTTCGCCTTGGGCTTGGATGTTGCTTTCTTCTTAGCAGTTGCCATTATGCATCTCTCCAGACTGTTAATGAGGGTCCCGCGAGTCCAAAAGTAACAACATTGCAATAGAGATACAATAGTACAAAATGTAGAAAATTCGCATCTGTCAAGCAGACAAAAATCTTCGTTGATTCACCCGTAATGCGCAGACGCAGTCTTCGCATGCCGAATCTTTTTAAATTTCTCCTGCGTGAAAAGTGTAATGCCTCAAGACTGTAATGCGGCCAGGACGGTCTTGCGTATATCTTCCACACTGCCAACCCCTGCGATCCTGTGATACTCAGGCGCCTTGTCGCCGCGCATATTGCGATAGAATTTCGTGAGGGGACTTGTTTGCTCGTGGTAAATCTTCAGACGCTTACGAACCGTCTCTTCTGTATCATCATCGCGCTGCACCAGCGGTTCGCCCGTCACATCGTCCAATCCTTCCTGCCGGGGAGGATTGAACTTTACGTGATAGATACGCCCGGAACCCGGATGGACCCGGCGACCACTAAGTCGCGCTACGATTTCCTCGTCATCCACCACGATTTCAACCACATGATCAATAGCGACACCGGCTGTTACCATCGCCTGCGCCTGGGGAATCGTGCGGGGAAAGCCGTCAAACAAAAACCCGTTCGCGCAATCAGCATCAGCAATACGGTCCTGCACCAGTCCGATGATAACCGCATCGGATACGAGTCCGCCCATATCCATCACCTGTTTCGCTTGCAAGCCGAGTTCGGTCCTGGCTTTGACAGCCGCGCGCAACATGTCACCGGTGGATATCTGGGGGATACCAAACTCCTCGCAGATAAATTTTGCCTGCGTTCCCTTCCCTGCGCCGGGGGCACCCAATAGGATCAATCGCATTCGAAGTTTTCCTTAAACTGATGTGGTGTGTTTTGGCCGGCAGGCATCGCCGCCGCCTGAATAGGGCAACAAGAGGGCGCTAACCATACACAGCGGGAGTTTAGGTTACAAGTCCGGCTGGCTGTCCTGGAGTGCCTCCTTTGACTGGCGCCATAGAGCATCATACTGGTCGGGAGTCAGTGCCGACAGGCTCACACCCCGGGCCGCGGCGATGCCCTCCAGATAACGAAACCGCCGCTCAAATTTACCCGTGGCCTGGCGCAGGCTGGCCTCGGCGTCCAGACCCAGGTGGCGAGCAAGATTGACACAGGTAAACAGCACATCGCCCATTTCGTCGCGGACCTCTTCCTGGTTGCGATTGCCCAGGGCGCGACGCAGCTCGTCCAGTTCTTCCTGCAGTTTGTCCAGTACCGCGTGGCTATCGGTCCAGTCGAAGTTTACCTGCGCCGCGCGTTTTTGTACTTTTTGCGCCCGGGGCAGCGCCGGCAGCGCGAGTGGCACATCCGCCAGTACCCCGCCGTGATCCTTGCTATCGCGCTCTCGCTGCTTGATTGCCTCCCAGGAGCGCTTCACATCTTCCACAGATGTGCGGACCTCCACCACCCCCTCAATTTCGCCCTTGGCAAATACGTGGGGATGGCGCCGAATCAACTTGGTCACGAGCGTGTCCACGACGCTCTCGAACGAAAACAGACCTTGTTCCCTTCCCAGCTGGGTGTAGAAGACCACCTGAAACAGGACATCGCCGAGTTCCTCCTCGACATGGTCAAATTCCCCATGCTCAATGGCCTGGGCCAGTTCATAGCATTCCTCGAGGGTGGAAGGCACGATGCTATGAAAGTTCTGGCATAGATCCCAGGGGCAGCCGTGGTCCGGGTCCCTGAGGCGCTGCATCACGCGCAACAGCTCGGCCAGTGAGTACCGCTGCCCGGATTCGCCCATGCGCCTACTCCGAGACGCGCACGGCGGAGAGGACATTGTTGAGCCGGTCGATTCGCTCCAGTAACTTGGACAGGGAACCCAGATCCGGCACTTCCACACGCAATCGCATCGTCGCGGTATTCGTCTGCTTGTTTGTCTGGGTGTTGATGGTCAGCACGTTGAT
>JAWKZM010000046.1:0-20899 GCA_041395965.1 Halioglobus sp.
CGAATACCAGCGCTGGAACCAGCAATGCCGCGTGTATTCCGGCCAGCATGGTCAGCATTCTGGGGCGTCCCAGAGACAGATATACAGAGCCCTGGTTAGTTTGCAGTGCGGCAATCGTCCCTGAAATAGCGAGTATCTGAATCAATGGAACTGCTTCGGCCCACTTGGCCCCCAACATCAGATGGACGATGGGCTCGGCGAGCAGCACTATTCCCACCCCTGCCGGCAATACGAAATATGTGATCGCAGAAAAGACGTTTACATAGCCCTGCCGCAGAATAGAGAGCTGTGAAGACATCTTCGCATAGCCGGGAAAAATGGCCCTGTTTATCGGCGCTACAAGGTCAGTCGACGGCAGATTCGATATTTCGTTGGAAACCGTGAAGACACCCAACTCATGCGGCCCACCGATCTTACCAATTATAAAACTACTCGACTGATGGACGAGAAAGAGCAGCATGTTATTGATCAGCAGCCACTTCGAGAAATGGAATAATTCGCCAGTCGCCTCAAGAGAGAAACGAGGTCGATATGACTGCATCAGATAGCTGAGCCCAACGCCAACAACCGATCCCGTAATCATCCCTCCAATCAGTGCCCAATAGCTCCGCAAGGTGTACGCCATGATCATTGTCGTAGTAAATCCCGCGAGCTTTTTTGTCACCTCGTATTGGAAATCTTTGTGAAACTGTAGATCTTTGCGAAAAGCCACCATGCCAATATTGGCCGTTCCCGTTACCAGGCGCCCAAGAGCCAGCACATACATGATGGCGACCAGACGCTGATCGTCGTAAAAATCAGCAACCCAGGGCGCGATCAATACGAGCAACATGGCCTGTATTGCGCCCACGATTACGCCGAATGTCCATGCCGTGTCGTAATGTTTTCGCTCAGCCTGCTGATTTTGGATCAAGACGGTATCGAAACTGAAGGCACTCAATACCTCCAGCGCACCGATAATGGCCATCGCAATCGCGACAAGCCCGAAATCTTCGGGTATCAGGAGTCGGGCGAGGATTACAGTGCTGAGAAGTCCTATTCCTCGGGTAACAAACTTGAACATTATCGTCCAAATTGCCCCCTTGGCCATCCCCTTGTTGACTGCCTCCATCTTCAGTAAATCCGACTACAGTACGTTGCGCTGGTTGTACAGCAATCGCAACATAAAACGCCAGGGTTTGGAGTCCCAGGGTGGACCGCGGGAGTTGAAAACGATCCGTTTCGACTCCCTGCAACGCCATCTTGGGTGGAGAAAGCAGCTTCAAACTCCGAGTTCACGAGCCATCTCAATGTGTTCGACGATAATCACGGCCCGGCTTGCCATTGGGGTAGGCAAAAAACGGACCGTTCTGCCCACGATATCCTCCAGCACACACTTGCCATGTAGTATCTCGTTTCGCGCTACATCAGGTTCAAGTGTTGCAAGAATCGGATGCGAGTGGGTGTGCGCACCAATCTTCGATGCCGCTTTCAGCCAGTCGTATCAGTTCTGCAGTGGACAACATGAGATTATTGAAGTGTAGAACCGTGTTGTGCCACCAAACTGACCATTTTCTCGCGTTCGGAAAAAGGCAGATGCTTGATCCTGTTCAGGATTGTATGGGCTGCAACCCTCCGGGATTCATCGTCGCTGATACTGAATTCACCGAGATTGGCATCGGTCAGGTGGAGCGCACCGCTGTCGGCGCTTCGCACTGCTTCAAGTACCGTGTCATTCCACATACGACCGCCATCGAGAAAAGCCGTGCTGGATAAAACCGTTGCCGGTATTCGCCATTTCCGAAGTATAGGCAAAGCGAGTTGGGCGTTATCCGCATAGCCATCATCAAAAGTTACGCACACGGCACGGTCGGGTAATCGGTGCTGTATGGTCATTTCAAGGGCATCAGCGAGCGGCAGCGGCAAAAAATACCTGGCAAGCAGAGCCATCTGCCAGTCGAACTGCTCAACAGTGGGATCCCCGGGGCGCATGTAGTCCGCACTGGGAAGTACCCGATGGTATATCAGGATTGAAAGTCTTTGTTTACCGGATTGACCGGAGAACTCGGTCAAGCACTCGGGCCAACATCTGGGAATGACTATATGCTGGAAAGGACGATATCACGACAGTTTCGCTGCTTTCGCTTTTGCGACCGGCTTTCCAGGCGGAAGTAGACGGCTTCGGCCTGGAATCCGCAAGGCTCGACACCCGCAACTGCTGCGCCAACAGGATCGCGATCGTAACGATATGCCAGGGCAAATCGAAATAGGATAAACTGAGGAAAGCGCCACCCGACATATAGGCAATCAAGCTAATTTGCAGCATTCGTGCCAGCAAGTTTTGCTCTGCAAACTCATCACCACTTCTGGTCCGACGGATGAACCAGGACAACCTTCGCCAGGTCAGGAACAAAATAATGACAAATAAAACAGTCCCAGCCAGCCATGGTCGGCCAGCACGCCAAAGTAGATGCTGTGCAGCATGCACATCCTTGGGATCTGGCGCCCACATCGCAAATGTTGCTGGTGACCTCGACTCAAATCCCGCGCCGGTGACTCTGCTACTTGCTACATTAATGCTGTACTGCCATGCGTTTATACGCCCCATTGCAGAAGTATCCTGCTCATAGTTCTGCATGGCATCCATCCGCGCATGCCAACTCTGCGGCATAAACGAGAAAACCAGTATACCGGCTAGAATTATTCCAATGCCGCTCATTAACTTGGTGCGGGTCTTAAGCCAGAAAAAGCCTCCCACGGCAGCAGCAGCGACCAGTGCTCCCCGGGACTGGGAACCAAATACAGATACGATGCTGAAGAGCACCATCAACGCAAGTCCAATCCGGATACGCTTATCGTCTTTGTGCAGGCGATACAGATAAAACATCAGCGGGATGATCATCAATGTGGCAACAGCAAGTGTATTATTTTCCTCGATGAAACTGCCCTTTGGACCATACACACGGTATGCCCCTCCGGTTACTAGGAGTAAAAATACCTCCCTTCAAACTAAAAAAAGCCTATGGACAGCACTATCACCCAGATCAATTGATTCAATTTCTTCTGATCGTTAATCAACAACAGCGTCAGCCAGGTCACCAGCTGGATCTTCAGTACCTTGCTCAACTGCTGTAACGCTTCCTCTGCAAATAGAAAATACAGTAGTAATCACCATCCACAATAAAAAAAAATTGCCCAGAAAACCAGAATCGGATCTCTTGGGAAGCCTGAGTTTTTCCCGGGCGCTAAAAGCGACGCCAGCAGCGTAATCGCCACAATCTGCGCAAAAGGCATATATTGCGCAAACCCCCAGCACAGCTTGTGGGGGTTCATGTAGCTCAGCCAGGACCACACCAGCACCCCGAAGTAGGGGCGGCGAAAGATAAACGGCAGGGAACCGAATACGACGATTGTCAGGACGATATCACGCATGTCGCTTCGCCCTCCGGGTCATCGAGCCTGCTGACGACATAGCGGAATTTACCGGAGGGGGCTCCGCTGCGATGGCCGGCAGGTAGTCGAAGTTTATCATCATCTTCTGCGCCCAATCGGCGCCGGAATTGTTCCCGAACAAGCTGTTCGATCGCCGCCCGCGGCCCATCGTTGGAGACCACCAGTACCGTTACGGTATCGAGGGATTCCTGGATGATCTTGAAGCCCTCCACTTCCGGGATATCGCGCAGCACGTAGATGAGCGCCAGTCCGTGTAATACCGTGCCATCCATTGCCCTCACGAAATCCGTGGTGCGGCCCTCTATCTCCGCCAGCACCGGCAAGCCGCGGCCACAGCCGCAGGGCTCGCGCGCCAGGGCACCGATATCCCGGTGCGGTAACGCACAAACGGAAAATCGCCGGTGCGAAGATGGGTGACCACTATCTCCTTTCTCGCCATCCGGTAAAGGCTCTCCTGCTGCGTCCACAATCTCGACAACAATATCCTCAGCGGTGATATGCATGGCGCCGGCCGGGCACTGGTGGGCAATAAATCCAGCGTCGCGACCACCATAGCCATTCGCCACTGGGCATCCAAACCCTGATCTGATTGATTCGCGCTGGTGGTCGTACAGCCGTTCGGAGGTAACGAACGCCACCGCGATACCCAGGTCATCGAGCCGCATGTCATGCTGCCGGGCATAGTCCATGATGAATGCCAGGGAAGAGGGGTAACCAAACAGCATTTTGGGCCGCGTGCGCTGGATACGCCGGGCGAAGTGCCCCAGGTTTTCCTCGACATCTCAAATGCCGAAAGCAGTTCGGTGCGGAACAGTTTATCCCGCAGCAGGCGAATCCTGTCCTGCGCGCCGAGTTCGATCGGAGAGCCCCACACCACGATTTCGGGATCGCCGATATCCACCCCCACCACCGGGTGGCGCGCCGTTTCGCCGCCACGTCATGGCTTACCCGCTCGCTGCCCAGGTAGAAAATCAGGGGCTCGCCGCTGGACCCTCCCGTATTGAAGCGCTGCAAATTCCCCGCGCCCTCCGCTTTCATGCTGGCGGTATGGGCGCGAATCTCGGCTTTTCCCAGCAGCGGTAAGCACGCAGGCCCGCTTTCGAGTCGAGGTCAGCCGGATCAAAACCGAGTTTTGCAAACAGCTCCCGGTAATAGGGCACGCGTTTTCCGATCGTGCTCAGGAAAGTCTTCAAATCGGCCAGTTGCCGTTGTGCCAGCGCCTCAGGAGCGAGCCACTGGGTTTCTTCCATGGCCTTGAATGCGCGCAGGGTGGAGTGCCCCTTCAGGCGCTCATGCGCCGGAAACAGCAGGTTCGACACCATCCACGTGTATCCGCTCATGTTGCCGGGACCTCGGCGCGGTAAAGCGCCAGCCATTGTTCTTTCACCACTGGCCAGGCAAACCTTCGCACCAGTTCAATACCCGCTTGCACCAATCGGCCAGCCAGGGCGCGATCGGCGTGCAGGTTTGTCAACGCCGCGGCCATGGCGTCGGCGTCGCCCGGCTCCACCAGTAGTGCAGTGCTGCCGTTTTCCACCAGGAAGGGCACACCGCCCACGTTGGTGGAAATCACCGGTACACCACAGGCCAGCGCCTCCAATACCGAGTTGGGCATGTTATCCACCAGGGCGGGGTTGAGCATGACATCGGCGCTCTGGTAGAGAGCCACCACTTCGGGCCGTTCCAGGCGTCCGAGGAAAAACACCCGGTCCTGCACCCCCAGGCGGACAGACAAATCCTGTAACCGGGCAAGCTGGGGGCCACTGCCGGCAATTTTCAGCACAATGCCCGGAATGGCGGCACGCACCTGGGCAATACAGTGAATGGCCGTCTCCAGGCCATAAATCGGCTCCAGATTGCGGGTGATAACGACGACGTACTCGCCCTGTGCACGCGATTCCTGTCCGCTGGTGGCGCTCCGGGCCGGGTGAAAGGTCTCCAGGTCGATAATGTTGGGTATGACCCGGGCGCGGACATCGAAATCGGCGAACACCTGCTCCAGAAAACCGGATGGCACCACCACCCGCCGGGCGCGGCCGAGGGTGGGCAGCACTCTCGCCGCGGATTTTTGCAGGTACTCCCGGGCCTCCCCGCCGCGGTAGTTCACGATCACCGGCGTGCCACGCAGCCAGCCGATCCATATGACCGGCGCTGAAAACAGCTGCCAGGACCAGCCAGAGTTGGCCATCAGGTGAATCACGTCGACCCTGCCCGCCAGGCGCCAGCCACGCCAGAGGTAGGGCAACAGCCGAAACAGCGCCCTGATGCCTTTCAACCGGCCGATAAAGCCCGGGCGGTAAGGTGCATTGGTGGCGACAAGTTCAACCTGCACGCCCTCCCGGGCCAGCAGGCGGGCCAGCTGCCGGGTCTGCATCGCCATGCCGCCATTGGGCGGCGGCACCGGCCCCACCAGGCCCAGTCGGAGCGGGGCTGTCACAACAGCCCCTCGTAGACCTTGCGATAACGGCCGACGCTATTGGCCCAGTTGCGGTCGCTCTCTACGTAATGACGTCCTGCCCGGTGGATGGCGGGCCAGCGCTCGCGGGACTCAAGCAGGGCTGACACCGTCTCCGCCAGGGCGGGGGCGGACCCCGCCTTGAACAGGAAACCATTTTCGCCGTCCTGGATCAGTTCCCGGTGCCCCCCCACGTCGGAGGCGACCACCAACTTGCCCTGGGCCATCGCTTCCAGTGGTTTCAGCGGCGTGACCAGTTCGGTGAGACGCATCGGCAGACGAGGATAGGCGAAGATGTCCACCAGGCCGTAGTAGGACGACACCTCGGCGTGGGGCACCCTGCCGGTGGCAACCACGGCATCCGCGATGCCCAGCTCGTGTATGCGCCGCTCCACCGTTCCTTCTCCGGGACCGCCGCCCACCAGCAACAGCACCGCCTCGGATGGCGCTGCAGGATCGCCGGCATGGCATCGAGCAGCAACAGCAATCCCTCGTAGGCGTAGAAGAGCCGATGAAACCCAGCACTGTTCGGCCCTCAGACCCAGTCTGTGCCGCAGGGCCTGATCCGGCACGGCATCGAACTCGAAATCCCCAATCGCCACGGCATTGGGAATGACGGTGACCTTGCCCGCGGCGATGCCCCGGGCCACGATGTCGCCGCGCAGACCCTCGCATATCGTGGTGACCGCATCGGCACGGCGAAATACCCGGGACTCCATGGCGCGGGTCAACCGATAGCGCAGCCCTCCCTCGGAACTGGTGCCGTGATCCACCACGGCGTCCTCCCAGAGGCCCGGCACTCATACACCACCGGCCAGACCAAACCGACGCGCCGCAGCAGTGCGGCGAGACCGTTCAGGGCCGGAGAGTGGGCATGTACCAGGTCGGGCCGCTCCTGCTCGATCACGGCCTCAACCCGTCGCCGCAGTGCCTGCACCCCATGTAGCTGGTTCAATACGGGTAGCTTCGCCACCAGGGAAGGTTCGCGCGGGGTGCGATAAAAGTGCAGCCCATCGACGGTTTCCTCCGGTTCCGAATCCGCGGTGTGCTTGAGCCCCGTAACGTGGCAGGTCTGCCAGCCCCGGACCGCCTGTTCGCGCAGGATATTCCGGGTGCAGGTGTAGCCGCTTTGTAGCGGGATCGAGTGGTCCAGCACATGCAGAATCTTCATCCGCCGTCAGCCCACACTGAAGCCGTCATCCGCGGTGGTCGCCTGGAACATCAGCAATGACCACAATGGCGCGCTGTACTCGCGCAGGCCCGACTGGTGCTCGTCGACCAGCTTCTCAAGATAATCGTGATTGAATATCCCGGTCTGCGCCAGGCCGCCCTCCAACAGGGATTCCCGCAACCGCTGCTTCAGCGGGCCCCGAAACCATTTACCCAGGGGCACGCCGAAACCCATTTTGTCGCGGTAGAGCACATCCCGGGGCAGGTGCGGTTCGAGGGATTTCCAGGCAGGTACTTGCCTTCCTGCCCTCTCAGTTTCATGTCCACCGGCAGGCCCGACACCCATTCCGCGGGCTTGTGGTCCAGCAGGGGCGCGCACCTCCAGCGAGTGAGCCCATGCTGGCGCGATCCACCTTGGTGAGGATATCCCCCACCAGGTAGGTTTCATGTCCAGGTACTGAATGAGCGAGCGGATCGTCGGTGGGGCTGCGCCGGGCGTAATAGTCAAAGGTTTCCAGTGCCCGGTATCCCTGCAGTTCGCGCCGCATGGCCGGGCTGAACATGGCCTGGCGCGCTGCGCGTCGGAAGTGAGTGATACGGAATGCAGATAGGCTTCAACCGAGTTGCGGGCCGATGACTCAGTGGTTTTCGCCCGGAAGCGCCCGCGGGCCAGTCCAGTTTGGGGTAGAGCCTGCCCAGCGCGCCGAATAACGGCCGCCTGATCCCCAAGGGGCAAGGCCCCGCGCGGAAATATTTGCTCCTCGTTCATGTGCCAGCGATAGCGGCGATAGCCCGCGAAGTTTTCATCACCGCCATCGCCCGAGAGCGCGACGGTCACCCGCTCCCTCGCGAGTTGGCACACACGGTAGGTTGGAATGGCGGAACTGTCGGCATAGGGCTCGTCATACAGCCAGGAGCACCAGCTTGTCGAGCAGGTCGAAGTTATCGCTTGTGACATTGCGCTCCAGGTGATTGGTATGGTAACGATCCGCGACCTGTCTGGCGAACCGGGTCTCGTCGAACTGCGCCACGTCAAAGCCTATCGCACAGGTGTTCACCGGTTCGGCCTGCAATTGCGCCATCATCGCCACCACCGCGCTGGAATCCACGCCGCCCGACAGGAACGCGCCCAGGGGCACCTCGGCCACCAGCCGGATATCCACTGCCTCGCGCATCCGCGCCAGCAGTTCATTGCACAGGTCCTGTTCACTGGCGCCAGGAAGAGCCTGGAACGGTACGTCCCAGTACTCCCGCTGGGCGGGGACCGGTTGCCCGCGCCGGAGCAGCAGGGTATGGCCAGGCGCAGCTTATACACGTCCCGGTAGGACGGTTCCGCCCCGGCTCCGGCACGTAACCGAGAGCGAAATAGTCCTCCACGGCCCGGGGCTCAGTGCCCCGCGACAGACGCGGATGGGCCTTGAGCACTTTCAGTTCCGAGCCGAACACCAGCGTTGCACCGTCCAGCACCGAGAAGAACAGGGTTTGATGCCAAGCCGGTCCCGGGCCAGGAACAGACTTTGCTGGCGACGGTCATACAGACCGAAGGCAAACATCCCGCGGAAATGATCGACCTGTAGGCCTCGCCCCATTCCTGCCAGGCGTAGAGAATCACCTCGGTATCGCAATGGGTGCGAAACTGGTAGCCGCGCTGACGGAGCTGGTCCGCCAGTTCGCGAAAATTATAGATTTCCCGTTATACACGACACACAGGTTACCGTCGGCGCTGTGCATGGGTTGCTGCCCGGAGGACGGGTCGATGATGGAAAGGCGTCGGTGCGCCAGGGCCACGCCCGGCTCCACAAACTCGCCGCCCTCATCGGGCCCCCGATGAAACTGGGTCTGGTTCATGCTGGCGAGCAGGTCCCGGTCGAAGTCCTGCTGCCCCCGCAGATCAAAGAGTCCCGCTATGCCACACATCGTCTATCCAGCCTTCCCCGTCCTGGCGCTGTTTCCCAGCCGTCGCGCTTCCGGTTGCAGCAATCCGTCGTATACCGCCAGGTAGGCGTCCACGCAGCGCCCCCACTCGAACCGCTCGAGTACGCGCTGCCGCGCGTTGTTGCCCAGGCGACGGCGCTCGCTTTCGTCCTGGAGTAATTGTCCCAGGGCCAGGGCCAGTGCCCGGGCGTCACCAACCGGGACCAGCCGGCCATTGAAGCCCTCCTCCACCAGCTCAACATTGCCGCCCACCGCCGTGGCAATTACCGGCAGACCACAGGCCATGGCTTCCAGTACCGTGTTGGATATCCCCTCCGCCAGGGACGGCAGCACAAACAGGTCCATCGCCGCCAGCAGTTCCGGCACATCGTCGCGGTCACCGGCAAGCCAGACCTGTTGCCCCAGGTCGAGGTCGCGCACCGTGTCCGCCAGCGCCTGACGCAGGGGGCCATCGCCGACGAGCACCACCCTAACCCGGCGAAAAACATCGGGGCGAGTCTTGCGCAGTTCGGCAATGGCGCGCAGCAGCAACTGCTGGTCTTTGACCGGTGTCAGCCTGCCCACCGTTCCCGCCAGCAACATATCATCAAGCCCCTGCCAGTGGGGAGGCAATAGTGCCAATGGTTTCACACTACCGGGAGAAAACCGGTCGAAATCCACGCCATTGTAGATCTGCTGCAATGAACCCGGCGCCACCCCGACCACATCCAGCAGCCACTGCTGCAGGTCCCGGCTGACCGCGATGTAGCGGTGGATGAACAAGCGCATGACTCTGCGTAACGCCAGGTATTTCCAGTTGCGGCCATCGAGGTCATTGATCTCCCGGCCGTGTTCCCCGTGTACCCGCCGGACACCGGGGCAACCCAGGCCCGCCAGTTGTGCTTCCAGGGCCGCCAGGTTGCGGCTGTGGATAATCTCCGGTCGCAGCTCCCGCAGCAGTCGCCACAGGCGCAGGTAAAAACCCGGGGACTGGCCTGGGGGTTTGCGCATCTGGATAACCCTGACATCCTTCGCCGTGATCCGCTCTGCGAATTCATCCGCGGTGGTGATGCAGATGATGACATGCCGATAGCGTCCCGGTGGGGTGCGGTTGATGATGTTGACCAGGCCATTCTCCAGCCCGCCCGTGGAGAGGGCGTAGATAAGGTGGGCAACCAGTGGGGGGGCATGGCCGGTCATTTTTCCGCGCCGGCCACCATCGGCCCCCATACATCATCCAGCGAGGACCCGTACTCCTCCAGGAAAGCCTGCATCCGCGCCTGGCTGGCCTCCAGCGAGCCCACCACCGGCATCACCAGCACAACGCGCTGAGCCGGGCCGCCCCAGACCGAGGCTGGCAGCGGCTTCCAGCAATTTCGCCAGGTAATCGTTGGCGGTGTATCGATCCCCTATCCGGTACCAGGACCAGGCGAGCAAGCGGGTCCCCGCCCCTGCCAGCTGCGCCTGGTCGGCAACCAGCCGTTGCCCGGCCACCTGAATCTCCACCGGGCCCAGGTCCAGTACCCGCACGCTGCCCTGCGCGCTGGTGAAACGGGTGCTGCTGCTCGACCACACACCTCGCCGGGGGCCTCATGATCGGGGGAAAACTGGACAATCAGTCCCACGACCAGATCATCCTGCTTGTAGAATCCGGCACTCTGCCCGGTCACCGCATTGTCCGGCTGCCACTGCCAGGGTGGCGCATCCGGGGTAGTCCAGCCATCCCGTGGGGGCGGCGACTGCAGCGCAAGGGCGGCGCTCGTCTGCGCGACCTTGCTCGGCGGTCTGCAAGTGCTTGCCATAGCACGGCCAGCAGCAGTGCCAGTAGCGCGGTCGCGACTGCCGGCATCGGTCCCGGACCAGGCTGCGCGACAGCCGGTGCGAGCCGGGCTGCGACCTTCGCCACCGGCTGATCGTCCTCCCCGGAAAAACGCGCCCAGCCAGAACAGCAGGAACATCACCAGGCCGAAGAAGACCCAGCCGTAAATCAGGTGGTCGACGCCAGTGGCGATGGTCATGTCACTCCAGTGGCCGAGCATGACGATGATGTAGGCCCTGGCAGTATTGGCGAAGATCGGCACGATCAGCGATACCAGCAGGAACATCGCCCGCCGCCAGAGACTGCGATAGGTGAGGTAGGCATGAGGATGCCGGGGTGACCGATGCGATGATATAACGCACGCCGCTGCAAGCCTCCACCACGGACCAGGCGCCGGACGGCAGCGTGACCACAGGCCTTCCCGGTAAACCGGCACGCCACTGTGCTGAATCAGCCACACGGTGGACGAGGCGGTGAATTCCATCATCCGGTGGTACCAGCGCCTCCCCCATGGGCACGGCCAGGAACAGGAACATCAGGGGGAAATGCCAACACCCGCGCCTGCCTGTGCCCGAGTATGGCCCAGATACCCACCACCAGCATGGCGACCAGCGCCAGCTGCTGGACAACCAACACGCTCACCAGATGCGCGAGCAACCAGCCCGCACCCAACGGCAGCAGCAGCGCCAGCACCCAGGGCGCAGAGCTTGCCTCTGTCGTCCACAGACGTTCGCGCTGGCTCCATGCCAGCCACAGGGAAATCGGCAGAATCAGGAAGCCGTGGGCGAAAGTCTCCGAGCGCAACCAGATGGATATCATCGACCAGGTGGTGGCATGGAATACGAGCAACAGGGCTATGCCGTAAAAGGCCGCGAGCCAGAGCCCGCGGCGGGTGGTACGGGCGACGCCCGTTGCTGCAGCGCGGCTGTCAGGCACTGGCTTTCTCCAACGGAGCGGCCGGGGGCCGCCCGGCAAGCAGGTAGACTACCTCCGGCAGATTGGCATCCCAGTTGAAGCAGCCGCTGATATGGTCCCGGGCCGACTGCCCCAGCCCGCGATGCGCGCCGTTAAGCACCTGTTGCAAGGCGTCCAGATAATCCCCGGCGGTATCGGCCAGCAGCACATGTTGGCCGTGCACGGCGTCGATTCCCTCCAGCCCCTTCGCGCTTACGATCACCGGCTTTGCCATCGCCATTGCCTCAACACCTTGTTCTGAACACCGCGGGCAATGCGCATCGGTGCCACGGCGGCCCGCGCGTGTTGCAGGTAGGGCCTCGTCCTCTACCCGGCCAGTCACGGTTACCCCCGGCAATTGCGCCAGTTGCTTGACCTCGGTAGCCGGACTACTGCCCACCACATAGAACTCGAGGCCGGCTCGGGCAGCCCGAAGCCGGGGGAAGACCTGACGGGCAAACCAGCTGACGGCGTCGATGTTGGGCCAGTAATCCATGGCGCCGGTAAACACCAGCACTTCTGCATCTGGGCTGTAGGGGTTGGGAAAACCCGGATCCGGAGCAAAATAATCGGAGTTCACGCCGTTATTGTAATAACCTACTTTATGGGCGCTTTCTGGCGCCAGCTGACAGAACATCGTTGCTTCGGCGGAAGATACGAACAGACCGGCATCGAACTGCTCCGCCACTTCCCGCTCCGGGCGTCCAAGCGGCAATTGTCCCTCACGACGAAAGATCAGCTCATCGGCCATTTTTTTGACGTGAATACTGCAGCCACTTGTCTGAATCAACGTCGACGAAATCGATTACCTTTCGCTGGAATTCGAGCACTGGATCGAGTACGTACTGGGCCATGGCGGCTGAAAATACCAGCAAATGGCTGATGCCACGCGCTGTGACACGCTCTTCTATCCACTCACGCATATCGACGTTGTGGTAATAGGGAAGCGTCAGCACCTTCCCGGTAAGCAAACCACTCAGGCTTCGCAATCTCGCGGTCGTGGGATTCATCTTGAGAAACAGGCTTTCCACACAGAATTTCTCTACTTCGGGCACCCAGGGCCAATCTTCCGGGTCATCCACAAAGGTGGCGAGATATATATCAAAATGCTGACTCAGGTGATGAAGCAGATGAAAGGAGCGGATCTTGTCGCCCTTGTTCGGGGGATAGGGAATGCGGTGACACAGGAAAAGTAGCGGGATTTTTTTCACCGTGTCTACCCCAGTGACCGGGCGAGAAAAGGGCCCACGGTATTGGCCACAGGCAGAGGCAGTCTGGACCAGGTCTCGACCATCAGCCGATACTTCGGGTTCAGCGGATTCACATCCGGTATGGCCGGCGATTTAACCAGATAATATTCATAGGGTAGCGCCTGCGGGCTGAAGCCGAAATTCTTTTTGAAGCTGTAAGGTCCGGTACCGGCCTTGCTGCGCCCGAAATCAAACAGCCGGTAACCCTGTTCCCGGGAGCGACGCATCAGTTCCCAGTACATGAAGTGATTGACGCCCTTGATGGTGCGGGCCTCGGCAGTGCTACCGCCGTAATAGGGCAGAACCTCGTCCCGGAAATAGAAATTCATCACCCCGGCTACATCCCGGCCCTGCTGCGAGATCATCAATACGCTGCAGTCGTTCGCAAACACCTGGCGCAGCACCCGCAGGTACTTCGCCGAAAATACCGGCGTCCCGAGGTTGCGCACGCTCTCGGAGTAGACCCGATAGAGGCGCTCGATACCGTCGTCCCAGTCACTCTCCAGTCCTTCGCCGATACCTTTGCGGATCATCGCCCGCTGACGATTGGGGATAGCCATCAGGTTGGCTTCGTCGTCCTCCTCAATGCGTTTTCTGAACGTGTAGTAGAGTTCCTTTACCGGCCATCCGCAATTGCTGCACTGCGTATTGCGCAGTTCCAGTGCGCCTACACCGAGCTTGTCTGCCAGGCGACAGGCTTCATCACGCAACGCCTGGGCGGACTCCGGAGTATCCGCTACGATGCCCCCATATACGCAAAATGGTAGTGAAGACAGGGAGTGTCCGAACAGCATGCTGCGGATTTCCGCCAGGGGCAGAATCCCGGTAATGGCGCCGCTGTCCTCCGCAAACAGGAAGTGTGTCCGGTGGCCAAAAGCCTTCTCCAGCACGGTCTTCCAGCCTGCACGGTGAAAGAACGTGGCATCGGTTGCCCGCTGGACGTAGGCGTCCCAGGCTCCGGTATCCGCCTGCTCCAGCCGCTTCACCGCCAATGCCATCAGCCGCTCTCCTAGGCAGGAAAAATCCGGTCCATCCGGTCCCAGCAGAAGTCGGTCAGCAGGCGCTCGAGTCGACCGTATGTACGGTTCAGGTTCAGGTAATGGCGGAACCGGCCTTTGAGGCCCAGTCCGTCGGGGCGGGGTTGGTCCGGATCGATCTCCCAGGGATGGAAGTAGAAAATACCCGCCTGACCTTCTGCCAGCGTTGTTCACCCGCGCCAGTGCCCAGCGAGAGAACGCATAGGGAAACAGCCGGAACCAGCGCCACCCCGCCGCAATTCAGGTTGCGGCCAGCGAGAGCAATCGTGGTGATGGGAATCTCCAGCAGGCGATCGGGTAGCGCCTCGAACGCGCGCGGGGCGCACCGGCATGCCGTAGTGATCGTGACGGACCGGGACGATGCTGGAGCTGTACTGGTAACCCGCTTCCGCCAGTTCGTCCCAGGCCCAGGCTTGCCCGGCCCTGATTGAATAACTTGCTGCCCGGTAACCCCGAACCGCCACCCCGCCAACGTCCTCGAGCAGCTTGCGGTGCGCGCTGCATCGGCGCGAAACACGGCGGGTGTCTGGTCGCTCACACGGATATGTTCCCAGCCGTGACTGGCCAGTTCGTGTCCGTTGTCGACGATCCATGAATCCCTTCAGGCCTCGGGTAGCGTTCCGCTACCCAGCCGAGGGTGAAAAAAGTGGCTTTAACATTGTGCGCGGCGAAGAGCGACAGGATTCGATCCGTGTTCGACTCTACCCTGCAGTTGTGGCTATCCCACTGTGCCCGGTCGACATGCGGTTCGAAGGCCGATACCTGAAAGTAACCTCCACGTCCACGGTCATGGCGTTGATCGCGGCGGGCTGCGGACGAATCCGTCGGGACACTCATCATCCACGTGTCCCGCGACCCATGCATTGACAACGTTGACGATCCGCTCCGCGGCTTTGCCGTCCCACAACTCCGGCACCCGTCCGCGCTTGCCACCGCTGTTGACGACCTCCCGGTAACACGCCTGTATCCTGTCCGGGTTAGTTCCCACCACTGTATTCGTCCCCTGTGAAACTGTTATCGGACGCTCGGTATTTTCCCGCAAGGTTACACAGGGGGACACCCAGGGGCTGTCGTCTCTTCCTGGATGCCGCCTGAATCGGTCAATACGATCCGCGCCTCTCGCATCAATCCCAGCATCTCCAGATAGCCCTGTGGTGGCAAGGTTTTAATGGCGAAACTGCCAAGAAGGTCACTTAAACCACCGTCGCGGATGCGCGCTTCGGTGCGAGGATGTATTGGGAACAGCAGCGGCGTATGCCGGCTGATTTCTCCCAGCACTCGCAGCAGGCGTTCGAGGCTCACTGGATCGTCCACGTTGGAAGGTCGGTGCAAGGTGACCAGTCCGTAACCGCCAGCGCCAGTGAGGTCGACCCCGGTGCCAGCCAGGGTTGCAGCCGCCGGGACAGCATGTTCGAGGTTGTACAGGAGAGTGTCGATCATCACATTGCCGACAAAGTGCACCCGGTCCCGCGCAATACCCTCCCGTTCCAGATTAGACCGCATCGGCCTCGGTGGTGAACAGAAGGTCCGACAACTGGGTCGGTGAGAACGCGGTTGATCTCTTCCGGCATCTGCCGCGTCTCCACTGCGCAATCCCGCCTCCACGTGGATAACCGGAATACCTTCTTCACCGCCACCAGTGCACAGGCGATGGTGGAATTACTGCCGCCCACCACCAGTACGGCCGCGGGGGTTGCTCGTCCAGCACGGGTCTTTGAAGCGTTTCATGATTTCCGCGGTCTGCTGGGCATGGCTGCCCGAACCTACTTCCAGATCGATGTCCGGCTGCGGTATATGCAGCTGATCGAAGAACGCGTGCTTCATGGCAGCATCGTAGTGCTGGCCCGTGTGCAGGCCGGCGTGGAGAGTGTCGACCGCGGTGAGGAGAAAGCCCGCATGATCGGCGCGATCTTCATGAAATTGGGTCTGGCGCCGACGACACAGAGTACGTGGCCTGTTGCGGGTACTGCCGGCATGATTTGGGCCCCTTACAAATCGATCCTGAGATCCAGGTGACGCGGTTCTCCGTGTAGGTGTGTTGAATTCGCTGTCAGACTGGCGGTCCGTGTAGCGGTAATTCAGGCCGAGATTGGTACGCTGGCCAAGCTGCCGGGAAATGCCCAGTGTTCCGGTCCAGGTTTCTGATTCTGGTAAATCGTACCATCGAACCACCCGAATCCTTAGGCTGCTGTTCGTTCCAGTTCACCCCGGACGTTAATGGAAGTCAGTTGTGAAAGGCTGCGGTTGGTGCCCAGAGACACTCCACGAAAAGTGGACTTGCTGTAGCCCGTCACTGATCTGGATCTTCCTGTGAAATTGGTCCGACTGGAAAGCGTTGATACCAAAGCCGGAAAGTGCAGGCCCCGGTAGGAATAACCCAGGGTAAAACGCTCATCCAGAATTGGGCTATTGGCAGATGGTGGTAAACTCTTCCGGATCAACCCTCGGTGGGGCGGAAAGTCGGGATTGACTGGTGGTGAGTCTGGCAACGTGCGAATATCCCGATTATAGGTCAGTCTTGGCGTAGCTGGCATTGTCGCGTCTGTGCTTGTGGCGATGCACGATCGAAAACCGGGGGTTATTGCCAAAGAAACGATCGCCCACGCCCGCCTCAACCGTGGTGCGGGTATTGGGCGTCCAACGCACGCCGACATCCCAGTACGTGCCGTCGATGTCATCGCGGCTGGATACGAAGTCGTTCCAATTTCGCTAAGCCGTAGAAGCCGTTCAACTGCCAGACTCGAGTCAGCTGGTAGCCAAGATTGAGCTGCGCGGATTTAAGTTCGCTGTCATTGTTGGTCGGGGTGTTGAAGTCGCCGTTGTCATATTGCGTCTTGAATAATTACCCCTAGCCCCCAGTTTAGCCGGGCGACTCCGACACTGGAAATCCGCGCACTGGCGCTCTCCTGGGTGTTATCCCCGACCACGTCAGCACTGTTGTACTGGTCGTCCCAGGTATACCGCAGGTTTAGGATAGCTAGATCCTTGAACCGGCGTTGGATGTAAGGACTGACAGTGTAGTCGTACGTGGTATTGGTGTTGCCGGTTCGGTCGAAGGAATCGTTGCCACCGCTGACGAACGGACTAGCCTGGTTCTGCGCTATATTCGCAGTGCTGTCGATGTAGAACCAGTTTTCTCTATGAGAATAGCGTCGGCGTTCCCGTTCAACCGCGGCGCGAATTGCTCCCGGTTACCGAGATCGCCACCGGTACACCCGAGGTTCCTGAGCTTGCTGTCTGAAAGCGGTGTTGACTTCGGACCGAACTTCACAGGCTCCAGATTTGCCCTGTTGCCATCGGCACTAATCGAACCGGCGGGGTAACAGTGCTCATCCACTCGTCTTTGGTATTGTCCTTGGAAAGGCAAACGTTGTCCGTGTAGGGTGACACCGGGAGACACACTGGCACCGAGGTCCACTCGCCGCCCCGGCAGGTAACGAGATCGCCAGCAGCGAGACACCCCGCGGCCAGGCGGAACAAACAGTCCGTTGTGTCATGATTTCACAATCGGCCTGCTTGTCATATTCTGGCGTCGCCCGTCCTGCCCATAACCATACCCGTATCCGTATCCGTATCCGTATCCATATCCGTAAAGGGAACCCAGCCCGAACAGATTGCTGCGACGCATGTGGGGGCCTTGTTGAGTATCATCCCGATAATCTTGTTCTCACCGATATGCTCAAGCGCCTCGGTAACCGCTTCGCTGGGCGTATTATCCGTGTTTACCACGAAGGCAATCTGCTCCCATGTATTTGCCAGTACGCTGGCCTCTGTCGTCAATAACAGCGGCGGTGAATCAAACACGATGACGCGTCGGAATAACGACTTGACAGCTCCAGCATCAACAGGTGCATGCTCTGGCTTGCAAGTAACTCGGTGGACCTCGAATGGATCTCCTGCGGGTAGAATGGCAAATTATCCACATTGGTGGAAAAAGGATCACGCCACCGCCGGCGCCATGCCTTTGTCTTCGAGCAGGTCGATTCGCCGGGCTGATTCTCCGGTATACCCAGAATCTGGCCGGTGGATGCCTTCGCGAATCCGCGTCAACGAAAAAGCACGGTTTTGTCCTGTTCCATGGCGATGTGCTCATGGCCAGGTTGAGGGCGTTGAACGTCTTGCCGTCACCCTCTGCAACGCGCTGGTGACCATGACCAGGTTAGCGTGTTGCACCGCGAGGCAGTCGCCCCGTCAATGTTGCGCAACAAGGCCGCTTGATCGTCCGAACTCCTCCGCAATCCGGCTACGCGGCGCCAGGGGTGTCACCATACCGGCTGCATCCAGTTCGGTAAATGGTATCTCGACGACTTTTTTCCGCTGGCGGCAGGCGTCTCCTGTCTGGAAGGTTGGGCCACCGGAGCGACGGGGATGGCTTTGCGCTCAGGTCCCGTTTCCATCGGCAGCGGTCGAGCGGACAGGTTTTCTGTTGACTCCCTGGACTTGGGCTTGCCGGTGACACCCTTGTCCGCCACGACTTTTTCCAGAGTGTCAGCCGTAGCGCCACTCTCCCGAGCGGCACGTCATGTCGCCCTGCCTGCGTTCGAGTTTTTCTACCGCTTTCTCTATCGTACTCATGGCTTTTCCATTGCATGGCCAGGTCGCGCTTTGGCGACCGTTACAGGGTCAGGCGAGCATCAATACCTGGCCGATATTCAAACCAACGTATGCGAATACAAGTAGGGTCATCAGGGACGAAAGCGATAAGTCCCCGGGTTTCCTGCTTTTTCTGCGCCGCTGAAGGAATCAGGGTAACGGTCCTGGGCAAGGGAAGACCGGGTGGTTTCACCAGTGATTGCTGGTCTACCACCACTGGCTTGATCAGCGATAAGCAGCGCCACGGCGCTCCGGCAGCGCCATAGTGCAGCCACCAGTACAATACTGTTGAGTAAGAGCTTGCTGGGCTCACTCGGCTTGGACGGCACAAAAGGAGGATCTATCACCCGGAAAGTCACGTCGCTCGCAGTTTGCTCCACGTCCTCACCCAACTTGGCGGATTCGCGGCGAGATAGCAATTCCTGATGCTTGGTGGATATAACCTGGTAATCGCGATTCAGCTGTTTCAACTTCCGCCTCGATTACCGGGATGTTGTTCACTCGCCCTCGAGTTCCTTGACCCGCTACCAGCCACCCCCTCACTTTCAATTCCGCCACCGAGGCATCGCTTTCAGCCAGCATGGATCACACTCCTGACACCGGACTGTTTGACAGGCCGGAATAGGCTCCGCTGAAATCGCTTTCACGGGCTGCATCGAGTTCCGCCTGCTTTTCCGCTTCCAGATCGGCGATCAGGGCGCGCATCTGGCGCACTTCCGGATGGCGGTCGGTATATTTAGCAAGCAGTAGGTCTACCTGCGACTGCAGCGCCTGGATCCGTGCCTCAAGCGGCGAATTGGAGGCAGTCAAACCGCTCGAAAGGAACACGGGTTCTTCCCCTTCACCCTGTCGTTGCAGCTCACTGCGACGATTCTGCGTTTCGCTTAGCTGCAGTTTCGCCTGCTCCAGCGCCTGCTTGGCCTCGTCGAGGCGCTCGTAGTAACCTCCGCCCTCACCCGGCAGGGCTCCTACATATCGCTGCTTGAACGCAGCCAGACGGGCTTCGGCTTCCGCCAGACGGGTCTCGTATTCGGTTATCTGTTCATCCAGAAAATCCTGAGCGCCGGCGCTGTCTTCCCGCTTGCCGCTGAGCCCGCCCTCGATGAATACTGTGATTAACGCCTGGGTAATGCGCTTTGCGGTCTCTCTGTTCGCGTCGGTTACCTGGATTGTGTAGAGCGAATCATTTTCACGATCCGCGCCCAGCCTGATCGAATCGCGCAGATCCGTCAACAGCTCTTCCTTCTCGCGATCGGTCTGAACCTCGAGATCGAGGTCGGTCATACGCATGACTTTTTCAAGATTGGGTCGACTGAGCAGGGTTCTGCTCATCATGGCGATGCGCTGGCTGACGTTGGGCTGGATGGCCAGGCCTTGCAACAGCGGGCGCAGCACATTGTTGCTATCAACATAGACGCGCGCCGAACCCACATAGGCCTCCGGCATCTGCTGCACGAACAGCCAGCCACCGAGCGCAACGACCCACACTATCACCAGGGCCAGCCAGCGAAAGCGCCAGATGCCCCAGACGTAGCTCAGAATTTGCGCAATGGCTTCCTGCATAACAATGCTCCCCTGCCCGGCAGGATCGGCCTTTAGAACCAGGACTCGGTGATGATGATGATGTCTCCGGGCATGATGTTCAGGTTCGCGCTGATGTCACCGTCCTTGAGCAAATCGTCGAGGCGAATGTTATAGCTCTTCAGGCTGTTGTTTTCATTGCGGACCAGTACCGACTCATTGCCGGCAGCGTACTCGGTCATGCCCCCGACATCGATCATGAGGTCCAGCAGTGTCATATGCTTCTTGTAAGGCACACTCCGAGGTTGCGTCGCCTCACCGACAACACGTACCTGCTGGGAAGGCACGCCGACAAAGCCGTTCAGGATAACGCTGACCACCGGGTGTTTCACATATTCCGCGTAGGCGACCTCGATATCGCGCGCCAGTTGGGTGGACGTCTTGCCGCTGGCTTCCAAATCCTCAACCAGGCGAGTGGTGAACTTCCCATCCGGGCGGACTATACCGTTGGTAGACAGTTCCTCGTTACCCCAGACGAAAATCTCCATGGTATCGCCGGGGCCGATCAGGTAGGTGTAGTCCTGATCAGCAAACCGTTCTTCACTTGGCACATGTGGCAGCGAACCTCCGCATGCGGTAAGCAGCAGGGGCAGCGCCAGCACAGAAAAAAGTACCGCGACCGGTTGAAATTTTGTCGAAAAAGAATTCATCGTTTTATACTCCCAGTACTGGGTATACCCCTGAATGCCAGCAG
>JAWKZM010000047.1:0-20289 GCA_041395965.1 Halioglobus sp.
GCCGGCCTGGTCACCCGCCACCACTTCGAGACGGGCCACTCGGTATTTGAGCTGGCCAAGGGCGAGCACCACGACCACATGGTGTGCGTGAGCAGCGGCGAGGTGATCGAATTCACCGACGCGGTGATCGAGCAGCGCCAGCGCCAGATTGCCGAGGAGCACGGCTACGAACTGATGGACCACTCCCTCGTACTGTACGTGCGCAAGAAAGACGCCTCCTAGTTCGCCAGCATCTCCCGGGCGTGGGCCAACGTCTGCGGAGTGATTTTCACGCCGCCCAGCATGCGCGCGATTTCCTGTACTTTTTCCTCGTCTTCCAGCCGGCGCAGGCTGGTTTCCACGGAGCCGGCGCCGGTGGATTTGGCCACCTGCAGGTGGTGATTTCCCTGGGCTGCGACCTGCGGCAGGTGGGTGACACACAGCACCTGCGTGCGCTCGGCCAGGCGGCGAAGCAGTCGCCCGACGACTTCGGCCACCGCGCCGCCGATGCCCACATCCACCTCGTCAAACACCATGCTCGGCGCCGTGGCGGCGTCGGCGGTGACCACGCCGATGGCGAGGCTGATGCGCGACAGTTCCCCGCCGGAGGCGATCTTGCCGAGCGCCCGGGGGGGCGCCCCGGGATTGGTGCTGATCAGGAACTCGACCTCCTCGGTCCCGTGGGGGTGGGGATCGGCGTTCTTCAGGGGTGTGAGGGCGATCTCGAACTGGCACCCGTCCATGGCCAGAGACGCTAGCACCGCCGAGGTATTCTTGACCAGTTTTTTTGCCGCGCTGCGTCGCTGCCGGCCCAGTTGCGCCGCGTCTTTGGCGTACTGCTGCTCCAACTCCGCCATCTCCCGCGCCAGCTGCTCGATGCGCGGGCCGCCGTCCGCCAGGCCCTGCAGCTCATCGCGCAGCGACTGGTGCAGTTCCGCCAGCCGCTCGGGCATCACACGGTGCTTGCGGGCCACGTCGTAGACGCTTTCCAGGCGTTTTTGTACCGCGGCCAGGCGCTCCGGATCCTGCTCGACGCTGTCGATGTGCCGCTGGATTTCGCCGCGCGCCTCGTTCAGTTGAATCGCCGCGGATTCCAGCAGCTCCCGGGCGCCGCTGGCGGCGGGCGTGGCGTGGATTTCCGCATCCAGCCGTTTCAGCGCCTGGCGCGCACCGCTCTCGTGCGCCTCGCACAGTTCCAGCGCCTGGTGGGCCCCGGCCAGAATTTCCTCCGCGTTGGCGAGCAGGTTCTGCTCGCGCTCCAGCTCGCCCAGCTCGGACGGTTGCAGGTGCAGGGCATCGAGTTCTTCCACCTGGTAGGCCAGCAACTGCGCGCGGCTGGTGTGCTCGTCCTTTGCCCCGGCCAGCAGCTCCAGCTCGCGGCGTTTGCGCAGCCAGTCGGAGGCGGTCTGCTCCACCGTCCGCGTCAGGGATTTGTGCCCCGCGTAGGCGTCCAGCAGGTCCCGTTGCACGGCTTTGCGCAGCAGCGACTGATGGGCGTGCTGGCTGTGGATGTCGACCAGCAGGGCGCCCAGTTCAGCGCAGTCCTGCAGGGTGCTGACGCTGCCGTTGATGTAAGCGCGACTGCGTCCGTCGGCGGTGAGCACGCGCCGCACCATGCAATCGTCGCCGGTGAGCAGGTCGCGGTCCCGCAGCCAGCTGGCCGCCTGCGGAATGGCGGCGATGTCGAAACTGGCGGAGATCTCGGCCCGGTCGCACCCGTGGCGAATGGCTTTCGGGTCCGCGCGGTCACCGAGGCACAGGCCCAGCGCGTCCAGCATGATCGATTTACCGGCGCCGGTCTCGCCGGTGATCACCGTCATCCCCGCGGAGAACTCCATCTCCAGCGAGGAAACGATGGTGTAGTTGCTGATAGTGAGCTGGGAGAGCATGGGCGATCATCGGCCGGTTTTGCCATTTATACCCCAGAAGCACGACGGTATAAACATCCGTGCCGCGCTATCGAGATTGTCGCTGTCACAGCTTTGTAATTTCCGGCCGCTGTGATAAAACCGTAGCCATGTCCTGACTGGTGGGAATCCATGGCGACAGGAGCGATTTCAGAGCGCGCCAGCATTCTGTTGAAGACGCTGGTGGAGCACCATATCCGTGATGGCCAGCCGGTGGGCTCCGGTACATTGCTGCGCACGGCCGGGCTGCCGGTCAGCGCGGCCACCATCCGCAACGTGATGTCCGACCTCGAAGAGCGGGGCTACCTGCACTCGCCGCACACCTCGGCGGGCCGGGTGCCGACCGCGCTGGGTTACCGCCTGTTTGTGGATACGCTGCTGCAGGTCCAGCCGATCGACGATGAAGCCGTGTCGGTACTGCGCGCCGAACTCAATCCGGACCGGTCCGCCACCGAACTGGTGCAGGCCGCCTCCCTGCTGTTGTCCAATATCACCGCCCAGGCCGGGCTGGTCACCGTGCCCCGGCAGGAGGCGAACCAGTTGCGCCAGGTCGAGTTCCTGCCCCTCTCCGGGGACCGGGTGCTGGTGATTCTCGTGGTCAACGAGCGGGAGGTCCAGAACCGGATTATCCACACCCAGCGCCCGTTTACCGAGGCGCAGTTGCGGGAAGCGGCGGCGATGGTCAACCAGCGCTACGCCGGCCAGCCCCTGAACCGCGTCAAGGAGCGAATCCTGCGGGAGATGCAGGAGGCGCGCAGCCAGATCGACAGCTACCTCGAGGACGCCCTCGATCTTGCCAACAAGGCGCTGGACCGCGATAGCGACGCGGACGACTACGTGATGGCCGGCGAGTCCCGCCTGCTCGATAATGCCACCCCTGAAGAGGTGGCCAGGCTGCGCGACCTGTTTGAATCCTTTGAACAGAAAAAGGATTTGCTGCACCTGCTGGAGCGCTGCACGCGGGCCGAGGGGGTGCAGATCTTTATCGGCGAGGAGGCCGGTTACGAGGTTTTCGGCAACTACAGCGTGGTGACCGCTCCCTACAGCGACGGGTCCAGGACTTATGCTGGGCGTGATCGGGCCCACGCGCATGGCCTATGCCCGGGTCATTCCTATCGTAGATGTCACCGCCCGCATGCTGAGTTCGGCCCTCTCCGAGCTGACCGGGCCTCCCTCGGGCGGCCTGAAATCCCTCGAAATTTCCGGCTTTAGCCTTGAATTAGCCCGCGGGACCCCCATATCCTCACCAATACACCGGGTTGCGTGTTCCCGCAGGAGCGCGCGTGGTTACAAAACAGACTGAATGGAGTGCCAGCGTGGCCGAGCAAGACCAGAAGCAGCCAGACACGGAACAGTATGGGACCGGGGAATCCCCGGCGGACGCCAGTGGGGGCGCCGCAGGCGGGCAAGCCCGGCGCCGACGAATCTGCGGAACTGGCGGCACCGAACCCCGACGACGTGGTGGCCAGGCTGGAGGAGGAACTTACCGCCGCCCGGGACGCCGTGTTGCGCGCCCAGGCGGACGCCCAGAACGTGATGCGCCGGGCGGAACAGGATGTCGAAAAGGCGCGCAAGTTCGCGCTGGAACGTTTTTGCGGCGAACTGCTGCCGGTGGTGGACAACCTCGAGCGCGCGCTGGAGTCGACCGCCGGTGACAACGAAATCGTCAAGCCTATTGCCGAGGGGGTGGAGCTGACCCTGAAGAGCTTCCTCGATGCCCTCAAGAAGTTTCATATCGAGCCGGTGGACCCGGCCGGTGAGCCCTTCGACCCGCAATTGCACCAGGCGATGAGCATGGTGGAAAACGGTGCAGTGGAGCCCAACACGGTCATTGCGGTAATGCAGAAGGGCTACACCCTCAACGGCCGCCTGGTGCGCCCGGCGATGGTGATGGTCAGCAAGAGCCCGGGGGGTAAATGACCGCGACGGGCCGGCGTCGACGTGGGCCTGGCGCCCGGGTGGCCCTTGAAATCAGCCAAACAGCGCCAATATACAGAACAACGTAAATGACAGTAGCGGCACGGTCCGCGTAAACACACTGGAGACAGAGCATGGGAAAGATCATTGGAATTGACCTGGGAACGACCAACTCCTGCGTATCGGTAATGGAGGGCGGCAAACCCAAGGTTATCGAGAATTCGGAAGGGGATCGCACGACACCCTCTGTCGTGGGTTATACCGAGGAAGGGGAGATACTGGTTGGCCAGAGCGCCAAGCGCCAGGCCGTGACCAACCCGCACAACACCATTTTTGCCGTCAAGCGCCTGATCGGGCGCAAGTTCAAGGACGATGTGGTGCAGAAAGACATTTCCATGGTGCCCTACAAGATCATCGCGGCGGACAACGGCGATGCCTGGGTGCAGGTAAAGGACGACAAGATGGCGCCGCCGCAGGTGTCTGCCGAAGTCCTGCGCAAGATGAAAAGGACGGCCGAGGAGTACCTCGGGGAGCCGGTGACGAGGCGGTCATCACCGTGCCCGCCTACTTCAACGACTCACAGCGCCAGGCCACCAAGGACGCCGGGAAAATCGCCGGCCTCGAGGTCAAGCGCATCATCAACGAACCGACAGCGGCAGCGCTGGCCTATGGCATGGACAAGGCCAATGGCGACCACACCATCGCGGTTTATGACCTCGGCGGCGGTACGTTCGATATTTCCATCATCGAGATTGCCGAGGTGGACGGCGAACACCAGTTCGAGGTGCTGTCCACCAATGGTGATACCTTCCTCGGTGGCGAAGACTTCGACATGCGCCTGATCGAGTACCTGGCGGCCCAGTTCAAGAAAGAGAGCGGTATCGACCTGCACAACGATCCGCTGGCGTTGCAGCGCCTCAAGGAAGCGGCCGAGAAAGCCAAGATCGAACTGTCCAGCTCGCAGCAGACCGAGGTGAACCTGCCCTATATCACGGCGGACGCTTCCGGGCCCAAGCACCTGGTGGTCAAGCTCAGCCGCGCCAAGCTGGAATCGCTGGTGGAAGACCTGGTGACGCGCTCCATGGAGCCGGTCAAGCTGGCCCTCAAGGATGCGGGCCTGAGCCCCAGCGACATCGACCAGGTGATCCTGGTGGGCGGCCAGACGCGTATGCCGATGGTGCAGAAAGCGGTGGCCGACCATTTCGGCAAGGAGCCGCGCAAGGACGTGAACCCGGACGAGGCGGTAGCCGTCGGTGCGTCTATCCAGGGCGCGGTGCTGGCGGGCGACGTGAAGGATGTATTGCTGCTTGACGTTACGCCGCTGACGCTGGGTATCGAAACCATGGGCGGCGTGGCCACCCCGCTGATCGAGAAGAACACGACGATCCCGACCAAGAAATCGCAGATCTTCTCCACGGCGGACGACAACCAGACGGCCGTGACCATTCACGTGGTGCAGGGCGAGCGCAAGCAGGCCGCGGGGAACAAGTCGCTGGGTCGCTTCGATCTGGCCGATCTTCCCCCGGCGCCCCGCGGTATGCCCCAGATCGAGGTGACGTTCGACATCGACGCCAATGGTATCCTGCACGTGTCGGCCAAGGACAAGGCGACGGGCAAGGAGCAGTCGATCCGCATCACCGCGTCCGGCGGTCTCAGCGACAAGGACATCGAGAAGATGATTGCCGACGCCGAGGCGAACGCCGAGACGGACGCGAAGTTCGAGGAGCTGGTGGCGTCGCGCAATACCTGTGACGGTCTGGTGCACGCGGCGAAGAAGACGCTGGCGGATGCCGGTGAACACGCCAGCGACGAAGAGAAGGCGGCGATAGAGGCGGCCATCTCTGAGGCGGAGGACGCGCTCAAGGCCGACAACAAGGAGGCGATCGATGCGGCGGCCACCAGGCTGACCGAGGTGACGGGCACTGTGGCGCAGAAGATGTATGCTGCGCAGGCGGCGCAGGCTGAGGCCGGTGCCGGTAGCGGTGGCGGCGAGAGCGAGTCGGCGGCCAAGGACGATGTGGTGGACGCGGAGTTCGAGGAAGTGAAGGACGACAAAAAGTAATCGTCAGCACTTTCGCTGATGGGGCTGGCGGTGACGCCTCCCCGGGGTATGACCAGGACGACGCGGGACTCAAGTGCCCGCGTAGTCATTTCCACAAGAGCTGAAAAAAGCCTAAGAAACTATGTCGAAAAAGCGCGATTACTACGAAATTCTCGGTGTCAGCAAGGGCGCCGATGAAAAGGACATCAAGAAGGCCTACCGCCGGGAGGCGATGAAACACCATCCCGACCGTAACCCCGACGACCCTGCAGCCGAGGCGAAGTTCAAGGAGGCCACGGAGGCCTACGACGTGCTCATGGACAGCAGGAAGCGGGCGGCGTACGACCAGTACGGTCATGCCGGCGTTGATCCGGGCATGGGTGGCGGCGGATTCAGCGGCGGTAATTTCAGCGACATATTCGGCGATGTCTTTGGCGACATCTTTGGCGGCGGCGGTCGCAGCCGCGGCGGCCCCCAGCGCGGTTCCGACCTGCGCTACACGCTGGACATTTCGCTGGAGGATGCGGTCAAGGGCACCACGGTCGAAATTCGCGTTCCCAGCCTGAGCACCTGCGATACCTGTGACGGCTCCGGCGCCAAGAAGGGCAGTTCCCCGACCACCTGCGGCACCTGTGGCGGTGTCGGCCAGGTCCGCATGCAGCAGGGCTTTTTCCAGGTGCAGCAAACCTGTCCCTCCTGTCGTGGTCGCGGCAAGACGATCACCGATCCCTGCGGCACCTGCCGTGGGCAGGGGCGGGTGGAGAAGACCAAGAAACTGTCGGTCAAGGTGCCGCCGGGTGTCGACACCGGTGATCGCATACGCTTGTCCGGTGAAGGGGAGGCGGGACCGGAAGGCGGACCGCCCGGCGACCTCTTCGTGCAGATGTCGGTGCGACAACACCCGATCTTCGAGCGCGACGGCAAGAACCTCTATTGTGAAGTGCCGATTCCGTTTGTGGACGCCGCCCTCGGTGGCGACCTGGACGTGCCGACACTGGACGGGCGCGTGAAACTCAAGATCCCGCCGGAAACACAGACCGGCAAACTGTTCCGCCTGCGCGGCAAGGGCGTCAAGCCCGTGCGCGGCGGCAGCGTGGGCGACCTGCTGTGCCGGGTTGTGGTGGAAACCCCGGTCAAGCTCAACAAGGAGCAGAAAGCATTGCTGGAGGAGTTGCGCAGCAGCCTCGGCGAGGGCGGCAAGACCCAGTCCCCGCGCCAGACCAGCTGGTTTGAGGGTGTTAAGAACTTTTTTGACGACATGAAACTATGACGACACGAATCGGTATTACCGGGGCTGCCGGGCGTATGGGCCGGACGCTGGTCGAGGCCATCGGCCAGGCGGAAGGGCTTACGCTGGCTGCCGCGATCGAGCGCCCCGAGAGTTCCCTGCTCGGAGCCGACGCCGGTGAACTGGCCGGGCAGGGTAAAAACGGTGTCGCCATCGTCAGCTCACTGGCCGGGGTGATCGGGGAAATCGACGTGCTGATCGATTTTTCCGTCCCGGACGCGACCCTGGCCAACCTCGCCCTGTGCCGGGAGCAGGGCGTGGCGCTCGTCATCGGCACCACGGGTTTTTCGCCCGCCCAGCAGCGCGACATCGAGTCGACGGCGGCCGCCATCCCCGTTTGCAAGGCGTCCAATTTCAGTACCGGCGTCAACCTGTGTTTCAAGTTGCTGGACATGGCCGCCAGGGTGCTGGGCGATGAGGTCGACATTGAGATCTACGAGGCCCACCACCGGCACAAGATCGACGCGCCTTCCGGCACCGCCCTGAGCATGGGCAGGGTCGTGGCGGAGGCCCTCGGGCGTGACCTGTCCAAAGTGGCCGTCTACGGTCGCGAGGGCCAGACCGGCGCACGCCAGCGCGATACCATTGGCTTCGCCACCGTGCGCGCGGGCGATATCGTGGGAGATCACACAGTCATGTTCGCCGCTGACGGCGAGCGTGTGGAAATCACACACAGGGCCTCCAGCCGCATGTCTTTCGCCCGCGGCGCCGTGCGCGCTGCCGGCTGGCTCACGAGGCAGCCGGCGGGCCTTTACGATATGCAGGATGTGCTGGGGCTGAAACCCGCGCACTGAGAAACGCGGCGTTTGCAGCGCTGGCATAGGGCAGGCAATTAAACGGTAGCAGGGGGAGCCAGTGGCCGATTACATAGTCAATATCGACGAGACCAACGCGGCAGCGCTGCTTATCGATGAATCCCACAAACGCCCGGTTGTCGTGGACTTCTGGGCCGACTGGTGCGCGCCCTGCAAGGTGCTGATGCCGCTGCTGGAGAAGATCGCCACCGAGTACAAGGGCGCGTTCCTGCTGGCCAAGGTCAACGCGGACCAGCAGCCCGGCATCGCCCAGCAGTTGGGGGTGCGCAACCTGCCGACCGTGATGGTCATCCAGGGCGGGCAGCCGGTCGACGGCTTTGCCGGTGCGCAGTCGGAGTCCTTTGTCCGCAAGATGCGGGAGAAATACCTGCCCAAGCCCTGGGACGGCCTGATGCAACAGGGCCTCGAGGCCATGGAGCGCGGCGATTTCACCGCGGCGCTGACACCCCTGCGCCAGGCCTGGACGGACTCCCGCCAGCGGCACGACATCACCCTCGCCTACTGCCACGCGCTGATCGAATGCCTGCGCCTGGACGAGGCCCAAACCGTATTGGACGGTGTGCGCATGGCGGACCAGGATGCCGGTTACGAGCAGTTGCGCGCGCAGCTGGAAATCAAGCGGGAGGCGGCGAAGTCCCCGGAAATCGAGGCGCTTGAACGCCAGTTGGCCGAGCGGCCCGATGACCTCGACGTGCGCTACCAGCTCGGGGTGCAATACACCAACCGTGGGCAGTACCGGGAGGCCATGGAGCAGCTCGTCGCCATCTTGCGCAAGGACCTCGGTCACGGAAACGGCGCCACCAAACGCATGCTCCTCGACACCATTGCGTCATTGGGCAAGGGCGACCCGTTGGCCGTGGAATACCAGCGCAAACTGTACAGCCTGTTGTATTGAAGTGGCCCGAGGAGGTGTCCGTGGTGACGCCGAGGCGGCGCGCCACCGGCGTTGACCACGCATCGCGACAAACATTTTTTGGCATTGACGACGCGCATCAGGCAAAATCCTAGGCCTCGCCCTTGGCACCGGCTGACTACCATCATTCGGGCTGGTTCGCCCCGGCCTTTACTGGAGAACATCTATGAAACTGGGCTTTCTGCTGGGCTATTCCGGCAAGCAAATTCACATACCCATGGAGTTGATCAGACAGGCGGAGTCCATGGGTTTCGACTCCGTGTGGACCGCGGAGGCTTACGGCAACGATGCCGTGTCGGTGGCCGCCTGGGTTCTCGCCCAGACCACGAAGATCCGGGTGGGTACCGCGATCATGCAGATGTCGGCGCGCACGCCGGCCAGGCGCGATGACCGCCATGTTCCCTCGAGCACCAGTTGTCGGGCGGGCGGTTTATTGCGGGATCCCGGCTGCTTCCAGCCCGTAGTGGAGGGTTGCACGGCGTGCCACGGCAGCCGGTGACCCGGACCCGGGAGTACATCGAGATCATGCGCAAGATCATGGGGCGCGAGGGCCCGGTGGAATTCGACGGTGAGATTTACCAGGTGCCCCCGTCACCGGAGCAGGTACGACCGGACTGGGAAACCACTGAAGTCGATACTGGAGGGTTGCCCCGAGTTACCCAATTTACACCGCATCCGCTGCCCCGGCTGGCTCCAGTGCGCCGGCGAAGTCGCCGACGGCGTGTTCCCGGTGTGGATGATCCCGGAACAAGTACGCCATTCCGGTGACCATCTTGAGCGCGGTTTTGCCAAGGCGGGCAATGGCAAGAGCTTGCAGGACTTCGAGGAAGGCCTTTTGTCATGGTGGCGGCCAACACACCCTGCGGCGGTTTTTGATTCGCTGCGCCCTGGCTCGCACTGTACATCGGCGGCATGGGCCAAGGAAGAACTTTGACCATGACTATGCTGCGCGACTGGGTTACGGCGATGTGGCCACGCGCATCCAGGAACTGTACCCGCGGGGAAAAAGGACGAGGCCCAGGCGCTGGTGCCGAACGAGCTGATTGATGAAGTGTCACTGGTCGGCTCGCACGGTAGGATTGTCGAACGCCTGGCTGCTTCCCTGGAAGGCAGCAGGCAGGCGCGGCGAGGTTGGGTCCATGCTGTTGAGCGTTACCAATCCCGTGATACTGGAGTTGTTTGCCCGGAGATGTTGTGAGGCACCCACAGCAGCGAATGCCCCTGCACTGCGCCACCTGTGCGTCCCGCCGTGCATGTTCTGAATGGGTGATAGTCAGGAAGCGGCGGTAACATGGAAACGCGCGAGCGATTCGCGCGCCATCCGAACGGGTTCGAATCCTATTCGCGGAATTCCAGAATACCCTGGCAGCCAAGACCCGGTTCTCTCGCAGAACGCGGACTGGCATGGCATACGCAACGCTTCTGTCGGAGGCGCATCGATCTTTACAAGGCCAAGACCCGCCAGGTCTATGAGTATGTGGAGATCATCGCGGTCCCGGGTTGCACAACCTGGAGTTCGGCGACAGGCGCGGCAACTGTATGCGCAGATGATCACGGGGCACGATAGTTCACGAAATTGCCGAGACATTTTTTAACTCCGTCTATGGGCGCCGTGTTCAAGCACCGGGTGCACCCGCGATGAATACGTATTCGTATTTTCCCCCACGGCGATATGCCACCTGCCGATGTCAGCAAGGTTTATCGCACGTATAGCTGGAGGGCTCGCTGGGCTCGTGCTGCGAAAGCTGCTCGAGGACTTCGCTTTTTCAATCCCCTACGAGGACATGGATCGCGATATCGACAATATTCGCGAGGCGATCCTGAGGAATCTGGCTCTATTTCACCTGAACGAGGACGACACGGAATTCCAGGTGCTTGAGCACCATTTTTTTCGCAACAAGGGCGCCTACATCGTGGGGCGCATTCTCGCCGGCGGTCGGTCCATGCCGATAGTCCTTCCCATCCTGCACAACGAGGCAGGCGGGGTTTACGTGGACACCATCCTGTTCGGCTCGGACATGGTCAGTGCTGTTCAGCTTTCTACGCGATCGTATTTTCTGGTGGATGCGCATACCGGCGCAGAACGTATTATTCCTGCAGCAACTGATGCCGGCCAAGCCCATTTCCGAGATCTACAGCGCCATCGGCCACAATAAACATGGCAAGACCTACTACCATCGCTGCGCTTACCGGCAATATGCGCAGAGTACCACCGACCAGTTCATATCGCCCCGGGAATCAAGGGCATGGTGATGACGGTATTTACGCTTCCCTCCTACGATTTCGTGTTCAAGGTTATCAAGGACCGGTTTACGCCGCCCAAGGACATGACGCGGGAACAGGTGAAGGCGAAGTATGCGCTGGTTAAAACGCTGGACCGGGCGGGGCGCATGGCGGATACGCAGGGAGCCAATTAACCTGGCGTTCGCCAGGGAGCGTTTTCCGGATGAATTGATGGAAGAGCTGCGCAAGGTAGCCGTCGGTAATCGAGGAACACGGCAAGGCGCTGGTCATCAAGCATGTCTATGTCGAGCGCCGCATGACACCGCTGAACCTGTATTTGCGCAATGCCACGGATGAGCAGGTCGAGGCGGTGATGGATGAAAGACGTAATGCGATCAAGCAACTGGCGGCCGCCAATATTTTCCCGGCGATATGTTGTGCTGAAAATTTCGGCGTGACGCGCCACGGCCGGGTGGTATTTGGCGGATTATGACGATTGTGCCGCTGACCGACTGCACTTCCGCAAGATACCCAAGCCCCGGACCGAGGCGGAGGAAATGTCGACCAAGCCCTGGTATACCGTGGGACCAAACGACATTTTTCCCGAGGAATTCGCCCTGTTTTTTTCCGGCAACCAGCGCGCGCGACAGGTGTTCGATACGCTCCACAGCGACATTTACGAGGCGTCATTCTGGCAGGGCTTACAGGAGAAGATTCACAGCGGCCACGTGGAGGATTTTTTCCCCCACGCCGTGAATTGCGTTTCACCGCCAACCCAAAGTTCACCCGAGACCGCCTGATGGCTACCATTTACGGCCCGCCACGGCCGCATCCTCGGCGCGGAAGATTACGACAAGCTTTCCGAACTGGGGGTGTCGCCAGCGCAGCTCGCCGGTGAGTATTTTCGCGATCATGGTATCCACTTTGACGCCATCTATAGTGGCGACCTCGTCGCGTCAGCGCGAGACTCACTGGCTTTGGCGAGTGCGTACTCCCGCAGAAGTCCCGCACCATATCGATCCGCGCTTCAATGAGATACAGAATGACGAACAGCTCAAATGCCTGATGCCCGAGGTCGTCAAGCGTAATCCCGGGGTGCGGGCTCTGGTGGAGAAAGGGCTCTCTTCGAGCAAGGACTACCAGAAGGTAATCGATGCAGTATTCAACTACTGGGTGTCGCCAGAGTGCGTGGATTCTCGCATCCAGAGTTGGAGGAGTTTTCCAGCGGTACCCGGCGCGCGCTGGCCGACGTCATGCGCGACCAGGGGCCCGGCAAAACCGTTGGCATCTTTACCTCGGGAGGCACGCTGGCGACTATCGTTGCCCAGGTGCTGGGCCTGCCTGGGGAACAAAAAACCTACCAGCTGTATGAGCCGATCTTCAATTGCTCGTGACGCGCAGCTCTTACAGCGGCTCGAAGGTATCCCTGTCCTATTTCAATGATCACCTTTTCTGCAGGTGATGGCAGGCAACTGGCGAAAACCTGATCACCTACCGCTAGGGCAGCGCACTCGGCTGATGGACATCTACCTGGTCAGGCACGGCGAAGCGGCGGCGAGTTGTAGAGAGTCGTCGACCCGGGCCTCAGCGCGCGCGGGCTACAGCAGGCGGAAGAAGTGGCTGCACAGCTTGCGCAGCGCGGAAAGCAGACACGGAATTATGGAGCAGTCCATTGCTCCGCGCACGCCAGACGGCCGGTCCTCTCGGCGGAAAATAGCGAAAACCGGCAAGTGAAGGAGGACGCCGCTTTCGCTGGGGCTCCTCCCTGCGCTGCTGGCGCAGCGCTGCAGGCCTGGCTGCGTCAGGTTCATGCAGCAGCGGTAGAGTGAGCAGTCGCAGGACCTTCGCCTGGCGGGTCGTACCGCAGCAGCTGCTTGTCCTTGAAAATCCCGCCGTGGTATTTGCTCCATTTTCTCGTCACGTCGCGGTGGTCGGCCAGGGTGCTGGATCGCCCGGGCACGCTCGTTTTCTGGCCCGCCACGCTCGGTTACGCGGCTGCGCCACAACGGCGTCGGACTGCAGTTGCTGGCACTGGGCGAAGAAATCGAGACGCGCGTCAACTAGCTCTGCAGCGGGCGCAGCAGCGACTCCTGGGCAGTAGAGGCGACCAGGATGCCGTCACGCGTGTAAAAGGCGCCGCGGCTGAAGCCCCGGCACCCGGCCGCGGTCGGGCTGTCCAGGCAATACAGCAGGTACTCGTCCGCCCTGAACGGGCGATGAAACCACAGCGCGTGGTCGAGGCTGGCCGATTGGAGGTTTTTGCTCATGCCGGTGTAAGGGTGGGGCAGCAGTGCGGTGCCCAGCAGCGCGAAATCCGACATAAACGCCAGGACCGTCTGGTGCCTGCACGGATCATCTCCGAGGTTGCCCATGGCGCAGAACCCAGATTTGCTGCTCTGGTTCCACCTATTGTGGGTCAAGAAAATCCCGCTGGCGCAACGCCGCATTCGTTCGATCGGATGGACGACGGGCGCTTCAATTTTTCCGGTGCTCCCGCGCCAGCCGTGACCAACGGGCGTGATCCGACCTGTTCCCCGGCGGGGGAACCTGCGGCATGGCACTGGTGGACAGGCCGGGTTCTGACAACTGGAATGAGATGGACGCACTGAAAATGGCGATCCCATCCTGTTTCGCAACCACGTTCCTGGTGGTAAAGCTTGCCGTCCCGAATGGGGTCAACATGGTAGATTCGCTTTGCCGGGGTCTCCCGGACGCAGAAAATACATGCATCGAGTGATGGGCGCGGGCAGGCTCGACGGTCTGGTCGCCGCATTCAGAGCCTGCGCCAACACCTGACCGCCGAAGATACGTGCTGGACGCTTCGGGCTGTTGCCACTGAACAGGTACTTGTCGATCCGCTCGACTTCGAGAAACTTGAGCAGTTTATCCAGGTCTCTGGCCACCAAATGTACTCCTGAAAATTAGCCTGGTTATGCCGACTCGCGAGGCAACAGGCCGTTGAAAAACACATCAAAGTAGTCAATTGAAACCCGGTCTATGTCCTCGACATCGCGCCATTGCCGGAGATCCATGGCAGCGTTGATCGCGCCGGCGATCAGTTGCTGTGCCACGAAAATATTTATCGCGCGCACGCTGCCGTCCAGAATTCCCTCCTTGAGAAATGCGCCAAAACGCTCGTTGGACCTTTCGGTACGCTTGCCATTCTTCCAGCCTGCGTTCCATGGGCAACGCAGTGATGGTGTTGTAGCGTATCAAGGGTCCCTGATCGGAATTCTGCACGTAGAATGTCTGGCGGCAGGTCATCTCCGCCTTCGTCGTCCGGTGCTGGCGGAATTTGCCGCTTCGGAATGAATTTTCTCGATGATGTCCAGTGAGCGCACGTAGCAGTGAAACAACAGGTCTTCCTTGTTCCTGATGATGGGACACAGAACGCCCCCTGATACATCCAGGAATTCAGTGGATTCTATCGGGAGGGATGTCCTGTTAAACCCTTGCTTGTTGAAGATCCCCGTCCTGGTCTTGAAAAAATGCCTTCCTGCTTAAGCCGGTTCTGTTCATCCCGGTCGAAGCCTCGCAACGGCTTTGTTTCCTGTGGAATCGGCTGGGCTTAGCGCGGTGGCAGGGGCGCGCACACCGGCGCAGATCCCATGCGCCAGAATATCCAACGCTTCTCTGCCGGTGTCCATGACCCTGTCGAGGGGAATATGGTGCAGCCAGAAAATGCCCAGTCGAGAGCCCAGTATCGCGCGTCGTGGAGGTAGGTTCACAATCGCGAATTGAGCCCTCGGCTATGCCAAGTCGGATACATTCTCGCAGCCGCTTGAACAGCGCGATGTATTGTGCCTCTGACTTCACGGTGGTGCCCCTTGAGCGCCGCGATCTCCAGCAGGGCGGCGATATGAGGACCCCGCCTCCTGTGCGGCAAGCCAGTCCTCGAAGATTTGCAGGAAAAGCGCAGGCATGCGTCACCGATGCTGGACAGCGGCTCTCGATTTTGTCCAGGTTGCCATGATGATGCTGCAGCGCGGCCATGTAGCATTGATAACAGGTCTTCCTTGGTGCTGACATAGTAATACAGGCTGGTCTGTCACAGACTCTCGGCGATACAGTCCCGCAGCGTGGTTGCCCTGGAGCCCTTGTAATTGAATAGCTTGGCCGCCTGCGACAGTATCGCCGAGCGTTTGACATCGTGCTGGACGGTACGGTTGAAGGGAGACGCGTCACCGGTCATGGCGGGGGCTTTATGTGCTCTCATGTCAGAGGGGGGCGGCAGAATGAACCGATGACCTACTGCGAATTCTGGAATTCCAACTCTAAGTATTTTATTTGTCTGTGTCCACTGAGTCGCGCCGGATACAGCGGGACAGGTCGATTTACTTCCAGCCAGGCGCGCGAGCGGATAACGACATCAGCAGCGACGCCTTGATGCCGTAATCCAGCAGCATGACGGAGAAAATCCAGTAAACCGACAGTCCCTGCCAGAGGAACAGCAGCGTGGGATCAATCGCCCCACAATGATGCCAGAAGGTCGCGATCAGCGGGAATCGCGTGTCGCGCCGCATGCGCCGCGCAGCGCTCCACCCAGCGTGAATTCGAAGGCCATCAACGGCTGCGCCAGGGCGATGATGTACATGAAGACTACGGTCAGGTGTATGACTTCCGGGTCGTCGACTATGTAGTGCGCCAGGCCTCGGCAAACCATGCGAGCATGTGTATCGGTGAGCGCTGTCATGGCGGCGACGGACATGCGCAATGAACGGGAAACCGCAGCGACGGCCAGATCTATCTGGCCCGCACCGAGTTGCTGTCCGACCAGCGTAGCCGTGGCAATGCCAAAGCCAAAACCGATTACGATAGAGAATGCGACCAGGGTAATGCCAATACCATAGGCGGCATAGGCATTCGTACCATAGTGAGCAACGATGGCGAAAAAAGCCAGGAATGCCACCTGCACGATGCCCTGCTCAAGCACCGACGGCGCGGCGATGGTGATCAATTGACGGGAAGCAGTCCAGTCAAAGGCAAACTTCTTCAACGGCTTGAGATTGAAACTCCCGCGCCACCAGACGAGGACGAACACTATCGTGATGAGCGCGGCGCCGAAACTGCCCCCCAGGGAAACGCCGGCGACCCCCAGTTGGGGCAGGGGGCCGATACCGAACGCCAGCATGTATGCGAAGGCCATATTAAACAACGAGCTGAACAGCAGGAACCATAAGGGCGTAATAACGTCGCCGGTCGCCCTGAGAGCCGTTCCCAGTATCATGTTGATCGCCGTAAATACATTGAAGATGCCCATCCAGAAGATGAAAGTGGCAGCCAGTGCAGTCGTTTCCTCGTCGAGCCCGAACAAGCCTGCGATGGCGCCGGGAGCGAGAACGACCGGTATGCTGAGCAGGGCGGCCAGCGCGACGGAAATCAGTAGGGAGGTCCAGGCAATTAATTCCGCCTGCTGGACCCGTTGGGCGCCCCAACTCCGTGAGATCATGGCAGTGGCAGCCACAGACACACCCATTAGAACGGCTTGTACCAGGAAGAATACCCGGTTTCCCGTTGTCACAGCCGCCACCGACGAGGTGCCCAGCTGCGCAACTATCTTGATCTGCACGAAACCCACGGTGGTGAACAGCAGATTAGATATGATAGTCGGCCACGCCAGTCGCCAGACGCTTCTGCTGGTTGATAGGGGCTTGATGGCGGGAGAGGCGGGCAAGTGGGAGTCTCTTGGTTTGGCCGTTAAGTCTAACAGCCCATTATTGATCATTCAGGGTAAGCGGCTACCGGGCGGACTGGTTGGCGGACGCGAGGCGTTGGCATTGCCGGTACCTGAAGCACTCGGTAACATGGTCATTTACCATTCCTGTCGCCTGCATGTGCGCGTACAGGATTGTGGAGCCGACGAACCTGAACCCGCGCTTTTTCATATCCTTGCTCAAGGCATCGGAAATCGGGCTGGATGCTGGAACTTCGCGCGTGGATTTCCATCGATTTTGTATGGGTTCCCCGTCAACAAATGACCAGATGTACCGTGCGAAACTGCCGCAATCCTCGCGAACCTGCAGGAAGGCCCGGGCATTGCTGCGCGCGCTATACACTTTCAGTCGATTGCGAATGATGCCCGGATTCATAAGAATTTTATCGAGTTTTTTGTCGCTGTAGCGGGCGATTTTTTCTGCATCGAAATTGTCGAATACGCGCCTGTAGTGTTCTCGCTTACGTAGCACGGTTATCCAGGACAAACCCGCCTGCGCACCTTCAAGCAGCAGAAATTCAAACAGGGTAGGGTCGTCGCGGGCTGGTACACCCCACTCCTCATCGTGGTAGGTGACGTACAAGGGGTCATCGCCACACCAGCTACAACGTCGTATCATTGCCTGTAACTCCAAATTTGTTGCAGTATGCTGTTCACCAATACCCGTGTCCATCGGCTTGCGGGCGATAGCCGCTCCGGTCTTGCTGTGACACACTCAGCGAAGGCACTGTAAGTGATTAACGAATGACGGACACCATACTTTACAGCCGGGTTGGTCATATTGCCCAGCTCGTTCTGAATAATCCACGGCGACACAATTCACTGGGTCGCGAACAGCTGGAGGCAATCCAGGAGCGACTTGCACAAGCGGCAGCGGACGAGCAGGTTCGCGTACTAATAGTCACCGGGGAGGGTGAAAGGACATTCTGCGCAGGTGCATCATTGCAGGAGTTGAGCGACGGAGACATCGCTGATGACGCATTCCAGAAAATGACCGGGCAACTGGCGGAAATGCAAGTACCTACAATTTGTGCCATGAACGGCGACGTTTACGGCGGCGGAGTTGAGCTGGCGGTAAGCTGTGACTTTCGTATCGGAATTGAGGGGCTTCGCATGCGAGTCCCGGCAGCAGCGATCGGCCTGTGTTATCCGGTTTCCGGGATCAATCGTTTCGTCCGGTGCCTCGGTGTGAACGTTACCAAACGGGTACTGGTGGCATCGGAGGAATTCCAGGCAAGCGCTCTGCTGGAAATTGGATTCCTGGATCACCTGGTTTTACCGCAAAACCTGACCAAATTTACCCATGAATTCGCCCAGCACATCGCCGAGCTTGCGCCTCTTGCGGTGCAGTCAATGAAGGCGCTTTTACGGCAGGCAGAAACAGGTGGGATTGATGCGGAGTTAGCAAGGAGTCTGCAGATCCAGTGTCTCGAGTCGCAGGATATCCAGGAAGGCTTTGCAGCAAAACGCGAGAAGCGCAAACCGCGTTTCAGTGGTCACTAGAGAGGCAGGCGCTAATGCGCCAAGGGTCCATGGCAGTTCAGTTGCCGATCCACGGCCAGCCATGGCAACCCGAGTTTTTCCAGCCACTTCAGACCAGTGGCCTCGGTTTTCAGCCGAGCGACACTGGCAGCACTGCAGGCGGTAAGACAGGTGTCTGCTATGACGGCGACGCAGAGTAAGCCGGGGATGGGTTGACCATCAACCGGGCTCAGGGCACGACTGAAGCGCTCGCCATTACAGATAGCCGTTTGCTCAAAATCCCCCCGGGTGGCAAAGCCCTTATTGTTCAGCTTGAGACGAATGATCGCCGCTCGAGGCCCCTTGGGCACTCGCACTCCCACCAGCCAGTTTGCGCCATCCGGTTGTCTGCCAATGGTCGCAGCGTCCTGATCCATTTCTATAAATGCATACTTGACATCATGGCTTGACAGGAGCCTGCGTACACAGTCAAGCGCATAAGGGCGTACGCAGCTGTTCAAGTCAATCAACATGCCTTTTTTCGACATGTGCGCGCCGTTCTCGGAAATTTCAACGTTCCCCCAACCAACCAGTTTCAACATTCCCTGCAACTGATCTGGAGATGCACGAAGTGTTCCCTCGCCGGAGTAGCAATCCTGCAATATTCGGGTCGTCGGATCAAAAACGTGTTTGCTCTCCTTCCAGAGGGCATCAACAAACCTGAATAGACTCAATGCCTCAGGATCGAGAGGTACGAAATAGCCAGTTCCTGCCGACTGATTTATCCGGCTGGTGATACTTTCAGGTCGGTACGAACTGAATTTATTTTCAAGCCGGGTCAACTCATCCCTGCACAACGCCAGCAGATCCTTACCTCGATCAACATGATCCCCAACGACGAGGTGGCAGGATCTGCCGAAAGCATGAAATCGAATCTCACTATTTTGCACGTTGCATTCCCAAACGATAGCAGCCCGAACGCTGTCATGGATACGAGGGACTATATTTACTTACACCTGATTTGTATAGCCACGCCCACCTCAATACATCACTGGATCAGGGAGTGAAAACGGATTGACATTGACAGGTTGCGAATCAGTTACCAAGCATCGGGATTTGGAATGACCATAGAGATCAAGGTACCGGGCACCCTGGAGAACTCGATTTCGCCACCCAGGCTCTCAATGATCGAATGGACAATGGCGATACCCGAATCTTCAAACACTGACTCATCGAAGTCATCAGGTAATCCGACTCCACTGTCTCGGACAGTAAGTTCAAGGTAGTGTGCGAACGGCTGAAAAGATGTCCGCGGTGTCATGGTTATATGTATATAGTTTACCGGTGAATCAGCGGCAAACGCATGAAAAAGGCAATTTTCAACAAGCTCAACTATTATGATCGCGAGCCTTGACGCCAAGTCAGCCGGTATAAGAGTAGAGGTGACCTCGTTGATGGATATAACAGTTTCCGGTTTGGTGGTCGACGCAGCTAGTAAGTCCGAAATGATGCTGTCTGTGAACTTGTTGAGATCAACTCTGGGACCCCCGGCTTGATAGTAAAGGCAGTCTTCAAGCCTCGACAATGCAGAAATACGCCTGACGCTAATTTTGGCGAGTTTTCTCCCAGGCTCCTCTGTATGGTTTGAGCTCCGAACCGATATGCAATCACCCAACAGGGATAATGTAGTTTGATTATGATCATAAGCTGAGGCTATGATCTCTTCCTGAATTTCAAATTGCTCCTGCAATTCGTCATCTGCCCTGCTTTCCGCTTCGAACATCTCATTCGCAAGCTCGTTTGAGTTTTTGTCTATGGCATAGCTGCGATAAATTCTATGCAATCCCCATATCAGTAGTCCCAGTGCAGCAGAATACAACCCGTACGCCCACCAGGAGAGCCAGGGAGGCGGAAGCACATGGATTCTTAGATTGATTCCATCGCGATTCCAGATGCCCGCCGAGTTTGCACCTTGTACGCGCAGCGTATATTCGCCTGCCGGTAAATTTGTATATGTCGCAGTATTCCTGTT
>JAWKZM010000048.1:0-19961 GCA_041395965.1 Halioglobus sp.
CTGCACGAGCCTATGCGCGAGTCCCAGAGTTCCACTATTTCGACGGAGATCACATGTCCGACCTGGTTTTGAAAGTTCCAAAAGAATTGCGGCGGGGAAATACACGGGGCGATGAGGTGGCATCAGTCGCGGAGGGCGCGCGCTTGATTGCACTGCTGTGCAGGAATTTTGGCCTTGAGGATCTTGGCAATGTGAGCCTGTTGGACGTGGGCTGCGGCAGCAAACTGGTACAGGCGATTCTGGACCGACAATTACCTATAGGGCGTTATGCCGGGGTCGATGTATTTCCTGACCTGATCAACTTCCTGAGAACCAACGTTTCCGATCCTCGATTCAGCTTTCAGGTTTCCAATTCCCATAACGAAATGTACATCCCGGGGGGCGAACCCCTGTCGGCCAATACCCGCCTTGCGCTGGAGGAGCACAGCTTCGACTATATCTGCCTGTTTTCCGTGTTCACCCACCTTGCGCCACACGATTATGTGGCCATGCTGCAGATGTTGCGTCGCTACATCAAACCCGGTGGCAGAATCCTGTTCAGCCTGTTCGTGAATGAACTCACCCAGGCCGGGCAGGGCTGGATGGACGCCTTGGTAAAATCCTGGGAGCAAAAGCCCGGGTTTGTCGAGGAGCACAAGGATCACTTTATCGACGCGGTCAAAAAGGGCGGCCCGCCTGACTTTATCGATTACTTTCCCGATCATCCATTGAAAGTGGCAATGTACTCAAGGAAACACGCCTTGCGGCTGGTGGAGGACACTGGCTGGGAGGTGGAGTCACTGAATGACCCTGAGGTAGGCATTCAGCATTACATGATTTGCAGGCCGGTTTGAGGCATCGGGTTACGGGAGCATGAAAATTTCATCGAAGATAGGTTTGGCGCTGTTGTTGGGTCCCCTGCTGCTGCCGCTGGGCGGCTGCGGTTGCGGCTTTGATTGCAACAATAATGGCAACGATAGCAACCCGGCGCTGCTTACCCTGGGATTGTCGGACGCGGTGCCCGAGGATTTGAAGCAGGTGGTGATCAGGGTAGACAAGATCACCTTCAAGCGCACCGGGGCAGAGGATGTGGTGGTCGATCGCTTTACCATCGACGAACTCGGGCTGGTCGATGTGGACACGTTCCAGGTCGACCTGCTGAAGTACCAGGGCGTGAATCAGCTACGCGTGATCCAGAACCTGTCGCTCGATCCGGGTACCTACAGCGCCGTGAGCATCACGATCATCGCCGATGGCATCAATAATTCCTATGTCCAGGAAGACAATGACCTGTTAAAGGCTATCACCGTCACGGGTGGCGTACTCAACCTGCCCGGTATGCAACTCGCGTCGGGCGCTCAACCCTTTACCATCGAATTCAGTCTCGCACAGGCCCTGCAGGCCACGACTGCTGAATATCGGCTTTCGGCAACCGGCATACGGGTTGAGAACAACCTCACAGCTGCAACCTTGTCCGGCAAGGTCGACAGCCAACTATTCAATTCCGTCACACCCTGCAGCGAAAAAGCCACCCCGACGGCCGGCAACCGGGTCTATCTGTACAAGGGAACCGGGATCGCCAGTTCCCGCCTGGCTGATGTGTACACATCGGCCAGCGTGACGACACCGCCGGCCAATGCTGTGGCGCCCTTTGCGGTCGCCTCGCTCGTGGTGAACCCATTGACCGGCAACTGGGAGTACGCCTCCGGCTTCGTGCCCGCGGGCACTTACACCCTGGCCTTTGCCTGCGACACCCAGAATGACGACGCGGTTGAATACAACGGGCTGACGATTACCATTCCGCTGCCCGTTGACCAGATCTATACCGTGTCACTGGCGGCAGGCAAAAATGGCACCTGCAACCTGGCGCCCGGGGGCAGTTGTTGAGCTGTCGCGCGGCCTTGATCAAACTACCTTGCACCACAGGCTTGTTCCGGGCATGCAATTCATAAACGTAGCCGGCGTTTCAGTATATCCGTCAAAAATCGTGTGTGTGGGCCGCAACTACGTGGCGCACATTGAGGAATTGGGCAACCAAGTCCCGCATGAGATGGTGGTGTTCAATAAACCCAACTCGGCGATTACCGACACCCTCCGCTCAAACAGGGATGGGGAGGCGCTGCACTACGAAAGTGAGCTGGCTTTCACCATCGTCGGCGGGCAACTGGCAGCGGTCGGCTTCGGGCTGGATCTCACCAAGCGCACCCTGCAATCGCAACTCAAGGAAAAGGGCCTGCCATGGGAGCGAGCCAAGGCGTTTGACGGTGCCGCCCTGTTCAGCGAATTTGTGCCGCTGCCAGCGAATATCGCAGGACTGGAGCTCAGACTTGAAGTAGATGGCGAACTGCGCCAGGCGGGCGGTGTGGCATTGATGTTGCGCGGTCCCGAAAACATTCTGCGGGAACTGGCCAGCTTCACCACGCTGGAAGACGGCGACATCATTATGACCGGCACACCGGCGGGGGTTGGCGAGGTCCACTCGGGGCAGGTCTTCCGCGGCCAGGTTCTGTGTGGTGGCCAGGTACAGGTCACGGCCACATGGACCGCCAGCTAGCCCCATCAGAACGAGGAAAAAGTCACAATTGCCTCACTGCTCAGTGATGGAGTTCTCTTTTTCAATCACTTCCATTCGACACGTTCGAGGCATATCCCTAGTCTGGTACAACTAGGATAGTTCTGAGAGGTGCTCTGTGCGACTGGTAAAACTACCCGCCATGAACCTGGAGCCCGGCATGTTTGTTGCCGAGCTGGACAGGCCGTGGCTGGAAACACCCTTTGCGCTCCAGGGTTTCGTGATACGGGATTCCGAGGAAGTGCTCTACGTATCCAATTACGTGGATCACGTCTACGTCGACGCCGAATATTCCGGCGTACGGCAGTCCCTGAAGCTCGCCGTCGCCCCGACCGCGAACCAGTCCGGCGCGCGCCTTAAACTACGCGATGAATTCGCCCGCACCAGGGTCTCCTTCGAGAGCGCCGCCGAAACTCTGGATAACATTTTTGAGTCGTTGCGCAATGGTACCCAGAATGATATCCGCACGGTGCAGGCCGCTATCAATCCACTGATTGAGGGGGTTTTCCGCAATCAGGAAGCGGTCGCCGCCTTGCTGCGCCTGAAAGAGAGCGGCGAGTACCGCTACCATCACGGGGTGTCCATGGCCGTGTGGGCGGCGATCCTGGGACGACATCTCGGCCTCCATCGCCACGAGCTGGAAAAACTCGCCGTGGGTTGCGCGATGTGTGACATCGGCATGACCCAGTTGCCCCCCGAATTGTTGGACCAGGCGGAAAATCTTTCCGCGACGCAGTTGCGCATCGTCCGGGCACATCCGACTATGGGCGCCGACCTGGTTTCCAATTCAAAGAATGTCGATATCGAAATTGTAAGCATTATTGAAAATCATCACGAGCGCATGGATGGATCGGGCTATCCGCGCGGGATAAAGGGCGCATCGATACCGCTGCTCGCGCGAATTGCAGGGTTGGTGGACACCTACGATGCAATGATCACGCCCCGACCCTACGCGACCGCGCGCACATCCCATGAAGCGACGCAGGAATTGCTGGACTGCAAGGGCACCAAGTTCCAGGAGGCCCTGGTTGAGCAATTTGTGCAGGCCATCGGGCTGTTTCCGACGGGCACCATGGTGGAACTCAACACGGGGGAAGTGGCTATCGTAGTCGCGCAAAACGCCACACGTCGCCTTAAACCGGAACTCGTCATCGTCATGACGGCTGACAAAGTCCGGCTTGAAACCCCGAAGATAGTTGATCTTGACAACCAGTCAGTCGCGGCCGAGGGCGAGCGCTGGATCACCAGGGAATTGCTGACCGGGACCTACGGTATTTCCGGCGAAGAGTTCTTTATCTGATGCCCACGGCCAGAAATAGCATACTGGGTCTCGTGGAGCTGGCGCACGAAGAGTCAGATGATATTCGCAGCCAGGACATAAATAACGCATTGCAGGGCGCTTTTACCGCGCGACTGAATGATTGGGTGCGCACCAAGGACGAGTGGAGTTTCCTGAAGAAGAACCGCGCCTGTGTCATTCTCCGGGATATCGGCAGCCGAGGCGAACTCGAATTGGCTGGCGCCAAGCTCGCCAGGGTATTCAAGGAACCCCATTATCACCTAGGGAAACCCCTGCCACTGACGGTGACAGCGGGCTTTACTGAACTCAACGAACAGAATTCGGACATGGCGCTGGCAATGCAGCAAGCCGGTATGGCGCTGAACGAGGCGAAACTCTCATCCAACCTGTTCAGGGTATATTCACCGCAGGTCGCGATGAGCCTGAAACAGGAGAGCGAGCTGCTGGCAAGGATGCACAAGGCCCTGGATGTCGGAGAATTCCACTTGTACTACCAGCCCAAGGTACACGCCGGGTATCGGACGCTGATCGGCGCCGAGGCGCTCATCCGCTGGCACAGCGCTGACCAGGGGGTCATCACCCCGGACAAGTTTATCGACCTGGCCGAGAAAAACGAGATCATAAAACCTCTGACATGGTGGGTAATCAAGTCAGCGGTAAGCAGGCTGTCTCGGTGGCCCGAAAGTTTATCCATCGCCGTAAATATATGTCCTTCCCTCCTGCTGGAAAACGATATCCTCTCGGTGGTGACCGATGCGCTGGAAATATTCGGCGTCAACGCGTCCCGGCTCAATCTTGAAGTAACTGAAAAAATCATGATCGACAACCAGGACCGGATGCTCGCGCAACTGGCACGCCTGCAGGATATCGGGGTAAAGATATCTATCGATGACTTCGGCACCGGTTTTTCCTCACTTGCCTATTTCCGTGATCTCCCGGTCAACGAAATCAAGATCGACCAGAGTTTTGTACGCCGCATGCTGGTATCCGAAAAAGACTTCGCGATCGTAAAAGCGGTGATCGACCTGGCCCATAATTTCCAGTTGAAAGTCGTTGCCGAGGGGGTTGAAACTATGGCCATAGCCGATCGCCTGGCTGAGATGCGCTGCGACATACTGCAGGGTTACGTGTTTGACAAGCCTTTGCCAATCGAGGAGTTCGAGCTACACTACCGCGTCTGAACGACCCCGGTTCCGCTACCCCGAAGCCAATAATCACGATTGTAGTTGCCACCAATTTGCAGTAGTTTTAGCCCAGACTTGTGGGTGGGAAACGATGCAAAGTATCCTGCGACTTGACCTCGCCGGCCAGCCTCGCGGCTGGATTACACTGCACGAGGCCGTAACAGCCTATGCCAAGGGTGATGTCGTTTACGGCATAGGCGACACGCTGCCTCCGGTTTTTGGCGGCATCCAGCGTATCAACGGTGCGCGCTCGCGCATCGACCTGCAACCCATTGTCGCCATCCAGGGCAAGATCCAGCAGGACTTCACTCCGCCGCTCTGCAACCGCACCCTCTTTCGCCGCGATGACCATCGGTGCCTCTATTGCGGCCAGCAGTACTTGCGCGGGGAACTCACCCGTGACCACGTAATGCCCACTTCGCGCGGGGGCACGGATCGCTGGGAGAATGTCGTCGCCGCCTGCAAACGCTGCAACTGGCAGAAGGACAATCGGACACCGGAGGAGGCTCATATGCCCCTGCTGGCCGTTCCTTTCAGGCCCAATTCCTGGGAGTGGCATTTCCTGGCCAAGGAAAGGGTACTGGCAGACCAGATGGACTACCTGTCGCAACAATTCAGGGCTGAACGCGCCTGGGCCGCCTGAAAAACCCGGACTGATACCGCTATACTGGACCCTCGCAAATCCCGGGCACGGCGCCTGGCTGGACAGAACAGGAGCGCACAGTGTCAAGCGAAGACCTCAACGCAGTCCGCAGCATGATGGATCAGATGGCGCGAGCAGTTATCGGGCAGGAGGAGGTCGTACGGACCCTTACCCTGGCGCTGCTGTGCAATGGCAACGTCTTGCTCGAGGGCCTGCCGGGGACCGCCAAGACCCGTTCCATCAAGACGCTCTCGCAGGTTTTAGAGGCCGGACTCGGACGCATTCAGTTCACCCCGGACCTGCTGCCTTCGGACGTGACCGGTAACGAGATATACCTGGACAACCAAGGCAAATCCGAACTGCAGTTCCAGCCCGGCCCTATATTCAATGAACTGGTACTGGCCGACGAAATCAATCGCGCGCCAGCCAAAGTGCAATCGGCTTTGCTCGAAGCAATGGAAGAGCGCCAGATTACTGTGGCGGGCAAGACCTATAAGCTGCCTGAGCTCTTTATGGTGCTGGCGACCCAGAACCCCATCGAACAGGAAGGCACCTATCCACTGCCCGAAGCGCAGATGGATCGCTTTATGATGAAAATATCCGTTGCATATCCCGGGGCGGACGCCGAGCTGACCATCCTGCGCATGCTGCAGGAAGAGGAGGCCCGGCAGGCCGCACAGCCGCAGGCGATTTCGCAATCACACATATTCGCCGCGCGGCAGTCGATCCAGCAGATGCCCGTATCAACCGCCGTGGAGCAGTATATCGTCGACCTGGTGATGGCTACCCGGCTGCCCGACCAGTTCGGTAATAAACTCGGACTTTGGATAGACACAGGGTCCAGCCCCCGCGCCAGCATTTCGCTGCACCGCGCCAGCCGCGCCAGCGCCTGGCTGGACGGCAGGAACTACGTCGACCCGGATGACGTGCGTTCAGTATTGCATTCGGTAATGCGCCACCGCCTGATCATGACCTACGATGCCCTGGCTGACCACGTTACGCCTGACGCTATCATCGATGAGATTATCCGGCAGGTTGCTGTGGGCTGACGGGTCATGAGCACCCCTACCGACGAGGATGTCTACACCAACCTGCGCGCACTGGTAAGACTGCGTTTCACCGCCCAGGGATTCAGCTACCTGCCGCAGCAGCCGGTACGCTCCCTCCTCAGTGGCAGGAAGCGCTCCCGGCTACGGGGACGTGGGCTGGATTTCGATGAACTGCGCCACTACCGTCCGGGCGATGATATTCGCAATATGGACTGGCGAGTTACCAATCGCACGGGCAAACCCCATGTCAGAGTGTATACCGAGGAGCGCGACCGCCCGGTCATCGTCGTCGTCGACCAACGCATGCCCATGTTTTTCGGCAGCCAGCAAAAATGAAATCTGTAATCGCTGCCGAGGTCGCGGCAGTCACGGCCTGGCGAGTCCTGGCGGTGGGCGACCGGATCGGGGCAATCCTGTTTAACGACAGCAGGACCGTGGAGGTCAGGCCGACACGCAACGCACGCCGGGTCATAGGCTGGCTGGGCGACCTCTGCGCCATGAACAGGGAACTAACTGTGACGGCTGGCCCCGGCAGTAGCCCTGATGCACTCGCGCAGGCCCTGGGTAAACTGGAGCGAAACGTCAGTCACGACTATCTGGTCGTGTTGATTTCGGATTTCTACGGCTGGAATCAGGCCACACTGAAGACTATTCGTAGAATCAGTCAACACAATGACGTTATCTGTGCGTTGGTATTCGATCCGCTGGAGAGAGACATCTCACGGGCCGACAAGCTGGTAGTCAGCGATGCAGGCACCAGCTGCAAATAGATCCTTCCAGCCAGGGATTGGGCAAGAAATTCGAAGCCAGCTTTGAAAGCTCCGTTGCGCATGTCCAGAGGGAACTCAACCGTCACCAGGTCACTGTGCTGCCGGTCGACACGGTAGTCCCGGTCACCGAGCAGTTGCGGGAAAAACTGGGCGGGCAGAGGGTATTGCGGTGAGTGCCCCGCCACTGCCGGAGGTTTTCGGCAACTATGCGCTGGGTGATTTCGTGGAGGCGGTACCCCCCGCAGACATCAGCTGGTTCCCGCAAACAGCGGGTTGGACGTGGCTGGCGGCGTTACTCCTGGCCTACTTGCTGCGCCGCGGCTGGCGCAGCCTGGTCCACTGGTACCGCAATCGCTATCGTCGCGAAGCCATTGCACTGCTACAACAGCTCGACAATTCCGCCAATGGCGACGCCTGGCTCACCGAACTGAATAAACTGTTGAAACTGGCGGCGCTGGCGGCTTTTCCGCGGGAGCGGGTCGCGCGCCTCTCGGGGGAAGAATGGGTCCGCTTTCTGAACTCCCGGTGCACCCCCGCACCCTTCTCGGCGGAGCAGGGCAAATTGCTGTCCATCGGAACTTACAACCGAACAAAGCTTACAGAAATGTCCAGGCAGCAGTTGCTGGCAGCCAGCCTGAACTGGTTGCGTAATCACCGGGCTGCGCAACATGATTGAGCTCGCACATCCCTGGGCGGGAGCATTGCTGGTATTGCCCCTGCTGATGCGGTTGCTTCCCGCATACCGGGAAAGCCGGGAGTCGGTACGCGTGCCGTTCTTCGCCAAGCTCGTGGAGCTCAGTGAACAACGGCCCGAGAGCGGCGCAATGATCCTGCGACGGGACCGCGCGCAACTCTTCCTGGTTGGCTTCATGTGGCTCTGCCTGGTACTGGCGGCGGCCAAGCCGGAATGGGTGGGTGCGCCCATCGAGCAGCAAAAGTCGGGGCGAGACCTGATGGTAGCCGTGGACCTGTCCGGCTCAATGGAGACACGCGACTTCGTCCTGCCCGATGGTGAAACAGTGGATCGCCTGCAGGCTGTTAAACACGTGTTGGCGGAACTGTCGGAGCAGCGCTCTTCCGACCGCCTGGGGTTGATCGTATTTGGCAGCGCGGCCTACCTGCAAACACCCTTTACGGATGACCACGCGGTGTGGCAACAACTGTTATCAGAAACCGAAATTGGCATGGCGGGCCAGAGTACGGTATTCGGCGATGCGATCGGTCTGGCCATCAAACTATTCAAGGATAGCGATTCTGACAACCGGGTCCTGATCATTTTGACCGATGGCAACGATACCGGCAGCACAGTGCCGCCCATTGATGCTGCCAAGGTTGCGGCCGCCTACAATATCCGGATCTATACTATTGCCATCGGAGATCCCGCCTCCGTCGGCGAAGACGCGCTTGACGTCGACACGCTTGATCGTGTCTCGCAGCTCACCGGGGGACAACATTTCCAGGCACTGGACCAGAAAGCATTGCAGGGGGCCTACCAGGCCATCGCGGATCTCGAACCGGAATTGTATGAGACCGTGAGTTTTCGCCCGCGCCAGAGCCTGCACTGGTTGCCCATCAGCATAGCCATGGTGCTCTACACGGTCTACCACGGGATCGGCTCCCTGCGCGGCAGGCCTTCCCGACTTGGCGGTTCCCATGCTGCCTGACGTATCCGCGCTCGAGCACTTTCACTTCCTGCGACCGGCCTGGGCCCTGCTGCTGTTGCCATGGTTCGCCATCGTACTCACCCACAACCGACAACGTAACCGGCGGGATATGTTCGGGGGAATCATCGCGCCACACCTGCTGGAGCACCTGCGATTGCAACGCGTCGACACCCGCTGGATAAACCCGCGCACTCTTTCCCTGTTGTTGACGGCATTGACACTGCTCATACTGATGGGGCCCGCCTGGCGCCAGCAACCCTCGCCCCTGAGCGAGGACGACTCGGCCCTGGTCATCCTACTGGATGTGTCGTCCTCCATGCAGCAAACCGACGTGCAGCCCAGTCGTTTGCAGCGGGCAAAACAGAAAATTTCTGACCTGCTCAAGCTGCGTCCGGATAAGAAAACAGCGCTGATAGTCTATTCCGGTACCGCCCATACTGTCCTTTCACTGACAGCGGACCAGGACATTCTCAATCAGTATCTTGCGGCTATCAGCCCTTCGATCATGCCGCGCAACGGTAAATTCCCTGAGTACAGCCTGCCTCTCGTGGACGAGATACTGCGGGAAACAACCGCGCCGGCCACTATCGTGTTGTTCACCGACGGGCTGGGAGCCGACAGCAGACGGGCGTTTGCAAGCTACTTCTCCAGTCGGCCGCATCAACTGCTGGTCGAAGGCGTGGGTACCGAAACCGAAGCGCCGGGTGTCGCCGCGCTTGAGCGAAAATCCCTGGAGGATCTGGCAAGCGACAACCGGGGTGAGTATGTGGCGATGACCGTGGACGACCAGGACGTGCGCCAACTCAATCGTCGCATTGACAGTCACTACGTGATAGCCAGCGACAGTGCCTTGCCGTGGCTCGACAGTGGCTACCCCTTGGTCTTTCCGGCCATGGCATTATTCCTGATGTGGTTCAGAAAGGGCTGGACGCTGACCTGGGCCTGCCTGTTACTGCCGGTAGTGTTGGCCGGTGCCTCGCCGGCGACCAACGCACAGGAGCTGTCCACGCCCGTCAGGGAATCGCCACCGGGTGACAGTCACTGGTTCGCGGATCTTTGGCTTACCGGCGACCAGCAGGGGCGATTACTGATGCAACTGGGTCACTACCAGGATGCCGCGGCACGATTTACCGATCCTATGTGGAAGGGACTGGCATATTACTACGACGAGCAGTTCATGCTGGCTGCGGAGTACTTTTCCCGCCGGGACAGCGATGACGCCCTGTTCAACGAGGCCAATGCGCGCGCCCACGGGCGCGACTATGTCCGCGCGGTAAACCGCTATGATCGGCTGCTGGCACGCAATCCCGGCTACCCCGGGGCCGCGCAAAATCGCGCGCGCGTGCAAGCGATCATCGAGGAAATCAATCGTCTGAGCGAAAGCCAGCAGCAGGAGGCCGGGGTCAGCGGGGAGGACAAGGAACTCGGTAGCGACGATGCGATACCCGCCCAGGGAGCCGACGAAATCAGTTGGCAGCAAGCCGAAATCAAGCAGCTGACAGCGGAGGATATCCTGCGGGACCCCGCGACCGGCGATATGTGGCTGCGCGGCGTTCAGAAGGATCCTGCCAGCTTTCTGGCGGTCAAGTTCAGCATGCAACTGCGCGACAGGGAAGCCCAGCGGGAGGAGGCGCAGTGAAGCACCGGGGACACGCGCGTGGTTGGCGTCTGCTGGCGCTGGCGCTGTTTTGCTGTTGCACACTGGCCTACGGCGACACCATCGACGACCTACAGGCCAGGGGTAGCCTGTTGATCGACAGCTCACTTTCTCCCGACCGGAATGTCGTGCCTGGGCAGAAAGTCAAACTGACCCTGGAAATCGCCACCGACCGCTGGTTTACCGGTGGCACGCGAATCAGTATTCCCGAAGTACCGGGTCTGGTCATAGTACAAACGGAACTATTTGCCACCAATGCCAGTGAAATCCGGGAAGGCCACACCTGGGTGATGCAACGATGGACGCTCGATGTCTATCCCCAGCGCGCGGGGGACTTCATCATCGGTCCAGTGCTCGCGCACGTCCAGGTAAACGGCGGGGATAACGGGGATGTCACCGGCGAACTGCGCAGTCCTTCCAGCCGGTTGAACGTGATAATTCCCAAGAACCTGGAACAGGTTGGGCAGTGGGTGGCGGCACCGAGCTTTACGGTCACGCAGAGTTTCGACAGGAATCTCGAGGGCCTCAGGGTGGGCGATGCCTTTGAGCAGGAGATTCGCTTTGAAGCGTCGGACGTACTGGCTGTGATGCTCCCCGACTATTCAGCGATACAGCAACCGGGGCTGGCGGCCTACCCGGCACCACCGGTACTGGAAAACAGCAACAATCGTGGCCAGTCCATCGCGCGCAGCATCATTCGCATCAGTTACGTCATCGAACAACCGGGACATTATGTGCTGCCATCTCGCGAGTTCCCCTGGTGGAACACACAGACTGCACAACTTGAGTTGCTTGCGCTGGCGGAAACGTCGGTAGAGGTGGCCGGTGCGGGCCTGCCAGGGCAGCCGGCTGGCACTGCCGGGAAATTGACGCCGCGAGACTGGCTGGCGTTGTGCGCCAGCCTACTGCTGCTGATCCTTGCCGTGAGGCTGGCCTGGGTGCATCTACCGCAACCGCTGCTCACTGCCTCGTTGGGGCGTTGGTCAAGCCTGAAACGGCGCTGGCGCACCTTGCGTAAACCCGCACTGGCATCGCGACTCAACCCCGGAAATAGCGCTGGGGAATAAACGGCAGGGTCGTCACGCTAACAGGCAGGGGCTTGTCCCGCACTACCGCCAGAAGACTCGTTCCAGGCTGCGCCAGCGTTCGCTCTATATAGGCCATCGCGATGGGCCCACCAACGCTGGCGCCGTAACAGGCAGAGCTGATTTCTCCAACCTGTCTGCCCGAATTATCCAGAATCACCTGACCTTCACGCACCGGCCTCTTGCCGTCCACGCGCAGGCCCACCCGGCAAAGTGCCGGCTTGTCTCGCATGTGCTGGAATATCGTCTCTGCACCGGGGAATCCCCCCGGTCGGACACCCTCCGGTCGACGCGACTTGCTGATAGACCATGCGAGCCCCGCCTGCACCGGATCGATTTCTGTTGTCAGTTCGTGGCCATACAAGCACAGGCCGGCCTCCAGGCGCAGCGAATCACGCGCACCAAGTCCTATAGCCCGCACCGGGTCAGCATCCAGCAGGCGTCGCGCCAGCCGCTCAGCCGCTGCGGCGGGCGCGGATATCTCAAAGCCGTCCTCACCGGTATATCCAGAACACGTAATATAGACCTCCGTCCCGTCAACCACGCCGCGACAACCCTGCATGAAAACCAACTGTGCTGCCGGCGCACAGAACGAGCGCATCACGTCGCGCGCCGACGGTCCCTGCAACGCCAACAACGCGCGGTCTTCCAACACGGTGAGCTGTTGCCCTGACAAACGCCCTCGCATGTAGGCGATATCCTGTACCTTGCAGGAGGCATTGACCACCAGGAAAAATCGCTGCTCGTCCCAGCGCGTGATGATCAGGTCATCACGCACGCCGCCGTTGTCGTTGGTAAACAGCGCGTAAGTTTGACGATCTATACCCAGCCCCTCGATATCCGCCGCCACCAGGGACTCGAGCAGGGCAACGGTGCCTGGTCCCTCGACGACCACCTGCCCCATGTGGGACACGTCGAACAGGCCAGCCGCTTCACGGGTATGTAAATGTTCCCGGATAATCCCGGCGGGGTACTGCACCGGCATATCGTAGCCGGCAAATGGCACCATTTTGGCGCCCAGTTCCCGGTGCAGGGCGTCCAGCGGTGTACGCAACAACGTCATCATAATTCCTTGCTTGGGCCCGAGAGGGCAGGTGGCGGCATTGCGCCACTCTAACCAGCCGGTCATATCCACGCAAGATAAGCTCACCCGCCACCAATCCTGTCGGCATGTGTCCACGGTGTGTCCGGACAGGTGCGGACACACCGTGGACATTGATTCCTGGTTGCCCTGTGCGCTGTCGTCCTGCGTTTTATGTCATACCGGAACAACTGGCACCAAAATTGCTGGTTCATTCACACGGTGGCTCGCCCTTGCTCATCCGACGACCGGGACTGTGGCTACAGGGACGTAGTGTGGTTCAGGGAGAGTGCCAGGGACGGCGGCGCGCCACCGGACTTTTTCCCGCCTGGATATGCGGAAAACTGACAAAATTATTTCGTTGTTCCACTCTGCAAATTTTGATTTACTCGCCTCGAATGCCCGGTAACGAGACCGGGCTGGGGAGTTGCCTTGTTTAGGATCATCGGGAGGTGATTTATGGGAGAACGCAATACGGAACCCTCGGCACCGGAGCCACTGGACGATCTCTTTGAGCCCGCGATCGGGGACATCTCCGAAGAGATGCTGCAGGACCTGGTGCCTTTGTCTTCCGAAAAACAACGCCTGGTGCAAAAGCGGCGTCTGGCGGAACAACGCCTCGAAGAGCGGCGCCTGCGCGATGAACTGGGAGACTATGATTTGCAACTGGACTACTACTAGCTTTACCGGCGGGCCGGCGTAAGGCCCGCGTTGCTTTAAGCGACCGCCATGGTATCCCGCAGTTGCTGCAGTCCTCGCTCACTTGCCTCGAAATTACCGTACTCCGTAATTAGTGCTTCAACCAGTGCCGCGGGCGTTATGTCGAAGGCCTGGTTCAATGCGCGGCTGTGTGCACCCGCCAGGTTGATTTCACGCAATTCCCCTGCAGCGTCCAGCCCAGCGATACTCAGGATTTCCGATGCATCCCGCTCCTCGATGGGTATCTGCTCACCACCCTGGCATGACCAGTCGATCGTCGATCCCGGGAGCGCCACGTAGAAGGGTATCTGGTTGGCATCGGCCGCGAGCGCTTTCAGATAGGTACCGATCTTGTTGCACACATCCCCGTTTGCTGCAGTCCGATCACTGCCCACGATCACACAATCCACTCTGCCCTGGCGCATTAGCTGGCCGCAACTGTTGTCTGCGACGATGGTGCAGGGAACACCGGCCCGCTGCAGCTCCCATGCGGTAAGATTGGTTCCCTGGTTGCGTGGTCGGGTCTCGGATACCCAGACATGCACCGGCACGCCAGCGGCATGGGCCTTGTAAATCGGAGCCAGCGCAGTGCCCCATTGGATCGCGGCCAACCAGCCAGCATTGCAATGGGTCATAATATTCATCGGGCTGCCCGCCCCAAGCCCGCGCAACAACGCTAACCCATTGGTGCCGATGCGCTCACAGTTGGCGATATCAGCTTCGCGCAGGGACCGGGCCTTCTCCAGCGCAGCGCTTTCCCGTAGCGCAGGCTCGAGGTGGCGCACGGAAGCCGTAATCTGATCCAGTGCCCAGCGCAGATTTACGGCGGTGGGGCGGGTAGCCAGTAGTGCTGCACTGGCGCGCGCCAGGTGCTCTGTTGTCGGATCCTCCGACAGTGCGTGCGCCAATCCGAACGCAGCGGTTATACCAATCAGCGGGGCACCACGCACCTGCATCGTCCTGATGGCATGGCAGAAAGCTTCGAGCGAGTCCAGATGGCACCAGCGCAAAGCGTGGGGCAGGAGTGTCTGGTCGATGACCTCGACTCTCTCGCTGACATGATCCCAACGGAGGCTGCACAATTCATCTGTACTGAACATTATTTGCCCTCGGGCCTGTTATGCGATTAGCACCATGGTGCTTGGGAACCAGCATGCGAACTCGGCGTCAGTGAGCCAAAGACGAAGCCATCCGAAACAGCGAGTATCTCAGCAGATCCGAGCGGTGTTCAAGGGATTTAGGCGACACCGGAACTTCTCGAAGCGCGTGTCCGGACCTACGTTTCATCCATACACCGCGGCGTTCCTGTCGGACGACCGGCAATTCATTGCTACAATAGCCGTCACGTCGCCTTACGCCGGAATCGTACCTTGACAGCAGCAGGTCTAATTATGCGCTCCACCGAGGACTGGCAGGATCAGCTGCGCAATATAGTTTCCTCGCGCCGTGAATTGCTCGAACTACTCGGCCTGGATGAATCTGATGTCGGCAGCGCGGATGGCGCCTGTGACGACTTTCCGCTAAAGGTTCCACGCAGTTTTGTGCAACGAATGCAATATGGAGATCCGCAGGACCCCTTGTTACTCCAGGTACTGTCGTCAGGCCGGGAGATGCTGGCAACTCCTGGCTACGTACGTGACCCCGTGGGAGAATGCGGTGCGACTATTCCTCACCCGGGCATCATTCATAAATACCAGGGTCGCGTATTGCTCCTGGTCAGCGGTGGGTGCGCGATCAATTGCCGTTACTGTTTCAGGCGTCATTTTCCGTATAACGAGAACCGCAACAGTCGCGAGGAATGGGGCGAGGCATTGGAGTACATACACGCCGACCCCGGTATCGAAGAGGTCATCCTCAGTGGCGGCGACCCGTTGATGGCGACGGATAACCAACTGCAAACGCTGGTGGATCAGATTGCGGCGATTCCCCAGGTCAAACGCCTGCGTATTCACACCAGACTGCCGGTAGTCATTCCAGAACGGGTAACAGGCGCACTTCTGGCGGCAATTGTGCACCCCAGGCTGCAGACGATAATGGTGATCCACTGTAATCACGCCCGTGAAATCCACGATGCCGTGTCGACTACCCTGCTGGAAATACGCCGCCGGGAAATTACCGTCCTGAACCAGGCCGTGTTGTTGGCCGGCGTCAATGACACTCTGGAAGCCCAGCTTGCGCTGTGCAAGCGTCTGTTTGCCGCCGGTACGCTGCCGTACTACCTGCACCTGCTGGACAAGGTGCAGGGTGCCGCGCATTTTGACGTGCCGGAAAGCCGGGCCCGGGAGCTGGTGTCTGCCTTGTCAGCCAGGCTACCGGGTTATCTCGTACCTAAACTGGTCAGGGAGACCGCCGGCGCGGCCGCAAAAATCGTTGTGCAACCACAAGTGTGATACGCAAACCGGGTTCCGGTGCACTAGGCGCGCGCGGGCATGCCGTGTACCAGGGTCAGGAATTCCAGTCTGGTGCCTGCCCTGCGATGTTCACTCAAGGCCTGGTAATCCGCATCGGCATACCAGTCCCTGGCAGCCTGTTCCGATGGAAACTTGAAAATAATCATTCGACCGGGACGCGGCGACTCGCCCTCAAGCGTGATCGGGTTGTCGTCAAAGGTGAGGAACTCCCCGCCGTATTTTTTCAGGAAACCAAAAAATCCTTTTTCATACGTGCGGTAGCTCGCTACATCTGTAACAGACAGGTTTACAACCATGAAGACCGGCGTTTGCGACATAATGATTCCCTTGTGGCTTACGATTACCCGGGCGCCTCCCGGCAACAGCGGGGCACTCATCCGGAGAAATGGCAGTGACTATGCCACAATAATGAAAAATGGTGTGGCTGTCCAGTTGCGCGGCACGGCGCGGAAATGGCTCACCGACTGCCTACAGGCAAAGAAAAGCGCCCCGCATGGCGGGGCGCTGAGGGACACGGCAGGGCGTACTGAAAGTGCCAAAAGAGACCCGCGGAAACAGACAGCCATCGGCGCCGCCCGCGAGTCTGGTTACAGCCCGTCAGGGCCAGTTTGGCGGCTTGCTCGCGCCGACGTCGGCTATGCCGATAAAGCCGTTGTTGAAAGCATCTACGTCATCAAGAATAGTCACTACTGTCGACGCGCAGTCCTGGGTGGTGTAGCTGCGTCCCAGCAGATCCGGCGCAACGACTGTCTGCAGCGTTCCGCGCGGTGAGAACGTCGCCGCACAGGTTGGAATGTTGATATTCAGCACGCTGCTGGTGGTGTTGACAGTGCGCCCCAGTCGCCACTCCTCGATCAGCGCCAGCGTGGCGGTTCTGCCCGTGGGGAAATCGTTCGGCGGGGCAATGCCCCCCTGGCTTGTCGCGATGGACGGCACGCCATTGCGCCTTGCGATGCGCGCCGCGCCCACAGTGCCTGAGGCGGTGACCACGGGGCCCATATTCTGGCCCGCGTTGATACCGCTCACCACGAGTTCAGGTGACAGATTCAGGTTGGAAAGCGCATACAACACGGCATCCGCCGGTGAACCGGAACCACCAAATCGTTGCGGGTCCGTGCTGCTGATGGCTGTTGCGGGTTTGCCACTGGCGGTCGTGACGGCACTGGCCGACACCACATAGCCTTTGCGGGTTCTGGACTCACCGGAACCCGACTGATTGGCGAACGGCGCCACGACGTGAACCGAGACGTTGGGGAGGCTGTAAAGTGCTTCTACCAGCGCGTCGATGCCCGGAGCGGAATAGCCATCGTCATTGGTCACCACGATCTCAAAAGGCTCGGTATGCGACGCGGTGAAGCAACTATCGCTGGTGCTGGTCAGAATGGTGCCGGTATTGGTGAGGCAGGGATGAGAGGCGGCAAAAACATTCGGGTGGTTTTCATAACCGCGAACAACCCAGGCTGTCAGCCACCAATGGCCCGTTGTGCCATCCTGGCTCCAAACGTCTCTATCCCCGGCAAACCCTTCAGGTGCCGTAGCTGAGTCGATTTCCCAGGCCACGCCAACCTGGCGTGCCGTCGGCGTATTGCCATCGTACAGAACCACGTTAGGCGCATTGGGGTCGAAGGCTATCGGGGTCGCTACCCGGGTATAGGGGACACCAATGTTGTTCGGGCGGTTCGCTATCTCGGTGCCGCCGGCAGCGGTAAAACTTCCCAGCGTCGGATAGGAACTGGCAGCGTAGACACCGGCATCCAGGCTCAGGGAAAAATTGACGCACTCCTGTTGCGTCAGGTCGGGCGAGCCCTTGCACCACCAGGGCACCGTCCCGTCTCGCGTGTAATCGTGGTATGCAGCAGGCGTATAGCAGCCGCTGAGCAACACGGCCAGTGCGGCCAACAGCCCGGCCTTGGCCGAACTCTGCCAGCTAATTCCGGCCTTTCTTCCGTTCACATTGAATTCGTTCATTTTATAGACCCTTTGCGTAAAAACGTTTGAATCATATTCTCTCTCGGGGTATCCCGTCAGCCCTCGTGCTACCAGACCATGGCCGGCACTTGCCGGGGTGCTGCACCCGGCCATGAGGCGACATGAGATACCCACTCCAGAATAGATCAATTTGCAGCGGGAAGAGAGCTGCAGGCCGAATGGAGACATGTATTACTTTTTAGAGATGTCTCTAAAACTGAATTCCCTTATATTTCAGTGTGTTACAAAATCCCCGCTGCTCAGCTCACGATCCGGATTCTCGATGATTCCACTTGCAGGCGGTACCTCATGTGGAGGCCGTCGGGATGCTTGCTGGCTTCGAAGAGGTAGGCTTGCGCCAGACTCTCACCCAGCGCGGCCACAATATCGTCTTTGATCTTACTGCGATTCTGATCAAGTGTCCGGGCCTTGAGGCCCGCCCGCTGCAGATCATTTATTGCTTTTGCATGGCCTTCAAACCTGGACATGAGTTGGACCAATTGCTGACCAAGCACCGCATCGGGTCGATTACTCGCCGGATTGGTAATCCAACCGTCCCCGTCGACCCGTCGCATCGCGTACCAGGCGTAGTAAAACAGCGGCGTCCTGCTCATGGGCACACGCAGTCCGTGGATATGCAACTTCATCGCTTTGAGATCGATCACCACCAAATCCTCGCTTGCCGCCAGCTCAAGCGCACTGGACATACTGGCGGCGTCAGCGCCAAGACCCAACAGGAACCAGTCCAACGCGTTCTCGTCCAGCGCCGCCACCCGGGCATCGGAGGCCACCTTGAGCGCCCAGGAAAAATTCCGCAGTTGGGTGTCGTGTAATCGCTCCAGACAGTCCGTTTGGATGGGAAGCAAGTCACGTCCGGATGCACCGGAACCGGATACGGCTGACGATGCCTCTGACTCGCTGTAGCCACACTCCAATAGATAGTTGAACCAGTGCCTTTGTGCTCTCGACAGAGGGGAGGGCAAATAAAAATTGATCGCAAGGAAGAGCAGCCCCAGGAGACAGGCACTCCCGAGGGCAAGCCACCAACCCGGCGCGCACGAAACTCCAACTACAATCTCGCGCTGCATCTGGTTGCGCGGCAATTTCAGGGACACTGTGTGTCCAAAGGGCCCATTATCGATCGCGACGTCGTCAATGCGCAGCAGCCGAACCGCACATTCTTTCTGGGCCGCAAACCAGTGGGTGACCACGAGGTTTTGCAGCGCTGCGTTTATCGCCCCGCCAATTCGCTGCAACGCCTTTTGATCATTTTCCCGGCTGGATGCATTTCCGAATTGTGACTCATCCAGTGTGAGCAGCAAGTGCGCCCGCAAGTGCTCGCGAATCGCGTTGTCGAGCATTTTCTGGCTGCTCGGGTAGATAATAAGAACCATCACCACGCTCAACAGCAGCCAGGTCACGACCAGCCATCGGCGGTGACTATTGTGCATTACAGGGCCGCGCCATGCGCAAGTTACGAAAGTAATCGAGCTGCGACTTCCGTGCCAGTTCTGCTATCGCGGCCTGCAGTTCACAATGCACCGGCATTTCAAGTAGCTCCCTGCGAACAAACCAGGCGGGACCGGGAATCGTTTCCTCCAGCACAAGGCCCTCCGGGAGTTGCAGCATGCTGTCCGGGCCCTCCTTACTCAGGAGTGCGGGGATAACGTCAACCCGCCCGTCGAATAACGCCCCGTAAAGCTGACGATAGGAACGGAAGTACTCTATTTTCGGCTCGTTCGCCAGGCCGCTCCGGTGCAGTGCAGCTTTGGGAATCTGGTAGGCAGAGACACTGTTGGGGTCATCCAGTAAGCCGAGTGTCTTACCCTTCATCCAGGCTGCGCTGAGTTCGGGCTTACCCTTGAGTGACACCAGTTGACTGCCATAGTCGGGATATTG
>JAWKZM010000049.1:0-19766 GCA_041395965.1 Halioglobus sp.
GAACTCCACCCGCACGCAACCGAGCCGCTCGAAGGCGTGGGTCAACAACAGCAACTTGGCCTCGGTATTGATCGAGGTGCGCTGCCACTCCTGTCCGAGCCAGGTCCAGCCAATTTCCAGGGCGTGGTGCTCGGGGCGGATGTTCAGGTAGCGGGTGCTGCCCACCACCCGGCCCTTGCCCCGCTCCAGCAAGGCGAAGGGCAATTGCCCGGGATCAGCGAGCGCTTCCTCGATCCACTGGCGGGTATCCGCCATATCGACAAAACAGGCGCGCGGCAAAAACGCCCAGTCCGGCGCATGGCGACCCCGGTTGTACAGCCCCTGGGCGTGCTCCAGCGCCAGCGGCTCAAGGCGCACCGCGCTGCCTTCCAGCACCACTGGCCTGATCTGCATTGACATGTTTTACGGTCCCGCCCGGTGAGCGGCGGATAGACGGGCACATGGCACCGACCGGCTCATGGCAACAACACCGTGGAACCAGTGGTCTTGCGGCTCTCCAGGTCCCGGTGTGCCTGCTGCACATCCGCGAGCGCATAGCGCTGGTGAATCTCGACGCGCACGTCGCCGGCCAGCACACGGGTGAACAGGTCATCGGACGACTGTTGCAGTTCTTGCGCGGTCATTGTGTAAGTGAGCATTGTGGGGCGGGTAATGTAGAGGGAGCCCTTGTTCGCCAGGGTCTGCAGGTTCAGTGGCGCCGGTGTGCCCGAGGCGTTGCCGAAACTGACCATCAGTCCGCGCGGCCGCAGGCAATCCAGCGACACGTCGAAGGTATCCCTGCCGACACCGTCGTACACCACCGGCACCTTCTGCCCGCCGGTGATGTCCAGCACCCTTTGCACCACGTCTTCCGTGCGGTAATTGATCACATGCGCATAGCCGTGGGCCAGCGCCAGTTCGACTTTCTCCTGTGAACCCGCCGTGCCGATCACGGTGGCGCCGATACTGTGCGCCCACTGCCCAAACAACAGACCGACGCCGCCGGCCGCGGCGTGAAAGAGGCAGGTCTCGCCCGCCTTGAGCGGGTAGGTCCGCTGCAGCAGGTATTCCGTGGTCTGCCCCTTCAGCAGGCACGCCGCCGCCTGCTCGAAGTCGATGCCCGGTGGAATCCTCACCAGGCGGGCGGCCGGCAGGTTCAGCGCCTGCGCATAGGCCCCGAAGCCGGCGGAACAGTAGGCGACCCGGTCACCCGGTTGCAGGTCCACCCCCTCCCCCACGGCCTGCACCACCCCGGCCCCTTCCAGCCCGATCCCCGTGGGCAGTGGCAGGGGATACAGGCCGCTGCGGTGATAGGTGTCGATATAATTGAGTCCGATCGCCCGATTTTCGACCGTGGCCATGCCCGGTCCCGGCGGTCCGAGCGCCACGTCTTCCAGCAACATGACTTCGGGACCGCCGGTCCTGTGTATCCTGACTGCCTGCACCATCCCTACTGCTCCCCGTCAATTACCCTGTTACCCACGTATCACGGCATGCTTATCGACCAACCGCGGTACCTGCCGGCCCCGCGCAGGGGATATAATACCCCGAACCCGCCGCGGGGAGACCACCGGCGGGCCGTTCGTTGCAGCGCCGGTTGCGCAGCTCACCGGCAGGACCTGGGGGCCACGCGGAACCGGCGGCCACTCCATCCAACCCTTTCCCAGCGGAGCGCGCCACCTTGTTTGAAGAACTGGAACTTGATCGACAGCTGCGCCTGGGTCTCGATGCGCTGGCATTGAGCGCAGCCACCGAGGTCCAGCAACTCACCGTGCCCGCCGCGCTGCAAGGGCAGGACCTGCTGGTCAGCGCCGAGACCGGCAGTGGCAAGACCCTGGCCTACCTGGTTCCCCTGGCGCAGAAGATCCTCGCCGCAACCGCGCCGCGGCGACCCGGTGCGCGGGCAGTGATACTGGTGCCCACGCGCGAACTGGCGCGCCAGGTGCTCAAGCAGTGCCGCCAGTTGCTGGCGCTGTCGCCGGTGCAGGCACAGGCCATAACCGGCGGGGCCGATTTCAAGTACCAGAAGGCGCAGCTGCGCAAGGACCCGGAAATTATTGTGGCCACCCCCGGACGCCTGCTGGAGCATTGCCAGCAACGCAGTGCCGACCTCAGCGCGCTGCAGACACTGGTACTGGACGAGGCGGACCGCATGCTGGACATGGGCTTTCGCGACGACGTGCTCAGGCTGGCGGAGTTCAGCCCTGCGACCCGGCAAGTACTGCTGCTTTCGACGGCGCTCTCGCACCGGGGTGTGGGCGCCATCGCCGACGCTGCTGCAATCGCCGCAAACCATCGCCGTGGGCCAAGGTGCGCCAGCCCTGGCGGTATTTTCCACCAGTTGATACTGGCGGACGGCCAGGAGCACAAGGATAAGCTACTCGGCGCGCTGCGCGAGCGGGCGGCCCGAGCGCGCACTGGTCTTTGCCAACAAGCGCACCACCGCGGCGCGCCTGGCCAGCCTGCTGCGCTACCAGAAACTACGCTGCGCCTGCCTGCACGGGAAATGAGCACCGAGGGAACGCAAGCAGGTCATGCACTAAGTTTCCACGAAGGCAAGGTCACTGTTGTTTGCGCCAGCAGCGTGGCCGCGGGGCTGGACATCAGCGGTATCGACCTCGTGGTCAACTACGACATACCTTACAGCGGCGACAACTACCTGCACCGCACCGGACGGACCGGCCGGGCGGGGGCAAGGGGCCTGGCGGTCTCCCTGGCGTGCGCCGCGGAGTGGAACCTGATGGTCAGCATCGAGCGCTACCTGACGCTGCGCTTCGAACGTCGCACCCTGCCCGGCCTCAAGGCGAGAGTACAACGGGCCCAAGAAACTGAAATCCTCCGGCAAGGCCGCCGGGAGCAGGAAAAAGAAAGGCAAGACCGCCGTGGACAAACGTAAAACTCGCGCGCGCAACCAGAAAAACGTCGGCAAGCGCCGGGCGCAAACCGCGAACGGACCGACTGTCGCCAATGACGGCTTCGCCCCATTGAAGAAAAAGCCGTCGCCTGGCTGATGCGCCTGTTTTTCGCCCTGGAACGGACGCCGCGACCACCCTGCGGATCGCCGACTGGCGCGACCGCCAGCTGGCCTGCGCCGGACAGCGTGTGCCCCCGGCGAATTTCCACATCACGCTGGCCTTCATCGGCGAACTGGGCGAACCCGCCATCGAGCGCCTGTGCCGGTCAGTGGACGCATGGCTGGCGGACAATCCGGTGCGCGGGGCAACGCGCAGCTCGACCGGACAGGCTACTGGCCAAAACCCGGGATTTACTATGGCTGGGGCCTTCGTCCTGTACAACCACTCGCGCCCTTGCGCAAAACTCAACAGCCTGGGCAGCGCCGCGGGCAGGAAGCGCGACCGGAATCGTTCAGCCCCATATCACCCTGTTGCGCAACTGCAGCGCCGCTCCGCCGGCGCCGGTGGTATCACCGACTATTGCCCTGAGTTACCGGAACTGTGCACTGTTCGAATCGCGACCGGGCCGCAAGGGCGTGAGTTACCATGTGCTACAGGACTGGGAGCTGTTGCCGCCGACCGCGCCAGGCTGATAATTATTGGTGGTGCCCGGATTCAGTTAGAATCGCGGTCTGGTCCTTACGTCGGAACGCCTTGCCATGCCCAATCCCCTGCTTGCGCAGCAACCCCTGCCCCCTTTCTCCGCCATCGAGCCAGCGCACGTGGAGCCGGCGATCAGTCAGCTGATCGAGCGCAACAAACAGCGCATAGAAGAGCTGTTGGCTGGCAATGAGCAGTACACCTGGCACAACCTGCTGCAGCCTATCGAAGATCTCGAGGATGAACTGGCGCAGGCGTGGTCGCCAGTGTCGCACCTCAACAGCGTGCACAACAGTGATGCGCTGCGCGAGGCCTATAACGCCTGTTTGCCGCTGCTGTCAGGTACGGCACCTGGATGGGCCAGCACCGCCAATGTGCCGCCTACCAGCAGATCGCGGACAGTCCGGATTCGACGCGCGCTGGACACGGCGCAGCGCAAATCCATCGAACACGCGCTGGGGATTTCCGGCTGGCCGAAGGTGGCCCACCGCCGGACAAGAAGCACCAGTACGGACAGCTGCGCCAGCGCCTGTCGAAACTGGGCAGCAAGTTCGGGGAAAACGTACTGGACGCCACCAATGCCTGGTCCCGGGAGGTTACCCGCGAGGAACTGGCCGGCCTGCCTGAAACCGCCCTGGCCAACGCCCGGCAGGCGGCACGGCAGGCGGGTAAAGACGGCTACCTGATCAATCTCGAGTTCCCCTCGCTGTCACCGGTACTCAATTACTGCGACAACCGGGCACTGCGCGAGGAAGTCTACACCGCCAACTGCACACGGGCTTCCGAACAGGGTCCCCACGGCGGCCAGTGGGACAATACCGAGCTGATCGTCGAAACCCTCGAACTGCGCACGGAACTGGCCCGACTGCTGGGCTTCGACAACTATGCGCAGCTGTCGCTGGCGACCAAGATGGCCGATGACACCGACAGTGTCCTGGCGTTCCTGCACCAGCTGGCCAGGCAGTCCCGGCCGCAGGCCCAGGCCGAGTGGGATGAAGTGGCGGCGTTCGCGCGCCACGCAGGCGGGCCCTCGTCGCTGGAATCGTGGGATGTCAGCTATTACAGCGAAAAATTGCGCCAGCGCCGCTACCAGGTGTCCCAGGAAGATATTCGACCCTACCTGCCGGTGACGCGGGTGTTGCCCGGCCTGTTTGAAGTGATACGACGCCTGTACGGGATCGAGGTCAGGGAAGTGGCCCGGTTCGACAGCTATCACCCGGACGTAAAGCTGTATGAACTGTTGCGCGGCGACACGGTGATCGCCCGTTTTTTCCTCGACCTGTACGCCCGTTCACACAAGCGTGGCGGGGCCTGGATGGACACCTGCCGGGTGCGGCGCCAGACCCGCGCCGGCCTGCAAATCCCGGTCGCCTACCTGGTGTGCAACTTCACGCCACCCGTGGGAGACGAGCCGGCCCTGCTGACCCACAACGAACTCACTACCCTGTTCCACGAGTTCGGCCACGGCCTGCACCACATGCTCACGCAGCAGACGGTGGCCGCCGTGTCCGGCATCAACGGCGTGGCCTGGGACGCCGTCGAATTGCCCAGCCAGTTCCTGGAGAACTGGTGCTGGGAGCGCGAGGCCCTGTCGTTTATCTCGGGGCACCACGAGACCGGGGAACCACTGCCGTCGGCACTGCTGGACAGGATGCTCGCAGCGCGCAACTTCCAGTCGGGCATGGCGATGGTGCGGCAGCTGGAGTTTTCCCTGTTCGACTTCCGCCTGCACCGGGAGTGGGGCAGCGGCACATTCAGCAGCGTGCAGGGGCTGCTGGACGAGGTACGGCGCGAGGTAGCGGTGGCGAGGCCCCCGGCCTTCAACCGCTTCCAGAACAGCTTCTCCCACATTTTCGCCTATGGCTACGCGGCGGGCTACTGCAGCCAAGCGCGGGCCAGCGCTGTCGGCGGACGCCTTCTCCCGCTTCGAGGAGGAAGCGCATCTTCAACGCCGAGACCGGCGCGGACTTCAGGACGCAAATCCTGGAAGCGGGCGTTCGAGGGAGCCGATGGACCTTGTTCGTCGTCTTCCGGGGCCGCGAGCCGAGCATTGGAACCCTGCTGCGGCACTGCGGCATTACCGGTCCATAGTCGTCGCTGCCCAGCCACCTGTAGACCACGCGCCGCCCAGCGCCGCGCCGACGATGGGCGCTACCCAGAACAGCCACAGCTGGGAAATCGCCACGCCTTCGAACAGCGCCACGCCGGCGCTGCGCGCCGCTGACCGACGTGTTGGTCACGGGGATGCTGATCAGGTGATCAGGTCAGTCGAGGCCGATGGCAATCGGCGCCAGACCGGCGGGCGCGCGCTTGTCGGTGGCGCCCAGGATGATGATCAGGAACATGAAGGTCATCACCACCTCGGTCACCAGGGCCGCGGTCAGAGTATAGTCACCGGGGGAGTGTGCCCCGTAGCCGTTGGAGGCAAAAACCGCCTTTTTCAAATCCCACCGGAATCTCAAATCCGGGTGGCCCGTCGCGATCACGTACAGGATTGCCGCCCCGCAACTCCCCAACACCTGGACGATGACGTAGGGCACCAGTTCCGACGCCGGGAAGCGCCCCCGATCATCAGGCCAACGGATACCGCCGGATTAAGGTGGCAGCCCGAAATATGCCCGATCGCAAAGGCCATGGTAAGCACCGTGAGGCCGAAGGCAAGGGATACGCCCAGCAGGCCGATACCCACATCGGGAAAGGCCGCTGCCAGGACCGCACTGCCGCAACCGCCCAGTACCAGCCAGAATGTTCCGATAAATTCCGCACCCAACTTCCTGCTCATACTCATCGCGGTATCTCCTTGAGGTATTGTTGTGTACATTTCGACAGCAGAAGCGTAGCACAGGAAACAGGGATTTCTGGCGTCCCGATGAACCCGTTAGGGTAACGGCGCATCCATGGGCGATGGTCAGGCCCGGCGCCAGCTGGCGCAGCCTTTTTGCCCCGGCCCCGAGGCCACGCAGAGCTCGATCTCGCGCAGGTCGTCGCCGGCGCTGTCGGCCAGCAGCTGTTGTAACAGGTACCGCGAGAATTCCTCGACCGTGGCGTTGCGGATGGGCAGGACCAGCGTATCGCTGCGCAGGAACAACATCTCCTGGCCGGCGTAGGTCACCCGGTAACAGGCCCCCGCCTCCGTTATCTGCTGGTACGGCGATTCACCCGCGAGCAGCAGGTACTCGTCAAGCGCCGTGCAAAGTCGCGCCAGGCGCTCCTTGTACACGTTGTAATCGGCCGCGAAACCATTGTCTCCATCGGCGCCACGATTTTTGCCGACACCGAATAGTTATGGCCGTGCAGGCGCTCGCGCTCGGTGGCGGAAAAAAATGGTGTAATGGGCCGCCGTTCGGTGGCGTTCCTTGTCGATATACAGGGTGGTCAACTGTTCCACGCCAGTGTAGCGGAGCCAAAACTTGACGTCACCGCACAAATCACGGAGCCTCTGCCCCAAACAGGCGCAGTATATTACAGTGGGGCGCGCGGCCCGGGAAGGACCAACGACATGAAGACAGCGATCATCACCGGCGCCAGCGTGGGTATCGGCAGCGCCACGGCCCGCGCCTTCCTCGACGAAGGGTTTGCCGTGTTCAACCTCGCGCGCCGGGCCTGCCCGGTCCCGGGCGTGACCAACCTGGCGTGCGACCTGGCGAGCGCTGCCTCCATCGCCAGCGCCGCCGATACCCTGGCCACGGCGCTGGCGGACTGCACCGAGGCGACCCTGGTGCACAATGCCAGCCAGATGCGCAAGGACAGCGCCACCGCCTGCGCCAGCGACAGCCTGCTCGAGGTGCTGGCGACGAATGTCGTCGCTATCAACAGCCTCAACCAGCGCCTGCTGCCACTGCTGCCACGATCCTCGAGCGTGCTGTACATCGGTTCCACCCTGTCGGAGAAAGCGGTGCCGGGCTCCTTCAGCTACGTGGTCAGCAAACACGCCCAGCTGGGCATGATGCGGGCGACCTGCCAGGATCTGCTGGGCAGCGGCATTCACACCGCCATGATCTGTCCCGGTTTTACCGATACGGAAATGCTGCGCACCCACCTGGGCGAGGATCCGGACGTCGCGGCGGCGATCGCCGGGATGAACAGTTTCAATCGCCTGATCGACCCGGCTGAAATCGCCGAGTTGATCCGCTGGGCCCATCACAACCCGGTGATCAACGGCGCCGTCTTGCATGCCAACCTGGGGCAGCGGGAGAACTGAGGCGTGCAGGCGATCGCACCGCGTCAGCGCATGCGCTCCACGGCGGGGAGACCCCGCCACGCACCGGGGCGAGCGCGATGATAGACAGCAAGCTGCCCGCCGTCGGCACCACCATTTTCACCCGCATGACCGCCCTGGCGAATGCGTGCAATGCCCTGAACCTGTCCCAGGGCTTTCCCGATTTCGACGCCCCGGAAGGGTTGCTGGAGGCAATGGCCTGGCATGTCCGCGCGGGGCACAACCAGTACGCGCCGATGGCGGGTTTTTTGTACCTGCGGGAACAAATCGCGGCGCAGCTGCTGCGGCACCGGGCGGTCAGCTGCGACCCGGAAACTGAAATCACCGTGGTGCCGGGCGCGACAGAAGGCATCTTCTGCGCCGTCACCGCCTGCGTGCGCCCCGGCGACGAGGTTATCGTGTTCGATCCGTGCTACGACAGCTATGAACCGGCCATCACGCTGGCGGGCGGGCGGGCGGTGCACATACCTCTTGCGCGGCACAGCTTCGGGCGGTGGACTGGCAACATGCGGCAGCGGCCATTACGCCCCCGCACGCGCCTGGTCATGACTTCACCCACCGCACAACCCGAGCGGCGCCACCCTGACCGCCGAGGACCTGCTGCAGTTGCAATCCATTGCCGAACGCCACGATCTGCTGGTCATCAGCGACGAGGTGTACGAACACCTCGTGTTCGACGGTCAACAGCACCAAAGTGCGCTGCAGTTCGCGGCCCTGCGACAACGGAGTTTCGTGCTGTTTTCCTTCGGCAAGACATTCAGCGTGACCGGCTGGAAGACCGGCTACTGTATCGCGCCACCGACCCTGACAGCGGAACTGCGCAAGGTCCACCAGTTCGTGTGCTTCGTGGCGGTGACGCCGGTGCAACTGGCGGTGGCGGACTTCATGGCGGCTGCGCCCGATTATCCGGCGACCCTGCCCGCGTTTTACCAGCGCAAACGCGACCTGTTCTGCAGCGCACTGCAGGGCTCACGGTTTACGGTTCGCCCGAGCGCCGGCACCTATTTCCAGTTGCTGGACTACAGTGCCATTACCACGGAGCCGGACGAACAACTTGCCCGGGAATGGACCCGGCAGTACCGTATCGCCTCTATCCCTGTTTCCATTTTTTACCAGGAGCCGCCGGAGCAGCATTATCTGCGTTTTTGCTTCGCCAAGAGCGACCAGGTACTGCTGGAAGCGGCACAGCGCCTATGCAAGATCTGAACGTCACCCTGATCCAGTGCGAACTGGCCTGGGAGCAACCCGAGGACAACCGCCGCCAGATCGGCGCGATGATCGACGCCCTGGAGGCGCCCACGGACCTCGTCGTGCTGCCCGAAATGTTCACCACCGGTTTTTCCATGAACGCCCTTGCCAACGCGGAAGACCCCGGCGGACCGACCGAACAGTGGCTGCTGGACATGGCCCGCCAACGCCATTGCGCGGTGAGTGGCAGCATCGCGGTGCGTGCCGACCAGGGCGTTTACAACCGCATGCTGTTCGCCACGCCCTCCGGGGTGCAGCATTACGACAAACGCCACCTGTTTCGCATGCTCGGGGAGCACGAGCGCTACCTGCCGGGAAACGAGCGGGTGGTCGTGGAGTGGCGCGGCTGGCGTATCAACCTGCAGGTGTGTTACGACCTGCGGTTCCCCGTGTTCAGTCGCAATCGCGGCGATTACGATTTACTGCTGTATGTCGCCAACTGGCCGGAGCAACGACGCTATCACTGGCGCCAGCTGCTGATCGCCCGCGCCATTGAGAATTCAGCCTGCGTGGTGGGCGTCAACCGCATCGGCTCCGACGCCAAGGGACTCAGGTACAGTGGCGACAGCCTCGCAGTCGCGGCGGACGGAACTATCCTGGTGGATGCCATGAACGAAAACGGCGCTGCCCGGGTGACCCTGGACAGCGCCGCCCTGCATCGCTATCGGGAACAGTTCCCCTGCCATCTGGACGCGGACCGTTTCCGGTTGGAGTAAACGCCGGGGCTGTTGCTATCGTTCACCTACCGCGACCACCACCGGGCCTTCACCAGCCCAGCGCCGCTTTCACAAAGGGAATGGACAGGGCTCGCTGGTGGGCCAGCGACGCCTTGTCGAGCAGGTCCAGTACTTCAACAGCTGCTTCAGCGCGCGGGGTGCGGCCTGACGATATAGTTGGCGACCGCCGGCGACAGGGCGAGGCCCCGGCGCGCGGCGCGAAATTGCAGGATTGCGGCCTTGTCGTCGTCACCCGCCGGCGCCAGTTGATACACAACACCCCAGCTCAGGCGCGAGCGCAGGTCCTCCAGCGTTACCGCCAGAGTGCGCGGCGCGGCATTGCCTGCCACCACGAGGCGGCAGCCCCGCTGGCGCGCGTCGTTGTAGAAAGTGAACAGCGCCCGTTCCCAGGCGGCATCACCGAGCACCGCGTGGATATCGTCAATACACACCCGGTCCGGGCGCTCCAGTCCCTGCAACACGTCCTGCGCCGGGTACTGGCGCAATGCGGACAGCGGCAGGTACAGGGTCTCGGCTGCGCCGGCATGGCAACAGGCCTGCAGCAGGTGCGACTTGCCGGTGCCGGCAGGCCCGTAGAGGTAGATAAACGGCTCACCCGCGGGGTCCAGCTGCGTCTGCAGGGCGCTGACCAGCGGCTGCGAGGTCGGCAGCGCCAGGAAGTTGTCCAGGGTCGCGTCGTCGCGCAGGCGCACCTCGAGCGACAGCTGGCGCTGAACCGTACCCCCCGCGATCATCCGGCCGGTGTGGTCTAGTTCCGCCACTGGTAATTCAACTGTGCGGTCGATCCGGAAACGGGCAGGGGCAGGAGCTCGAATCGGTTATTGAGCTCGATGATGGCTGCCAGTTGTGCGGCGTCCGCCTGTGCCTGCAGGCGCAACTCGATCCGGTCGCCCTGTACCCGCTCAAGATTGGCGTATTGCACCAGTTCCAGGCCCTCAAGCCAACTGACGATAGCCGCGTAGTCCGTGTAGCTGGAGACGCCCGCGACAGACATGCGCACGCCGCCGTCTACCGCAGCCGTGGGGGCCACCGCATACCGCGCCGACATGGTGGCGGCCACGACATTGACTCCGTCGCGCAGGAAGGCCTGCAGGTCCGGCGCGGTCACCGAGGAGTTGACGCGGCGATCCTGGTAAAGATAGCTCCAGTCACCCGTGGCCTGCGCCCCGGCGGGACTCGCCAGGCGAGCGACCACCACATCCTGTACGTTGTAGCGGGTCGACGCCGCCTGCACCGCGCCAGCATCAAGGCGCCAGACGTCCTCGGGCGCCACCGCCGCTGTATCCACGAGGTCGAACACGGGGAGTTGCACCGGCACGCCCCGACGGGAAAACTCATCCGCCAGCAACTGCGCCTGCTCGGGGGTGCTCTCCCAGTTGATAAAGTGCCTGCCCTGCTCATCCTCCACCACCACCCAGGCCAGCACCAGCGGCCGGTTGGCAGTCCACAGGGGAGCACCGGCCCTGGTCACCAGATCCCTGATGTAACCGGCGTCGAATTCAAAGCGCACGGAGAGTCCCTCGCCAGGCGCCTTGCCGCTTACATAGGCGTACTGCTGCACATGGTTGCGGGCGTCCGCAAGGGCTTCCACGATCGTCGGGTTTTGCAGCAGTTCGCGGGTACCCGAGACCTTGACCAGCACTTCCGCCAGTGCCTCCCGGGCGGCCCCCGCCAGCGCCGGCGCACCCTGGTCCGCCACCGGCACGGTCGCTGCCTGCAGATCCTCCACGGTGTCCGCCGTGACACTCAGCGCCACCAGCAAAACCAGCCACGAGCACCACAGCGCCACGCCTGTTTTTTTCACCGTAATCTCCACTCGCCGCCTGCAAGCTTCGCATTGTAGCAGTACTCCCGGACAGCGGGCATAGCCCCGGCGCGGCGCGACCGCGTCAAATCAGTCTGGCCGGTAGTGTCCGGTAGAGACGCCGCCCGCTGCTGCCGCCGATCAGCCCAATTCAGGAGTGCGCTGGCCCCGCATGCGCGATAAAATGCCGGACCTTACTACGACCCCCATTCTGTCTGGATACCACGCAATGAGCGACGACAACGGCAGGCCCGGCCTGAGCTACAAGGACGCGGGCGTCAATATTGACGCCGGCAACGCGCTGGTCGAACGCATTAAAGGGGTGTCTGCCCGCACCGCGCGGCCCGAGGTACTCGGCGGTCTCGGCGGCTTTGGCGCCCTGTGTGAAATTCCGCCGGGCTACCGTCAGCCGGTGCTCGTATCCGGCACGGACGGGGTCGGCACCAAGCTGCGGCTGGCCATGGACATGGGGATTCACGACACGATCGGCATCGACCTGGTCGCCATGTGCGTCAACGACCTCGTGGTCGCCGGTGCCGAACCGCTTTTCTTCCTCGACTACTACGCGACCGGCGCGCTCAATGTCGATACCGCCGCGGAGGTCGTCACCGGCATAGGCCGGGGCTGCGAGCTCGCAGGCTGCGCGCTGGTGGGCGGCGAGACGGCGGAAATGCCCGGGATGTACCACGGCGAGGATTACGACCTCGCCGGGTTCTGCGTCGGCGTGGTGGAGAAAGCGCAGATTATCGACGGCAGCACCGTCCATGCGGGGGACATCCTGCTGGGCGTTGCCAGCAGCGGCCCGCATTCCAACGGCTATTCGCTGATTCGAAAGATACTGGAAGTCAGCGCGGCGGACCTGCAGCAGCCGTTTGGCCAGACCACGCTGGGGCATGCCCTGCTGACGCCCACCACTATCTACGTGAAGGCCATGCTGGCGCTGTTCAAGGCGGTGCGCGTGAAGGCGCTGTCCCATATAACCGGTGGTGGCCTGCTGGAGAACCTTCCCAGGGTGCTGCCGCGGGACTGCAACGCGCTGATCGACACGGGCAGCTGGCAGTGGCCGGCGATTTTCCAGTGGCTGCAGTCGCAGGGGAATGTCAGCACTAACGAGATGTACCGCACGTTCAATTGCGGTGTCGGCATGGTCCTGTGCGTCGCGCCGGCGGACGTGGACACTTCGCTCTCGCTGCTGGCGGCGGCGGGCCACGAGGCCTGGCGTATAGGGCACATCGGGCCGGGCAGCAACCGGGTAGAACTGCTGTCGTGACAGCACCGGCAGTACCTCGACTGGCGGTATTGATCTCGGGGCGCGGCACCAACCTGCAGGCGTTTATCGACGCCTGCGCCGGTGGCGCACTGGCGGCGCAGGTGGGGCTCGTCATCAGCAACAACCCCGGCGCAGAAGGCCTGCGACGGGCGCGGCGCGCGGGCATCCCGGACCATTGCATCGATCACCGCGGGTTCGGATCGCGGGAGGCGTTTGACCAGGCCCTGGTGGATGCCGTGCGCGCCAGCGCGGCCGACCTGGTGATACTGGCCGGGTTCATGCGCATCCTGACGCCGGTCATGATCGAGCCGTACCGCGGGCGGCTATTGAATATTCATCCTTCGCTCCTGCCCAAATATCCGGGGCTGCACACACACCAGCGCGCACTGGATGCGGGCGACCGCGAAGCGGGCGCGACCGTGCATTTCGTCACGCCGGAACTGGATGGCGGCCCGCCGGTGCTGCAGGCCACGGTGCCGGTCCTGCCGATGGATACAGCCGACACCCTGGCGGCCAGGGTCGCCGGGCGGGAACACGTCATTTACCCGCTGGCCGTGCGTTGGTTGCTGGACGGGAGGCTGGTGCTGACAGCCCAGGGGGCCACGCTCGACGGCAAGCCCCTGCCGGCCACGGGCATACCCTACACTGCAGGATTGGCCTGAGCGACGTGGCCTTGTAGCGCAGCGGCGCCCTCAGGCTTTGGGCAGGGTCACTCCCCGCTGGCCCTGGTACTTGCCGCCGCGGTCCCTGTAACTGACCTCGCACACCTCATCGGACTCGAAGAACAGCATCTGCGCGACGCCCTCGTTGGCGTAGATCTTCGCCGGCAGCGTGGTGGTGTTGGAAAACTCCAGCGTGACATGCCCCTCCCACTCCGGCTCCAGCGGCGTCACGTTCACGATAATGCCGCAGCGGGCGTAGGTGGACTTGCCCAGGCAAATGGTCAGCACGTTGCGCGGGATGCGAAAGTATTCCACCGTGCTGGCCAGCGCGAACGAGTTGGGCGGAATGACGCAAACGTCCCCTACCACGTCCACGAAGCTGCCCTCGTCAAAATGCTTGGGGTCCACGGTCGCCGAATTGATATTGGTGAACACCTTGAACTCGCGGGAACAGCGCACGTCGTAGCCGTAACTGGATGTCCCGTAGGAAATCAGCCGCTCGCCGCCGTTGGCGCGTACCTGGCCCGCTTCGAAGGGCTCGATCATGCCGTGCTCGGTGGCCATCCTGCGGATCCACCTGTCTGCCTTTATACTCACGCCTGCTTCACCTGCCGTTCCATTCAATCATCGGAAATTGTTATTTCTGGAAACTGGCGCACGACGCTGCCACCCTGTTCAGCGAGCGCCACCTGCACCGCGGCGGCCGCATCCAGGTACAGCCTGGTCACCGCACTATCCGGCTCGGCGACCACCGTGGGACGTCCGGCATCGGTCTGCTCGCGAATGGCAAGGGCCAGCGGCAAACTGGCCAGCAGCGGCACACCGTAGTCCCGCGCAATGCGCTCGCCGCCGTGCGCGCCAAAAATATGTTCCTGGTGGCCGCACTGGCTGCAGATGTGCACGGACATGTTCTCGATAATCCCCAGCACCGGCACGTCCACCTTGCGAAACATCTCGATGCCCTTGCGCGCATCCAGCAACGCGATATCCTGGGGCGTAGTGACGATTACCGCGCCGGACACCTTCGCCTTCTGCGTCAGGGTGAGCTGTATATCACCCGTACCCGGCGGCATGTCGATCACGAGGTAATCCAGCTCGCCCCAGAGGGTCTGCTCCAGCATCTGCGCCAGGGCGCCGCCGGCCATCGGGCCACGCCACACCATCGGGGTGCGCTCGTTGACCAGGTAGCCCATGGACATGGTCTTCAGACCGTAGGCAGGCACCGGCAGCGGGTACTGCCCCTGCTGCTCCGGCGCTGGTCGCCGGGGATACCCAGCATCATCTGCTGGCTGGGCCCATAGATATCCGCGTCGAGCAGCCCGACCCGTGCGCCCAGACGCTGGAGCGCCAGCGCCAGGTTCACCGCCGTGGTGGATTTCCCCACGCCCCCTTTGCCGGAGGCGATCGCTATTATGTGCTTGATCTGGTTCATGCGCTCCTGACTAGACGACGTGATCCGCTCCGTGCTCGGCGGACCGGCAATGACCGGGTCGCTAGTATAGGGACATGCCGTGCGTTCAACAATGCCGCACGGGCGACGACGGGTGAAAACCCCCGGCAAAAACGCTATAGTAGCGCCCCTTTTTGGCAAACAGATCACCACCATGGCGGCACCGGCACCACGCAAGATCCTGGTTACCAGCGCATTGCCCTATGCCAATGGTTCCCTGCACCTCGGACACCTGCTGGAACAGGTGCAGACAGATATCTGGGTGCGCTTCCAGAAGTCGCGCGGACACCACTGCGTTTACGTCTGCGCCGACGACGCGCACGGCACCGCTATCATGCTGACGGCTGAGAAACTCGGTATCAGCGCCGAGCAACAGATCGACAGCATTCGCCAGGAACACATGCGCGACAGCGCCGGCTTCCTGATCGGTTTTGACAACTTTTATACCACCCACAGTGAGGAAAATCGCTTCTGGTGCGAGACCATCTACCAGTGCCTGCGCGACAACAATCACATCGCCACGAGGGCGATCACCCAGGCGTTCGACCCCGAGAAGCAACTGTTCCTGGCCGACCGCTTTATCAAGGGCACCTGCCCCCGCTGTAAAACGCCGGACCAGTACGGCGACAACTGCGAAGCCTGCGGCGCGACCTACAGCCCGATGGACCTGCTCGACCCGGTCTCCGCTATTTCCGGCGCGAAACCGGTTGAAAAGGAATCCATTCACTTCTTTTTCAAGCTGCCGGAATTCGCCGACATGCTCAGGACGTGGCTGGCCTCGGATACGCTGCAACCCCAGGTTGCGAACAAGCTGCGGGAGTGGACCGAGTCGGGACTGCAGGAGTGGGATATCAGCCGCGACGCGCCCTACTTCGGCTTCGAGATTCCCGGCGCACCGGGCAAGTACTTCTACGTGTGGCTGGACGCGCCCATCGGCTACATCGCCAGTTTCCAGAACTACTGTGACCGCACAGGACACGCCTTCGACGAGTACTGGCGACTCGGTGCCGACACCGAGCTGTATCACTTTATCGGCAAGGACATTATCAACTTCCACGGCCTGTTCTGGCCCGCCATGTTGCAATCCTCCGGGCTGCGCGCCCCCACCGCGATCTTTGCCCACGGCTTCCTCACCGTTAACGGCACCAAGATGTCCAAGAGCCGGGCACATTCATCAAGGCCGGCACCTACCTGGAACACCTGGACGCGCAGTACCTGCGCTACTATTTCGCCGCCAAGCTCAACGCGTCGGTGGACGACATCGATCTCAACCTCGAGGATTTCGTCCAACGGGTGAACTCCGACGTGGTGGGCAAGGTGGTCAACATCGCCAGCCGCTGCGCCGGTTTTCTGCGCACCGGGTTTGGCAACCGGTTGTCCGCGCAATGCGCTGAGCAGGCGCTGGTGGAAGATTTCATCCGTCGCGGGGAAGGCATTGCGGAGCTGTATGAGCAGCGCGAATTCAACAAGGCGATTCGTGAAATCCTCGCGTTGGCAGATCGGGCCAACCAGTATATCGATGAGAAAAAGCCCTGGGCGCTGGCCAGGCAGGCGGGGTCCGAAGCGGAGGTGCACGCGGTCTGCAGCGTGGGCGTCAACCTGTTCCGGGTGCTGATGACCTACCTGAAACCGGTGCTGCCGGCCATGGCCGACAAGGCCGAAGCGTTCCTGCACTGCTCCCTCGACTGGACCGCTCTTGAGGCGCCGTTGGTCGGGCACGAGTTGTCCACGTTCCAGCCGCTGATCACGCGCATCGACAGCAAGCAGGTCGAGGCCATGGTGGAAGCCAGTAAAGAAGCCCAGGCGGCGGCCGCTGTGCCGGACGCGGGAGCAGGTACACGGCCGGCGCAGGACGCCACGATCGCGTACGAGGATTTCGCCCGGATCGACCTGCGCATCGCCGAGATCGTGGCGGCGGAGCCCGTGGAGGGCGCCGACAAACTACTGCGCCTGACGCTGAACCTGGGTGAAGCCGGCGGCCGGCGGCAGGTCTTTGCGGGCATCAAGGCCGCCTATTCACCGGAACAGCTGGTGGGCAGGTTGACCGTGGTGGTGGCGAATCTGGCCCCGCGCAAAATGCGTTTCGGCGTGTCCGAAGGCATGGTGCTGGCTGCGGGCCCCGGCGGCACGGAGCTGTTTCTGCTGGAACCGCACCCGGGGGCAAAACCCGGCATGCAGGTGAAATAAGCAGATCCCAACTTTGCAGACCATTACCCATAAAATTGCAGAATCCGACTGCCTTCCGCCCCCTGTAACCGCTAGAATGGGCGTCCTGCTAAACATTTACGCAACCGCTGGTGAGGGGGAGGCGTAGCGAGACCGAAACCATGCTGGCAGATTATTCCATCCTGTTGATCAGCGCGATCCTGGTTAACAACTTCGTCCTGGTGCAGTTCCTGGGGCTGTGCCCGTTCATGGGCGTGTCCAACAAACTGGAATCCGCCATGGGGATGGCCATGGCGACGACCTTTGTCCTGACGCTGGCGTCGGCCTGCAGCAACCTCACCTATCACTTCCTGCTCGTACCGCTGGGCCTTGGCTACCTGAAAACCATTTCCTTCATCCTGGTGATTGCGGTGGTCGTGCAATTTACCGAGATGGTGGTTAAAAAGACCAGCCCGCTGCTGTATCGCGTGCTGGGTGTCTACCTGCCCCTGATCACGGTGAATTGCGCGGTGCTGGGACTGGCGCTGCTGAACATCAGCAAGGACCACAATTTCCTGCAATCGCTGGTCTACGGCTTTGGCGGCGGCGCCGGCTTCTCGCTGGTGCTGGTCCTGTTTGCCGCCATGCGCGAGCGGCTGGCGGTGGCCGATGTACCGGCCCCCTTCAAGGGCGCCGCGCTGGGCATGATCACCGCGGGCCTGATGTCGCTGGCCTTCATGGGCTTCGCCGGATTGGTATAAGCACACGTGATGGACTTCCTGGCACAGTATCCACTGTTCAGCGCGCTGCTCGCCCTGGTGAGCCTGGCGGCCGTGTTCGGCGCGCTGCTGGGGTTTGCCGCGGAACGCTTCAAGACCGAAGGCAATCCCATTGCCGACGAAATCAACAATATCCTGCCCCAGACGCAATGCGGCCAGTGCGGTTATCCGGGCTGCCGCCCCTATGCCGAGGCCATCGCCAACGGCGAAGCCATCAACAAGTGCCCGCCGGGCGGCGAAGCCGGCATCCAGGCATTGGCAGCGCTGCTGGACGTCGAGCCCATTCCGCTGGATGCGGAACACGGTGAGGAGAAGCAGGCGCCGGCCGTCGCCTTCATCCGCGAGGAGGAGTGTATCGGCTGCACCAAGTGCATCCAGGCCTGCCCGGTAGACGCCATCGTCGGCGCCGCCAAGCAGATGCACACCGTGGTAAGCAGCCTCTGCACCGGTTGCGACCTGTGTGTGGAACCCTGCCCGGTGGACTGCATCGACATGATTCACCAGGAGGAGTCACTGCAGACCTGGCATTGGCAATTGCCCGACCCGGTCAGCCGGCGCGTCGATATTATCGCCACTGACAGCGCGCAGGACGATGTGCAGCGGAACCGGGCGGCATGAGGAAAACCTTCGGCTTCCACGGCGGTATCCATCCGCCGGAAAACAAGCACCAGTCCGTGCGCACACCCATCGCCTACGCGGGTATCCCGCCCGAACTGACGCTTCCACTGTCCCAGCATATCGGCGCGCCGGCGCGCCCGGTGGTGGCGGTGGGCGACCGCGTGCTGAAGGGCCAGATGGTCGCTGCCGCCGCGGGGTTTGTCAGCGTGCCGGTGCACGCCCCGACATCGGGTACGGTCAGCGCCATCGAGGACCGCCTGATCGCCCATCCCTCCGGCTACCGGGCGCCCTGTATCGTGATCGCGACGGATGGCCGGGATGAATGGATAGCACACCACGGCACTCCGGACTACACAGCGCTCGACAAGGCGGACCTGATCAACCTGATCCGCGACGCCGGCATTGCCGGCATGGGCGGCGCCGGCTTTCCCAGCGCGGTCAAGTTGTCGGTGCAACCGGGCACCCACATCGAGACCCTGATCCTCAATGGCACCGAGTGTGAGCCCTACATCACCGCCGACGACATCCTGATGCGCGAACGCGCCGACCAGATCGTCGCCGGCGCCAAAATCCTGCGCCATATCATCGCCCCGGATGAAACGCTGGTCGGCGTGGAAGACAACAAACCCGAGGGCCTCGCGGCCCTGCGCGCCGCCGCGGAAGGTACGGGTATCGAGATCGTGGAATTTCCCACCAAGTACCCTTCCGGCGGTGAGAAACAGCTGATCGAGATCCTGACGGGCAAGCAGGTTCCCAGCGGCGGGCTGCCGTCCCAGGTCGGCGTGGTCTGCCAGAACATCGGCACCACGGTGGCGATTTACGATGCGGTGGTACACGGGCGGCCACTGATTTCGAGAATCACCACGGTCACCGGTGACAGCGTGCGCGAACCACAGAATTTCGAGGTGCTGATCGGCACGCCCATGCGTTACCTGTTGGCAAAAGCCGGCTACCAACCCGACCACAACAAGCGTCTCATCATGGGCGGTCCCATGATGGGCTTCACCGTACCCGATCCCGACGTACCCATCGTTAAAACCACCAATTGCCTGCTGGCGCCGACCGAGTCCGAACTGCCCACGCCGCCGCCGCCACAGGCGTGCATCCGCTGCGGGATGTGCGCCGAGGCCTGCCCCGTCAGCCTGCTGCCGCAGCAAATGTTCTGGTTCGCCCAGGGTAAGGAATTCGAGAAGCTGGAGAAACACAACCTGTTTGACTGCATAGAGTGCGGGGCCTGCTCCTATGCCTGCCCCAGCAACATACCGCTGGTGCAATACTACCGCGCAGCGAAGGCCGAAATA
>JAWKZM010000050.1:0-19518 GCA_041395965.1 Halioglobus sp.
ACATTGAGCTTCATCCCTCTGCTTTAAAGGGGGTGAATAGCGTCTGTTTCGCGAATTGCCAAGCGCGCGAGCAGGGCATCGAATACAAGGAGTCTACATTGTCACAAATTACCCTCAACACCACGCCGACCCAACACAGACTCCCGTTTCGCGCCGCTGACTTTGCTACCCTCACCGAGGCTCTCGATTACGCCGCGCAGGGCGAAACCGGCTCCAACTTCTACACTGGCCGTGGCGCCATCTACGCCAGCGTTTCCTATGCCCAGCTGCGCGTCCAGGCCGTTGAACTGGCCCAGAAACTGCTCGGGCTGGGACTGGCGAAGGGTGACCGCGTGGCACTGGTCGCCGAAACCAACCCCGATTTCATCCGCTTCTTTTACGCCTGCCAGTACGCGGGCCTCATTCCCGTGGCCCTGCCCGCGTCGGTCAAGGTCGGCGCGCACTGCGCGTACGTGGCGCAGCTGCACCTGCTGCTGGAAGCAAGTGATGCCGCCATCGGCGTTGCGTCCGAGGGCTACCTGCCGTTCCTGCAGGAAGCCAGCGACGGCCTGAAGATCCGCATGGTGGATACGCCGGACGCATTCTACGCGCTGCCGGCGGTGGAGCAGTCCCTGCCCGCAATCAACCCGGAAGACATCTCCTACATCCAGTACACCTCCGGCAGCACGCGTTTCCCGCGTGGCGTGGTAATCAAGCACCGCACCGCCATGGCCAACCTGCACGGCATTATTTCCCACGGGCTGAAAATGAACTCGGACGATCGCATGATGTCCTGGCTGCCCTTTTACCACGATATGGGCCTGGTCGGCTTCGTGCTGGTGCCGATGGCGGCGCAGGTGTCCATCGACTACCTCGATACACGTGAATTCGCCATGCGTCCGCGCCAGTGGCTCGCGTTGATGACCCAGACCCGCGCCACCATTTCCTTTGCGCCCTCCTTCGGCTACGACCTGTGCGCGCGCCGCGTGCGACCCAGCGACGTGGAAAGCTATGACCTCAGCAACTGGCGCGTGGCCGGCATTGGCGCCGAGATGATTCGCCCGCAAACACTGGAATATTTCGCCGCAATGATGGAGCCTGCCGGTTTTGACCGGCGCGCCTTCCTGGCGTGTTACGGTATGGCCGAGTGCACCCTGGCTGTCAGCTTTTCGCCCCTGTGGACCGGCTTCACCACCCATTACATTGACAGCGACCACCTGTCAGACCACCACGAAGCAGTGCTGCTGGATGAAGGCGACACCCGGGGTCGCGGTCGCCATTTCGTCAACTGCGGCATCCCCATGCCTGATTTCGAAGTGCAGATACGCGACGACAACCGCGTGCTGGGCGACTGGCAGAGCGGCGTTATCTACCTGCGCGGCCCCAGCGTGATGTCGGGCTACTTCAACCTGCCGGAAGAAACCAGCCACGCGCTGTGTGAAGACGGCTGGCTGAACACGGGCGATATCGGTTACCTGGTGGATGGCGTACTGACTATCACCGGGCGCAAGAAGGACCTGATCATCATCCACGGCCGCAACATCTGGCCCCAGGACCTCGAACATGTCGCGGAAACCCAGCCGGAAGTGCGTGCCGGGGACGCGGTGGCGTTTTCCGCACCCAACAGCGAGGGCGAGGAGCTCTGCGTGCTGATGGTGCAGTGCCGCGAATCTGACCCTGTCAAACGCAACAACCTGGTCCGTCGCCTCACCGCGCTGGTCCGCATGAAATGAGCCTGGACTGCTACGTGGAACTCGTGCCAATCCACTCACTGCCGCGTACCTCCTCCGGCAAACTGTCGCGCGCCAAGGCCCGGCTCGACTTTATCAACAACAACGACATGGACAGGCTCGACGCCGCCGTTGAAGAAGTCCGCCTGAGGGTGGCTTCAGCCTGATCGCTGACGGTAGCCTGGTCGCCGTTACCGGCGCCACCGGATTTATCGGTACCTGCCTTTGCGAGCGCCTGCTGGCAGAGGGTTTCCGGGTACGGGCGCTGGTCAGGAATCCCGACAAAGCCTCCCACCTGGTCGCCCTTGGCGCGACACTTGTCGCGGGGGACCTCGCAAATACCGCCGCACTGTTGCAATTCGTCACCGGCTGTGACGCCGTCGTGCACGGGGCTGGCGCCGTCAGGGGCAATTCCCAGGGCGACTTCGACCGGGTGAATGTCGCCGGCACCGCCGCGCTGCTGGCCGCGATCCAATCCCAGTCGCACCCACCCCCGCTGCTGCTGCTGTCATCCATTACTGCCCGTGAGCCCCAACTATCCTGGTACGCGCGCAGCAAGCGGGAGGGGGAGAAAGTGGTGGAGGCGTGTGCCGGCATCGACAGGATCATCCTGCGTCCACCGGCCGTCTATGGCCCCGGCGACCGGGAAATGCTGCCGATCTTTCAATGGATGCGCCGGGGTATCGCCCTCGTGCCAGGCTCGCCGGACGCGCGCAACTCCCTGATCCACGTGACCGACCTGGTGGATGCGATTGTCACCTGCCTGCGAACTGGCGGAGCGAATGGACTCACACTGCCCCTGTGTGATGGCAAGCGCGACGGCTACAGCTGGCGTGAAATGGCCGCCATTGCCGGCCAGCACTGGTCCCGGCCGGTCCGCCTGTGGCGCGTGCCGCGCCGCCTGCTCGACGCTGTGGCGGCCCTCAACAGCCGCATCGCCGGGTTCACCGGCCGCGCACCGATGCTCACGCCGCCCAAGTTGCGCGAATTGCGCCATACCGATTGGGTGGTGAACAACGACGCCATCACCGCGGCGACCGGGTGGACGCCCCGCGTGGCGCTGCGAGACGGACTGGATCTGCTCAAATTGTAGGCATATTCACCGCGAACCCAATGGCGGGAGTGCGATATAATAGACAGCTGTTCCGTAACTTCACGACTACAGGTAACTCCACTCGTGGCAGAGTTTATCGTCGGCAATTCACTGCGCAAATGGGCTCGGGACCACCGCGCCCTGCGCGCCTTGCTGTGGCGAGTGGACTATCTCGCGGTGTGGCTGGTGGTGCAATCGGCGCGGCTGCTGCCAATCGACACAGCCTCCCGGCTGGGCAATAGAGTCGGCAGCTGGATAGGTCCCCTTTTGAAGAAAAAGACGGCGATCTACCGGGCCAATATGGCCACGGCTTTCCCGGAAAAGTCCGCGACGGAGATTGATCAGCTGGTGAAACAGGCCTGGGGACGCAGCGGGCGGGTGCTGGCAGAGTACCCGCACCTGGCCACTATCCTGTCCGAAGAGGACCGCCTGTTGATCGATATCCGTGAGCCCATCGAAACCTACACGAACCCCGCCCGGCCCTGTGTGATTGTGACAGCCCACCAGAGCAACTGGGAAGTGGTGTGTTCCGCCATGGCAAAACTGGGTATTCCCAACGCCAGCCTCTACTCGCCACCGACCAATCCCCTGCTCGATCGCATGCTGCTGGACTCGCGCCGCGCCCTGAACTGTGAACTCCTGCCCCGGGACAACAGCGCCCGCCTGCTGATGCGCGCCTTGAAAAACGGCCAGACCGCCGCCATGGTAATGGACAGGCGGGTCGATGACGGCAAGCCGATACAGTTTTTCGGGCACACCAAGCCCTCGACCATTATGCCGGCCAGGCTCGCCCTGAAATTCCGGTGCGAGTTGGTCCCGGTGCAGGTGGAGCGCCTGCAGGACGCCCACTACCGGGTGACCTTTCACCCGCCGGTGCGCCCCCGCGATACCACCGTCGATGAAACCGCCCAGGCCATCGACATGATCCAACAGGTACACCAGCAGTTCGAGCGCTGGATTCGTCAGCAACCGGAAGACTGGTTCTGCTCGAAACGCCTGTGGCCAAAGGGTAAACTACCTGACACTGAGGAGGCCGGCAGTGGCGCCGACACCGATTCCTATGCAGCCTGAGAAACAGCATCAATCCATTCGCCTGTTCGAGAACGAGCTTCTTGAGCGGTTGTCCCACGTGCACCCCATCACCCCGCTGCTGATGTGGGCTCCTATCGCCGGATGGCTGCTGTGGCGCGGCCTGTACCAGTACGACTTGCCGGGCCTGCCGTTGCTGGTCATGGCGTTGGCCGGGGTGCTGACCTGGACCCTGAGCGAGTACTGCCTGCACCGCTTCCTGTTTCACTTTCCGGCGCGCAGCAAGGCGGGCAAGTGGCTGGTTTTCCTGTTCCACGGCAATCACCACGAAGACCCCAAGGACAAGACCCGCCTGGTGATGCCGCCGGCCGGGGCCATTCCCATCATGGCGGTGCTCTACCTGCTCTTCGGCCTGTTTATACCGCAACCGTGGATACAGCCTTTTTGCGGTGGCTTCATCATCGGTTACCTGGTGTACGACTATATTCATTATTCGACCCACCACTTCCCGATGAAAAACCCGCTGGCCAGGTTCCTCAAGCATTATCACCTGAAGCACCATTATTCCGGAGAAGGCGGCCGCTACGGTGTCAGTTCACCCGTATGGGACTGGGTATTTCGCACCGACCCGAGCCGGCGCTGAGCCAGCGCGAGTGCCCGAGTTTTACCTGGTACCAAAGCGGCTGGCGCGCAAAGCGCCATTCCTGGTTGCACTGGCGCAGCGTATAGAAGGGGCCGTATTTCGCTGCATCTTCCAGCTGATGCACAAATTGAGCGTGGAGCGCGCGCTGCAATTATCCGGTTTTACCTTCGCCCTGGTGGGCTATCGCTCGGACAAGGCGAAAAAAGCGCTGGAAAACCTCGCCATCGCTTTTCCCGACCAGTCGCCGCAATGGCGCGAGCAGACCACACGGCAGATATTCCGCCACCTTGGCTATTCCGCAGCCGAGCTGATCAAACTGGAGCAAATCTGGGAGCAGCGCGCGCAGCGGATTGAATTCGTGCTGGAGCCCGCGGCCCGCAGACACATGGAGAGCAGGCGGCCGACGATATTCGTCACCGCCCACGTGGGTGCCTGGCAGGTGGCGGCCCTCGTGACACGGCAGTTCGGCTTCCAGGTGGCCACCATCTACGCACCTGAATCCAACCCGGTCATGAACAACCTGATGCTCGACCTGCGTAAATCCTTCGGGGAAATCCTGATCCCCGCCGACGCCGGCCCGCGCCCGCTGATCAGGGAATTGAATGCAGGCCACAGCATAATCATGGCCATGGATACACGCCCCGAGACCGGCAAGCTCATTCCTTTTTTTGGCAGGGAGGCGTTGACCAACACCAGCGCCGCCGGCTTGGCGTTGCGCACCGGTGCGGCGCTGGTTGCATCACGCGCGGAGCGCCTGCCCAACGCCCGCTACCGGATCACGGTGTACGACCCGCTGGTCAGCCCGATTCCCGACGCGCCGGTCAAGGAACAGGCGGTGGCCATGACCGAAATCGTCCATCATTATTTTGAAGACTGGATACGGGAATACCCACAGCAGTGGGTGTGCCTCAAGAGGCGCTGGCCGAAGTCGCACAAACTCTAGGTGGGCGGCCAGACACCCTGCTCGCGCAGCAGTTGGGCGATGTACTCGGCGATCGTCTGGTAACCGTAAGGGGACGGGTGACAGATGTTGTTCCCGGTCTTTTCCTGCAGATTGAATTTCACCCAATCGACACCCTCGTATTCAGCCACGTCACCGATAATCAGCCCTGCATCGAGTTCCGCGCGGTGTTGCTCGATAAATTTTGATGCGCTGGAGGTGTCCAAACGGTTCCTGGGCACGAAGATCACCACGGGCTGCACGTTCCACGACCGGGCCATGACCGCGTACTCGTTCAGCAGGGCAATCAGGTTGAGCCGGATTTCGTCCGCGTTGAAGATCAGGAAATACTCCGGCTTACCGAGCCGGCTGACCGCGCGCTGCAACTTGCGATAGTAAAAATAGTTGCTTGCGAGACTTTTTCCCAGGGCGAGCGTGTAGGGAAATCGCGCCACGGGCTTGGCCCAGAAATCATGGTCAAAGGCCTGTTCCGCCACCGCCTTGAACTGGTCCAGGCTGTCAAAGACCTGGCTGCCAGGGTGCGGCACGATGTGGCCGTCCGCCATATACGGCTTCAGGGAGTAGTCCGATGACTGGGTGTACAGGACAGGGCGGTAGCTGTTCAGCATGCGGTAGAGGTTTTCATACATGATCACCAGGATGGCGACCTTCGCCTGCGGGTACCTGGCGATATTTTCCTGCAAATTCAACAGGCTCTGGGCTGGCCCGTAGCCACCGACCCCGTGATTGGCGACCGACACACCGAGCAGTCCGGACAGCCTGGCCGGAAATGTTTCGCTATCGCCGACTTCATCGCCGTTGGTGTACGAATCGCCGACGACCACGACTTCGGAACTGGCCGGATCGAACAGGGGATGCATGCGCGCCCCGGCGGCGTCGTAGTGGTAGTGGATCATTTCGCCGATACAATTGGCCTCCTCGCGCTCCAGCGGCCCGTGCCAGTTCCAGCCGGTCACGGGGTCGGCGCTCTTGGCCTTGAACTCGGCCAGGTCCGCCTCGTTCAGCCGTGCGAACACGACCTCGCGGGAATCGAAGAAATCATCCGGGTCCACCAGTTTCGAGATGGCGAAAGCGCACAGCTCCACGAGGCAGAGCGTGAAGGCCAGCATAACGAGATAGAAGACGAATTTTTTCAACACAGCACCGGCGATACCTTCTCGGGATTTGCCCGCCCCGGCAACCCCGGGCGCGGCTGGAACTGGCGCACAATATACACACTACGGGTTCATTGCATAAGCTGCAAATAGCGGCCAATTCATCGTGTGGCCCGTGCCGCCCCGCTCCCGTGGCGGCACGCAGGCTGGCAATATTGTCGAATTGCGCCTGCCGGGGGGTGTCCTTCAGGCTTGTTGGTAGTATCGTGGCAGGCGACAATTACATAGCGCGAACGCCGTGCCTGGAACAGCGTATTGACCGGCGTTTTTACCCAGACACTATCCACGGAATCAGGAATACAGGTTCATGCCCAGAACGCGGGCCCGGGAAAGGGCGGCGAACACAGTACTGGTAATCTGCTCATTGGTTTTCGCCATCGCCGTCATGGAAATAGCGCTGCGGATCATCGGCTTTACCTACCTGACCACCTGGCGATACGACAGCATCACGGGGAAGTCACTGCTTCCCGGCGTGGAGATGTGGAATGACGGAGAGGGCCGCGCGTTCGTGCGCATCAGTTCGGACGGACTGCGCGACTCGGAGCACACCCTCGAAAAGCCCGCCAATACGGTGCGTATTGCCATTCTCGGTGACTCCTACGCCGAGGCCATGCAGGTCCCCGTCGAACAAGCCTTCTGGCGGGTGATGGCGGAAAAATTGACGCAGTGTCCGGCGCTGGCGGGAAAGACCATCGAACCGATCAACTTCGGCGTTTCTGGCTTCGGGACGGCACAGGAATTACTGACGCTCAAACACAAGGTCTGGAAGTATTCCCCGGATATCGTCCTGCTGGCGTTCCTTACCGGCAATGATATTCGCAACAACTTTCGGGAACTGCAGCGCGGGGGAAACCAGCCCTACTATGTACACCAGGATGGCGAACTGGTACTTGATGACAGTTTCCTGAAAAAACCCGAGGCGTGGTTTCTCGGCAGCATTTTCGGCGACTGGTGGTTCGCCGCCGTGCCGCATTCCCGCGTCTTGCAACTGCTGGTCAAATTCTCCAATTATCTCGACCAAGTTACCAAAGGCAGCGCACGGGAGGAGAAGAAAATTGCGCAGCGGATGTATGAGCAGGGTCTGGACAACGAGATTTACACGCCCCCGACTGACCCGCTGTGGATCGAGGCCTGGAGCGTAACGGAAGACCTGCTGCGCCTGATGAACTCGGAGGTCAAGGCGCACGACGCGACTTTCCTGCTGGTTTCTCTGAGCAACAGCTACCAGGTCCACCCGGATCCCGCAGAGCGTCAACGGTATGCCGGATCGCTCGGCGTGGACAACCTGCTGTATCCCGACAGGCGCATCGGGCAGCTCGCCGCGCAGGAGCATATCCCTTTTGTTATGCTGGTCCCGCCATTACAGGCGTGGGCACAGGCCAACGCGGAATGCGTCCACGGGTTTGATAACGCCGAACCCTGCAAGGGCCACTGGAACGAGCAGGGCCACCGCCTGGCAGGGGAGATTATTGCAGCGGACATCTGCCGGCTGGTTCCCGGCGGCTGAGGTAATCCGCGACTACGCTAGCTGAGGCGACGCTGTTCTCTGCCCGGCGCCATTCAGCTAGAATGCCGCCCTGGCATTCATTGGCACAACGTGGTACCCGCATAATGCCGGTACAAGGAGCCCTCGCTATCTCGTCAACGTCAAACCACGCCCAACGCACGAGACTCTGGCTGACTTCTCCGCATTTTTACCCCACCTACGGCGGCGCAAAACCGTTACCGGAGCTACATCCCCGGATTACTGGCGCGCAACCTGGATGTGCGGATACTGACCGGCACTCCCCAGATACAGGAACGCAGCGAGTCGGATACCGATGCCAGCTGGTACGCAGCGACCCCGGGCTCCTGGCTGGCGCAGACAACGCTGGACGGCGCCCCGCTGGAGCGTATCCGCCTGCCGGACAGCAAGAACCGCTTGCGTACGCAAATTTACTACGATGCCCTGCTGGAGGTGTGCCAACGTCCGGCGGGTGGCCCGGTGGTGGCCCAGTTGCTCACCAACATGCGGCCCCAGGCGCTCCCCTGGCTGCGGCAGCTGAAGGCAGCGGGGGTCGCCACCGTCTATTCGGTGTCGCAATTTCCCACCTGGCACCAGAAACCGGCCAAGCGAATCCTGCGCCGGCGAGGTTACCGGCAGGTGTACAACGCTTTCGACGCGCTCGTCACCAACAGCGAAGCCATCGAGTCCTTCCTGCGCGGCATCGGCGTCACCACCCGCATCGAATACATACCCAATGGCGTGAATCTCGAGCGCTTCCACCCGGCGCGACCGGGGCGGGAACAGGCGTTGCGGGAGGACCTGCGCAACCGCCTTGGCATTCCCGCCGGTCACCGGGTCATCGCGGTGGTCGGCGCGATCATGCCCCGCAAAGGGCCGGACTTCGTGCTCCGGGCCTGGCGGCAGGTCCTGCCCCGCTTTCCCGATACCCACGTGCTGTTCGTCGGCCCCCGGGCCGACACCCACGATCCGAAACTGGCAACGTTCGGCGCGGAAATCGCGGAGCTGGTCGCAACCTCCGGGGCCCGGGAACAGGTCCACTTTGCCGGCATCGTGGATGACGTCGACACTTACCTGCGCGCTGCGGATTTGTTTATCCTTGCCTCGAACCGCGAGGGCACGCCCAACTCGGTGCTGGAAGCCATGGCGACAGGGCTGCCCTGCCTGGTCACACCTTATCTGGGAATTTCGGCGGGCATCGGCCAGGCTGGCGAGCACTACCAACTGGTGGACCGCCACCCGGATGCCATTGCCGCGGCACTGGCGGAACTATTGGCGAGCGAGGCACACAGGAAAGAGTTTGGCGACCGGGGACAACGCTACGTGGTGGCAAACCTCGACCAGCAGCGCAGCCTCGATCGCTACGCCGCGCTCTACGAGGAACTGGCGGCCACTGCCGCCCGGCGCCGCTAGGCTGACCCCTGGGGGTCGTCAGTACATCAGGCTTTCCTTGTGTGTTACCAGCTCGGCGCCCGTCAGGAAGCGCCGCGCTTTCTTGAACGCCATGCGCAGCGGCCGGTGCTCCTCGAACACCACGATAAATACCTTGCGATAATAATTCTCGGGGCAATTGATGCGCCGCACGCCGTGCCAGGAATTGCCCCGCCGGCCAAACAGCAGGCTGCGATTATCGCGGGTCTCGGCCGGGTAAGCGGCGTCGAAGTCATCGAAGGACGGCGCGTTGTCCGCCGCTATGCGGCCCTTGTCGTCGAGGATGACCGTCTCGCCACCCCATTCCCACTGCCAGTCCTCGTCCGTATTCAGGTAGAAGATCTGTGAGCCGATCTTGCCTTTGGAATCGCAGTGCGGAGAGACCTCCCCGCCATTGGGCGTGAAGTGCCAGTGGAATCGAAACCGCACGTGGGACACATCCAGCAGGCGGCAGATAAAGTCGCGATACCTGTCGCCGCACAGTTCTTCCACGAAGTCGCGCCACGCGGGCGCGATGTCCATACCCCGCTCGTAGTCGAGGATATAGCGGTCATGGCTGGCCTGGCCATGCTTGCGCTGCTTGCCAAAAAACGCGGTGAACTGCGACAGGTCGGGCAGACTGGCCAGCAACTGGGGATAGCGATCCTGCAGGATGAAGTACTGGGGATTGATCCAGGGAAAAGGCTGCTGCGCCTGGAAGGCGGCCGGATCGATGGCGTCCAGGACGGCAGAATTCAGGTAAGTCGTGCTGTTCATCGCGTCACTACGGCAAAAAACGGCAGTATACGTCCGGCGCCGGGGCATGGACAGGCGCTTTTTTGTGCAGGAATTGCACGCGCGGACGGGCGCCCCGCGGGGTTTCTTACCGCCCCGTTACCGCCTCATCCCACCGCCGCGACCAGTGGTTCCTGCAGCAGTCCCGCTGGCCTGCTGCGGGCGTTGGCGCAGGCCAGCGCGGCCCCCCCGATACGCGCCGTGCGCAAATCGCCAAACGGGGAACCCAGACCGCTGTTGACGATCAGGGCCACCGACAGGCGCCGCCGGGGGTCCGCCCAGGCGCCGGAGCCGCCAAACCCGAAATGACCAAACGCCGAGCGCGGGAAACCGCGGGTCGTGGCGACGCCGTGGTAACCCAGGCGCCAACGCATGTCGAAGGGAATGACCGAGAGCTTGCCCGTGGGTTTCTGCAGCGTGGTCGCCTGGTGCAAGCTCTCCTCCGACAACAGGCGCACGCCGTCAAATTCGCCGCCGTTGGCCAGGCAGGCGTACATTTTGGCCAGGGAACGTGCGGTGAAAAGCCCGTTGGCTGCCGGTATGGCAACCCGCAGGGACTCGGGCGAGCCAAAGTCAAAGTCGCTGACCCCGCGCGGCGCCAGCGCATCGAATATGCTGGACAGGTCCGAGTCCACGCCGAGGCGCTGCAATATCCGGCTGAGACGACTGGCGCCGATCTCGAGCTTGCTGCCCAGGGATGTCTGGCTCAGGCGCCGGGTTGCTTCCGGGAAAATAAGTTTCGCGGCGCGCGGTATCTCATGCGGTGGCGTGCCGATAAACAGGCCATCCAGTTGCAACGGCCTGGCGATCTCTTTCTGCACCAGGTCGGAAAATTTCTTGCCGGTAACACGCTGGATGATCTCGCCGACCAGAAAACCAAAGGTCAGTCCGTGGTAGCCGGTGCGGGTCCCCGGCGGGTGCACCGGCATGGTTTGCTCTATCGCGCGGATCATATGCTTCCAGTCCAGCATGCGATCGATGTGATCGATCATCTGGCGAATATGGTAAAGCCCGGACTGGTGCGCCAGTACCTGCCGGACTGTAATCGCCTTCCTTGCCGGCCTGGCCGAATTCAGGCCAGTACTGCGCGACGCGGCGTCAATCGATCAGCCCACGGTCGGCGTAGATATGCAACAGGGTAGCGGCGACACCCTTGTGGTGGAGAAACTCAGGGCATGGTATCGCGCGTCCACAGCGTGCCCTCGTCGTCCTTGTATCCACCCCATAAATCGACCACGCACTCACCGCGATGGTAAACACTCACCGCCGCGCCGCCGGGATAATTGCGCAACTGGTCACGCAGGGTTGCCTCCACCGCGCCAAAATCGGGATGAATTCGGCCGTCGAGGTGCAACCTTCGGGATTTCGAAAGTGTTATCGTCATTGCGGGCTCCGACTGCTCGGTATCGTTATAATGTCGTTAAATTGGCATTGCTCTGGGTCAAAACATACCACAGTTTGCTCCTCCTGCGAAAACGACCCGACCGGGCAGCCGGCGGCGACACACACGGTCAAACCGGATGCGGCCGATCGCGCGAGCAATACGCACTCGCCTGACCTATCATTAACCCTGTACCACCGACAAAAACCTCCTGTGGAGATCAAGTACCCCATGTCGCGGCTACTCCTGGCACCATTGATACTTCTGTTGCTACTGGTGATCGCGGCGGCAGTGCTGATGCCGCTGCTGCTGGACACGGACAAGGTGCTGCAACTCGCCGCAGCGGTGCTACACCAACAAACCGGCGCCACCCTGACGGTCGAGGGTGAACGGGAACTATCACTTTTTCCCCGGCTGGGGGTCACGCTGTCCGACGCCGCCATCACGCTGCCGGACCAACAAGCGCCCGACATACGCGTGGATTCCCTGCAAATCGGCGTACAGCTGCTGCCCCTGCTGCGAGGGGATGTCGTAATCGACTCGATCCTGGTTGACGGTCTGGATGCGCAATTCGAAAGGTCAGAAAAGCCGTCCGGCGGCGGTGCGAGCCAGGCCGATGCGGCCGCCGGTGCCGGCGTCGCGCTGGCCGCGCCCCTTGCGCTCAACGTGCGTCATCTGGTGATCACTCACTCGCGGCTGCAGAGCGTGGATACCACTGGCGCTGTCAGCGCCGTGGAACTGGAGAGACTGGAGATAAGCGGGCTAAACATGGAGCAGCGGCCGTTTCCGGTCGCGCTGACGTTGCGTGTCCCCGGCGAGCGGCCATTGGCGCTGCAACTGGACGGCAATCTTCGCGTCGACCAGCGCGCGCAGCAAATCGCTGTCGATGAACTCACCGCGGTCATCAGCGGCGACACCGCGACACCCGTGACACTGCAGGCCAGCGGCACCATCGATGTCCCCAGCGAGGCGGCAGACCTGCAGTTGGCGCTGGACCTCGGTGAGGCACACGGCAAGGGCACCCTGCGCTACAGTGGCAGGGCCAGTCCCGGCATCGACGCCCGACTGCAGTTCAATCTGCTGGACCCGGCGCTGCTGGCGCTGGCCGGTCCGGAGGCGGCCGCGGCGCCCGGCAGCAAGCGAGATGCCGGCGGCGCGGATGAACCGTTGCCGCTGGATGTCCTGCGTGCGCTCGACACCCATGCCGTGCTCGATATCGAAGCGGCGCGCATCGGCGCGTACGTCGTGAACACCCTGCACGCTGATGTGCGCGCCCTGGATGGCGTACTGCGGCTGACGGAGCTGACCGGCAAAGTGTACGGCGGCAGCCTCAAGGCCAGCGCCACGCTCGACGGCACGCGGGACACCGCCACGCTCACCACCCGCGGCAAGCTCGACGGTCTGGATATCGCCGGCGCGCTGGCCGCTGCGAAATCGCGACCGCTGCTCACCGGCAGCGCTTCACTGGGCTGGCAGCTTGGCAGCCGCGGGCGCTCGCAGGACGAACTGGTCGCCGCGCTGGACGGGCCTGTCACAGTGACCACGGACGCGGTGGTACTGCAGGGCACCAGCGTCGAGAAATTACTGTGCCAGGCGGTGGCGCTGACCAACAAGGAACCGCTGACGGCCACCTTCCCCGACAACACCCGCTTCGAGACCCTGGGCGCGGATATCCGTGTCGCCGGTGGCAAGGCGGCACTCAGCCCGCTGCGCGCGGCACTACCGGGAATCGCGCTGACCGGCACCGGCGAATACGACCTGCTCGGGCAGGACTTCGAGGCGACCTTCAGGCCCGCCTGTCGCCGGAACTGGAACAACTCGATCACGCCTGCCGCGTGAGTAAACGCCTGACAGCCATCGACTGGCCGATACATTGCGCGGGCAAGGTGGGTAGTGAGCCTGACCAATGGTGCAGGGTTGACACCGCCAGCATCCTGCAGGACCTGACAGTCAACGAGGGGAAGGAAAAATTGCAGCAAAAGGCCGGCAAGCTGCTCGACAAACTGTTCAACAGGAACTAGTTCAGCACCCGGTAACCCCGACCGCTGAGGCAGCGCTTGACAACCTGGACCTCGGTTTGCTCGCCCTCGCTCGCGCCCCGGGCGCCACCACCCACCGCGCCCACGCCGGCGCCCGTCGCCGCGCCGCTGCCGCCGCCGGTGATCGCGCCGATCAATCCACCCACCACGGCACCGGACGCGGCGCCCTTCGCGGTTTTCTCACCGGTCTTGACGCTCCTGGCGTAGCTCTGGCACTCCGCCAGGTCCTGCTCGTAGGCGCTCATGTTGACGCCCTTCTGGTCGATGATAATTTCGTCCGTGGTGGTGCAGCCGCTGAGTGCGACAAGGATCGCGGCCACCAGGGTCAGGTTTTTCATGCTCATCCTCCAGCGCTGCGCGCGTGGTATTGGGCTCACCCGCCAAAGGCTAGCATGACTGGCCGGGAAAATCGCGACTGGCGCCATTGCACCGTGCCGAGCGCATCACGGTCTCCTCTCTACGCTGCTGGCCAGGTCCGCCGGCAGGTGGCGCGCGGCGAGAATGAACAGCAGCACCGCCGGGGAACCCAGCACGCCCACCGTCAACATGGCGTAGCGCAGGCTCTGATCGCCGAGGTAGGGCACATAGAAATCACTGAGTAAACCCACGGTGAGCGGCCCCAGGCCCAACCCGATCATGTTGAACACAAAGAACAGCACCGCCGACGTCAGCGCGCGCATGGCTGGCGGCGCCAACGTGTGGGACATGGCCAGGCAGGGGCCGAGGTAGGTATTGAGCAAGATAGTCACCGCGAACATGGAAGCAATCACCAGCGTAATGTCATCCAGCAACAGGTAGGGGAAACCCAGAGGCAGCGCCAGTGCGCCGGCAATCGCCGGCAGCCAGAGGTACCAGCGCTTCTCCCGCACACCCATGCGATCTGCCAGGTAGCCACCGAGAAAGGTACCGAGCATGCCGCCCCCGCCGCCAAAGATCGCCAGCAGGATACCCACCTGCCCGATCTCCAGCCCGTGGTTGCGCACCAGGAAGGACGGCGCGAAGTTGCCGTTGCCGTAACTGACGAATGCGGTCAGGCCCCCGGCGCTGGCCAGGTACCAGAACGAGCGGTAGGAGGAGAGCAGCGCGAGGGTCTGCCGGAAATCCGGCCTGTAGGCAGCCTGGGCGGCGGTTTCCCAGCGCCCCCGGGGGGGCTCCCGCACCGTCAGCACCAGCACCACCGCGAGCAGCACGCCGGGGAGGCCCACCGCCATGAATGCCACGCGCCAGCCGTAGGCCTGGCTGATCAGGCCGCCGAGCAGGAAACCCAGCAGCACACCCACGTGCACACCGGTAGAGTAGATCGACAGCGCCGTCCCGCGCCGCGCGGGCGGGTAGTAGTCGCTGATCATGGAGTGGGCGGGCGGGCTGCCGCCGGCCTCGCCGATCCCGACCCCGATCCTCGCCAGCAGCAGGTGGCCGTAGTTCTGGGCCAGCCCGGAGAGCGCCGTCATACCGCTCCAGATCGTCAGCGCCGCCGCGATGATATTGCGCCGGTGCCCCCGGTCGGCCCAGTAGGCGATGGGAATGCCCGCCGTGATATACACCAGGGCGAAGGAAAAACCGCTGAGCAGGCCGAGCTGGGCATCACTGAGGCCCAGCTCCAGCTTGATGGGCTCCTGCAGGATGACCAGGATCTGCCGGTCTATAAAATTGAAGGCGTACACCAGCGTGAGGATGAACAGGCCATAGCCGGCCGCACGGTGACTTATTGTAGAATCAGCGCTGGACGCAGTTACTGGTGTGCTCAACGGCCTATCCTCGTTATTATTAGCTGCCAGCTTCTGCCGCCAACGCCCGCAGTCGCATGCCGCGGCACGTTCACTATACGCATTTGCCCGGCGGCCCTCCATGGATCCGCTCACGCCACCCCGGGAGCCGGATCTCGCCCTGTCCACCGACACCAGGAGAACACCATGCCATACAACACCCTGGGCTATGCAGTAGCCGATAACATACTGACCCTCACCCTCAACCGGCCCGACCACCTCAACGCCTTCACGGTGGAGATGGCCCACGAGTTGATCGACGCCTTCAATCGCGCCAGCGACGATGACGAGGTGCGCGCCGTGGTGGTGACTGGCGCCGGCCGCGCCTTCTGCGCCGGCATGGACCTGTCGGTGGGCGGCAACTCCTTCGGCCTGAACGAGGATTTGCAACCGACCATGGAGGACATGGAACAGCGGCTCGACGACCCGGACATCATCGCCGGGGTGCGCGACACCGGGGGCCGCGTCACCCTGGCGATTTACGACTGCAAGAAACCCGTGATCGCCGCCATCAACGGCGCCGCCGTCGGCATCGGCGCCACCATGACCTGCGCGATGGACATTCGGCTGGCCTCGGAACACGCCCGTATCGGTTTCGTGTTCAACAAGATCGGCATCACGCCGGAGGCCTGTTCCAGCTGGTTCCTGCCACGCATCGTCGGTATCTCGCAGGCGCTGGAATGGGTGTACAGCGCCGATATCCTCAAGGCGGAAGAGGCGCTGGCGGGCCGATTCGTCAAGGCGGTAGTGCCGGCGGACCAGTTGCTGGAGGAGGCTTACCGGATCGCACGCCGGATTGCCCAGCACAGCCCGGTGGCCATCGCGCTCACCCGCCAGATGATGTACCGCTGCGCGGCGCAGGCGCACCCCATAGAAGCCCACAAGGTGGACTCGCTGGCGATCTTCTACACCAGCCAGAACAGCGGCAAGGAGGGTGTCGCGTCCTTCCTGGAGAAGCGCGCACCCGTGTTTACCCAGCGCGTTTCCACCGATATGCCCCCCTTCTACCCCTGGTGGGAGTAGAGTGACCCGGCCATGCGCCCGCAGCTAGCGTTTGCGTTCATCTTTGTCACGGTGCTGCTGGACTCCATCGGTTTCGGCATCATCATGCCCGTGGTGCCCCACCTCATCATGGAGGTGTCCGGCGACACCCTGACCAACGCGGCCCGCGCCAGCGGTTTCCTGATGTTCGCCTTCGCGGGCATGCAGTTCATCTCCTCCCCGGTGCTGGGCAACCTGTCTGATCGCTACGGCCGGCGGCCCGTGTTGCTCGGGTCGCTGACAGCCATGTGCTGCAACTACCTGTTGATGGGCTGGGCCCCGACCCTGTTCTGGCTGTTTGTCGGGCGGATCATCGGCGGCGTGTCCTCCTCGACCTACGGTATCGCCAACGCCTACATTGCCGACACCTTCCCACCGGAAAAGCGCGCCCAGTATTTCGCGCTGCTGGGAGCGGGCTTTGGCACCGGCTTCATCGTGGGTCCCGCCATCGGCGGCTTCCTGGGCGAGTTCGGGCCGCGCACACCGTTTTACGCCGCCGCCTGCCTGACCTTTGTGAACGTGATCTACGGCTTCTTTGTCCTGCCCGAGTCACTGCGCGACGGCAACCGGCGCGCCTTCGACATGGCGCGGGCCCACCCACTGGGCGCCTTCAGGCAACTGTGGCAGTACCCGCTGGTGATCGCGCTGGTGCTGGTCCACTTCTTCTACATGCTCGGTCATTTTGCGCTGCCCAGCGTGTGGGCGTTTTTCACCATCGAAAAATTCGGCTGGTCGCCCCGGGACATCGGCATTTCACTGAGCGCGGTGGGGGTGGCCATGATCTTCGTGCAGGCGTTCCTCATCCGCCGGGTGCTGCCGATCTGGGGGCCGATAAAAACCGCGACCGTGGGGATGATCGCCACGGTACTGAGTTTCTTCGGCTACGCCTTCGTGCCCTACGCCTGGATGATGTACCCGGTGATCGCGGTGGGCGCACTGCAGGGTTTCGTGGTGCCCTCCGTGCAGAGCATCATGTCCGCGCACGTGCCGCCCAACGCACAGGGCGAACTGCAGGGCGCCATCGGCAGCCTGGGCGGACTGGTGGCGATCCTCAGTCCGCCGTTCATGACCCAGCTGTTCGCCTACTTCAGTTCGGATGGCGCCATCGTCCATTTTCCGGGGGCACCGTTTTTCGCAGCGGCGCTCTTTACCTTGTTCGCTCTGGGCTTGCTGCTGCGCACCGTGGCCGGTCGCCACAGCGAGCAACAGCCACCCGTGGCCTGATGGTTTGCGGGCTGCCCTGCCGTACTTAGCAATCTTTTAAGTGTTACCTACTGATTTCTTAAGAGCAGGTTTTCCTCACCTGGCCCAGACTGGGCCCGATCGCTGACCGCTGTCCCGAATGAGGATGGAAGCAGGATAACAGAGAGGGAAAAGTATGTTGTCACGTGGAATGAAATTCGCCCTTCTGGGCACGTTACTCAGCACCACATGCCTGGCGGCAACACCAGACCAGGTCGTCGATCGTGGGCGCTACCTGGTCCAGATTGGCGGCTGCAATGATTGTCACACCGCGGGCTTCGAGGAAAGCAACGGACAATTGCCCGAGCAGGCATGGCTGGAGGGTAGCACCGTGGGGTTTTCAGGCCCCTGGGGAGTAAGTTACCCCGGCAACCTTCGGCTGCTTGTCGCGAATATGACGCTCGACAGCTGGCTGCAGCGGATTGATGCCGGCGGCCTGCCCCCCATGCCCTGGCGGGCGATGCAGGCAATGAACACCGAGGATCGCACGGCCCTGTTCAACTACCTGCAATCCCTGGGCCCCGCCGGGGAGTGGGCGCCAGCGGCGCAACCGCCGGGCATGCCCATTCGCACGCCGCACATTTCCTTTGTCCCACTGGCGCCGGATGTGGCTGTGGTGGAGGCCGGACACTGACCACCCCGTACCTAGTCGAGGCGTACCAGCTTCACGGGCCGCTTCAGCGCGAGCTGAATGCGGCCGCGGCCACACCGGTTTACTGACACATCCCGGCTGCGCTCCTGTAGGCGGCGGGACAGCAGGAGCAGCCTGGCATCCAGATTATCAGACACCTCCGGCAACGGCAGTCGGCCATCCAGTCGCAACTCCCTGGTGCTGAACTCGCTGCGCCCGTCCCCGGTGTAACTTTCCAACAGACGCCACAAAACCGCTCCGGCGACGCCCTTGATCAGGTATTCCTCGTCGAGAAAAATACTGTGATCGCGGGAATGGTATTTCACCTGCAGCGGTTTGCCCTGGAGTCGGGGTTGATCGCCCGTCGTGGCTTGCCGCGTATGGCGCAAATTCTCATCCCGCTCGATTGCCCGCAAGGATTCGCCGACCTGGGCGCAAAGCAACACCAGGGCATCCTCAAGATCATAGTCAAATTGACACTCACGCTCGCTTTCCAGATATAACACGCCCAGCAGCATACCGTTGGACAAGATCGGCACCGCCAACTGGCTCGCCGGCTGCGGCAGACCCGGTGCAGGAATCGATGCCTCCAGCCCGTCGGCCAGGCCATCGGCGATCGCCTGCTCGCGCACGGCACTGGAGTACACGTACTCCGCGGCGGCAAACATGATCCTGATGGGTACGCATTCCCTCGCTGCAAGCCCGATGACACCGACACCGATGGGAATCTCCGCGCCGATACCTGAACGCGAGTACCCGTGACTGCCCAGCATATACAGTTTATTCGCACCCGGCTCGGCAATCAGCAGCATGCTGTGTCGGACACCAAGATACCGGTCCAGGCCGTCGAGCAAATTATCAACGAGGTCTGCCAGTGATTCGTAGCGACTGATGTGCTCACAGCAACGGCGCAGCGCCGGCAGCAGCGCCTGCTCGCGTTCTGTAGGTGGCAATTCGCGTCCTGGCAGATGCTCGATCTCCAGTACCCGGTAAATGTCCGCCCCGCGCAACTTGAATATGCCGACCATGCCCTCGTGCGTGGCGATTCCCGCCAGCTTGGCGCGCATGGCCTCGAACAGGGGACCCTGGGTTTCAGTTTTCAGGAAACGGATGCCCAGGC
>JAWKZM010000051.1:0-19189 GCA_041395965.1 Halioglobus sp.
GCCGGTTGATTTTCCGGCAACGGGCCATCCAACTCAGGGCGTTTGCCCGACTGGATTGTGTAGATACCGCTCTTCCCAGCGAGTTCCAGCGGTAAGTCCGGGAGGCTGATATCGCCAAATACGCGCCAGCCGGGAGTACCAGACGGCGTTGCCGGGGACGTGACATCGTTCGTCGCCATCACCTGGCCAAGGCGTCCCGCCAGGGCCCGCTCAATCGCGAACTCCTCCAACTCGTTGGCCAGTGTGATAAACCCCGTTGCCAGCAGCGGACCCAATAGCAGTCCTGTGCCCAGAAAAGTCGCGAATACACGAAAGCGCAGGCTATTTCGATACGGCATCGATTGGCACCAGTCGATACCCAACACCATGAATAGTGCGGATCATTGACTGTCTGGAGGAGTGATCAAGAGCGCGGCGCAAGCGATAAATATGCGTGCGGATGGAATCAGAGACCGGTAGAGATCCTTCCCATACCTCTTCCTCAAGCTGGCCCATGGTGACAGTGCGAGGAGACTCGCGCATCAGTACCCGCAGAATGGCGAAATCCATCCGCGTCATTGCAATTTTTTGGCCGGCCAGCGTCACTTCGTGAGTATCTTCATCAAGCTCGAGATGAGCTACCTGCAAACGTTTTCGCTGTACGCCGCCCCGGGAGCGTCGGTGCTGGGCCCTTATGCGGGCATCCAGTTCTGCAAGGGCGACAGGTTTGACCAGGTAATCCTCGGCGCCGGAATCCAGTCCGTTGACCCGGTCTTCAAGTTCGCCCTTCGCGGTTAACATGATTACAGGGGTCGACACGCCGTCTTCGCGCAACCGACGACAAACCGAAATACCGTCCAGTCCTGGAAGACCCAGGTCCAGTACGATCACGTCATAGGAATTGCTTGAGGCCAGAGACAGGCCACCGGGACCGTCTGCCGCTGTATCAAGGATGTGCCCACAGCTGCTCAGGTAATCGACTATATTGTCGGCGAGTTTCATATTGTCCTCGATCACGAGCACCCGAATTCCCGACACCGTTCCTCCTTACCCGGATCTCTGCGCACCAGAACCTGGGATACTCGACCAGTATCCTGACTTCCCCGCCCGTTGTCGATGGATGTGTGGCGGATTCCACTTTATCACTTCCTGTTCCGCGGAACTCAATGACACGGTCGAGCGGTGTAATCGACACGAGGCATTCCTGAAATCCCCGTTAACGGATTGTGAAATGTTCGTGAACAGGCGATATAACGCCGTATCAAGCGTGAAATAGTCTGTATTTTAAAGGAAATAATGCGGTTTAAGCTGTCGCAGAGGCAGCGCCACTATACTATCCACGCAAGTAAAAGCGTATGGAAATCCGGCATGGGCAGTAGGCGGGGGCAGGACGCACCAGAACAAACAGTCGCCCGAATCTCATTGCCGCAATTGCACTTGTCGCGATGGTAAATATCGCCGGGTGCGCTACCTGAGCCTGTTCCACTCGATACGACACCTGGTCCTGATACACTTGGTCGGCCTCGTCGATGCCAACAAACTCTCGCGATAACATCGCAGCACGGAACTATCATGTCGGTTGGCCGATGGCCTGGACCTGACCGAAATCGGCATCCTGGCGGCACTCAACGAGTCGATCTCAGGACTCAACGTGCGACATGGGAGGTGTCGGAAGCCCAGGCTTTTTCTGCAGGACTCCTCCCGGACCCACAACTCGTGGTCGGCACGGCAGGCCCACGGGTAACTCGCGCCCTTGAACACTGCCTGGGCGGGCGGCCTCAGTTATGACATCATTCCGTTGCTAACACGCCAAGCGAGACTGGACGCCGCGCACAGCACCGGTGACAAGGTCCGCCTGGATCTCCTGTGGCAGGAGTGGCAGGTTGTTCCAGCAGGCTCGCGTGCTCGCGGTGAATCTGCGGGTCGAGCCAGCAACAATTGGCACTGCTGCAACGCATGCGGACTCTGTACCTGGCCCGCTGCGAACATTCTGCCGAGGCTTTGAAAGCCGGCGATATCACCCTGGAAGTAAATGGTACAGAATCGGCGGCCCTGGTGGATGTGCTCAGCCAGATCACCCAACTGGAGCAGTGCACTTAACAGAGACCGCGCATAGCTTGAACCTTATCCTGGGATTACCCCCGCAAACACTGGTGAACCTCTCCTTGGTTACGCCTGCGGACGCGCTGACTGCGGAAGTGGTAAATGAGCGTCTGTCCCACCTGTCCGAGGTCCGTCCTGACCTACTCGCACTGGGGGCCGGTTACGATAGCCAGGAGGCCCAGGTAAGGGCAGCGATCCTCGCCCAGTTCCCCTCTCTCGGTATTGGCATAAATCGCGCGCGTGATACCAGCAATGTGGATACAGTGGGCCTGAGTATCAGCCTGTCGCTGCCACTATTTTCTGGCAACCGCGGAAATATCGCCATCGAGCGGGCTACCCGTACGCAGTTGAATCTCGAATACCAGGCACGTCTTGCCCAGGCGGCTATCGACGTTGATCAATTGCTCCAACTGCAGGGCCTGTTACAGGCGCAGCTGGATAACCTGCAGACCTACCTGCCTACGTTGGAGTCGCTTGTCACACGGGCGACACGGGCCTACCAGCAGGGTGATATCGATGCGCTGACATTTCTGAACCTGGAGTCAACCTGGATTAACAAGCAACTGGAGCAGCTCAGCCTGCAGCAGGCATCCTGGAACAACCGTATCGCATTGGAAGCACTGCTGGCGCTGCCTGCCTATCCGCAAACACCCGTACCACTCCCGGAAAATACCGCTGGTGATAAGAAATGAAGCAAATGGAAAGGATACTGGCAGGCGCTGCCTTACTGACGGCATTGACTTCCTCCGTGGCTGCTTTAGCCGACAACACGGGGTCCGGCGAGGCGACTGTCCAGGTTACCACTACTGCCGTCATTGCCAGGACGGTTACGCAGACCCTCTCGGTATTTGGCGTGCTGGATCCGGATCCCGACCAGGTGCTCAGCCTGTCACTGCCGCATGCGGGCTTGATCAATCGGGTTTGGGTACGCCTGGGACAACGTGTCAGCAGCGGGGATCCACTGCTTGAAGTCATCACCGATCCCGACGCGCATATGCAATACCTGCAGGCCAAGGGTGCCGTCGACTTTGCTACCCAGGAATTCGACAGGCTCCGGCGGCTGTTAGCAGATCAGCTCGCCACCAGGTCCGAACTGGAAGCGGCACGGAAAAACCTCGATGATGCCAATGCCTCCTTGAAGGCATTGCAGGAGAGAGGACTCGATCTCGCCCAGGATACGCTGCGTGCGCCCATGGACGGCATAATCACCCAGCTGGACGTCGCTCAGGGACAGCGTTTGCAAGCGGATACATCCGCCATGCTGATCGCGGCGGAACAGAAGCTCGTGGCCCGTCTCGGGGTGGAACCGGAGGACCTCGCTCGGGTAAATATCGGCGCACCCGTCACCATCACATCCGTGTTTGTACCGGACGTTGCGATCGCAACATCCATCCGGGAAGTACATGCCATGATCGACCCTGCCAGCCACCTTGTTGAAGTGCTGGCACCCATTCCGGCTGACCGCAATGAGCATCTGGTGCTCGGTAGCCGTATCCTCGGGCAAGTGCAGCTGGCTTCCCACACCGCGCTACTTGTGCCACGCAACGCCGTTCTCAGCGATGCCGAAGGGGAATACCTGTTTACCGCGAAAGACGGGGTCGCTTCCCGCACGGCAGTGGTAATTGGTATCGAAGAGGGCGATCTTGTCGAGGTGTCGGGTGATTTGCGTGCTGGTGATCTGATTATTTCCTATGGCAGCTACGAACTGGCGGACGGTATGCCGGTGAGAGAGGCGCCCTGATGGATATTGCTCATTGGGCTGCCCGACACCGGCGCTCGATTCTCTTCCTGGTCACTATCCTGGCGCTGGCGGGAGTCGGCGCCGGATTGAACTTGCCAGTTGCCCTTTTTCCGCACGTGGATTTCCCGCGGGTGGTGGTGTCTCTGGAGGCGGGCGACCAACCCGCTGACCAGATGGTAATTGGCATTACACGCCCCATTGAGCAGTCAGTAAGATCAGTGCCGGGTGTTGTCAATCTACGCTCCACGACCAGTCGCGGCAGTGCCGAATTGTCTATCAATTTCGGCTGGGGAGACGACATGGTAGCGGCTATGCTGCAAGTCGAATCCGCCGTTAACCAGGCACTGCCGGAATTGCCCGCCGGTACGCGGTTCACCGTGCGGCGAATGGATCCAACGGTATTCCCTGTCGCTGCCTATAGCCTGGTATCGGATCAGCTATCGCCTGTGGAACTGCTCGACCTCGCGGAATATCAATTGGTACCGCTGCTGTCGTCGATCAACGGCGTTGCCAGGGTCCAGGCCATGGGCGGTGCACAGGCGGAGTACCGTGTGGAGATAGATCCCGAGAGACTTGATGCCTACGGGCTAAGCTTCACGGAAGTAGCGACCGCGCTCTCCGCGAGTAATGTACTGCAGGCAGTTGGTCGGCTAGAAGATCATTACAAGCTTTACCTGCTGCTGTCCGACACGCGCATACAGTCGCTGCGGACGATTGAGGATACGGTACTGCGCAGCGGGGCTGATGGGCTGGTCAGGCTCGAGGATATCGCCCGTGTCTACCCCACTACCGCGCCGCAATGGCTGCGGGTAACTGCCGACGGCCACGATGCAGTGCTGGTCCAGATCTACCAGCAACCCGACGGGAACACAGTCGAAATTGTTGCTGGCGTCAAGGATAGGTTGCAGAGCTTCCTGCGGTGCAGCTGCCAAAAGGCGTCACCATTGCCAACTGGTATGACCAGAGCCAGCTGATCACGCAGTCCGCGGGCAGCGTTCGCGATGCCATCGCTATCGGTGTGGTGCTGGCCGCACTGGTGCTGTTGCTCTTCCTGCGCAGCATCAAGATTACCCTGGTCGCAGTCCTCATCGTTCCGGCGGTGCTGGCCAGCACCATGTTATTGCTTTCTGTGCTGCATATGAGCTTCAACATTATGACGCTTGGTGGCATGGCCGCGGCGGTCGGCCTGATTATCGACGATGCCATTGTGATGATCGAGCACATCATCCGTCGATTGCGCCAGCGAGGTGGGGAAGTGGCGTTGACCATCCGGGAAGCCGCCATCGAATTCACCTCCACTGGCCGGCTCATCTGCGGCTACCATTATTATTTTTTGCCCCTGGCGTTCCCGAGCGGGGTGACAGGCGCTTTTTCAAAGGCCCTTTCGCTCACGATGGCAAGCAGCCTGCTGATCTCGTTCCTCCTGGCATGGTTGGCGGTACCGCTGCTGGCCGAACATCTGCTGAGTCGCGAGGACGCCGCTCGCGAGGACATCGGAGTCCGTTTTCGCCGCATGCTGGAAAGCTACGAGAAGTTGATGCACCGCCTGTTCCGGAGACCCCTCCTGGTATGGGTCGGCATCGGTCCATTACTGGTGTTAGGTTTCGTCGCCTATGAACAGGTTGGTTCGGGCTTTATGCCGTACATGGACGAGGGTGGTTTCGTGCTCGACTACCGCGCACGTGCCGGTACATCGCTTGCCGAAACTGATCGGCTATTGTTACAGGTAGAGAAAATACTCCGCTCCGAGTCAGCGGTGGAGACCTATTCCAGACGCACAGGAGCCCAGCTGGGCGGGGGACTGACTGAAGCAAACGAGGGCGATTTCTTCGTGCGACTCAAACCACTCCCGCGACCGCCTATCGACGAGGTAATGGACGAGATACGAGGTCGGATAGAGGCCGAGGTGCCCGGGCTCGATGTCGAATTGATTTTGTTGATGGAGGACCTGATAGGCGACCTGACAGCGGTTCCGCAACCCATCGAAATCAAACTTTACAGCGATCAGCCGGATCAGCTGATGACGACTGCTCCAGGAGTTGCCGAGGCAATAGGCAAACTCGATGGTGTAGTCGATGTACAGGATGGGATAGTTCTCGCGGGCGACGCCATCAGTATCACCATTGACCGGGACAAGGCCGCCCTCGAGGGTGTTGACCCGGATCTGGTAACCCAGCAGCTGGATGTATGGTTCAATGGCCTGGTAACGACCCAGGTCCAGGAAACAGTCAAACTGGTTGGCGTCCGCGTCTGGGTACCGCCTGCGGCAAGGGACAAAACCTTTGCCCTGGAAAAAGTCTGGCTGCGCGCCTCTGACGGCCATCGTTTTCCCTTGAAGCGCATAGCCGGTGTTGCAGTTGAAATCGGGCAGCCGCAAATTTCGCGGGATAACCTGAAGCGCATGGTAGCGGTTACAGGCCGCATAAGCGGTCGCGACCTGGGTTCGACGATCGCCGATGTCAAGCGGGCACTTGCTGATCCCGGCCTGTTGCCCGCCGGCATGTACTATGAGCTGGGAGGGCTCTACAAGCAGCAGCAAATCGCCTTTCGCGGGCTGATCGCCGTGTTTGTTGCCGCCCTTGCACTGGTGTTTCTTTTGCTGCTGTATCTTTATGAGGAGTTCTCAGCGGCACTGGCCATCATGTCATCCCCGCTGCTGGCTATCGCCGCAGTATTTATCGGTTTGTGGTTTACGGGAATCGAGCTGAATATCACTGCCATGATGGGCATGACCATGATAGTCGGCATCGTAACTGAAGTCTCCGTATTCTATTTTTCCGAATACCACGACGTGATTGAACAGGGAGAGGACCGCCAGTCGGCGTTGATCCAGGCCGGCATCAATCGTCTGCGACCGATCATAATGACCACCCTTGCCGCGATCCTGGCGTTGCTGCCGCTGGCGCTGGCATTGGGCCAGGGCTCGGCCATGCAGCAGCCTCTCGCCGTTGCCATTATCGCTGGACTTCTGGTGCAAATTCCGCTGGTTGTTGTGGTCATGCCCCTGCTGTATCGAACGCTGGGAAGCATAGGCAGGGCCCGGGCGCACCGGTAGGCCTGTGGGCGTTGCTGTTGCGCCTGTTTTTTGCGACGGGGGGCTGCTATTCTCTCGCTTCCTCCGGATTCCCTGACCTAGCGAGGTGATTTCTTGAAGCAGGCACTAGTCAATATGCTGACAATGCAGGATCGCATGAATTCCCGGGTGCATGAGCGGTGGGTGGAGCAGGACTTCGAGTGGTATCGGGCGATCTGGATCGAGTGTGGCGAACTAATGGAGCACTACGGATACAAATGGTGGAAACAGCAACACGCTGACCTGGAGCAAGTGCGACTCGAAATAATTGACATATGGCATTTCGGCATGTCTGCCTTGTTCAATTCCGGCAAGGATATTGCCCAAATCGCCAATGACATCGAACGGGAGTTTACCGCTCACCAAACCGTCTCGCTTGACCTGCGCCAAGCAACCGAGGCACTGGCGTTACATGCGCTGCAAAGCCGAAGTTTTTCACCGTCGCGGTTCTGCGACCTGATGCAGGCTGCCGGCCTCGATTTCGAAGCACTTTACGCAGCCTATGTCGGCAAGAATGTGCTCAATTTCTTCCGCCAGGACAATGGCTACAAGGCTGGCACCTATGTAAAGAATTGGGGCGGCAGGGAAGACAACGAACACCTGGTCGAACTGGTGGCTCCACTCGACAAGAGTGCGAGTGATTTTGCCGACCAGGTCTATCGCGCCCTTCATCTTCGCTATCACGAATCGGTGTTGAGGAAATAGGGCTGTGCAACCGGCAGACGACAAACTGTCCACCACGGCGCTGGCCAGGAAGTTGAAGATCCCGGCCCAGCAGCTCTTTGCAATTCTCAAGGATTACGGCTGGATACAACGCGCAGCAGATAGCTGGGTTCTGACGCCCAAGGGTGAATTTGAGGGGGGAAGTTATCACACCAGTCGTCGCTACGGTGCCTATATCGTCTGGCCCGAGCAACTTGAACATCATCCCTTGCTACAGGCTATTGAATCCAACCAGCGTATCACCGCCGCCTCGATGTGCCGCTATTACCCGCGCCTGCATGCGCGACATATTAATCGGGCACTGGCGGAATTGGGCCTGCAGCACCACAGTATCCTCGGCTGGGAACTGACGCCTCGGGGACGATCCCTGGGTGGCCAACAGGAAGAGAGCAATAGCAGTGGTGCCTTTTATGTCACGTGGCCGCACGAAATAATAGATCATCCGGTGATTCACCGTGAGCTGAGCCTGCAGTCGGATCAAATACCCGCTCCGGTTCCCCAGGGAGACGCCGAACCCGACCTGTTTGCCAGTGCTAAATCGGCGATCGACCTGTGTCGCGGTGTGGATGGGCATCAGTTGCAATCGCCACTGCAGACCCGCGTCTGCAACTGGTTATACCTTGCCCAGCTGGCCCACGCCCACCGGCGTGCGTTACCTGCCGAGGAGTTGAGCTATGCGGATTTTCACATCCCCGCGGGGAATATCTACGTCGATTGCTGGGAAGCGGACATCGCGACCGGTGAACTATCAGGAAAATTCCGCCGCAGGGAGCTCTACAAGAGCCTCGGACTTCGGCATCTGGAAATCAATGCCGGGGACGGCGACCGGCTTGACGAGGTTCTCGGCCGCGGTCTGCTCGCGTTTGGCATTCGCTGTTGAACAGAGCGGGACTGTCCCGTCAAGGTCGCCTGAGCAGCACGCCGCACTCCATATGCTCCGTGTAGGGAAACTGGTCGAACAGAGCGAACTGCTCGACACGATGTGTGCGGCACAGCACCAGCAGGTCGTCAGCAAGGGTTTGCGGATTGCAGGAGATATACAGAATCGCCGGGAAGCGTGCGGCCATTATCGCTGTTTGCCCATCAAGTCCGGCCCGTGGCGGATCGACGAACAAGGTGCGGAGGTCGAATTGGTCCAGCGGTTTCGGTAGCTCGGCAAGGCGACGAAACACGCGCTCGGCAGCCAGCGCCTGTGCGACCTCCTCGGCGGAAAGCCGCAGCAGGTGCACGTTTTGAACGCCGTTTGCCTCCACGTTGGCGCGAGCTGCCCGAATGGACACCTTGGAGAGTTCTGTTGCCACAACCGCATTAAAATGGCGGGACATTGGCAGCGTGAAGTTGCCGTTGCCGCAATATAACTCGAGCAGGTCGCCCTCAAGGGTCGCGGACTGCTCGCAGGCCCATTCGATCATGTGGGTATTAACCAGACCGTTAGGCTGGCTGAAGGACTGCTCATACTGCCGGTAGCGAAATTGCTCCCCATGGATACACAGTCTCTCTTCGATATAGTCCTCGCCGATAACCCGCTTTTGCCCGCGGCTGCGGCCAATGACGGAAATTGGCGAAAACCCGGCGTGTAGTTCCTTCCATAACTGGTGCGCGGACTCCTCCCATGCCTCCTCCAGTGGTCGATGGTAGACCAGGGTGACGAGCAGTTCCCCGGACAGCGAGGCCAGAAACTCGACCTGGAATAGTTTGTGGCGCAGGGCGCTGTTTCCCCGCAGTTTTGCCCGCAGGATCGGCATCAATCTCTGGATGCGGTTATCGGCGATAGGGAAATCGGTGATGATGACAGGTGTCCCCGGATCTTCATGCGGAAACATGACGTAGTTGATGTCCTCCCCATCGTGCCACATGCGAAATTCGGCACGCAGCCGAAAGCCGGTCGGCGGGGAGGGGAAGACCTGCGGAGAGGGTGGGGAGAAGGGGGCCAGCAGTTCCCGCACGGCCTCCGTCTTTGCAGTTAACAGGGCCTGGTAAATCTCCGGTTTTACACGGGAGAGCGGCATCAGGCCAGCCTCGCCGTATCCCGGGACTCCCACAGCTGCCGCGCTCGCTGCGCGGCGGACGCCAGTCCAAGCGTACCGTCCAGCGCCATGAGGGCCACCGCAGTCGTCTCCAGGGTGGCTCTCAGGCCGTACTCCTCATCGCTCAACCCCAGCCATAACTCCCGCAGGGGCTCGACCGACGGGCTGCTCACGGGATCCATGCGTCCCGATAGGGCGCGTGGCAGCACGCATTCCTCCAGTTTCCCCTCCTGCAGTAGGCAGAGGCGCGTATCGGCATGGGGTTTGATCTCTACCTCGCCGCTCTCACCCTTGAACACCAGGGCGCGCGGCTGTCCCAGCAGAAGGTCGGCCTGCTGGTGCAGGCGCGCATACGCGGGATGGAAGATGCTCTGCAGGCTGGCGGGGGCCCGCAACGGGTTGAGCAGGCGGCACAGGGTATTCACCGGGGAGCGCAGGCCAAGCAGGGGGCGTAACTGCATCAGCAGTTGCAGTGGCGCGCAGAAGGACTCGAGCGGCAAGTAGCTCAATCCCGTGCTTGCCAACTGCTGCATGACATCCTTCCAGCCGGTGGCGACGGGTATACCCAGTTGTGCCAGTGCCAGCTCGGTATAGAGCCTGCCTGGCGTATGGCCGGCGGACCCGTGTGCCAGTACCCTATAGCCGGCACCTGCCAGCAATAACATGGACAGGATATACCAGGGATGCTGGTGGTGTTTTCCCGCGTAGCTCGACCAGTCGAGGTCCGCAGTCAGTGCTGCTGGCGGCGACAGCATGATCTCGCGACAGGCCTGGACAAAACCGGCGAGTTCTTCAGGGGTTTCTTCCTTGACGCGCAGGAGCATCAGGAATGCACCAAGTTGCAGAGGTTCGGTTTCCCCTCGAAGGATCATGCCAAACGCCTGCCGGGCTTCCTCCTGGGTCAGGGAACGGGTGCCGGTTTTTCCCTTCCCCAGAATCCTGATGAAGGGCGCAAACGGATGTTCCGATTGCGTGGGTTGACTGGCGATCCGGGGAGGCGTCATGGTCATTCGATGCAATCACAGACAGTTATCGGGTTTGGGCAAGCCGGCGATTTTACTGCCCAGCCTGGCAGGGGATCCGGGAAACAGTGACATAAGGTAGATGCTTTTACCCTTCTCTGGCCCGAGGCGCAGCGCGCAGTACTTTACCAGTGCGCGCATCGCCGGAGAGCTGTCATACTCCTCATAGTATGCACGCAACAGGTACACGACTTCCCAGTGGGCTGGTGTCAAATCCAGGCCTTCGGTGGTTGCAATTTGTCGCGCCATCGCGGGTGTCCAGTCTGAAAGACGATGCAGGAAGCCTTCCGCGTCAAAGGCGTCATCAGGTGTCATCGCGACTAATACCACGCCTGTTGTCTTGGATACTGTTCCGTTAGCGCCACCATCTCGTCCATTTCAATGCAATTTGCCGATCCCACCTTGTCGCCTATTCCGGCAGCCAGGACATCCGCCTGCAGGAGATACAGCTCGGCGCCGGTCGCGCGCAAGGCATCGCATGCCATGGTGTCTTCCACCGCGGCGTAGACCCCATCTCCCATCAATACCAGCGCGTCACCCCTGCTGACCACGCGCACACAGTCCGTGAAAGCGGCACTGGAAGGGGAGGCGTTGAGTGTGTGCAGAATCATGCTCAGAAACCCATCAGGTGATCATACTGTGCCATGAGTTGGTGCAATTCTGCATTCTCCAGGGGTCGCGCGTCGAGGGGTACCTGGGAGATATCCAGTTTATAGTGCGCAGCCGCCCGGGCATCAATGTAAATACTGTCAATGTCATACATCGGAAGCGACGCGAGTAGCCGCCCGATGTTCCTTGCATCTATAGCGCTGCTGTCCTGGCACGGTAGCAACTGGAGTACACCGTCTCCCATAAACAGCAGGTCCACAGGCTGCCCAAAAGCGGCATGTGCCAACGCGGCATCAATCGAAGCCCTCGCCAGGCTGGATCCATACGGGCTGTGCCGTACTACTATCAACGTGGATTTTTTAGGGGAGATCGCCACGATCACCCCCCGAACGTGACCAGTCGATCTGACATAGCGCAGGCATCGACTAATTGCCCGAGGCCGGATAGGGTGAATGCCCGGTTGACCGTGGCTCCTGGTCGTTCATGACGCCTGGACTCTGTATCATCGAGCATGCCGTAACGGAGTGCTGAAGTTATGCAAATAACCAGGTCGACCGCGTGCTCCTCGGCGAGGTTGAGCCAGGCCGTTGCGGGGTCGGTTTCGTCCTGGGGGTACACGTTCGACACTGAACCATTGGTAGTTCCGGCATCAAGAAAGAATACGCGATAAATACGGTGCCCGCGCGCCAGCACGCGCAGGGCGAATTCGGCGGCGCTGCGGGAACAATGTCCAGAGGCCGGAGAGGACATTACGAGAATGGTGTAGATCACGCCCCTGTACCTCCAAAAACGAAAAACCCCGGCCGAAACCGGGGTCTGGGTACTACGTTCATCGTATTAGTCATCACCGCTGAAAGCGGACAGCAACCGCAACAGGTGGATGAACAGGTTATAGATGTCCAGATACAGGGACAGGGTGGCGCGAATATAATTCGTTTCACCACCGTTGATGATGCGGCTGGTATCGAACAGGATCAATCCGGACATGATCATGACAATCGCAGCCGAAATGGTGAGCGACAGAGCGGGAATGTGGAGGAAGATATTGGCGATCATGGCAACTACGGCGACCAGCAAACCCACGAACAGGAATCCTCCCATGTAGGAAAAATCCCTGCGTGTCGTAAGGGCGTAGGCCGAGAGACCAAAGAACACCACGGCGGTACCGCCAAGCGCCTGCATCACCAGCGCCGGACCACTGGGCATGGCGAGATAAAAGTTAAGCATGGGGCCTATAGAAGCTCCCATTACACCGGTAAAGGCAAAGATGGCAAACAGGCCACTGCCGCTTTCTGCGGTTTTGTTGACGACGAAAAGTAGGCCAAAGCCAACGAGACTCAGCACGAGGGCAGCCCCATGGCCCAGTCCAACAGCCATGGACACACCGGCGGTCAGCGCGCTGAACAGCAGTGTCAGACCCAGTAGCATATAGGTATTTTTCAGGACTTTATTGGTACTGAGCGCGGAATCGATACCGATTGGACGCGTGTTGTACAAACTCTTGTCTTGCATAGCATTCTCCATAGTGCACCGCGTGGGTAGTGCAACGCTGTGTACACAGATAATAAGGGCGAAAGGCCCAGAATCCAAGCCAATTCCGGCGAAAATCCTGCTGCGGGGAGTAAACGGTGTATTCTGCGCCTAGCCACCAGATCCAGCGCACTGGTGTGCGCTGATGACCTGCTTCACTTCCTCGCCACTCACAACTTCCTTACTGCAGAGCAACTCGGCCAGCGCTTCAAGGCTCGGGCGCATGGCCGCCAGTATCTGGTTCGCCCGCGCGTGACCTTCATCAATCAGACGTCGTACCTCCTGATCAATCAGCTGCGCCGTCGCCTCGCTGAAGTTTCGCTCTTCGTGTTCATGTACGCCGAGAAATTGCAGTGATTCCCGCCGCCCCCAGGTCAAAGGACCCAGTGTTTCGCTCATGCCCAGCTGGGTAACCATGGCCCTGGCGATTTCCGAAGCTCGTTCCAGATCGTTTTGCGCCCCGCTGGAGATATCCCCGTAAGCAATTTCTTCGGCGACCCTGCCGCCCAAAAGAATGGCAATCTGATCCCTGAATTCACTTTCCGTGGTCAGGAATTTCTCCTCGACGGGCAATTGCAGGGTAAACCCAATGCTACCCGACACCGTGGGGTATGATCGAGACCTTGTTACCGGAACACCTTTGGGCACCGATGACGCAACCAGCGCGTGTCCCGATTCGTGAAATGCCACGCGTCTTCGCCGGTGTCATTCAACGCGCGACTGCGTTTTTCGGGGCCGGCTATCACTCTATCGATAGCAGCCTCGAAATCATCCACTGTAACCTTGTCGTGGTTTTCGCGTACGCCGCGAATAGCCGCCTCATTCGCGATATTGGCGAGGTCGGCGCCCACCATGCCCGGGGTGCGACGGGCAACGACCAGAAGATCGACATCTTCCGCCATGGAACTATTGCGTGTATGCAGTTTAAGTATCGCGAGTCGGGCATTGAGGTCCGGTTTGTCGACCACGATCTGTCGATCGAAACGTCCCGCGCGCAGCAGCGCCTTGTCGAGTATTTCCGGCCGGTTGGTGGCGGCCATGACTACCACGCCGATGGAGGGGTCGAAACCGTCCATTTCGGTGAGCAACTGGTTGAGTGTCTGTTCTCTTTCATCGTGGCCTCCCATGGTGGGCCCGGCGCTCCGGGCTCGCCCTATAGCATCCAGTTCATCGATAAAAATAATGCACGGGGCCTTTTCGCGCGCCTGTTCAAACATCTCCCGGACACGCGCGGCGCCGACGCCGACAAACATTTCAATGAATTCCGATCCGCTAATATTAAAAAATGGTACGCCCGCCTCTCCGGCCATGGCCCGGGCCAAAAGCGTTTTGCCGGTGCCCGGAGCGCCGACCAATAGTAGTCCCTTGGGCATGTGACCTCCCAGCCTCTGTATTCGACTGGGATCTTTGAGGAAGTCGACGCCTTCCTTCAGTTCCTGTTTCGCCTCCTCCGCACCGGCCACATCCTCGAACGTGACCTTGGGCAGGGATTCCGGATGAATGTGCACCCGGTTGCCCAGGTTCAGGAACCCTTTGCTCATCGAACCCATGCGCCTCGCCATCCAGCCCCAAAAAAGAAAAAGCAATCCAAACGGTAATACCCAATTGGCTATGAAGTTGCCAAGCCAGTTATTGCTGTGGCGAACAGAGTATTTAACATCGTGGTTTTCCAGCAGTGTTGCGAGGCGGGTATCGGGTAGTGGGATCGTGATGAATTCCTGAGGTTTCTGGGTAGCGGGATCATCGACTGTCAGCGTACCCACGATATATTTATCGGTTATGACGGCTTCCTTGACTTCCTTCTGGTCGACATGTCGCAGGAATTCACTGTAGGGAATCTCTGATCGCTGCTCCTCCGTGTAATTTTGCCAAAGGTAGAAAGAAGCCAGCATGACCAACACATATAGCGTTAAATTGAAGTCAGGTCGCTGCCAGAACTTGGTGCGGGTCGTTTTGTTGATTTCTATCTCGGGCTTAGCTTGTCCCAGGGAGAGTTTGTTTCTTGCCATGGTTAACGGTACCCGGTTTGGTTGTGGTTCAAATTATAGTACTTCGCATCGGTCGCCAGCGCAGCAGTATTCCTGGCTGTCATTCGGGACGAGGCAGCCCTGGAAAACCGTATACAGCGCACCAGTTTTTGTCCGACGGGTCACTGGTGCCATGGCGTCCGGTTTGTCGGTCCGTGATGGGGGTATTTATTGTACGCGCGACGCAGTAACTGCTGGCTGCAGGGCGTTTGGGTAATTGCCGGTTCATTGATCCACCACAACGTTATCGCTACAGGCATTCTTCACAATAATTCCGCTGTTTTGTACCCAAACATCGCGGGGAGCAAGCTTATGAACGCCAGGAATCTCACTGACACCACGCTGATACAGTTCGGTAAGCCCTTCGATCGGTTGTTTGAACGATTACAGGGACATATCAGGGCGCGCGCATACGATCTTTATAATCAACGTGCACCTGAGCAAGGGGATTCGGTAAAGGATTGGCTGGACGCACAGGCGCAACTTGTCGTGCCAGTCACGGTAGAAATCAAGGAGCAGCAAAATTCGATCGTGGTCTACTGCAATCTGAAGGGCACCGTATGGCGTGAAATTGTGGTGGCAGCGGCCGACGGACAACTCAGGATCCTGGGCGACCGGTATGAGGAAAGGAAATATTCCGGGGGGACAGACTCCATCGAATCGACCACGTCAAATACGTATTTCTATCTGGTTCTGGAACTTCCATGCCAGTTAGATATCGAAAAGGCGGGCGCGGCCATGCTTAAAAACGGTAAACTCAAACTTACGTTGCCAAAACAAAGACCCGGGGGAGGAAAAAAAGGCGCGTAAATAGCTTCCGATTCAGCCATGCTGACGCCAGGCCAGGTGCAACGTTTCTCATTGGACCTGCTTGCGGTCTCGTTGTGATGGACGCTATCTTTGACTCGTTGGACGCCTAAGCGCCCGCACCTGGCATGATAGATACGTTGTTAAAGGAAAGAAAATGGCCCTTGACCCTCTGGCGGGTAAGCCTGTGCCCAAGGACCGATTGGTCGATGTTCCGGCATTGGTTTCAGCTTACTACGTTCTCGCCCCCGATCCTGCAGTGCCGTCGCAGTGTGTCAGTTTCGGCACCTCGGGGCATCGAGGCAGCGCGCTGCACAAGAGTGTCAATCGCAATCATATACTCGCGGTTACACAGGCTGTCTGCGATTATCGGAGGCAGGCCGGAATAACCGGGCCACTGTTTCTGGGAAAGGATAGTCACGCGCTCTCCGGGCCGGCGCACATCACGGCTATCGAGGTCCTTGCAGGCAACGGTGTATCAACTTGCATCGCGCAACATGATGATGTGACACCCACCCCGCTGGTTTCCTTTGCAATTCTCAACCACAACGCAAGTCGGGCAGATAAGTCAGACGGGATCGTGATAACTCCATCCCATAACCCGCCTGAAGACGGTGGTTTTAAATATAATCCGGCCAACGGTGGCCCTGCAGACGTGGATATCACCTCGGCGATACAGCAGCGGGCAAACGACTTGCTCAGGGGAGAACTTCGCGACGTAAAATCTGTCGAGTATGGACATGCACTGCAGCTCGGTCATGTGTGTCGCTACGATTATGTATCACCCTATGTGGAAGCGCTTGGCCAGATCATCGATATCGATGCTATCCGCACCGCGCACCTCAGGATCGGAGTGGATCCGCTGGGCGGTGCCAGTATTGCGGTTTACCAAAAAATACGTGAGCACTATGGCCTGGATCTCGAGATCGTCAATCCCCACATCGATCCCACCTTTTCATTCATGACACTGGATCACGATGGCAAGATCCGCATGGATTGCTCCAGTCCCTACGCCATGGCCTCCCTTGTTGCCCTCAAGGACCAATTTGACATTGCCTTTGGCAATGATGTCGATTCTGACCGGCATGGCATAGTGACACCAACAGCAGGGCTCATGAATCCCAACCATTACCTCAGCGCGGCGATAAACTACCTGTTCAATAAGCGTCGCGGCTGGTTACCAGGCGTCAATGTTGGGAAGACCCTGGTGTCCAGTTCAATGATAGATCGCATCGCGATAGCACTGGGCCGCAAGGTGATAGAGGTGCCGGTGGGTTTCAAGTGGTTTGTCGATGGCCTGCTGGAGGGCCAATTGGGTTTTCGCAGGGGAGGAGAGCGCTGATTGCCTCAGCTCCTGCGGTTTGACGGAACGGTCTGGACTACCGACAAGGACGACATCCTTTACTCAACTTGCTGGCAGCTGAAATGCGCGCCTCAACAGGCAAGGACCCTCAGCAGTTGTATGAGGAATTGGAGGCAAGATATGGCAAGGCGTATTATCAGCGAGTCGATGCGCCGGCATCGGAAGAACAGAAGCAGGCGATTAAATCTTTGGACGGCAGCCGGGCAACATTGTCGCGACTGGCCGGCGAGCCAGTGGAATCGATCACGACGACCGCCGCCGGCAATGGGGCATCCATCGGCGGGGTCAGGTAACTGCGGCAAACGGCTGGTTTGCGCGCCACGACCATCAGGCACCGAAGCCGTCTATAAAATTTACGCCGAGAGTTTTGTTTCCGAGGCACATCTGCAGCAGGTGCTGCACGAGGCACAGCAATTCGCAGAAACAACCATGCGCTAGTTCGTCATCCTGCCTGCGTAATCGTTTGGTCCCGCACGGTCTGGTTGCTACACGCAATTCCTGGCGTGTATGCGATAAGGGCGCGCTGCCGCGGTAAACGGCGGTCCGATGTGTAATGCGGGACGAGCATCCGGGGAGATGACACCAACATGCAGCGCGGGGAGTACACCTTTTCCAGATTCGACACATTGGTCGCACAATGCAATGAGTGCGTATCGAGGATCTATTACACCTGAAATGGCGGTGGGCTAAGGATTTGAACCTTAGGAGGGGATAAACCCTCAACGGTTTTCAAGACCGCCGCTTTCGACCACTCAGCCAGCCCACCGGAAAAAATAGCGCCGCCCAACATGCGCACATGTAAAGCGTGCGAGATTATACAGCGAAGACAGCTGGACACAAGAGGCGGTGCAGCAGCAGCGCCCCGAGTGTCCGGGAACCACGGTTCTCTCAGGACTGGCCGGCGGCCTGCGACATAACGGTCTCCGGACGCGGTCCTCGTGGGTCGTTACTTGCTCGAGGCACAATACGGCCACTGGGCAGCGCGGGCGGCGCCACGATTTCACTGAACAACGCTTTGCGTGAAGTAGTTATTTCAACAGTAGCCACCGGGCGGGCCTCCACCCTGGGATCATTGAGTGCCCGGCCGCTGGCGGTCAAACCAGCAGGTGTAGCGGGTTTAAGCGCCGCAGTTGTTTTCGTCTCTCGTTGTGGAGTGGCCACTTCGCTCGTCGTGACGCCAGGCGCCTCGGCCCTGACAGCGAGATCCTGACTAGAGGGCACTTCCTCCCAGCCGGCATCGGTATTGGCTGAGCTCAAGGTGACCGGGGTGGTGATCTGTGACGATACTCCCGGGCTTTCGGGAGAGTCTGCAACCACAGTGCTGGCAGGCGTGGACTCGATCTCTGAGCCGGCCGGTTGGCGCTGGGGCGGTTTGCTGATATCCGGTTCAGCCTGTGCTCCGGCGCCGGGCAGCGCTTCCAGTTCTGGCAGTGGTTCAGGTCTGTCAGCAACCTCAGACTCCGGCTTGCGACCCCGATTTCGACGTCGACGCTGTGGCTCGCCGCGTTTCATATCGTTTGGACGCTTGCGCGGTTTGCCCTGGTCCTGAGCGTCGGAAGATTCCTCAGCCAGCTGTGACTGGGGCGTTTCAACGGGTTCTGGACTGTCCGTCTGCGAACGGGGGGAATTGTCACGTGGGCTGCCTCGTCGACTGCTGCCACTGCGGTTCCGCGATGATTCGCCTGAACGTTCACGCTTCGGTTGGTCGCGCTTATCGTTGCCGCGCAACTCATTTTCAGCTTCTGGCCCCCCTGTGCGTTCCCCTGTTCGAGTGGGGGAGCCGCCCTGGCCACCGCGGCGGCGATTGCGGTTGCGGCTGGGTGACTGGGGTGCAGAGGCCGGCGTCTGGGATTGCTTCTCGGCGGGGCGTTCGGTACGAATTGTCTTGCTCTCCGCAGCCGGTTGCACCGCTTTGGCGCCGAAAAGTGCGGACCAAATACGTGCCAGCACGCCCTGTGGCGGCTTGTGCCGTTTTCTGGTGCGCGCACGTTGCTGTTGTGCGGGCGACGGTGCCGTGGCGGCCGGCGCAACGACTGGCTGCTCCTGGCTGACAACCGGTGCCGGGCGCTGGGGAATCCCCTGCACAGCCGCTTGCTGCACAGGCAGGGGCGGGGAGTGGATGTCACTTACTGCATCGGCGCTCGGCACAGTAATATCCACTGCGTAACTGACCTCTTGCTCGCCA
>JAWKZM010000052.1:0-18928 GCA_041395965.1 Halioglobus sp.
CGGCGTTGGAGGTATCCTTGAACTGCAAATTGGTGAGTTGCTCCGAGAGCAGGCCGATCAGGAACATGATGGCCCCGGTGAGCACCAGCAAAGTAGTACCGTTGGTGAATCGATAGCCGGTGCTCATCACTGTCAGAACATAGTTGAGCACGCCCAGGCCAGAGGTTATCACCGCCGCCGGGAAATACACCTTCAGTGGTGAGTACAGGGTTCCGACCTTGAAGATGATCAGGAAAAAACGCACCCCGTCCTTCACCATGCTGATATGGCTTTTACCGAGGCGCTTCGACACGTTGATGGGTACGAACCCCACGGAATAACCGGCGCGAAAGAACGCCATGGTGGATGTGGTCGGGTAACTGAAACCGTTGGGCAACAGGTAGAGGAAGCTGAGGAACTTCCGGCGGTTCACACAGCGGAAACCCGAGGTCAGATCGTCGATCCGGCGGTTCACCATCCAGCTGGCAAACCCGTTGTAAAACGCATTGGCGCTCCAGCGGGCCACGCTGGCCTGGGAGTCCCTGCCACTGCGGGCACCCACCACGAGGTCGTACCCCTCCTCTACTTTTGCCAGCAGCCTGCCGACGTCGGCGGCGCTGTGCTGCCCGTCGCCGTCCATGAACACCAGGAAGTCGCCCTTGGACACCCGCGCGCCGGACTTGACGGCGGCGCCATTGCCCTTGGAGTAAGGGTGCGTAACCACGATGGCCCCCGCGTCCCTGCTAACCTGCTCGGTGTTATCCGTGGAGCCGTCGTTAACAACGATGACCTCGGCGTCGGGATAGCTGCGAATCAGCTCGGGCAGGAGCGTAGCCAAACCCAGCTCTTCGTTCTTGGCCGGTATTACAATGGAAACTTTCAATGGCTATTTCTCCAGGTACAGTGCCAGGGTCTGCTGTTCGCGCACTGTCAACTTACCCTGCTCCTGCATCCGTTGCAAAGTGGCTATCGTCTCGCGGGCTGCCTCATCCTTGCCCAGCGCGGTAGCGAAGTGCAGTTTCATCAGCAATCCACGCTTGTCGTTGGGTGACCGCGCGAGAAACTTGCCTGCGTAGGCATAGGCATTATCGTATCTTTGTAACGCGTTCTCCAGTACCGCGAGGTCAAAATAAATCTTTCCGGAGGCCTTGCCGCGGGCGTTATCCACGAGGAACAGCTGCGCCATGCGATCGGCAAAGCGTATGCGGTCAAACTGCGGGCAGCGGTTGTCCTGCAACAGCCGAACCAGGGTCAGCAGGGTAGTGACGGAGCTCACCGGCCGCTCCGGGTCGTCGCGGCCCACGGTATCGATAAGCGCGGGGAACACCGGTGTGTCGGCAATACAGCTGAGCGCGAGATTGCGAACCTCGTAATCCCCCTTGCGCTCGTTGGTGCTGGCCTTGTTGGCGCTGGCGCGGTAAGCGAGCGCCGAGTAGTGATGGGCTGCTGCAATTTCACCGACGCGCGCCATTTCGGTCGCCATATCAAGGTTGGCGCGGGCGGACCCGGGATGGCCATTGAGCTGGTTCAATATCAGCAGTGAACGATTGGACCATATCTGCACCTGCGAGCTGGTCTGGGCCGCCAACAACAACACGCACAGGCCCAGGCTTACCAGCAGCGGTGCCCGCGGCTCCGGCAATTTTTTCACCACCACCGCGAATACTCCACCCAGTGCCAGCATCAGGCCAATGCCGGGGAAGTAGTTACGGTGTTCGAAATACATCTCCAATTGCAGCACCGTCGACTCGACACTGTGCCCAACCAGAAACCAGGCGATCCCGCAGACAATCCAACGTCCACCCCGCCAGCGCAGCATCACACCGCAAATCACCAACAGCAGGAGCCATGCCAGCAGGGAGTACAACGTGGCAACCGGCTCAAGCAGGGAACTGGAGACAACGATATCGTCGTGATACAGCCCCATCCTGGCGACCTGGGGGTGGATCCACTGCAGCACGTAGTCCCAGACGATACGACTCTGGGTCAGCAGTCGTTCGTCGAGCGAGAAAGGCCGCCGGTGAAAGCGCCCGGCCAGGTAATCCCAACCCAACAGCAGGAATGCCAGCACCGCGATCGCGCCCGCGGCGATCAGGCCATAGGTGGCGCGTTGCAACCAGGGAATGGCCTGTCCCCGACGATCGACGCACTCGAACCAGAGCGCCTCCAGCAGCAACAGCGTCGGTATCAGCACGATGGCGTTTTCCTTGGCGAGCATGGCCAGGGCGAACAGCAGGGGTACCGGCAGGAATCGCCAGACACTGGCCTTGCCCGTGCCGAGCGCGACTCGCCAGTACACGTAGCAGATGCTGGCCAGCAGCATGAAGAACGTGGCCAGCATGGCCATTCGCTGCACCACGTAAAGCACCGTGCTTACCAGCAGCGGATGCAACAGCCACAGGGCGCCCAGCAGCACCGCCAGCGTGCGGTAGCCGGGCACATCCAGGTGACGAAACAACAGCCAGAACAGCCACATTACCAGCGCGCCGTTGAGCGCGTGCAGGACAATGTTGACTTTCTTGCTGCCGACAAATCCTTCGTCGAGGTACAGTTTCTCCAGCACGAAGCTCGCCATGGAGACAGAGCGACCGAGCGCGCCGGACCTGTCGCCAAAAATATAATCGAAGGCCAGTTCGGGTTTGTTCTTCAGGTCGTCGATCACCAGCACGCTGGAGCGATCATCGAGCAATTCAGGTCCGGATATTCCCGGCCAGTACACCCACGTGGTGACGACAATCAGCAGCGCACCCAGCAGCAGGGCGGGAAGCCGGATTGTCAGGGAAGACACCGTCGTTGTCCCGGGCAGTCCCATCAGCGCTCAAAGATCCGGCGGATAACCGACAACTCATTCCTTCCGGTATCCAGTCGCATCCATGTCCTTATCCATTCGTAGGTCATGGCAGTATCTTCGGCACCGTGATACTGGATGAGGTAGGCGTGCAGGGTCCGATTATTCGGGCTCAGTTGAATCGCGTGCTCCAGCAGTTCCCGCAATTGCGCCTTGTCGATACCGGCCTGACTTGCCCGAAACTGGTACTGCAACGCCAACAGGTCCGTGCGACGCGGGTAGCGCGCAACGACTTGGTCGAGAATCAGGCCTACGCGATCCCGGTCCGCCGCCCCGGCGTCCGTACCGGCAAAGTCCACCAGCACCTGCATGGCCGTACGGTCCACGGCGTTCAGGCGCTTGGCCTTCGCCCCCTGAGCCAGCTTGTCCAGCCAGTCATTCTCCCGCGCCAGCCCCGGAAAGTTCATAGTATCGAGTTGATACAGCATGACCAGCCCCGCAAAACTGGCCTCATCAAGCTCGTGCGTGCGCGCAAAGTAGTTGCGGGCACTGACCGCCAGCGTCTTCTGCTCGTCTGCATCCAGTCCCAGCACAGCCGCCCGGGCAAGGCGTTCAAACAAAGCATTGCCGTAGAAAAAATTTGCCCGTGGCGAGGCCGGATGATTGAGGACATTGTATTGGGCCAGGGTTAATTCATCCGTCCAGGCATGCGTGCGAACGAACAATTGTGCCGACAGTATGCCCAACACAAGCACGACAACAAAGCCGGGGCGCAGACCCCTGATACGTTTGACACACCGGAAAATCACGATCACCAGCAACAGGCAGATACTCACACTGGGCAGGTAGTTCCGATGTTCGAATACCAGTTCCAGCGGGATGACCGTGGACTCCATACTGTGCGCCACCAGGTAGAACAACAGCGCAAACAGCGGCAACGGGTATCGCTTGCGCAGCAGGAACGCCAGCGTGAGCACTCCGGCCCAGGCCAGAAGTGCCGGCAAGGTCGTGTAGGGCGACCACAAGTCGCGCGATGCGGCGATATCGTCGTGAAAAAAACCCATGGCGGTGACGTTGGGCAGCAGGATCCAGCCCAGGTACTGCCAGAGCACCCGACCCTCGGTCAGCAGGCGCTCCGACAGTGAAAAATCGCGCCCGGAATAGCGTGCGAGGATGATTTCCGGCGACAACAGCAATAACAGCACAATGGCCAACAGCGGCAGTAACAACGCAACCCAGCCCAAACGGTTGAGTGCGACACTGTGGCGGCCGCGCCACATGCCGCGGAACAGGGTCACCTCGATCACGGCCAGCAACCAGGGTAACAGCGCGCCGTTTTCCTTGGACAACACGGCCATGCCGCCGATGATTACCAACCACAGGGCCGCGGCGATCAATTCGCCCATCGGCGCCCCCTCCCGCGCCCACCGCAGGCGGTAACGACAGAACACCAGCAGGCCAAGCAGGACGAACAGGGTCGAAAGCTGGGCCATGCGCTGGATGGCGTAGAGCACCGTGGACACATGCAGCGGGTGCAACAGCCAGAACGCCGCTGCCACCAGCGCGATCAAGCGGGGATTTTCCAGCCCGGCGGCTGCCAGCGCGGGCGTTGCCATCAGCGCCAGGCACAAACAGTAGATCAATAATGCACACAGCAGGTGGATTGCCAGATTGGTCCCTTTCAATACCACCGGGGAGAATTCTCCGGAGACCGCATAATTGACGGCGAACGTGAACATCGCTACCGGGCGGTGCAGCAGGCCGGCGTCGGAACTGGTCGAGGCGACCCGCCAGTCGTCGAAGTCCCGACCATCGATCTGCAGCAACACGTTGTCTGTCAGGTTGGGCACATCATCGAAAAAGAGGGGACCATCGAGGGCCCGACCGTAGGCAAACAGGCACGCCAGAACCAAAGCGAGCGCCAGGAGAGCAGGCAATAGATTGGAGGACGTCAGCCGTTGCGGCCTGCTACTTTCTAGGTTCGCCATCCCGCCACTGTTCAGCTTCCCCATGAATTATCCTGTGCCGATGATACAACAAAAAAACCCGGCCGGAGCCGGGTTTGAGTCCTGCGGTCAAGCTCGAGGCTTGATTATCCGCGGCAGTTGGCTGGCAGGTACTTGGTATCGATCGCGGTGTTCGTGCCGCCGTCACCGGGTACACATTTCCAGGTCATCGTGCCATCGCTGTTGGTTTCACCAGACAGTGAAAACGCGTGGACCTCGGCGGTGTTCTTGTCGCCGCCCTTCCATACACTGTCGTATACCAGCGCGGTGAGGTAGAAATTGGTGTTATCAGTTGAGGAGTCATCAGGCGTAACGACCAGCTTCATCAGGATATCGGAATTGGTGCGGGTTTTCAGGTTAAGGCCAAAACGACTTGCAGTTGTTGGACCCTTGCCATTGGCAGCCACGTATTCCGCGACAGTCGTCTTGCCTTCAGCCAACGCGGCCAGCGGCTCGGACATCTTGGAACGCACGATGTAGTCCTGGTAAGCCGGCAGCGCGATGGCCGCCAGAATGCCGACGATCGCGATGACGATCATCAATTCGATAAGGGTAAAACCCTGTTGAGCTTTCTTCTGTATGTTCATCTCAGTTCTCCACTTCAAGTTATAACATGCGCCGGTGGCCAGTTACTCCAGCCGGTGCAAGCCGTTTGCAGGAGTGGTAAAGCAGGGAGCGTGCCAACTGCGAATTTATTTATGAAAATATTTTTTATACCAATAAATTCAATTAGTTACATTCTTCCGACCGACAGCTTCGGGACGTGGCCGCGGCGCGCGTCGCGCGGTCCATGCCACCGCGAAGGGTTAGTTTGTGACGTTTTTTGTCACTTTCTATACCAACTTCGCACTCTCGATCAGGTTTCTCGCCGGCTGGCTTGCGCCCTCCCTCCCGCAACTCAGCGGCATGGCGAGGGAAAGGCAGCAGGCCACACCAGCAAGCCAAAAAAATGCGATTATTGCTCACCTGGCCCGGGACCTCGTTGCCGCTGCCGCTGGGGTGGTTTACCCTCAACGCACACAATAAGACTCCGGGCCGTGGTATGGACAACCGTCGCAAAACGATCGTTATCAACAAGAAATTCCAGTACCAGTATTCTCTTCTGATAGTCGCGCTGGCAGTGCTGCTGGTCAACGGTTTCATCATCGTGCGCATGCTGTTCCCGGGGGAACAGCCACTCGCGCTGTCCACAGCGTTCATCGTGGGGCTGGCGCTGGTGGAGCTGGCGCTCATTGCCGCCTTCTGGTGGGCCAGTCTCAAGGCCAGCCATCGCATCGCGGGGCCGGTATATGTCTTCGCGCGAGAGATCAGCAGGCTGGGTGAGGGCGACCTGAACGCGAAGATCGAACTGCGCGACAGGGACATGTTCCAGCCCGAGGCGGAGCAAATGAACAGGAGTATTGCCGCGCTGCGTGCACGGATGGACACTATCAGGGAGTTGTCCGGGCAATTGCAGGCGGCGCACGCTGCCGGAAAGGATGTCAGCTCGATCGTGCAAAAACTGGTTGCGGAGTTGGCTGCATTTACTCCCCCGGATCAGCAGTAGCAACCAATGCATTAACATCCACAAGCCCGCAACGGTATACAACGCTATGAACCAAAATAACAAGGGATTTACAGTCATCGAACTCATGGCCGTGGTGGCCATAGTGAGTATCCTGACGGTTATCGCACTGGCTGTGTATTCTGACTACGTCGTGAGGAGCAAGGTGGCGGAGGCGATGGGGTTCGCCGCTGAAGCCAGGACCGCCGTGAGCGGCTATTATTACACTGAACGAAAAATGCCCGTTAGCAACAGCCAGGCTGGGCTGGTGCCACCCGAGGAATACGGCAGGTTCGACAACATACGCCGCATAGAAATCGTGACGCGGCCCAAACCGGGTACAATTGAAATTACGTTCAGACTGGTTGGCACCAAAGCCGACAACAAATTGCTGCAACTGGTCCCGTCTACGTTGAACGAGATTGTCTTCTGGACCTGCAGGCCGCCGACAGTGAACGGCATTGACGTCAACCAGGTGCCGCCCAATTGTCGCGGCTGAAGCGGGACCGAGCCGGAGACTAGTACAGGCCCGAGCGGGAAAATTGCCTGCCTGACCCCACCCTGTGCGGAACTTGCTCGCACATTCTCGAGAAAGTTGCACTTTTGTATAATTTAACCCTATTCTGGTGCTGCCGGAGTGTGGTCAGGTCGATATAATCAATCTCCCAATTAAAACAAGATGTTGTAGCACACTTGCAGACTGCGACGGGAGCCAGGGGTAGATGAACGACAAAGCCATTGGGCAACTCAGCGGTCGGGCGCCTCGTCGCCGAATCCCTGATCAGTGCCCAACACGCCGTGGAGGCGCAAAAGGAAGCCTCCCTGGAGCGGATGCACTTCGTTCAATATCTGGTCGAAAGAAACGTGACGGCCAGCGCGTGGCAGAAGTCGCCTCACAGGAATTCGGTGTGCCGCTGTTTGACATTGAGGCGCTCAATCTCGACACCATGCCCGTCGGTCTCGTCGAGGCATCCTGGTCACCAAACATCACGCGCTGCCCCTGTTTCGACGCGGCAACAGGTTCTTCATTGCCGTCTCCGACCCGACCAACCTGGCGGCCCTGGACGAAATCAAATTTCACACGGGCATCAATACGGATGCCATCCTCGTGGAAAGAGGGGCCCTGGGCAAAGCGTTGATCCGGTGGACGGAAGCGCAGGAATCCATGACGGACTGGACGGACTCGACGCATCGGACCTGGATGACGTCGATATCACCATGGGGGGCGAATCCGGTGAGGCGGATGACACAACGAATCGGTCGACGAGACCCCGATCGTTCGCTTTATCAACAAGGTACTTATTGACGCCATAAAACAGGGCGCGTCGGATATTCATTTCGAGCCCTACGAGAAAACCTACAGGGTACGATTTCGCACCGATGGTATTTTGCAGGTGGTGGTCAAGCCGCCACGCAATCTCGCGCCACGCCTGGCCGCACGCTTGAAGGTGATGTCGCAGATGGATATCTCCGAACGCCGCATACCCCAGGACGGCCGCATCCAGATGAAGCTCTCGCGCAACCGGGCCATCGATTTCCGGTCAATACGCTCCCCACCCTGTACGGAGAGAAAATCGTATTACGTATCCTCGACCCGACCAGCGCACAGATGGGTATCGATGCTCTCGGCTACGAGCCCGAACAAAAAGACATGTACCTGAAAGTCCTGAACCAGCCACAGGGCATGATTCTGGTTACCGGACCGACCGGTTCGGGAAAGACCGTGTCGCTCTATACCGGACTGAATATTCTCAACACCTCCGAGCGCAATATTTCCACGGCCGAGTGACCCGGTGGAAATCAACCTCGAAGGTGTCAACCAGGTGCACGTGAACCCCAAGGTGGGGCTCAATTTCTGCCGAGGCCCTGCGCTCCTTCCTGCGCCAGGACCCCGACGTCATCATGGTGGGTGAGATCCGCGACCTCGAAACGGCGGAAATCGCGATCAAGGCGGCGCAAACCGGCCACCTGGTCTTATCCACGCTGCACACCAACAGCGCGTCGGAGACCATCACGCGCCTGCTGAATATGGGCGTACCGGCATTCAACGTGGCCTCGTCAGTCAACCTGATCACGTTCAACGACTGGCGCGGCGCCTGTGCAAGTCCTGCCGCGCGCCGGCGGACGACATTCCCCACGCCACACTGCTGGGGAAGGCTTTACCGAGGAGATGCTGGAGAACGCCAACATTATGCGTGCAGTCGGGTGCAGTGACTGCAATAACGGGTACAAGGGTCGCGTGGGGATTTACGAGGTGGTTAAAATTACCCCCTCGATCGCGAGGCTGATCATGGAAGAGGGCAACTCGCTGCAAATCAGTGAGCAGGCCCGGGCCGAAGGCTTCCATGACCTGCGCATGGCGGCCTTGAAGAAAGTCGCACAGGGGTTGACCAGCCTCGAAGAGGCCAACCGTATTACTGTGGACTAGCAGCAGCTTGGAGACCACACAGCTTAACCAGAGATAGCGGCGGGTAAGACAATGGCAACGAGTGCAATCAGGAGCAATATTTTCACCTGGAGCGGGACCGACAAGGCGGGACGCCCCAGCAAGGGCGAAATCGAGGCCGTCAGTACGGCCATGGCCAGGGCACAATTGCGGCAGCAGGGTATCAAGCCCAAAACCGTACGCAAAAAAGCCAAGCCGCTTTTCGCCGGCAAGGGCAAGCCGATCAAGGCGGCGGACATCGCCATTTTTACCCGCCAGTTAGCGACCATGCTAAAGGCCGGGGTGCCGCTGGTTCAGAGTTTTGAAATCGTTGAGGATGGCCTGGAAAAGCCCAGCATGCGGGAGTTGGTGAAGTCGATCAGGAATGACGTCGCCTCCGGCAGCGGATTGGCGCCCTCGCTGGCCAAGTATCCCCGCCACTTCGATGACCTGTTCTGCAGCCTGATCGGGTCCGGCGAGGATTCAGGAACGCTGGAAGTCATGTGGACCGCGTGGCGACCTACAAGGAAAAGACCGAACAGCTGAAGGCCAAGATCCGCAAGGCCATGACCTATCCCACTGCCGTCATCTGTGTGGCGCTGATCGTGTGTGCCATCCTGTTGATCAAGGTTGTGCCGGTTTTTGCCAATACGTTCCAGAGCTTCGGTTCCGAACTGCCGGCATTCACCCAGTTCGTGATGAGCATCTCTGATTTTGTGATCGCCTGGTGGTTTGTCATGCTGCTGAGGGCTCATCGCTGCGGTGTTCGCCTTCCGTGAAGCCAAACTGCGCTCGGTCGCCTTTTCCGAGTGGCTGGATCGGATGGCGCTGCGCGCTCCCGTCGTTGGCGGCATTGTCCACGATGCCGTAATCGCGCGTTTCTCCCGTACACTGGCGACCACCTTCGCCGCCGGCGTGCCGCTGGTAGACGCCCTGAACTCTACCGCGGGCGCAGCCGGCAACTCCGTCTACACCAAGGCTATTCGCCGTATCCGCGACGATGTCACCACCGGCACCACTCTGTACAACTCCATCAAGTCCACCGGCCTCTTTCCCCACATGCTGCTGCAGATGGTTTCCATCGGCGAGGAATCCGGCGCGCTTGACGATATGCTCGACAAGGTGGCCACCCACTACGAGGAAGCCGTCGATAATGCGGTCGACAGCCTGAGCTCCCTGATGGAGCCGCTGATCATGTCCATACTCGGGGTGCTGGTAGGCGGCCTGATGATCGCGATGTACCTGCCCATCTTCATGCTGGGATCGGTTATCTAGGCCACACCGCCGAGGCGATTCCTCAATGCCGGAAATGGAAGTGCCCATGGGCCTGCTGTGCGTGGGCCTGCTAAGCCTTGGCCTCGTGGTGGGCAGCTTCCTCAATGTGGTGATCTACCGCCTGCCGCTGATGATGGAAACCCGGTGGCGACGCGATTGCTGCGAACTGCTCGAACTGGAACCGGAGAAGCAGGAAGCGCCCCTCAATCTGGCCACTCCCAACTCCCATTGCCCGCAATGCAAGACACCCATCAGGGCATGGCAGAATATTCCGGTGGTCAGTTACCTTATCCTGGGGGGGAAATGCGGCCGCTGCGAGGCGCCGATCTCTCTTCGCTACCCCGCCGTCGAACTCGTCACCGGCCTGATGACACTGGTGCTGGCCTGGTTCTTCAGCTTCTCGCCTGCGCTGTTGGGCGCCGCCCTGCTGACCTGGTCGCTGGTTGCGCTGACCATGATAGACATCGATCACCAGTTGCTACCCGACGACATCACCCTGCCCCTGCTGTGGCTGGGGCTGCTATTTAACCTGGATGCCACCTACGTCAGCCTGTCCGACGCGGTTATCGGCGCCATGGCCGGCTACCTGATCCTGTGGAGTGTCTACCAGGGTTTCCGGTTGCTGACGGGCAAGGAGGGCATGGGATACGGCGACTTCAAATTGCTCGCCGCGCTGGGAGCCTGGCTGGGCTGGCAGATGCTGCCGGAAATCATTCTTGTGTCCTCCCTGGTGGGCGCTGTCTGCGGTATTGCGCTGATGCTGGTGAAACGTCGAGGTCGGGAGATACCGATCCCCTTCGGTCCCTATCTGGCAGTTGCCGGCTGGCTCGCGTTGCTGTTCGGTGACGGCACCTACGGCTCCCTGTTTGCGAACTTCGGGATCCGTCTGTTGTGAGCCTGGTCGTGGGCATTACCGGCGGTATCGGCAGCGGAAAATCGGCGGTCACCCGGCGCTTTGAGGCGCTCGGCATTACAGTGGTCGATGCAGACGGGGTAGCCCGCGTCGTTGTCGAACCCGGGCAGCCCGCGCTGGCGGCCATAGCCGAGCATTTTGGCGCCGACATATTGCTTGCGGATGGCACACTGGACCGGGCGGCACTGCGGCAGCGGGTGTTCTCCAACGACGGTGAGCGACGCTGGCTGGAGCAGTTGACCCACCCCCTGATTGGCGCGGAAATCGTGCGCCGAATAGAGGCCTCGCGCAGCCCCTACACCATCCTCAGCTCTCCTCTGCTGCTGGACACCAGCCAGAAATCGCTGGTCGATTGCGTGGTTGTCGTGGACGCGCCGGAAGAGCTGCAGTTGCAACGCACGGTGCGCAGGGACAACAACGACGAAGCGCAGGTGAAGCGCATCATGGCGGCACAGATGAGCCGCAGGGAACGACTTGAACTGGCGGACATCGTGATCGATAACTGCCGCGGTATGGACGAACTGGACACGCAGGTTGAAGAGTTGCACAAGGAGTTCCTGCTGCGTGCGGAGAGCACCCGGTAGCGTGCTTTCTTACTCGCCCAGCAGGCCCTCCACCGCCGCGACGATGGGCATGTTGGCGGCGGGGAACACGTAGTTCACCAGTTCCTGCGCGCTCACCCAGACCATGGGCTGGTCTTCCAGGGCGCGCGCTTCCCCTTCAAACTCCCACACCACGTGGACATCCAGTAACACCGACTTGTCACCGTAATCATGGCGCACTTCAAGCAGGGCGGTGGTGCGCGCGACGGTAATTCCGAGCTCCTCGCGCAGTTCCCGCGCTAGCGCGACCTGCAGGGACTCGCCGGCCTCGACCTTGCCGCCCGGGAACTCCCACAGTCCGCCCTGGTGGGCATCCTGCGCACGGCGTGTAATCAGCACGTTGCGCTGCCGGTCCAGGATGACACCTACCGCCACGTGAAGATCAGGCATTCAGGAGCGGTATTCCGCGTTGATACGAACATAGTCGTAGGAAAAATCGGTGGTCCACACGGCGGCGGAGGCATCGCCCCGATCGAGTTCAACACGGATTTCGATGCTCTCCGGCGCCATCGCGGCCACGCCCTGCTCTTCAGTGTAGCTCGCAGCTCGGCAACCGCCCTCGGCGATCAGCACGTCATTGAGAAACAACCCTACCCGCTCGACATCGAGTGCGGGCAGGCCAGCCCGGCCGATAGCGGCCAGCAGCCGCCCCCAGTTGGGATCACTGGCAAACAGGGCGGTCTTGACCAACGGCGAGTGCGCGATGGTGAAAGCGACATCGAGGCATTCATCTTCACTCTTCCCGCCATTGACCTGCACCGTGACAAACTTGGTAGCTCCTTCACCGTCACGCACAATGCTCTGGGCGAGCCACAGGCAGACCTCCTCCACCGCTGCGTACAGCGCCGCGTAGGGCGCACTGGTGCTGTCCGTGACCGTCTCGTTTCCCGCCGCCCCGGTGGCCAGTAACAGGCAGGCGTCATTCGTGGAGGTATCCCCGTCCACGGTGATGCGATTGAACGTCCTCTGCGTCAGTTCAGCGAGCATGGCCTGTAACACCGGCTGCGCGACCGTCATGTCCGTAGCGATAAAAGCCAGCATGGTCGCCATGTTGGGCCGGATCATGCCCGAGCCCTTGGCGATGCCGGTGACCACGTACTCGCGACCATCGCAGTGAAACCGGACGGAGCGCGCCTTGGGGCGCGTGTCCGTGGTGAGTATCCCGGCCGCGGCGGCTGCCCAGCCCTCGGCTGACAGGGCGGAGAACGCCTCGGGAATAGCCTGTTCCAGCCGACTGACGGGCAGGGGCTCGCCGATTACGCCGGTGGAAAATGGCAACACACTGTGCACTTCCACCCCGGCAATCGCGGCCACTGCCGCCACGGACCTTTGAGCCGCTGCCATGCCGGCACTGCCCGTGCCCGCATTGGCGTTGCCGGTATTGATCAGGAGATAACGGGGCTGGTGCGCACTGGCCTGCAGGTATTGCCGGGCGACGGTTACCGGTGCGGCGCAGAACGCATTGCGGGTGAACACGGCGGCGCACTGGGTCATCCTGGCGACTTCAATCAGGACGAGGTCCCTGCGCCCCGGTGTTTTTATCCCCGCGGAGACCGTCCCCAGCCGGACGCCGGGAACGGGGTACAAGGGCTCCGTGCTTTCCTTACCAACGGCCATCTCGATTCCGGCGAGCCAAACGTGAATAGAATGCCCGGCTCACAACTTGCCGTGGCACTGCTTGTACTTCTTGCCGCTGCCACAGGGGCAGGGCTCATTACGCCCCACCTTGGGTTGCTCGCGGGTATAGGTCTGTGGCGCGGTGGCCTCGTCGGGTGCAGCTTCGCCGCCATCCGCGATCAGGCCAGGGGCCTGCGCATGCTGGAAGGCGAGTTGCTCGCGCGCCGCTGCTTCCCGGCGCTGCTGCTCAATCGCCGCGGCTTCGTCGCGCCGCTGGATCTGCACGTGGCTGAGGAATTTCACCACTTCGTACTTCAGGTTGACCAGCAGCTGCTCAAACAACTGGAAGGACTCGCGCTTGTATTCCTGCTTCGGATTCTTCTGCGCGTAAGCTCGCAGGTGGATGCCCTGACGCAGGTGATCCATTGTCGACAGGTGCTCCTTCCACAATGTATCCAGGATCTGCAGCATGATCTGCTTCTCGATCCTGCGCATATCCGGTCCGACCTCGACACACTTGGCATCATAGGCAGCCTGTACGGCGTCGATTATTTTCTCGCGCAACAGCTCCTCGTGGAGCTTGTCATCCTCCTCCAGCCACTGCTGCAACGGCAGCGAAATAGCGAACTCGGCCTCCAGCTGCTTTTCCAGCCCGGGTACATTCCACTGCTCCTCGACACTCATCGGAGGTATGTAACTGTCGATTGCATCCGACACCACGTCGCGCCGAATGGCGGTAATCGTCTCGGATATATCGGACTCGGTCAGCAGGTCGTCGCGCTGTTGGTAAATGATCTGGCGCTGGTCGTTGGCCACGTCATCGTATTCCAGCAATTGCTTGCGAATATCGAAGTTGCGCCCCTCCACCTTGCGCTGGGCTTTCTCGATCGCGTTGGTCACCATGCGGTGCTCGATGGCCTCGCCTTTCTCCATGCCCAGTGCCTGCATAAATCCCTTCACCCGGTCGGAGGCGAAGATCCGCATCAGGTTGTCTTCCATGGAGAGATAGAAGCGGGATACGCCAGGATCTCCCTGTCGTCCCGCACGGCCCCGTAACTGGTTGTCGATGCGGCGCGACTCGTGGCGTTCGGTGCCGAGAATATGCAGTCCTCCCGCTGCCAGCACCTGGTCGTGGCGCTGCTGCCAGGCCTCCCGCACCCGCGCCTTCTCCGCTGCGCTGACCTCGCCCAGGGCGTGGAGCTCCGCCTCCAGGTTGCCGCCCAGCACTATGTCGGTGCCGCGTCCGGCCATGTTGGTGGCAATGGTCACCACCCCGGGTCGCCCGGCCTGGGCGATGATTTCCGCTTCCTGCTCGTGATACTTGGCATTGAGCACCTTGTGTTCAATCCCGGCCTTGCGAAAACGGGCGGACATCGCTTCGGAGGTCTCCACCGAGGCGGTACCCACCAGCACGGGGGCGCCCTTGGCCATACACTCCTTGACATCGGCCACGATGGCGTCGAATTTCTCCTCCACGCTGAGGTATACCAGGTCGTTCAGGTCATCGCGTTGTTGCGGTACATTGGTGGGAATCACCAGAACCTCGAGGCCGTAAATCTGGCGGAACTCGAAGGCCTCGGTATCGGCCGTCCCGGTCATGCCCGCGAGTTTATCGTACAGGCGGAAGTAGTTCTGGAACGTGGTGGAGGCCAGTGTCTGGCTCTCGCTCTGGATAGAGACACCCTCCTTCGCCTCGATGGCCTGGTGCAGCCCCTCGGACAGACGCCGCCCGGGCATCGTACGCCCCGTGTGCTCATCGATCAGCACCACCTGCCCGTCCTGCACGATGTACTCCACGTCCCGGTGATACATGGCATGGGCACGCATACCGGAGTAGACATGGTGCAACAGGTTGAGGTTGGTCGCCCCGTACAGGTTATCACCCTCGGCGAGCAAGCCCTCCCTGATCATTAACTCCTCAATGAACTCGTGCCCCAGCTCGGTCAGCTCCACCTGGCGCTGCTTCTCGTCAACCGTGTAATGCCCGGGCGCGCCCTCGGTGTCCAGGCGCAGGGACGGGATCATGCGATTGATCCGCCGGTACAGTTCCGAGCTGTCCTCGGAGGCGCCGGAAATAATCAGCGGTGTCCGCGCCTCGTCGATCAGGATGGAGTCCACCTCGTCGACGATGGCGAAGCTCAGGCCCCGCTGCATTCGCTCCTCCAGGGCGAACGCCATGTTGTCGCGCAAGTAGTCGAAGCCGAACGCGTTGGTGGTGCCGTAGACAACATCAGCGCCGTAAGCCTCGCGTTTTTCCTGGGTGGACAGGCCCGAACGGACTACCCCGAAAGACACCCCCAGGAAGTTGTACAGTGGTCCCATCCAGTGCGCGTCGCGATTCGCCAGGTAATCGTTCACCGTAATCAGGTGTACGCCCTTGCCGGTAAGCGCATTGAGATACGCCGGCAGGGTCGCCACCAGGGTCTTGCCCTCACCGGTGCGCATCTCCGCGATCTTGCCCTCGTGCAGGGCCATACCGCCGATCAATTGCACATCAAAATGCCGCAACCCGAGCACGCGATCGCCCGCTTCGCGCACCACGGCGAACGCCTCGGGCAGCACCGCGTCAAGGCTTTCGCCTTTCTCCAGGCGCTGCTTGAATTCCGCGGTTTTGGCGGCCAGTTGCGCATCATCCAGCGCTTCCATATCCGCGGCCAGGGCATTGATTTGCCTGACCACCTTGCCCATGCGTTTCAGCTCGCGACTATTGCGGGTGCCGAACACGTTTTTAAGTACTTTACTGATCATTGCGATTCATCGTATGAGAAATAGGGAGACCCATCAGGAGCGGCCCGAAAGGAAGCGCAGTACGAAACGGCGGGATGTGACTCAGGGCTGAGTGCGTGCCACGTAGCTGGACGGATCCACTGAGCGCCCGTTCTTGTAGACCTCGTAATGCGTGTGAACCGGTGGAGCGGCCACTGGAGCCCATCAACGCAATGGTATCACCCTTGCGCACGATATCTCCGGGCTTGACGAGGTTTTGCTTGTTGTGGGCGTAGCGGGTGACATAGTTGTCGCCATGGGACACTTCCACGACATTCCCATAGCCTGCATCCCTGCCGGTAAAGGTAACCACACCCGAGGCCGCGGCAACCACTTCCGAGCCCGCCTTGCCAGCGAAATCCAGGCCATTATGCAAGGCGCGCTTACCGTTTATGGGATCTGTCCGCCAACCGTAACCGGATGACACATAGCCGTGCTTCACCGGCAGGCCCGACAACGATCCCTGGTCGCTCAGCTTGCGGTTCGTCAGCAGGGATTCGAGCATCGCCAGCTGCTGTTCGCGATTGCTGATGCGCGCTGCAAAGCGTTCGAGTTCCCCATCAAGGCCGCGCGTGGTGAAATCGGCCTCTGATTCAGTCACCACGGGACCACCGAGAGCCGCCGGCTGGCTGAAGTCAAATTCTCCTCGGCAAGATCCGCCATCGTGGTGAGGTGCTGCCCCAGCGCATCCAGCCGGGTCATGCGCGCCTCCAGTTCGGCCAGATTAATCGTCAACGCCTGCAACTTGCGCTGGGTTACTCCTTCCAGATCACCGAGGTCGGAGGACTGCCGACGCACTTCATCCTGCAGGCTGTCCAGCGTCTCGCCACGCAGCGCCTTGGCACCGCTCTCCTGTCCGGCGAGGTACCCGGAGGCGGCCAACCCCAACGGCAATCCCAGGCAACAAAGTGACACCAGTGCCCGGGACCAGCGGCTCAGTTCTATGGAACGCGAGCTACCGTGTCTTCGACTAATGAGAATTATTTTCATTTATGGGGTAACAGGCTGGTGGAACGTGAATTTTGCACAGAACTATGCCACAAAGTGCGCCAGATTGCCAAGCTGACGATGCGCCCGCAGCTCCCGTGCGAAGTCCCCACACCGGTCAGAACGGGTGACGGACGGACGAATGCGGGGCGCGCACGGCCAGGACCAACCGGCACTGGCCAGGCTCCAGTGAACCCGGCCCCCATCACCCCGCGAACAACGCCCGACTAGTCGGCCTGGCGGCGCAAAAACGCCGGAATGTCGAAGTAGTCCTCGCTGGCCGCACCCGCGACCGACGCCGCGCCCTGCCCGCCTGCGGTCCGCTGCGCATTGCGCATGGCCGGCGGACGGTCGAACTTGCTGTAGTCGGTCTCGTCGGACAGGTCGGGTATCGCGGTTTTTACCGCAGGCTCCACGATCTGCAGCGGCACCCGCACGGCCCCGCCGCTCAGGCCGGTGGCGACCACCGTCACCTTGATCTCTTCCTTCATGTTCGGGTCAATGACGGTGCCCACCACCACCGTCGCCTCCTCGGACGCGAATTCCTCTATGGTCTCACCAACCTCGGAAAATTCACCCAGTGACAGGTCGAAACCGGCAGTGATGTTGACCAGGATGCCGCGGGCGCCAGCCAGGTTGATGTCGTCCAGCAGCGGACTGCTGATCGCCTTTTCCGCCGCTTTGCGAGCGCGGTTTTCACCTTTCGCATAACCGGTGCCCATCATGGCCATGCCCATTTCGGACATGACGGTTCGCACGTCGGCGAAGTCCACGTTGATCATGCCGGGACGTATGATGAGGTCCGCGATACCCTGCACGGCGCCTAACAGTACATCATTGGCCTCGCGGAAGGCGTCCAGCAGGCTGGTGTTCTTGCCCAGCACTTCCAGCAGTTTCTCGTTCGGGATGGTAATCAGCGAATCGACATGCTGCTCGAGCTCCGCCAGGCCTTCGAGCGCGATGTTCAGGCGCTTCTTCCCCTCGAACGCAAAGGGCCGGGTGACCACCGCAACCGTCAGGATACCCAGTTCCCGCGCGACCTCGGCAACCACGGGCGCACCCCCGGTGCCAGTACCACCACCCATACCGGCAGTGATAAACACCATGTCGGCGCCGCGCAGGGCATCGGCGATGCGCTCGCGATCCTCCATCGCCGCCGCACGCCCGATCTCCGGATTGGCACCGGCGCCCAATCCCTTGGTGATATCACCACCGAGTTGCAGGACCGTCTTGGATGCGATATCCGAGAGCGCCTGCGCATCGGTGTTGGCGCAGATGAAATCCACTCCCTCCACCTGGTTTTCGATCATGTGCTTGACGGCGTTACCGCCCCCGCCGCCTACCCCGATCACCTTGATGATTGCGTTTGATGGAACCGTATCGATTAGTTCAAACATGGTCTTACTCCCCTATTTATATAAATCTGCCGCGCTCACGCGCGACGCTCTACAACAAAACCACAACTACAAAAGCCATTAAAAATTACTCTGCAGCCAGGACCTGGCCCGGCTCCATATGCTCTCTGACGGCACGCCGGACTTGCCCGACGTCGCCGCACCGTTTTCGGGCCGGTGCACCAGCCCGTACTGCAACAGCCCCACGCTGGTGGCATAGATCGGGTTGCGCACGATATCGTTGAGGCCCTTTACGGTCTGCGGATAGCCGACACGCACCGGCATATGGAAGATTTCCTCCGCCAGTTCCACCACACCTTCCATCTTGGAAGTGCCGCCAGTCAGCACGACGCCCGCCGGCACCATGTCCTCGAAACCGCTGCGCCGCAGTTCCGCCTGCACGAGGGTGAAGAGCTCGTCGTAGCGCGGCTCGACGACTTCGGCCAGGGACTGCCTGGAGAGATCCCGGGGCGGGCGGTCACCGACGCTGGGCACCTTGATGGTGTCGTCTGCGCCGGCCAGCTGGGTCAGGGCGCAGGCGTACTTGATCTTGATTTCCTCGGCGTGCTGGGTCGGCGTGCGCAGGGCCATGGCGATATCGTTCGTGACCTGGTCGCCGGCAATGGGGATTAC
>JAWKZM010000053.1:0-18500 GCA_041395965.1 Halioglobus sp.
TACTCCTACCTTGCGTCCGGATGATCACCGCTGTTTCGCGATGGAATGGCCGTTGGATGAATTTGCGTATGTAACTGCGACCAACGTCATACCAGACAAGGTCGAAGAAGTGCACCATGTCATCATCAATGTTATCGAGCCTCAGGACGTTGGACCGTATCTTCTTGCGGGTGGGCAGGACGGCCGGCCAGGGTGGCCGTGCCTGCTGTCCGGCGGGTTACCGGATTCTCCTTTGCCGCGCCAACTGGGTGGTTGGGTCCCGGGCGTAAGCTACGGTGGGCTGCCGGCGGGTACCGGAATGGGAGTTGCCCCCGGCTCCCTGTTGGTGGTGCAAATGCACTACAACACACTCGTCGCAGAACCGACGCCTGACCAGTCTATTATACAAATTGCCACCACCAATCAGGTTGAGCGACCTGCCAGTGGTTTTCTCTTCACCGATCCGCGATGGCTGTCGCCGGGCGGTATGCCGATTCCCGCCGGAGACCCCGATGTTCACCACGCCTTTGAGGTTTCAGCCTATTTCCTCAGCTTGCTTTTTGGCGGGCCGGCGAATGTTAAGGCAACGGATAGCTGGGCCATGCATACCGGGTTTATCCACATGCACAATCTCGGCAAGACAGGCCGATTGACACTGCTGCGCGAAGACGGCACAGAGCAGGTAATTGTCGACATTCGTGATTGGGACTTTAACTGGCAAAGTACATATCTGCTGGAGCAGGAGGTGCTGGTGAATTCCGGTGATCTCCTGCGTCTTGAATGCAGTTGGGATAACAGCGCCGCCAACCAGGTCATTGTGAACGGTGTACAGCTGCCCCCGGCGTATGTGGAATGGGGCGACGACACTGAAGACGAAATGTGCCTGACCAATTTTTTCATGACGGTTCCCAAGGCGGGCTACGATTACAGTTACTCTCCCACTGTCTATATCGAAGCACCTGAGTATCGCCAGCAATTCGTGGCGGGCGACCTGGTGCCGTTGGAGCTGGTTTTCAATAACTTCAGTTTGCATGAACCCGGAGCGCATGGGGATGCCGCTCACGATGAAGCTGATCCTGCCACTATGCATGAAGACGATCATGTGGGCATATACGAAGGACACTACCACGTCTATCTCGACACAGACGATGACGCCGCGGAGCACGTTACCGCCTGGGATGCGAAGTACTTCTATCAGTTACCCGCAAATATCTCTCCCGGATTGCACACCCTGCGCGTCAGCCTGCGCAGCCCGGATCACCACGCCCTGGGTATCGAACAATCCGTGGAAATTGAAGTACAGGACACCCCGGCGAAAACCAAGCTGCAACTTGTGGATGCCAATGATTGGTCGATACAAACGGCGGCAGAGGATATCTTCAGCGCACACCGTCCGGCGGACGTCAGCTGTCCGGATAATAGCTGGTATGAAGAGGACGGCGCACTTGAAGTGCAGACCGGCTACTGTAACTACTTGTCCTTGCAGCAACCTGCCAGGGCATCACTGGCCAGCGGCGATACACTGCATGTTGTCCTCTGGCATGGCGACCTGGCGTTCGATGGTCCCGCGCAAGCGCATGTTGCTATCACCATTGACAGTCATACGATCTGGGAAGACAGCGTCAGGATACCGTCTGACGCCGATATCTATGATATCCACGTTCCCGTTGACTTCGCCGCACCGGTCGGCAGCAAAGTGGAATTTCACCTGCATAACCACGGGTACAATACCTGGACGTTACTGCGGTTGGAGGTCGAGCGCTGATCTCCCTGAGTCGAATTCTCCTGCTGGGCCTCGTTCTCTGTTTGCCTCTGTGGGTGCGAGCAGCAGGCGTGACCGTTGGGCAGCCTGCGCCGGCAGTTGTGCTGCCCAAATTGTCTGGAACAGGTGAAGTCAGCCTGGAGTCCCTGCGGGGCAAGGTAGTCTATCTGGACTTTTGGGCGTCCTGGTGCGGACCCTGCCGTATCTCGTTTCCAGTACTCGATAAACTGCAGGCGGAACTGGGGCCGGACGGTTTCGAGGTGCTGGCGATCAGCGTGGACGAAGTTGAGGCTGAAGCCAGGCAGTTTTTGGCCGAGGTGCCGGTCAGTTACCTGGTGGCACACGATGGAGAAGGGCTTACTCCGCAAATCTATGGACTGATGGGAATGCCTACCGGTTACCTTATCGACAGGGAAGGTATCGTTAGGGAAATACACGTGGGATTTCGCAAGAGTGATGGCGACCAATTGCGCTCCTCGATCATCGCACTGTTGGGAGAATAGGAATCGTGAAGTATCTGACGGTATTGTTGTTAGCCTGCTCCGTCTGCGGTTGCGAAACAGTCCAGCCGTGGCAGAGGGGAATTCTCGCCAAGGACGAGATGCAGTGGCAGTCGAACGTGATGGAGGCGCAGTTACGCAACCAGATTTTTGCCAGTAAGGAAGCCTCATCTGGCGGCACCGGAGCAGCCGGCGGCGGATGTGGGTGTAACTGATGGGGCGGCGTGAAGATGATCGCAGCCCCACCTTGGTGGCGCTCACTTCCAGCGCCCTGTTGCTGCCCGCCTATCAGGTAACACTGGCGGACGCGCCGCCCGAGTTTACCGAGATGGGCATGCGCTACAGCAAATACAAGGAAGACGATATCCTCAGCCGCAAGGCTTTCCTTGATGGCAGTAAACGGTACGATATCGATGTCGCCCAGTTTCATCTCCTGGCACCGGTGGCTGACGATTGGTCCTTTGCCCTGGATGTTGAGTGGGAGGACATGAGCGGGGCCTCGCCCTGGTTTGTCGGGCAGGTCGCCGGAGAAAGTCCCAAGGTCATCATGAGCGGCGCCAGCATCGAGGATACGCGCACGGAAGTGAGTGGCACCACGCGCTACTATTTTGATCGCGGCAATGCCGGGCTCAACTATACCTACTCCCACGAGGATGACTACGAGTCGAATGCCGTAAGCCTGGACGGAGCATTCAACAGTGCGGATGGCATGACCACCTACAGTGCGGCGGTAAGTGGTTCCCATGACAAGATCGACCCTACCCAGGGGTCGGTGCCCACTAATACACTGGGGGCCAGGAAGGACGTTACCTCTGCCTGGGTGGGTGTCACGCGAATCATAAGCGCTCGAGCGCTGGTGCGTTTTGGCCTGAGTTACACCTATCGTGACGGATTTTTAACTGATCCTTACAAGTATCACGACCGTCGTCCTGATCATCGTAAGGAATGGACATTCGGTACCGGCTACCGACAATTTTTTTCCCAGCAGGACGCCGCTCTGGCAGTGGATTACCGGTACTTCGACGATGACTGGGGTGTGGCTTCACACACTGTTGACGTCGCCTGGGAACAGAATATCGGGCAGGAACTGCGAGTAACGCCTTTTATACGGTACTACAGCCAGCACGAGGCAAAGTTTTTCTATAATATCGCCGATCCCGAATATCGCTACTTTGCTGACGACTATCGTCTCTCCGCCTTTGGTGCTTTCTCTTACGGCTTGCGCCTGCGTCGTGATTTTGGCAACTGGTCGGTCAATATTGACGCGGAGCGGTATAAAACTGACGAGAGCTGGGGTGTATACAATGGCGATGAGTCCCCAGGCCTGGTGGATTTCTGGCGTTATGGTGTCGGGCTGAACTACGTCTTCAGGTAGGATCAGGACGACCGGTGCAGCGCATTGAGCACAGTTTCAAAGCCATGGGCAGCCCGTGCCGCCTGCGCCTGGAAATACCGGACACCCTGTGTGCAGAGACGACTATCGCTTCCGCTCGGGAGGAAGTTGCGCGTCTGGAACGCAAGTACAGCCGTTACATCGATGACTCTCTTACCAGCCAGATCAACCTGGCCGCCGGTACCGGCAGGCCCGTGTCTATCGACGCCGAAACTGCCGGGCTACTCAACTACGCGCAGACGCTCTGGCAGGAAAGCCGCGGGCTGTTTGACCTCACCTCGGGGGTATTGCGCCGCGCCTGGAATTTCAGGTCCGGCCGCCCACCTGCAGGCCCCGAGATAGAGGCGCTGCTGCCGTTGGTCGGGTGGGATAAGGTTCAGTGGAGTAATGACGAAGTGTATCTACCGCGGGCCGGCATGGAGCTGGATTTTGGAGGTTGCGTAAAGGAGTACGCCGCTGACAGTGCTGCGATTAAATTGCGTGGTAGCGGAGTGATCGCGGCGTTGGTGGACCTGGGTGGTGATATGGCAGCCGTGGGCGTACCCCGGGGCACATCCGGCTGGCCGGTCGGTATCCGGCATCCTGCGGGTCGGCGCAGGGCGGTCGCCCGGCTGATGCTGCCCGAAGGTGGTCTTGCCAGCAGTGGTGATTACGAGCGATGCCTGGAAATCGATGGCAAGCGCTATGGCCATATCCTTAATCCGCGCACCGGCTGGCCCGCCGGCGGGCTGGTGGCAGTGAGTGTGTTGGCACAGCAATGCCTGGTGGCGGGCAGCTCGGCGACAATTGCCATGTTGCAACCGGCCGACGAGGCACTGGACTGGCTTGCCGGTTTGGGCCTGCCCTGGTTGGCCGTTGATGCCGGACTGGCGTGTTATGGTTCTCTGGCAGGGTCGGCATTGCCAGGTGGCGGGGCGTCCTGAGTCGGTCCCGGCGCGAGTAGTTCCCGGGACCCAATATCAAGCGAGCCATAGAGCTGTCGCTCCACGGTTCCCTCGGGGAGACTAAACTCGCGGGTGGGCACCAGTGGAAAACTTTCTGCGGCGGGCAATACCTGGGCCGCGTCGATAGCCGCCGAGTCGGAGGGCGGATCCCAACTGCCGGGCTGCCTGAAACTCAGATTTAATGCCACATTGTTCAGTTTGTTGCCCTTGCCGATCAGGAAAAGACCGCGGCCGAAAACAAGGTTGTTTGCGACCAGAACCTCTCCTCCCGCGTGATTTTTTACCAGCGTGCCATTCCATGCCTCGTTGACGAAGGTATTGTTCACGACAAACAGTCTTTGTTGCTGCGCACTGCGCCCTTCGCAGCCCTCCGCGCCGTAACCTATTGCATCGATATTGAGCGTGGTTTCTGCCTGCTGCATGTCATTGCCGATAATATAGCTCAAACCACAGTTCGGCAGGTCCACGAGACGGCTGGAATTGCCGCCCGGAATATCCTCAATCCGGTTATATAATATGCGATTCTCCAGTGCGCGGCTCTTGATCTGGTGGCCGCGATCCGTGCCTTTGATATGACTGCCAATCAGGGTAAAACGCTTGAGGGCGCCAATATAGATACCGTGGCTGAACGTTTTCTCGCGCTTTTGAAACCAGAATCTGGAGGATTGTATCTCCAGACTGGCCTTCGGGTAGGCGCCCGTGAGAATGGAAAACTCATTGTGATGGAAAAAGGCGTTGCGCAGGGTAAGGTTGCCTCCCTCGTGCCGGATGCCCGCGCCGTTGGTATCAGCGACCCTCGCACCCGAAAACTCCAGGTTTTCAATCACAGTGTTGTCACCACTGACGATCCAGATCGCCTTGCCATTGGGTATCAGGCCGTGTGATTCCATGTGCGCCATTCCGCCCACGCCGCGGATCGTAAGATTGTCCACCTCCCAGGAAGCGTAGTCGTTCAGGTACAGGCCCGCATCGATTTCAATAATGTCGCCGCTTCTGGCGAGCCTGGCCGCCTCGCTGGGTGTCTTCAGGGCCCTTCCCGGCCCCACCTGGAGGGTGGTCGGTGCGTAGGGATTGGCAAGACAGGGTGCTCCCAAAAGCAGCAGGCACACTATGGCCGCCGCGTTTTTACCGGCAGCAGGTAGCGGCGACCTGGAACGGGATGCGCGCCGCTTCCCTACCTTGACCCGGTATGCGTGCGATACGCGCCTGACGCACTCAAACATCAATGATCCCTGGCAACTCGCCTATTGAGTTAAGTAAGTGGTTGGCCCCGGTGAAATCGTGGCTCGATGTAAATTCATTGTAGACGACGATACAGTCTATACCAGCGGCCAGTGCCGCTTGCAGTCCTCGCTGGGAGTCTTCAATAACAAGGGCGTTTTCCGCCTTGGCGCCGAATTTCCTGAGGCTGAGCAGGTAAGGCTCCGGATGCGGCTTGGAGGCGCCATAGTCTTCGCGAGTTAGCACAAATTCCATATGCCGCACGAGGTCGCGATTGGCGTGAATCAGGTCGAAATGGGTGCGGGTTGAAGTGGTGACGATCGCCATTTTTCGAGTTGCGGCGAGTGCTTCCAGCACCTCGCGGACACCGGGAATTTCAATATCCTCTCGCGCCAGGTACTCCCTGTAGTACATGTCCCGCTGGGCCCGCTTTATGGTTACCGTGTGGGAATCAATGCCGGCACCCAGGGCGAGATCCCAACTTGATAGCCCGTGCACCATACGGTGCAGGTAGGCCTCTTTCTCCAGCGCAATTCCCAACTCGGCGAGTGCCCGCTGGGTTGCCTTGAAATACCAGAACTCGGTGTCTACCAGCACACCATCATTGTCCCAGAGTATGTATTTCTTCATGGGTGAGTCGATGTTGTCTGTTGGTATTCGTGCGAGGTTCGTGTCATGCCCTTTCCGAGGTGGAAGATCGGGCAGCAACAGCTTTTTGCTGATTGGTCATTGAGTAGCGCGGGTCCTGATGCCGGAATGCAGGCCCCGTAAGACGTGTTGCCTGCTAGTGTAGTGTGCGATCCGGGCGCATCTCGGCCTGTAATTCCTTTTTTTGATCAGCCGCAGCTGATGCCTGCTGATGCAGGTAGTTACGCAGGCGGCCGACAACACTGGTCATGACATCGATAGTCTGGCTGATCTGGTCCAGGGCCATCAGGATAGTTTCAGTTTCGGACGGGTTCTTGTCGCTGCTCGCCATGTGAGATTCCTCAGTCAGGGCCGTTTCAACATACAAATAATTTACCTGCCACCACCGACTCCCGGGTGGGGCCGATCGCGCGTATCAATCCCAGGTCAGGGCGCCACCCGTCTGGTATTCGATCACCCGTGTCTCGAAGAAATTTTTCTCTTTGCGCAAATCCATGATTTCCGACATCCACGGAAAGGGGTTCTGCGCCCCCGGGTATTGCTCTGGCAAGCCCAATTGCGACAGGCGTCGGTTGGCGATGAAGTGCAGGTACTCCTCCATCATGGCCGCGTTCATACCCAGTACTCCCCGTGGCATGGTGTCGCGAGCGTACTCGATCTCCAGCTGGGTCCCCTCCATGATCATCTGGATGGACTCCTGTTGGAATTCCCTGGTCCACAGGTGCGGGTTCTCCAGCTTGATCTGGTTGATTACATCAATGCCAAAATTCAGGTGCATGGACTCATCCCGCAGGATGTATTGAAACTGCTCTGCCACGCCGGTCATCTTGTTGCGGCGGCCCATGGAGAGAATCTGCGTGAAGCCGCAGTAGAAGAAAATACCCTCGGTGACGGCATAGAAGCCGATCAGGTTGCGCAGCAAGGTCTGGTCGGTTTCAACCGTTCCGGTTTTGAAGTTGGGATCGCTGAGTGCGTGTGTATGACTGATGCTCCAGGCGGCCTTCTTTGCCACCGAGGGAACCTCCCGATACATGTTGAACACCTCACCCTCGTCCATGCCCAGCGATTCAATGCAATACTGGTACGCATGGGTGTGAATGGCCTCTTCGAAGGCCTGGCGCAACAGGTACTGCCGGCACTCGGGGTTGGTAATCAGCCGGTAGATGGCCAGCACCAGATTATTGGCCACCAATGAATCCGCCGTGGAGAAATAACCCAGGTTGCGCATCACAATTCGGCGTTCATCATCGGTCAGCCCGTCAGGATTTTTCCAGGTCGCCACGTCAGCGGTCATGTTGATTTCCTGGGGCATCCAGTGGTTGGCGCAGCCGTCGATGTATTTCTGCCAGGCCCATTCATATTTGAAGGGCACCAGCTGGTTCAGGTCGGCGCGGCAATTGATCATGGCTTTTTCGTCCACCGATACCCGGGCGGCGCCCATTTCCAGCTCTTCCAGCCCCGGCGCCACATCGACATGCTCAAGCAGCGTGCTCGTTTCGACGGCTTCGGTTACAACAACCTGGACTTTTTCCGGTTGCGCGGCAGTAGGAGCCGGTTTGGGCATGGTCGACCTCGGGGCCGCCATGCTCGCCGTAATCGCTGCCGCAGCACTTGAGGGGGCTTCTTCTTCCTTGTGGTAATCATCCCAGCTAAGCATCACGTTCATATCCTGCGTTCTTGATGTGGTCATGGTTTACTCAATTGCATCGACATTCGCCCTACTGGCAGGCTTCGCACTCCGGATCGTCCAGCGAGCAGGCCTTCGGCACTGCCGCCGGTTCCGCCACCGCTGTCCCGTTCGTCGCGCCCTTCGATACCGCGTTCAGGGTGCCGGTGTCGATGGTGGACTTCTCCGTGCCGGTTGCGGCCAGTGAGCGCAGGTAGTAGGTGGTTTTCAGGCCACTGTACCAGGCCATCCGGTAGGTGATATCCAGCTTCTTGCCGTTGGCATTGTTGATGTACAGGTTCAGGGACTGCGCCTGGTCGATCCACTTCTGGCGACGACTGGCCGACTCCACCAGCCAGCGCGGTTCCACCTCGAAAGCGGTGGAGTAGATGGCTTTCAAATCAGCCGGTATGCGATCTATAGCCTGCACACTGCCGTCATAATATTTCAGGTCGTTCACCATGACCTTGTCCCACAGGCCGCGCGCTTTCAGGTCGCTCACGAGGTAGGGATTGACCACGGTAAATTCGCCGGAGAGATTCGATTTGACGTACAGGTTCTGGTAGGTCGGCTCAATGGATTGCGAGACGCCGGTAATATTGGCAATGGTCGCCGTGGGGGCGATCGCCATCACATTGGAGTTGCGCATGCCCCGGGCCTTGACGGTCGTGCGCAGGGAGTCCCAGTCGAGGGTGTGGCTCTTGTCGACATGGATGTACTTTTCACCGCGTTCGGCTACCGAAGCTGGTCGAGTGAGTCGAGAGGAAGATACTGGCTCCAGAGCGAGCCTTCGTAAGCTGGAGTAGGCGCCGCGCTCCGCCGCCAGTTCGCTGGAAGCCTGTATTGCATAGTAGCTGATGGCCTCCATGGAGCGATCCGCAAATTCCACTGCTGCATCGGAGCCGTAGGCCAGATGCTGCTTGTACAGCGCATCCTGAAGCCCATCAGGCCAGGCCGACCAGGCGATGGCGCAGGTTGGAGGCCTCCGCCTGAGGGACCGAGTAGTAGTTTATGTCTATCACATTATCCAGCATGCGAACCACCGTGCGCTGCAGTTTGCTGCAGCTTTTCCAGGTTGAGGCCGTTCTCGTCGATGTGCTGGAACGGAGTTGACCGACCCAGGTTGCACACGGCAATCTCATCCTTGTTGGTATTAAGCGTGATCTCCGTACACGGGTTGGAGAGTGTACAGCACCACATGTTGCTGCGGCGAACGCAGGTTGCATGGATCCTTGAAGGTCATCCGGGGGTGGCCGGTCTCGAACAGCATGCCAGCATCTTGCGCCACAGGTTTTCCGCTTTGAGTCTTGAACAGCTTGAGCTTGCCGGTGCGGCATCGCTACTCGTACTGGACATAACGCTCCTCGAAAGCCACCATACAGGTCGTGCAGGTCCGGGACATCATTGCGGGGAAAACGGCGTCCTCTCCTCCGTCGAACACCGCTTCATGAACAGGTCGGGTATCCAGTTGGCGGTGTTCATGTCGTGCGTGCGGCGGCGGTCGTCGCCGGTGTTTTTGCGGAGTTCCACGGAACTCCTCGATGTCGAGGTGCCAGGTTTCGGGTAGGCGCACACTGCGCCCTTGCGCTCGCCTGCTGGTTCACCGCCACCGCCGTATCGTTGACTACTTTGAGGAACGGGACCACGCCCTGGGACTTGCCATTGGTGCCCTTGATGTGACTTAGCCGCGCGCATAAGGTCCGGTCGTTTGCCCAGTCCGCCAGCAAACTTGGAGAGCATGGCATTGTCCTGGATAGCGCCGTAAATATCGTACAGGTTGTCCGCTACCGTGGTGAGGTAACAGGACGACAACTGCGGGCGCAGGGTGCCGGCATTGAACAGGGTGGGAGTGGAGCTCATGTAATCAAAAGATGACGGTAGCTGGTAGAACTCGATGGCCCTGGCGTTCCTGTCCTCCTCGCGTGCGGCCAGCCCCATGGCCACGCGCATAGAAAAATATCTGGGGCAGTTCAATGCGCGTGTTGTTGCTGTGTATAAAGTAGCGGTCATACAGGTTTGCAGGCCGAAAATTGGGTGAACTGCAGGTCGCGCTCGGGCAACGGGGCCTGGCCCGGTCTCTCCAGGTCGTAGTCCTGCAGGTAGGGCGCCAGCAATTCCAGCGCTACCCCTTTTCCACATAGGCCGGCAGTGCCTTGGCATACAGCGTTTTCATGTCGTGCTGGGTGGCGCTGTCGCGACACCGAGGAAGCCCAGCGCTTCGGCGCGCAAATTATCGCAGAGCAGACGGGCCGCGACGAGTGTAGTTCGGTTCCTGTTCGATCTTGGTGCGGGCGGTGATCACCAGGGAGGTGCTCCGCTCGACTGGCTGACGCCGTCATAGGAATTTTCGGGGCCTCGTCCAGGATATGTCGGTTTCGCTCATCGGACAAGGTCGAAACAGGCTTCAGTGACGATCGTGTGCAGGCGATCGAGGTCCAGCGGTGCGCGGCACCATCGGCCTGGATCACGTTGATATTGCCGGCGCCTGGGTGGCGGGGGACAGGGCCTGTTTGGCGTGGCCCGCTTGCGCGCCTGCTGTTCCCGGTGATTACGTAATCTGGCTATCTTGTGTTCGCCGGAGCGCATCAGGGACAGTTCCACTGATCCTGTATGTCCTCTATGTGGATCGTGCCGCCGGAGGGCATGCGCCGTTGGAGGTGGCGGTGACCTGGATAGTCAGTTTGGCCACGGTTTCATGAATGCGGCTGGACGCCGCCGCCGTGCCGCCCTCCACGCCAGGAAGGCCTTGGTGATGGCTACACTTATCTTGCTGGACTCGAAGGGAACCACGGTGCCGTTGCGCTTGATGGCCTGGTGTCCGGGCGCGGTGGCGGCGATAGCGCCACTGCCGGCAGCTGACTGGGATCGTGAGGTCTTTGCTTCGGCGGCAGTGCCCTTCAGGTTGGTCTCTGTCTGCTGTGCGCTCGAAATGCCGGCATTTGGCTTTATTAGGTAACCGCTTGGCAAAGCTTCTATACCCGCCGTGTGCCACCACGGGACGGGACAACGTCCGTGTGGCGGTCGTTGGGAGGGAAATCCCTGCTTCAGCGGCCAAACCCAAGAATATTTTTGTTCGTTTATTAGCCGCAATACCCAATATGTAGGGGTATATGCTTCACTCAGGTACAAGATAATGCGGCTACACAAGCAATGCAAGGGAATTAGGCTGGGTTTAATTTGTGGATAAAGTGTTGATAGCGCGGTGGGTCTGTACCTACTAACCTTGCAGGCCTTGCGCCGCTTGGCAGGCGATCGGTCGGAACAAGATGGGTGGGTGGTGAAGTGGTTCTATCGAATTATTTTTTCTAAAAATATTGCGGCATAGACTCATTAATTATTTAGGAATGGGCGGCGCCTGCCGGCGCCGCTCGTGCTCAGGAGCGATTGGCCAGCAACAGGGTTTCCATCAGGGCTTTTTGCGCGTGAAGGCGGTTCTCCGCCTCATCCCAAATGACGGTGTCAGGTGCATCCATCAGTTCAGCGCTGATCTCTTCCCCGCGGTGCGCGGGCAGGCAGTGCATGTAGAGTGCGTCGCTGGCTGCCAGGGCCAGCAGCGCACCGTTGACCTGGTACGGGGCAAACAGCCTGGCGCGTTCGCGCTGCTCGCTCTCCTGGCCCATTGACGCCCATACGTCGGTCACCACCAGGTCCGCGTTGCGTACGGCTTGCGCCGGGTCGTGCACGACGCCGACCCGATCACTGTTGGCCTCGAGCAACCCGCTATCGGGCTCGAACCCCGGCGGGCAGGCGATGCGCAGGGCAAAATCAAACTGCCGGGCGGCGTTGATATAGGACTGGCACATATTATTGCCGTCCCCGACCCAGCATACGGTCCTGCCGGCGATACTGCCCCGGTGTTCGAACCAGGTTTGCATATCCGCCAGCAGTTGGCAGGGGTGAAAGTCGTCGGTGAGGGCGTTGATCACCGGTACCGAGGAGTGGGCGGCAAAGCGCTGCACAATGTCATGGCCGAAGGTGCGGATCACCACGATATCCACCATCGAGGAGATCACGCGGGCACTGTCCTCGACGGGTTCTCCGCGACCCAGCTGGGTGTCCTGGGGAGACAGGAACATGGCGTGACCCCCGAGCTGCGCCATGCCGGCTTCAAAGGACACCCGCGTGCGGGTGGATGACTTGGCGAAGATCATGCCCAGCACGGTACCCGGAAAGGCGCGCTGGTCGTTGCCGGCGCGGTGCTCCCGTTTCATCTCGATGGCGCGGAGTATGAGTTGGTGCAGCTCCGAGGGGCTGAAATCCAGCAGGGTCAAAAAGTGCCGAGCATCCGACATGGTCAGTCCTGTCCTGTTGCGCCCCGGGGGCTCACTCGAAGTTGTGGATCAGGAGCAGACACCCGTTGCCAGCTCCAGTGCTTCCTGCCTGTTGATTACCAGCGGCGGCAGCGAGCGTATCGTGTTGCCCCCGGCGATATTGATCAGCAAGCCGGCGTCCAGGGCCCGTTGCGCCAGTTCACCGCAGTCCCGCTGCAATTCGACGCCCAGCATCAGGCCCCTGCCGCGAATTTCGTTAATCCTCCGGGCGGCGCCGGGGTCCGCGCGCAGGGTCTCGACAATCAGTTGCCCCATGGCGGTCGCGTTGGCGCACAGGTCGTCCTGTGCAATGGTGCTGACCACGGCCAGTCCCGCCGCGCAGGCCAGCGGATTACCGCCGAACGTGGACCCGTGCTGGCCGGCACCCAATACCTGCGCCGCCGCGCCGCGAGCCAGGCACGCCCCAATCGGCACGCCGTTGCCCAAGCCCTTGGCGGTGGTGACCACGTCGGGAGTGAGTGCCAGTCCCTGATAAGCAAAATAGGCCCCGGTGCGACCGTTGCCCGTCTGGACTTCATCCAGCATGAACAGCCAGCCCTGTTCGGTGCAAAGCTGCCGAGCGGCCTGCAGGTACTGCGTATCAAGCACCTTGACGCCACTTTCGCCCTGGATGGGCTCCGCGAGAAAAGCCACCACGTCAGGATTTGTCCTGGCGATCTGGCGCAGCGCCTCCACGTCGTTGCGCGGCGCCCGCACGAAACCTGTTACCAGTGGTTCAAAGCCTGCCTGGATCTTGCGATTACCGGTGGCGCTGAGCGTGGCCAGCGTGCGCCCGTGAAAGGCGCCTTCCAGCACCACGATGGCAGGCTTGCGGACGCCCTGTTGGTGTCCGTACAGGCGCGCGAGCTTGATCGCAGCCTCGTTGGCTTCTGCGCCGGAATTTCCGAAGAAGCAATTCTCCATCCCCGCCACACGTGTCAGGGCGTTGGCGAGTTGCTCCTGTGCTTCAATACGATACAGGTTCGAACTGTGCACCAGTTTGTCGGCCTGTGCGCGGATGGCGGCCGTCACCGCGGGATGGGCGTGGCCCAGCCCGTTCACGGCGATACCGGCGATGGCGTCCAGGTATCGACGACCCTGGGTATCATAGAGATACACGCCTTCACCGTGACTGAAGGTCACGGGCAACCGGGCATAGGTCTGCATCACCGCCGACATGGTTCTGGCTCTCCCAAAAACGCAAAAAGGCAGCGGGGGCTGCCTGAAAACCAGCAACTATAGCCCCCGACGGCACGATTGGCAATCCACGCGCGCCGGCAGGAGCCAATCCCGGCCAGTTTGGGTTATGATGCTCGCCTGATTTATCGCGGCAGACCGGCCGCCACCAACACGGGACTACCTATGGATATTATCGAGACAATTAAGGAACAGATCGCCAGCAATCGGATACTGTTGTACATGAAAGGCTCTCCCAACCAGCCCCAGTGCGGCTTCTCCGCGCGCACGGTGGAGGCGTTGATGGCCTGTGGCGAACGGTTTGCCTACGTGGATATTCTCGCCAACCCTGAAATCCGCGCGACACTGCCGCAGTATGCGAACTGGCCGACTTTTCCGCAATTGTGGGTGGATGGGGAGCTGGTCGGCGGCTGCGACATCGTTACCGAGATGTTCCAGAGCGGTGAGCTGCAGGCGCTCATCAAGCAAAACGCTGACGCAGCATCCGCCGACTAGGGCCGCAGCGGCAAGATAGTTATTTCCTATCGGAATTATACCTACAATCAAATAGGCCATATCGACCGGCCTGTGTATGATCCTGTCCGAAGCTTGCCACCGCCTGTCGGGGTGGAAGCTGTGGTCAATTCGTGAATAGAGGGAGGGCACAGAGATGGGCGTTTTAGTTGGTAAGCCGGCACCGGATTTTGAAGTAGCCGCGGTACTGGGTAACGGGGAGATCGTGGATGCCTACAAGCGCTCCGAGGCGATGGCGGGCAAGTATGGCCTGGTATTTTTCTATCCTCTGGACTTCACTTTTGTGTGTCCCTCGGAACTGATCGCGCTGGACCACCGTATGGACAAATTCCAGGAGCTGGGCGTAGAGGTCGTCGCGGTGTCCATTGACTCCCAGTTCACGCACAACGCCTGGCGCAATACGGCGGTGAAGGATGGCGGCATCGGCGCGGTGCGCTACACCATGGCCGCCGATATCAACCACGATATCTGTCGCGCCTACGATGTGGAGAGTTCCGGTGGCGTGGCCTTTCGCGGGGCGTTCCTGATCGACCGCGACGGCAAGGTGCGTTCGCAACTGGTCAACGACCTGCCGCTGGGCCGCAATATTGATGAACTTATTCGCCTGGTCGAAGCCCTGCAGTTTACCGACGAACACGGTGAAGTGTGTCCGGCGGGGTGGAACAAGGGCGATAAAGGGATGAACGCGTCTCCGGCGGGTGTGGCCGCGTACCTGGCCGAAAACGCCGAGGCGCTTTAACGTCGCGCAGCGGCGGCGCCCCGCGACCTGCTACCCGGCGGCGGGGGCCTTGCCAGCCAGTAAGTCACGCAAGCGATATTCGACCAGCGGCAAGCGATCATTGCCAAAGTACATATCGGTACCGTTGACGAACATGGTTGGTGAGCCATAGCCGCCGCGGGCGATGAGCTCATCGGTGTTCTCTCGCAGCCTATCTTTGTAGGGCTGGCTGTTGATGGCGCGAAAAAAGCCGTCCGTGTCCAGCCCCGTGCGAGAGCAGATCGCGGTGAGAACCGCATCGCTGGAGATGTCCGGCGTGTCGCTTCCCCAATACATCTCGAAGACCGCGCGTGAATAGGGCACCAGGGCGCCCTGTTCCTCGGCGTAAAACGCGCCGCGCATGGCTTTCACGCTGCTGATCGGGTGACCGCTGGGCATCTGTGCGCGCACCCCGCACAACCGGGCCCAGTCCTGCAGGTCCTTCACGTAGTAGTCCAGCCGCCTGCTGTTACTGCTGGCGAACATCGCCTCGCGGGCGGCGTAAACCTCCTGGTTGACAGCGTTGAATACCCCGCCTACCAGAATGGGCCGCCAGCGTATTGGAACCTGCAACGCTTCCGCCATGGGAATGATGCGCGTGAAAGCGAAATAGGTCCAGGGGCTGGAGCAGTCGTAAAAGAACTCCAGATCAGGCGTCGCCGTCATGTGTTTTTCCGCGTGATTTTCCAGACGCAGCTTAGCACATGACCGGTAGCGATCAGGTATAATCGCCGCTTTGTATCAGGCGGGTTCCGCGTTTAATGGATGTTTTCCACTACATGCTCGAGTTGGGTGCTGCGGCGCGCGCGGCCTCGCGGATTGTCGCGGCGGCGCCGACGGCCGTGCGCAATCGCGCCTTGCTGGCGATTCACGATGCGCTCGACGGCGCCCGCGCCAGTCTGGCCGCCGCCAATGCGCAGGATGTGGCGCGGGGCCGCGCCAGCGCGATCGAGGCTCCGTTGCTGGATCGGCTGGAACTGACACCCGCCCGCATCGACGCCATGCTGGAGGGCTTGCGACAGGTGGTGGCGCTGCCAGATCCGGTGGGCAGCATCTCGCAGATGAGAAGTATGCCCAGTGGCATCCAGGTAGGTCGAATGCGGGTGCCTATAGGCGTGATCGGAATCATTTACGAGTCGCGGCCCAATGTGACCGTGGAAGCGGCGGGCCTGTGCATCAAATCGGGCAACGCAAGCATCCTGCGCGGCGGATCTGAAGCCCTGGCCTCCAACTGTGCCATCGCTGAGTGCGTGGTGCAGGGCCTGCAGTCTGCGGGGCTGCCCGCGACCGCGGTGCAGGTGGTTGCCACCGCGGACCGGGCGGCGGTGGGCCAGTTGATTACCATGCCCGAGTACGTGGATGTGATCGTGCCGCGCGGCGGCAAGGGCCTGATCGAGCGTATCAGCCGGGATGCGAAAGTGCCGGTGATCAAGCACCTGGACGGCGTGTGCCACGTGTATATCGATGACGGCGCGGACGACGACATGGCGGTGACCATCGCCGTCAATGCCAAGACCCAGCGCTACGGCACCTGCAATACCATGGAGACCCTGCTGGTGGCGGCGTCCAAGGCGGCGACACTGTTGCCGCCCCTGGCGCGGGCGTACGCCGATGCGGGGGTGGAACTGCGCGGTTGTCCTCGCTCGCTGCCGTGGTTGCCGACCGCCATCGAAGCCACCGAGCAGGACTGGCGCGAGGAATACCTGGCGCCGGTACTGGCGGTGCGGGTGGTCGATGGTCTCGAGCAGGCGATCGAGCATATCAACACGTACAGCTCCCAGCACACAGACAGCATTGTCACGCGGGATCACGGTCGCGCCATGCGCTTCCTGCGGGAAGTGGACTCCAGTTCGGTCATGGTCAACGCCTCCACCCGTCTTGCGGATGGGTTTGAGTACGGCCTGGGCGCGGAGATCGGCATTTCCACCGACAAGCTGCATGCGCGCGGCCCGGTGGGCCTGGAAGGTCTGACTACGGAGAAGTTCGTGGTGCTCGGCGAGGGGCAGATTCGCACTTGAGTGCGCCGTCCTCACGTGATTCCCTTGTCGTGGGCGTGTTCGGAGGCACCTTTGATCCGGTGCACTACGGTCACCTGCGTTCCGCGCTGGAGCTGGTGGAGAGACTGCGGCTCGCACAGCTGCGGTTGATGCCCAGCGCGCGACCGCCGCACCGGGACCCGCCCCGGTGCAGTGCAGAGCACCGCGTCGCCATGGTTGAGCTGGCCGTTTCGGGGGAGCCGCGCCTGGTGTGTGATGCGCGGGAACTGCAGCGCCCGGGCCAGTCCTACACCATCGACAGCCTGGCTGCATTGCGCGACGAACTGGGGACACAGGCCGGCCTTTGCATGGTCGTGGGCTGTGACGCGGTGCGGGAGATAAGCAGTTGGCATCGCTGGCGGGAGTTGCTGGACTGGGCGCACATTGTCGTCATCGCACGACCGGGTTGGTCGCTGCCCGGGACTGGCGCGGTGGCAAAGTGGCTGCTCGACAACCGGATCCATCATCCCGGCGCGCTCCGTGAACGACCTGCGGGGGGGATCCTGGTCGAGGAGTTGCGCCCGCTGGCAATCTCCTCCACCGAAATCCGGGATATGCTGGCGGCGGGACGGTCGGCGCGTTACCTGCTGCCACAGTCGGTATTGGACTATATTCAATCGCATCATCTTTACCAGCAACAACAGGACAGCAAGCCATGAATTCCAGCAAAAAACTGCCCCATGCAGCCTGAACAATTCGCCCGGTCCGTGGTCTCTTATCTGGACGACCTGAAAGCGGTCAATACGGTCACCATGGATGTCAGGGGCCTGACAGACATGATGGATTACCTGGTGATTACCAGTGGTAACTCCAACCGCCATGTTAAATCCCTGGCCAGCCACGTTTCGGTGGAAGCCAAGAAGCAGGGCGTGCCCCCCCTGGGGATGGAGGGCGAGGATGCCGGGGAGTGGGTGTTGGTGGACTTTGGTGATGTTGTAGTGCATGTCATGTTGCCTGCGACCCGGGATTTCTACGATCTGGAGCGCCTGTGGGCAAGTCGTGAAGCCTCGCCCTGATGCGTATCAGGATCATTGCTGTGGGGACCCGGATGCCCGGCTGGGTCAGCGAGGGCATTGCGCAGTACAGCAAGCGCCTGCCCCGGGAACTCAAGTTGCACTGGTGCGAGATACCCCTGGCAAGGCGCACCAAGGAGTCCCCGGCGCTGCAAGCGAGCGCGATGGAGGGAGAGCAGATGCTCAAGGCTATTCCTTCCGGAGAACGGGTTATCGCCCTGGACGTGGAGGGCAAGCGCCTCTCCACCGAGCAGGTGGCCAGCCAGTTGCAGAGCTGGCAGATGTCGGGGGCCAACTACAACTTCCTGATCGGCGGCCCCGCTGGTTGGTCGTCGGAATGCCTTGCGCGGGCCGACCAGCGCTGGTCGCTCAGCAACCTGACTCTGCCGCATCCGCTGGTCCGGGTGCTCCTGGCGGAGCAGTTGTATCGGGCTTGGACAATCACCGTCAACCACCCGTATCATCGCGCCTAGTGTTAACCCCGATAATGCCGTGCTGGGCCGACAAGCCGTCTGAATGCTGCCGCAATTCGATTTAAAGGATCCGCAACTCGAGTCCCGC
>JAWKZM010000054.1:0-17064 GCA_041395965.1 Halioglobus sp.
GAGATGTCCGTGGGCTATTCCACCCTCTACGGCGACATGGCCGGCGGTTTTGATGTGCTCAAGGATGTACCCAAGACCCTGGTATTCGAGCTGTGCCGCTACCGCAATTCGCGCGGCCCCTGTATACCGCAGCGCGTGATCGATCGCCCCCCCTCGGCGGAACTGGCGCCGGACCAGAAAGACGAGGACAGCCTGCCGCCCTACGATATCCTCGACCGCATCCTTGCCTTGTATGTGGAGCAGGATTACAGCGCGGAGGCGATCATCGCCACGGGGATGGACCGCGAGCAGGTGCTGAAGGTGTTACGCCTGGTGGATATCAATGAATACAAGCGCCGCCAGGCGCCGGTGGGGGTGCGCATCACGCGGCGCGGTTTTGGCCGCGACCGCCGCTACCCGATCACGTCGGGCTGGCGCCTCGGCGACTAGACCGGGGTCACCCACATGACGCTGGGGGGCGCGGACCTCAGATGCTCGGACGGTGGTCGAACTGCGGGGGCTGGGGTGGATCGAACAACCCGAACGAGGCCTTGTTGATCCAGGAGCGCTGCACGCCCTGCAGGGTAAAGTCGCTGACGAACTGGCCGTTCTTGTTAATCGCCGGGTAGTCGGGGTAGTTGGCCGCGAGCACCTTGATCGAGTCCTCGGCCAGGGTATCCATGCCGAGAAAGATATAGCCCTGGGCCATAATGGCCAGCCCGTCGGGCACCGCCGGGGTGCGCTCGAAATTCTCCACCACGTAGCGACCGCGATTCACCGCGGCGAGGTAGGCGCCCCGGCGCAGGTAGTAGTTGGCCACGTCGATTTCGTGCCTTGCCAGCAGGTTGCGCAGGTACACCATCCGCGCCTTGGCGTCCGCGGAATAGGGGCTGTCAGGGAAACGGGTCAGCAACTGCGAAAATTGGGCGAAGGCCTCGGTAGCCTGGCTGGTATCCCGGCGCGTGGGGTCCGTGGGCAGGAACCGGGCGAAAATGTCTTCATTGCCGGTGTAGGCGGCCAGTCCCTTCATGTAGTAGGCATAATCCACGTTGGGATGCTGCGGGTGCAGGCGGATGAAGCGATCGGCCGCTTCCACCGCTTCCTCGTGCTCGTATGCCTGGTAGTGGGCGTAGATCAGCTCCAGTTGCGCCTGTTCCGCGTACTTGCCAAAGGGATAGCGCGATTCCAGCAGTTCCAGGCTCTTGACCGCCAGGTCGTAGTTGTCGCCCCGCAGGTAGTTCTCGGCTTCATCGTAGATCTGTTGTTCACCGGCGTCGGCACCGAGGTCGGGCAGCTCCTCGTTGCTGGAGCAGCCGTAGAGTGCCAGGGCGAGTAACAGAGTCAGGACGTATTTCATGCTTCCACCTAATGGGCTCGCAGGGGCGTGCTAAAATGCCGCGCAGCGCGGGTGCTGTTGCACCGGTATTTAACCACAGGCGGGCTGGCGCATAAACAGGAATTGTGATGAACGACAGGGTCGAATTACAGGCCAGTGTGCCGCAGGAGCTGCACGGCAGCCGGCTGGACCGGGTGGCTGCCCAGCTGTTCCCCGCCTACTCCCGCTCCCGCCTGCAGGGGTGGATAAGGAAGGGCGAGCTGTCCGTCAATGGGCAGCAGTGTCGCCCGCGGGACAAGGTGGCGGGCGGTGCCAGCCTGCAGATAGACGCTGAACTGGAAGCGGAAGTGGACTGGCAGGCGCAGGATATCGCGCTTGATATCGTGTATGAGGATGCCAGCATCCTGGTGTTGAACAAGCCGGCGGGACTGGTGGTCCACCCCGCCGCAGGCCACGCCCAAGGCACGCTGGTCAACGCGCTGCTGGCCCACGCGCCCGAGTTGGCGCAATTGCCCCGGGCGGGCATCGTGCACCGCCTGGATATGGAAACCTCCGGCCTGCTGGTGGTTGCCAGGACGCTGCCCGCCCACCACCATCTTGTCGACCAGTTGCAGGCGCGCAGCGTGAAGCGCGAGTACTGCGCCGTCTGCATTGGCGCGATGACCGGCGGCGGCACGGTGGATGCGCCCATGGGCCGTCATCCCCGGCAGCGCAAGAAAATGGCGGTGCTCCCCGCCGGGGGCAAGCCCGCCGTGACCCACTACCGCCTGGCCCAGCGTTTCGGCCACCACACCCGTATCACCGTGAACCTGGAAACCGGCCGGACGCACCAGATCCGGGTGCATATGGCGCACCGTCACTACCCGCTGGTCGGCGACCCCTTATACGGCGGCCGTCCGCGTATTCCCCGGGGAGCCTCGGACCTGCTGATCGACACCCTGCGAAACTTCCCGCGCCAGGCGCTGCACGCCCGGGCGCTCGGACTGGTGCATCCGGTGACCGCAGAGTACCTGCAGTTTGAATGCCCCCTGCCGGAGGACATCCTCCGCCTGATCGCCGTGCTCGAACAGGAAGACCCGCCCCTTGCTCCCGACACCGCACTTTATTGAGCCGCGCTGGCGGGCGGCGGCCCGTCCAGCGTGCTGGCCCTGAGCTCCACGCGCGTGGGGGCTGCAGCGCCGCACCCTACGCGAGCTTCAACCTGGGCCACCACGTGGGCGACAATGAAGCCGCCGTGGTGGCCAATCGCAGGCAGCTGGCGAGCGTCCTGCCAGCCGGCGCGGCCGTATCCTGGCTGACGCAGGTTCATGGAACGGTAGTCATTCCGGCGGAGTCTGTCGGTGCGTATCCGGTGGCCGATGCCCAGTGGAGTCGCACCCGGGGGGTCGCCTGCGCGGTGCTGACGGCCGATTGCCTGCCGGTACTCTTGTGCTCACTGGCCGGCGATGTCGTGGCCGCCGCGCACGCGGGCTGGCGGGGCCTGCTGGCAGGGGTGCTGGAAGCCACGGTCGCACAGATGCGTACGCCCCCCGGGCAGTTGCTGGCCTGGCTGGGTCCGGCGATTGGCCCGGCCGCCTTCGAGGTGGGGCCCGAGGTCCGCGCGGCGTTTCTGGCGGCGGCCGGTCCGACCCGGGCGCGCACGATCGCAGCCGCCTTTTCCCCCAGTCCGGCGCGCCAGGACCACTACCTCGCCGACCTCTATGCGCTCGCCCGGGTCCGTCTGGGCGATTGCGGCGTTTCCCGGGTGCATGGCGGCGACTGGTGCACTTACCGCGACCCCGAGCGGTTTTTTTCCTATCGGCGGGATGGCCACACCGGGCGCATGGCCAGCCTGATACTCCTGCGCTAATCTCTCCAGGGTCGCTTCTCCATACTTGAATCAGGGAGATTTGACCCCATCTAGGGTGGCTATAAGCGTGATGTGCCTCCGCCGGGGGCGCACAGTGAGGAGAATAGCGAATGCGAATGGATAAATTGACCAACCAGCTGCAGATGGCCCTGGCGGATGCCCAGTCCCTGGCCCTGGGCAAGGATCATAATTTTATCGAGCCCGTACACCTGCTCAGTGCCCTGCTGGACCAGCGCGGTGGCGCGTGCCGCCCGCTGCTGCAAAAGGCGGGGGCCAATATTCCGGGCCTGGTCGAGGGCACCAAGTCAGCCGTGGAGGCCTTGCCGACGGTCACCGGTACCGGCGGCGACATCCACATGTCGAACGACCTGGGCAAAATCCTCAACGTCACCGACAAGCTCGCGCAGCAGGGCGGGGACACCTACATTTCCAGCGAACTGGTCTTGCTGGCCATGCTGGAGAGCAAGACCAAGGCCGGGGAATTACTGCAGGCCAGCGGCGTCACGGCCCTTAACCTCAAAGGAGCAATCGAGATGATGCGTGGTGGTGAAGCGGTGGATAATCCCGAGGCGGAGGAGTCCCGGCAGGCCCTGGACAAGTACACGATCGACCTGACCGAGCGGGCCGAGCAGGGCAAGCTGGATCCGGTGATCGGCCGCGACGACGAGATCCGTCGCACCATACAGGTGCTGCAACGACGCACCAAGAACAACCCCGTTCTGATTGGCGAACCCGGCGTGGGTAAAACCGCCATCATCGAGGGTCTCGCCCAGCGCGTGGTCAACGGCGAAGTGCCGGAGAGCATGCGCCACAAGCGCGTGTTGTCACTGGACCTGGGCGCGCTGTTGGCCGGCGCCAAATTCCGCGGCGATTTCGAGGAGCGGCTGAAGGCGGTACTGAATGAGCTGTCCAAGCAGGAGGGCAAGATCATCCTGTTTATCGATGAATTGCACACCATGGTTGGCGCCGGCAAGGCCGAGGGTTCGATGGACGCGGCAATATGCTCAAGCCCGCCCTGGCCCGTGGTGAACTGCACTGTGTGGGCGCCACCACCCTGAACGAGTATCGCCAGTACGTGGAGAAGGATGCGGCACTGGAGCGACGCTTCCAGAAGGTGCTGGTGGACGAGCCCAACGAGGAGGACACCATCGCCATCCTGCGCGGCCTGAAGGAGCGCTACGAGGTGCACCACGGGGTGGATATCACTGACAGCGCGATCATCGCGGCGGCCAAACTCTCGCAGCGCTACATTACCGACCGCCAGTTGCCGGACAAGGCCATCGACCTGGTGGACGAGGCCGCCAGTCGCATCCGCATGGAGATCGACTCCAAACCGGAAGTCATGGACAAACTGGAGCGGCGCCTCATCCAGCTCAAGATCGAGCGCGAGGCCGTTAAGAAGGACACGGATCCCGCCGCCAAAAAACAGGTGGAACGGCTGAACGAGGAAATCGACCGGGTGGAGCGGGAGTTTTTCCGACCTGGAGGAAATCTGGAAGGGCGAGAAAGCCATGGTGCAGGGTGCTGCCCAGATCAAGAGCGACCTGGAACAGGTCAAGCTGGACCTGGAGGCAGCGCGGCGCGCGGGCGACCTCACCCGCATGTCGGAGCTGCAGTACGGCCGGATCCCGGAGCTGGAAAAGCAGCTGGCGGTGGCGCAGGAGTCCGAAACCACGGACACCGTGCTGCTGCGCAACAAGGTGACGGACGAGGAAATCGCCGAGGTCGTTTCGCGCTGGACCGGCATTCCCGTGTCCAAGATGATGGAGGGCGACCGGGAGAAGCTGCTGCGTATGGAAGACGCCCTGCGCGAGCGCGTGGTGGGCCAGGACGAGGCCATCAAGGCCGTGTCCAATGCCGTGCGTCGCTCGCGGGCCGGCCTGTCAGATCCCAAGCGTCCCAACGGTTCCTTCCTGTTCCTGGGACCCACGGGCGTGGGTAAAACCGAGCTGTGCAAGGCGCTGGCGGATTTCATGTTCGACAGTGACGACGCCATGGTGCGGGTGGATATGTCCGAGTTCATGGAGAAGCATTCGGTGGCGCGACTCATCGGTGCCCCGCCCGGCTATGTCGGTTACGAGGAGGGCGGCTACCTCACCGAGGCGGTGCGGCGACGCCCCTACTGCCTGCTGTTGCTGGACGAGGTGGAGAAGGCGCACCCCGACGTCTTCAATATCCTGTTGCAGGTGCTGGAGGACGGCCGGCTCACGGATGGCCAGGGTCGGACCGTGGATTTCCGCAACACCATCGTGGTCATGACCTCCAACCTGGGCTCGCACCTGATCCAGGAGATGGCGGGTGAGGACAACTACGAGGCGATGAAAGCGGCGGTCATGGAGGTCGTGGGAACACACTTCCGTCCCGAGTTCATCAACCGGGTGGACGAGTCCGTGGTATTCCATCCGCTGGCGCTGGAGCAGATTCGCGGCATCGCGACGATCCAGCTGCGCGGATTGCAGGAGCGGCTGGCGGAACGCGACCTGTCACTGGAAATCAGCGACGCTTTCATGGATCGCCTGGTGTCAGCCGGTTTCGACCCGGTGTACGGCGCGCGACCGTTGAAGCGGGCGATCCAGCAGGAGCTGGAAAATCCGCTGGCGCAGCAACTGCTGGCGGGTGAGTTCGAACCGGGTAAGACGATCATGGTCGACCTGGATGACGGCAACCCGGTGTTTTCCCAGCGCTGACGCCAGGTGTGAATGGTGGGATTTGGTGTTTGGCAGTCGGATTGAGGCGGGGATGGCGCAACCCAAATTCTGGCTTAACCAGTCGCCGGGAGGGGCGAGGTACGGGTAGCCGGTCTTCGACGGGCGGCTAGTCGCAGTTGGCTTTGATGGTGTCCAGCGCCTTCTGGCGCTGGACCTCTCGTTCCTCTTTGGTGAGGTAGTGGATTTCGCCCTGTTCGTTGCGCATCTGGATTCGCACATTCATATCCAGCGCCGCAAGATTATCCTTGGCACGCTTACAGTATTCCGGATTCTTCTCAATCTTGGGCGTCGCCGAATCGACGGGTTGGAACTGTTGTCCACACTGGGTTTCACTCATAGGTACCGCGCCCTCTTCCGCGTCAACGGGGCGCACCATGCTCGAATTGGTGGAGATCACCTCGTAGTCAGTGCCCTGTGGCGGCGGCCGGTCGCTGTTAACCTGGTTGCCCTGGGCATCCTTCCAGCGGTAGACCACCTGTCCGGCGTCGGAGAAGGAACTGGACAGGGTCAGAAAGGATGTTGTCAGGACTACTGCACAGGCAATGAATGCGCGTTTCAAGAGCAACTCTCCCCAATCGGATGCAACTGCAGCAAAAATACCCCACATCCCCGCATGAGGCAATGCGGTAATAGTTCCGTCTCACATCCCATGCGGTCGGCAGTTGACATTATTGTCCCGCAGACGCAACAATAGCGGCGTCTTGCAAATGGCAATGGCTAATGTCGAGTGCCCTCGGCCGCTGGCCTACTGGACCAATCTCATTATTTGGTGCGGCTGTTTGTAATTCCGTATTCAGTTCGAGCCGCATTGGCCGGATTGAGGGCCAGACACTGCGCTACCCCGCAGGGCGACCGATACACGGGCTGTTCGTGATCGCATTCCCTCAGGGCGTGAGTCCGGGCGGTGTATCGAGCTTGTAATGGGGGTGGCGTCGCCAGTCAAATACCTGTTCCAGGTATTGCTTCAGCAACGTCCACACTACTTTGGAATGTTTCGGCGAGGGTTACGCGCCGGGCGTTTTGAATTTGGAGAATGCTTGTGGAGTTGTTATCCGGCGGTGAAATGATTGCCCGCGCACTGGAGGACGAGGGTGTCGAGTACATTTTCGGCTACCCTGGTGGCGCGGTCCTGCACATATACGACGCGCTGTTCAAGGACTGCAAGGTTCCCCACGTACTGGTGCGCCACGAACAGGCGGCCACCCATGCGGCGGACGGCTATGCCAGGGCCACGGGCAAGCCCGGTGTGGTGCTGGTGACCTCCGGTCCGGGGGCGACCAACGCCATTACCGGTATCGCCACCGCCTACATGGATTCGATTCCCATGGTCGTCCTGTCGGGTCAGGTGCAGAGCCATCTCATCGGCGAGGATGCCTTCCAGGAGACGGACATGATCGGCATCTCGCGGCCCATCGTGAAGCACAGCTTTATGGTGAAGCGCACGGAAGACCTGCCGATGATCATGAAGAAGGCATTCCATATCGCCAGCTCCGGTCGCCCCGGGCCGGTGGTGATCGATATTCCGAAGGACCTGACCCGTCCGGACGAGAAGTTCGAGTACCGCTACCCGAAGACGGTGAAGATGCGCTCCTACTCGCCGGCCCAGCGCGGCCATACCGGCCAGATCAAGAAGGCCGCGAAATTGCTGCTGGCTGCCAAGCGCCCGGTTATCTACTCCGGTGGTGGCGTAATCCAGGGTGACGGCAGCGAGTTGCTTACGCGCCTGGCCAGGGAGTTGAATTACCCCGTCACCAACACGCTGATGGGTCTCGGGGGCTACCCGGGCAGTGATCGCCAGTTCCTGGGCATGCTGGGCATGCACGGCTTTTACGAGGCGAACATGGCCATGCACCACAGCGATTGTATCCTGGCCGTGGGCGCGCGTTTTGACGACCGCGTGACCAACACGGTGGACAAGTTCTGCCCGGGCGCCAAGGTGATCCATATCGACGTCGACCCGGCCTCGATCTCAAAGACCGTGATGGCCGATATACCCATCGTCGGCCCGGTGCAGTCGGTGTTGGCCGAATTGCTGGCGCAAATCGAAATACAACGCGAAAAAGGCGCAGGCCTGCCGGACCAGGCCGCACTGGAGCGCTGGTGGCAGCAGATCAAGGAGTGGCGTGAGGCGCATGGCCTGTTTACAGGGCGGCGCTATGCTCAAAGTGACATGATCATGCCACAGCAGGTTATCGAAAGCCTCTACCGCGTCACGGGTGGCGACGCCTATGTGACGTCCGACGTCGGTCAGCACCAGATGTTTGCCGCCCAGTACTATCGCTTCGACAAGCCGCGGCGCTGGATTAACTCCGGCGGCCTGGGAACCATGGGCTTCGGATTGCCGGCAGCCATGGGCGTGAAGCTCGCGTTCCCGGACATGGAGGTCGCCTGCGTAACCGGCGAAGGCAGCATCCAGATGAATATCCAGGAACTGTCAACCTGCACCCAGTACAACACCGCGGTAAAGATCATCAACCTGCGCAACAATTACCTGGGGATGGTCAAGCAGTGGCAGGACATGCAGTACGAGGGCCGCTACGCCATGAGCACCTACGAAAATTCACTCCCGGATTTCGTCAAGCTGGTGGAGTCCTACGGCCATGTGGGTATGCAGGTGAAAAAGCTGGCGGACCTGGAGGGAGCAATGGAGGCCGCGTTCGCCATGAAGGATAAATTGGTCTTCCTGGACATTATCATCGATCCCATGGAGCACGTGTATCCCATGCATGTCGCGCCCAACGGTTCGATGAAAGACATGTGGCTCAGCAAGAACGAGAGGACCTGACATGCGACGCATTATTTCTATGTTGATGGAAAATGAGCCCGGCGCCCTGTCTCGCGTGGTCGGTCTGTTCTCCCAGCGCGGCTACAATATCGAGACACTGAACGTGGCGCCCACCGATGACCCCACCCTGTCGCGCCTGACCCTGACCACGGTGGGCAGCGATTTGCGCATCGAACAACTCACCAAGCAGCTGAACAAGCTGGTGGACGTGGTCAAACTGGCCGACCTGACCGATGGCGCCCACGTGGAGCGCGACCTGATGTTGATCAAGGTGCGAGCCACGGGAGCGATGCGCGAGGAGGTCAAGCGGACCACCGACATCTTCCGTGGGCAGATCGTGGATGTGGGTCCCACCGTGTACACCATCCAGTTGACGGGCACCAGCGACAAGCTCGATGCCTTTGTCGCGGCGATGGCGGACGCGGAGATCCTCGAGGTCGTGCGTTCGGGTGTGGCCGGAATCTCCCGCGGGGAGAAAGTGCTCAGCCTGTAGTGACATGAAAAAGGGGCCTTGCGGCCCCTTGTGCATGGACCTGCCGCCGCGCCCTACAGGATGCGCTTCATGGCGGTCATGTAGCCGCGCAGCGTTTTGCCGACGATTTCGACGGGATGGCTGCGAATCGCCTCGTTGATGGTGATCAATTCCACGTTGTCGACACCGTTGTCGCCCTCCATGCCCTTGCCGATCACATCCGTGTCGATTTTACTCATGAAGTCCGCAAGCAGTGGACGGCAGGCGTGATCGAACAGGTAACAGCCATACTCCGCGGTATCGGAAATGACCACGTTCATCTCGTACAGCTTCTTGCGGGCGATCGTGTTGGCGATCAACGGCGTTTCGTGCAACGACTCGTAATACGCCGATTCCTCGATGATGCCCGCCGATACCATAATCTCGAACGCCAGCTCGACGCCCGCCTTGACCATCGCAACCATCAGGATGCCGTGATCGTAGAACGCCTGCTCGGGAATCTCGGCCGTCGTGTTGGTGGATTTTTCGAAGGCCGTTTCCGCCGTGGCGGCGCGCCATTTCAGCAGGTTGGCGTCATCGTTGGCCCAGTCTTGCATCATCGTGCGCGAGAACTCACCGGTCATGATGTCGTCCTGGTGTTTTTCGTACAGCGGACGCATGATGTTCTTGAGTTCCTCCGCCAGGTAGAAGGCGCGGATCTTGGCGGGGTTGGACAGGCGATCCATCATGTTGGTGATGCCGCCGTGTTTCAATCCCTCGGTGACTGTCTCCCAGCCATACTGTATAAGTTTGGACGCGTAGCCGGGGTCGATGCCTTTCTCCACCATTTTGTCAAAGCACAGTATCGCGCCGGTCTGCAGCATGCCGCAGAGAATGGTCTGCTCTCCCATCAGGTCGGACTTCACCTCGGCGATGAAGGACGATTCCAGCACGCCGGCGCGATGGCCGCCGGTACCGGCGGCATAGGCCTGGGCCAGGGCCAGGCCATCGCCGTTGGGATCGTTTTCCGTGTGTACGGCGATCAGGGTGGGGACACCGAAGCCGCGCTTGTACTCTTCGCGTACTTCCGTGCCAGGGCACTTGGGCGCGACCATGATGACGGTGATATCGTCGCGAATTTTCATGCCTTCCTCGACGATGTTGAAGCCGTGGGAGTAGGACAGGCAGGCGCCTTTCTTCATCAGCGGCATGATCGCGTTGACCACGCTGGTGTGTTGTTTGTCGGGGGTGAGGTTGAGCACCATGTCCGCCTGCGGAATCAGCTCCTCATAGGTGCCGACGGTAAAACCGTTTTCGGTGGCGTTTTTCCAGGACTGGCGCTTGTCCTTGATCGCGCTGTCCCGCAGGGCATAGGAGACATCCAGGCCGCTGTCGCGGAGGTTGAGGCCCTGGTTGAGGCCCTGCGCCCCGCAGCCGACGATGACCATTTTCTTGCCGCGGAGCATGTCCACCCCATCGGCGAATTCCGAGCGATCCATAAACCGGCATTTGCCGAGTTGCTGCAGCTGCAGCCGCAATGGCAGGGTGTTGAAGTAATTGTGTCCCATGATCAAGGTCCTCGGGGGGTGGCTGGCGGGTGGGGGAGCACCATACGGTAATTCTGGTCTTGCGTAAAACGCCATATAGGTAATACTGTGTTGCAATATGTGCAAAAAGGATCCAGGCATGGATACGCGGGGGTTGTCCGTTTTTCTGTCGGTAGCCGACACGCTCAACTTCAGCCGTAGCAGCGAACTGCTGCACATGAGCGTGTCCGCCGTGAGCAGGACCATTCAGCGGCTGGAGGATGAACTGGGACAGCCCCTGCTGGAGCGCGATAATCGCCGCGTGCGGCTGACCAGTGCCGGCCGGGAGTTCAGCGAGTACGCGCGCAATGCCCTGGCCGAGTGGCAGCAATTGAGGCGCAAGTTGGGCACCGAGGAGGACCTCGCCGGGGAGGTTAGCCTGTTTTGCTCGGTAACCGCCGCTTACAGTGTCCTCGCTCCCATCCTGGAGGCCTTTCGCGCGGCGCATCCGGCCGTGGATATCAAGATGCACACGGGTGACCAGGCGGACGGGGTCGCCAGGGTCCTGGAGGGGCATGACGACGTGGCTGTCAGCGGTCGCCCCAGCCAGTTGCCTCGCCGCCTGGAATTCCTGCCCTTGCTCGAGTCACCGCTGCAGTTTTGCGCGCCGGCGGCGGATTGCGCGGTGCGCGACCGGGTGCTGGCGGGGAATCCCGCAGCGGGTGAGATCGATTGGAATCACATCCCCTTTATCGTACCCGAGCGCGGTGTCACGAAGGAGATACTGGACGCCTGGTTTCGGCAGCGGGGCATTCGCCCGCGGATCTACGCCCAGGTCGCGGGGCGTGAAGCGATTGTCGCCATGGTCAGCCTGGGGCTGGGTATCGGCATAGCGCCACAGCTGGTAATAGACGCCAGCGGCATGGCTTCCCGGGTCAGCCTGATCGCGGTACCCGAGGGCCTGCCTCCCCTTGCGGTGGGTCTTTGCAGCCTGGGCCAGAGGTTGGCCAGTCCGCTGCTTAAATCCTTCTGGGATGTCGCGGGGCAGACCTACCGGGAGGGGGTTTGATACTATAGAAGGCGGAACGATACGGTGGGTAGCAGAATGCGGGAACAAGATGAAACGGCCGGCGCCCAGGAGACCGACCCTCTGGCGGACGCGCGCCAGCCAGGCACCGGCGGCGCCTCCCCGCGCCTGGACCTGCCTGTTGACGAGCACGAAGAGGAAGTGTCCGAGGATGGTCGCACGGTACGCTATCGCGGCATTTACCTGCTCCCCAACCTGTTCACCACCGGGGCACTGTTTGCCGGGTTCTATGCCATCATCGCCGCCATGCGCGGTGGTTTCGAGAGTGCCGCTATCGCCATCTTTCTCGCCATGGTACTGGACGGCCTGGACGGCCGAATTGCGCGCCTGACCAATACTTCGAGCAAATTTGGTGCTGAATATGACAGCCTGGCGGACATGGTGTCGTTTGGCGTGGCGCCGGCCCTCGTGGTGTTCAGTTGGGCGCTGGGAGGACTGGGGAAGTTCGGTTGGAGCGCGGCCTTCATCTATGTGGCATGCGCCGCGTTGCGCCTTGCGCGGTTCAACACCCAGATTGATACGGCGGACAAGAACTACTTCACTGGTCTGGCCAGCCCCGCCGCCGCCGCCATCATCGCCAGTACGGTCTGGGTGTGCCACGACCTGGGATGGGTCGGGAAGGCGTTGCCGCTGGAGCTGTCCATCCTGGTGGGACTACTGACCGCTACCGTTGGCTTTCTGATGATCGCCAACTTCCCCTATTACAGCTTCAAGGGCATCGACCTGCGCCGCCGCGTGCCGTTTGTGGTGATGATCGCTATCGTACTGATTTTTGGCCTGATCACGCTCGATCCGCCGAGTATCCTGCTGGCATCGTTCCTGGCCTATGCCGGGTCTGGTCCGGTCATACAGTGGATGAGACGGCGCAGGGCGCGGTTGGGCTGAGGGTCTCAATTTATCGGTCCAGCGGGGAACCAATCGCTCCTGTCCTGTTCCTAGAAACTGTGTCCTCCACTACCGGGAAGCAGGTTATATGCGACGGCGCTATACAGAACCCCGAATCGCTTCATCAGAAATCACCTCCGAGACGGTTTATCTGAAACGGCGGGAGCTGATCCGCGCGGCGAGTCTGGCGACCGTTCCTGCGCTGGCGGGATTGTCCCTGCCCGCCGCGACCGCCGATGTTACCGGTGGCCGTCCGCTGGCGTTTTCCAAGGCAGGGTCGGCAGCAGACGGTTTTCTTACCAGTGAGCCGCAGACGCCCTTTGCGGATATCACGGCCTACGGTAATTTTTACGAGTTCGGCACCGACAAGGGCGATCCGGCCCGTTATGCGTACGAAATGAAGGTTGATCCCTGGTCCATCCAGGTCGACGGCGCGGTAAACAAACCGGGCAAGCTGCAGCTGGAGGATATCCTTACCCGTTTCGATTTGCAGGAACGTGTCTATCGCCTGCGCTGCGTGGAGGCGTGGTCCATGGTCGTCCCCTGGGTGGGATTCCCCCTGGCCGATCTGCTGGCGCGGTTTGAACCGAAGGGCGAGGCCCGGTTTGTGCAGTTCGAGACGCTGTATCGTCCCGCCGAGATGCGCGGCACCCGCTCCTTTACCACCACGATTGACTGGCCCTACCGCGAGGGATTGCGGATGGACGAGGCGATGCATCCGCTGACGCTGATGGCGGTAGGCCTGTACGGCAAAACGTTGCCCAACCAGAACGGCGCGCCGCTGCGCCTGGTGGTGCCGTGGAAGTACGGGTTCAAGAGCATCAAGTCCATCGTGCGCATCAGCCTGCAGGAAAAGCAGCCGGTGACGACCTGGCAGTCGCTCGCCCCGCGTGAATACGGGTTCTACGCCAACGTGAATCCCGAGGTGAACCATCCGCGCTGGAGCCAGGCGACTGAACGGCGTTTGCCGTCAACCCTGTTCCGCCCCAACCGCATACCCACCCGACTGTTTAACGGTTACGCGGAGCAGGTGGCACACCTCTACCAGGGTATGGATCTGGCGAGGAGTTACTGAGCGTGGAGCGATTCGCCCGCATAGCGGTATTTGTGCTGTGCCTGTCCCCCTTTGTGTGGATTCTGTACAGCGCAGTCGGCGGTCTGCTGGGTCCTGATCCCGCTGAAGCCCTGATGCACAGCACCGGGAAATGGTCACTGCGCATGCTCGCGTTGACACTCCTTGTGTCCCCCCTGCGCAGCTGGACAGGTTGGTCGCAGCTCATAAAACTGCGACGCATGCTGGGGCTATTCGCATTCTTTTATGCATGCATCCATTTTGTTGGCTTCCTGTTGTTTTATATCGGGTGGGAGCCGAGTGCGACTGTTCAAAGAACTGGCCGGAGCGTCCTATATCTGCGCTGGGATTTTCCGCCTGGTTGTTGCTGCTGCCCCTGGCTCTTACGTCCACTCGCGGCATGCAGCGCCGATTTGCGCAGGAACTGGCAGCGACTGCACCGCCTCGTCTATCCGGCCGCTATTCTGGCGTGTCTGCATTTGTTATGGCAGGCGCGCTCCGACCTGGGAGGCCCTGGTTTACCTGGGTATTTTTGCCGTGTTGCTGCTGTGGCGGGGGCGTCGGTTTACGCTTCGGCAACAGCAATCGGTGACCGCCCGAACCTGATTACTGCGCTTCCTTGCCCGCTTCCGGGAGTGCGATCATGGCGTACGCCAGCACCGGATTTCCGCCCTGGTGATAACCCTAAAATATTTAGTTAAAAGCCCTTGCAGGGAACCAGTCGCTATGCGTATAATGCGCTTCCCCGGTCAAGGCACAGCCTTGCTGGTATCTGCGCCCTGGCGGTGCTGGATGTTGTTTAACAAGAAGATGAAGACAGATGTGTGGGCACTTACATTGGGATAGTTGTCACAACTATTCAGGTACAACAAGTGACTCATTAATTCAAAGCAATTTTTGATTTTCGAATTATCTGAGCCCATGATTTGGGTGTTGAAGTGGGGTTTCCCTGTAGGGGAGTCACGTAAACATCCCCTCTTGCCGGTGCCTGTAACAGGGGGTTGGCAAGGTAAAAGTTAAACTGAAAGTTTGATCATGGCTCAGATTGAACGCTAATCGTAGGCCTAACACATGCAAGTCGAGCGCGAAGAAGCTTTCCGGGCTGAGTAGAGCGGACGGGTGGTAACGCGTAGGAATCTACCTGGTAGTGGGGGACCAACTTGGGGAAACTCAAGCTCAATCGCATACGCCCTATGGGGGAAAGTAGGGGACCTTCGGGCCTCACGCTATCGGATGAGCCTGCGTAGGATTAGCTAGTTGGTGGGGTAAAGGCTCACCAAACGACGATCCTTAGCTAGTCTGAGAGGATGATCAGCCACACTGGGACTGGTGCGGCGGAACTCCTACGGGAGGCAGCAGTGGGGAATATTGCGCAATGGGCAACCCTGACGCGCTATACCGCGTGTGTGAAGAAGGCCTTCGGGTTGTAAAGCACTTTCAATTGGGAAGAAAAGCTCATCGTTAATAGCGGTGAGCCCTGACATTACCTTTAGAAGAAGCACCGGCTAACTCCAATGCAGCGGCCGCGGTAATACGGAGGGTGCGAGCGTTAATCGGAATTACTGGGCGTAAAGCGCGCGTAGGCGGTTTGTTAAGTCAGCTGTGAAAGCCCCGGGCTCAACCTGGGAACTGCAGTTGATACTGGCCGACTAGAGTACGAGAGGTAGAATTCCATGTGTAGCGGTGAAATGCGTAGATATATGGAGGAATACCGGTGGCGAAGGCAACCTCTGGCTCGATACTGACGCTGAGGTGCGAAAGCGTGGGATCAAACAGGATTAGATACCCTGAACTAGTCCACGCCGTAAACGATGTCTACTAGCCGTTGGGAGACTTGATTTCTTAGTGGCGCAGCTAACTTATAATAAGTAGACCGCCTGGGGAGTACGGCCGCAAGGTTAAAACTCAAATGAATTGACGGGGGCCGCACAAGCGGTGGAGCATGTGGTTTAATTCGATGCAACGCGAGGAACCTTACCAGGTCTTGACATCAGAGAACTTTCCAGGATGGATTAGATTGCCTTCGGGAGCTCTGAGACAGGTGCTGCATGGCTGTCGTCAGCTCGTGTCGTGAGATGTTGGGTTAAGTCCCTTAACGGGCAACCCTTGTCCTAGCAGATTTGCCAGCAGTTATGTCGGGAACTCTAAGGAGACTGCCGGTGACAAACCGGAGAGGAAGGTGGGGACGACGTCAAGTCATCATGGCCCTTACGACCTGGGCTACACACGTGCTACAATGGAACGCACAAGGGCAGCAAAAGCGCGAGCTGGAGCGAATCCCACAAAACGTTTCGTAGTCCGGATCGGAGTCTGCAACTCGACTCCGTGAAGTCGGAATCGCTAGTAATCGTGGATCAGAATGCCACGGTGAATACGTTCCCGGGCCTTGTACACACCGCCCGTCACACCATGGGAGTGGGTTGCTCCAGAAGTGGTTAGCCTAACCTTCGGGGGGGCGATCACCACGGAGTGATTCATGACTGGGGTGAAGTCGTAACAAGGTAGCCCTAGGGGAACCTGGGGCTGGATCACCTCCTTAAACGATGTTGGCGCTACCTGATGAGTGCTCACACATTTGTCTTCATCTAATCGGTTGATGCGAAAGAAATCACGAGCATGCGGACTGTCATGACAGGCCTGTAGCTCAGTTGGTTAGAGCGCACCCCTGATAAGGGTGAGGTCGGCAGTTCAAATCTGCCCAGGCCTACCAAACACGTGTTTGGCTTACCTGGCAAGTTCGTGGTTGCTGACAGGACTTATTTGGGGCTATAGCTCAGCTGGGAGAGCGCCTGCCTTGCACGCAGGAGGTCTGCGGTTCGATCCCGCATAGCTCCACCAACATACGGGTGAAAGCATCGCGCGTTGAGCCGGCAGCGAGCCGCAGTCCTCCCGTGAGGGCCGTGGCGGCGGGTTGTCCTGTTTGGCCGCGCAGGCTGGCACCACCCGCAAGCACCGCATCACTGAGATCAGAACGAAGCCTGTTGGGTGAATGGGTTTCGTTCTGGTTTTAACAACCGGAGTGTTCTTTAACAAGGTAGATCAAGCTGAGTCTTTGAGCTGACATGAAGCACTGTGGTGAGTCATGCGGTTCATAGATAAATTGTTCTGTGGTGGCGGGTTTCAATTCCCCGTTGCCACGACGAGTTGTAATAAACACTGTGACTTAAGCGTCACAACATCCGGCGGGTGTGCACTTTGATCGGTGTACATCTACTAAGTACCTGGCCTGTGTTAAGGGGGTCGGGGAACTGTCTTCTTGGGCGTTGTTTTTGTGGTTTGAAAGCGACGGGTCCCTTGTGGTTTGAGGGAAACAGATAACTTCGGTTATATGGTCAAGTGACTAAGCGTATACGGTGGATGCCTTGGCAGTCAGAGGCGATGAAGGA
>JAWKZM010000055.1:0-13772 GCA_041395965.1 Halioglobus sp.
CCTTGGGGCAGCCAAGGGAAATAAAGCCGACGCTTTTCCTGGCGTCGGTCGGATTGGCAACCCGCTTCAACTCGGAGTCAGTCATGGGATGTCTTCAGTGAACGGCAAGGGGCGCGGATTATAGCGCAGTTGTCCCCGCAAGCCGACATTGGCCAGCGGCCGGGCCCGGGGCGGGCGGGGCCCCGGGGATTGCTTTTAGCAGGCTCAGAAGCGGTACTTCACCGCGAACTGCAGCTGGGTGGCGTCGCCGGTCTTGCCGTTCTTGTTTTCGCGGCTGCCCCACAGGTATTCGCCGCCGATATCGATGCGCGGTATCGGCGACCAGATCAGGTTCGACGAGAAGCGCAGCGTCGTCAGGTAGGCGTTGTCGGCGATGAAGCCGGGGTTGTTGATATCGACCGCACCAAAGGTAAAGTTCGAGCGTAATTGATTGACTGCCCACCAGTGCTGAAATGAGATGTAACCGGCCACGACGTGAAATAGCTGCAGTTCGCCGGTGGTGGGATCAAAGATGCCATCGTAGTTGCCGATACTGGACAGGTCGTTGACGTAGCGCCCTATGCCGTTGCCGTAATTCAACTGGAACAGCACGTTGTCGCGGGGATCGAACCGGGGCGTGACGAAGCGGCCGCTGAGCGAGGTGCCCCAGCCGAATTCTTCCGTAATGTTGCCGGACTCGGCCTGCGCGCGAATCTGCCGGGCCAGCAGTGCCAGTTTCATGTGCAGGCGCTTGTTGGGGGAAAACCGCCCCGCCAGTACGAAGTCGGGCGTACGGCTGACCCCGGTACCGTTCTGAATCTCCGGGTTGGGATCTTCCAGGGCAACCTGCAGTTCATACTCCTCACCGAGCTTCGGCATGTAACGAATTTGGCTCTGGCGCACGTTGATGCGGGCGTTCAGGCCCTCGAAATCGATCTCTTCCGGGGACGCTTCCGGGTCGACAAAGGTCGACCAGGTCTTGCCGGCCAGCATGCGATTCCACTGGCCGAAAGCGTGCCGCAGGCGAAATGTCTCGCCGCTGCCGGCGAAATCACCCTCGATGAAAGCGCGCATCAGGCCAAATTGGGTCGGCTCCCGCAGATCGAAATTGAGTCGGGACTGGTCCGCCGTGATGCTGCTTTGCGCGACATCACCGGTGGACTCGCTCACTCCCACCGGGATGGAGCCGACGATAAAACGGTCCGCGATCTCCAGCGGGTCGAAGTTGTACACCACATCGGTTTTCACGAAGCCGCCGATGGCCAGGGCCGCGTCCGTTCCCGGCAGGCGCCAGGCGCCGGTAAAGTCTTTCAGCATGTCCCGCGTGGGATCATCCGTCTGCGCGGCGGCCACTGACTCCCCGGCCAGGGTGGCCTGCTGCGCTTCTGTTTTCGGCTCCGGCTCCGGCGGCGCCGCGGCAGACGGCAGCGGTGATGGCGGGGCGGGTGGCGATGGCTCTGTAACAGCCACTTCTCCCGGCTGCGCAGCGGCCGCACCGGGACCAATTGATGCCGCTGTCGGCGCCCGCAATCCATCCAGTTCCCGGGTGAGCGTGGTGATTTTTTGCGCCTGCGCTTCCAGTAGTTGTCGCTGCGCCGCCAGTTCTTTTTGCTGCTCGCGCAGCAGGGCGATCACGGCGGCCATATCCAGGTCGGGTGCCGTAGCGCCGTCGCTCTGCCGGGCGGAATCCGCCTGCTGCGCCTGCGCGCCGTGGACGCCGGTAAGCGACAGCGATAAAAGAAGCGTGCAAAATATCGAAGACGGTTTCATGCAGGTCCTGGCGTCAGGGCGCAATCGCCCGCTTGGGCTCGCGGGTTGCTAGAACGGGTTGATTTCCTTCACCTCGTAGCATTTCACTTCCATTGACGCGGGGGGATGTGCCGCCATTGTTTTCTGGAACGCGGCCATGTGCGGCGTCGCAAAGTGCGCCTGCAGCGCCTCGACACTGTGCCACTTCTCCGTGATACGCAGAGCACTGGGGTCGTTCAGCTCGATGCTGAAGGTGTAATCGTCACAGCCGGCCTCTGCCCGGCTGGCGCGCTCCATGGCGCTGATCGCGTCCCGCACGGCGGCGATATCGTCCGGTGTGGTTTTTACAATGGCGTTGACCACTATCATTGGCTGCTCCTGTTCTGGTTATCGGCCGCACACGCGTTCCGGGTGGCTAGAATTTACCGCAATCATCCCGGGGATGACAGCGCGGCGGCGTGCACTAGCGCTGCCCGTGCCGCCAGTCCCACGGTGGCACCGGGTGCGGGTCCGCCCACAGGCCGCGGCGCTGCGCCCGCGCCTGCTGCTCCGACAGGGCGAGCTTGCGCTCGTAGGGGGCGTAGTGCTGGTACCACCAGGCATAGCCGCTCGCGACCATTGCCGCGTTGATATTGACCCCGGCCTGGTACAGGGTGCCGACCTCGCGCCCGTAGCTGTCGGTGGTCACCACGACCACGCCCACGGGTTTTTCGTCCACCAGCCGCGCCAGGGCACTCCGGGCCGCCTTGCCGTAGGGCTGGTCCCGCTCCGGCGAATCGATACCGAACAGGCGCACCTTGTGTTGCCTGTTGCTGTGGTCGAGGATAGAGACGGTATCCCCGTCGGCGATGCGCACCACCCGACCGGTCAGGTCAAAGGCGGGAGCGGGCTTCCCCTCCCTGGTGGTGCCGAGTTCCTCCAGGGTCGCGGCCGCCCGTCGCCAGCCCGCGTCGGGTCTGGTGGCGTAGTCCCGCAGCGTCTCGGCCGCGTTGCGGAACAGCGTGCCGGGCCAGCTGACACCGCCGGTCTGCAGATACTGCAGGCCGCTGAAGCCCAGCAACAGGGCCACGGCCAGCAGCAGGTTCCGTCGGCGTTTGTTCATCTTGCCCTGGCGGGGCCCGGCCGCGGGTTCGTCCGCCTGCTCGCCAGGGGCGGGCTCTGCGCCTGCGGTCGTTTTCCGGCGCCGGTTGATGCCGTCCCTGCGGGGTTTGCCGGACGCATAGCGCCGCGCCGGCGGGCGTTTCACAGCGCTGGTGCGCCTTCCGCGCGATACCAGATGGGCGAGGACCAGGCGCGCTCCTGGATCGTTTTGGGCAGGTCGGAGCGCGGCGCCTCCCCGGCGCGGATAGCGTCCCAGGTGGACCAGCGGCAACTGGGATTTTCCAGCACGCGCACGTAGTAGAACGCGTCCTGGCGGGGATCAAAGTCCGGGTCTCGCCACAGGGCCTTCAATTCGCTGGCGCCGGTGCCCGTGGTGGAGCAGTCGTGCAGGTCAACGCCGGCGCCGTTGTCGGGGCAGCGCCAGGTCGAAGGATCGACCCCCTGTCCGTTCGCGCAGGCGACATCGTAGATGCGTTCCTGGTGTGCGCCGTTTGCCAGGGACCCCTTGATGACCTGCACTCGCTGCAGGGGGGTTCCCGAGGGATCGGCCGTGGCCCACACGAAGAAGACGGGCACGCGTTCGCCGGCGGCGGGGAGGTCGCCACCCATCGCGACACCCTCCTTGTAGGCAATGGAGGTCAGTTGCGGGCTCTGCAACATCTCCGGTTCAAATTGATAACCGCCGAAGAAGCGTACTTTCATGCGCGGTCCGCTGGTGGCGAATGTTTCCTTGCGCCGCAACGCGGCGTAGATCGACGCGCGGGTGTTCTCCTCGGCCCAGACCCCGGCAAGGCCCGAGGCCGACCAGTACTCAAAGGACGAACTCGAGAGGTAGTCCTTGCCATCGATCTCGGTTACCAGCCCGGGATCGACGAACTTCATGATGGTGCCGTTGAAGAAAGAGGTCGGTATGGAGCCGCGCAGTTCGGGCGTGCCGTCCAGCATCCCGGCCTTCGAGAAAAAGGTCTTTTCATCCTCGGAGCTGGCTGCGTCGTGCGTATCACTGGAACCGATGAGGCCGAACTTGTAGGGGTTGAGCACGCCCGCAGCCTGCAGTTGCAGCCCGCGCAGGTAGGCATCGCGCACCATAGCTCCCGGCGGGTTCGCTGTACAGCTTGGTTGCCACCCGGTACGGGGTGATCTCGAAGTTCGCCCATTCGTCGTTCGGGGAGAGCAGCGGGTGGGTGTCCGAAGTCCCCTTGATCTGGGTGACTTCCACCAGGGGTTCATTGCGCAGGCGCGTGCGCGCGTAGGTGGTGTCCATCGGGTTCCCCGCCCAGTCCTCCAGCTTGAACATCTGGCCGTTGGAGCCGTTCGAGTTGTGGGGAATGGCGAGGCTCTCGATACCGTTGCTGCGCAGCTTGTCCATCCAGCGCCATAATCCCTCGGGGTTCTGGGAGTTAAAGCGCGAAAAGGGCATGGCGGGCAGGCGGTCGCTGTCGCGGAAGATGACGTTGCGGTGCAGGTTGCCCTGGTCATCGGAGGAGGAGGTGTACTCGAACGCGGCGAAGGTGGTGAAGCGGCCGGGAACATAGGCGTCGTTTGCGGCCCTGATGCTGTCGCGCCAGGCGGATTTGGTCACGGCTTCCACCATCGGCAGGTCGATGCTGCCATCGAGCAGGCCGTTGATCACGCCGGGCAGGAACGTGGCGAACGCCTTGCCCCGCTCGATCAGGCTGAAGCGGGTCATATTGCTCGGCGCGTTGATATCGTGGAGCGGTTTGGCAACGTCGTAACGGGAGAATTCGCTGCGGGTGTCCGCGGCCTCCTTGACCAGGCCCATCAGCATCGCGTGGTCTGTCACCGCATAGAAATCCAGGGGTTGCTGCAACTGCACCCAGTAGCCGCTGGGGTGCTTCAGCGACTGGCCTTGGGCGTAGCGATAGGCGTCGTCCGGCGTGGCGATCGTACCGAACACGTAGGCGTCAAAGGAATAGGCCGTGTGCACGTGCAGGTCGCCAAAATAGGCGTTGCGCTCGGGATTGGGGCGCGGGCGCAGCGTGAGGATTTCCTCGTTCACGGGTAGCAGCGTGTTGGTGCCGCGCGCGGCACCGGCGAAACCCACGTGCTCGTCCTTTTGCATGGCATCGAGCGAATTGTCCGACCCGGAGCAGGCGCACAGTCCCAGCAGCAGGCAGCCGGCCAGCGCGATATTCGTGTATTGCATGCGTCGCATCCCTGTTTTTATTACCGCACGATCATAGGTGGCGCGGACGGTGTAGTCCAGCGCGCGGCCACGGGGAGACCGGCGACATGGCGGCTCGCGGGATGCCGACCGGCCGGTGCCTGATACGTGCTTTGGTGCTAGTCTCACCGCAACCACGGATAATCCCTGGCGCTGGCCGCCGGGAGGGAGGACGTATGCAAAAGGTTACGGTGGACATCAGGGAGCGCACCACGGTAGTCAGTATCAACCGGCCGGAAGTGCGCAACGCCGTCGATGGCGAGACCGCCCGGCAGCTCGCCGCCGCCTTCGAGGCGTTCGATGCCAATCCCGACTCTGATGTGGCCGTGCTGCACGGCGCCTTCGGCACCTTTTGCGCCGGGGCCGATCTCAAGGCCATTGCCGGTGCTACCGGCAGCAACCGGCTGAGTCCCGACGGTGACGGACCCATGGGGCCCTCGCGCAAGGTGCTGGGCAAGCCGGTGATCGCCGCTATCGCAGGGCACGCCGTGGCGGGCGGGCTGGAGCTGGCCCTGTGGTGCGACCTGCGCGTGGTGGAGCGCAGCGCGCTCATGGGGGTGTTCTGCCGCCGCTGGGGTGTGCCGCTGATCGATGGCGGCACGATCCGCCTGCCCCGCCTGATCGGTCACAGCCGTGCGCTGGACCTGATTCTCACCGGTCGCGCGGTGGCGGCCGAGGAGGCGCTGCAGATCGGGCTGGCCAATCGCGTGGTGGGGGACGGCGAGGCGCTGGCGGCGGCGCTGGAACTGGCAGGCCAGTTGAGCCGGTTTCCCCAAAACTGCCTGCGCTCGGATCGCCTGAGCGCTTACGAGCAGTGGGACCTGTCGCTGGCTGACGCACTGCGCAACGAGTACTCACGGGGACTGGCTGTTATCGCTTCACGCGAAACACTTGACGGTGCCGCGAGGTTCGCGGCGGGTGAGGGTCGCCACGGCGATTTCCTATGATTTGGCGATGGCGCCGGCAAGCGACTTCAGGTCAAAAGGCTTGTGCAGGACCTGAAATGCCAGCGCTACCGGGTTGTCGCCAACTTCGCCCACATCGTAGCCGGTCATCAGGATGAAACGCGCCGAGTTCGGCCGGGATTCCATCGCCTTGAGTACTTCGCGCCCGTTCATGTCGGGCATGGTGAGGTCCACCATGACCAGCGCAAGGCTGCTCGCCAGGCTCGAAAACAACCTCACGCCCTCGCGCCCGCCATCGGCTTCGTGCACCGCCTGATAACCGAGGATTCTCAGGTATTCGCGGGTGACCTCCCGCACCAACGGATCGTCGTCGATGATCAGCGCGGCGCCCGAAGGCACCGGCAGCGGCGCGGCATCATCCCCGGCAACGACAGCATGGGTACCGTGACGACAGGCGGGCAACAGTATCGTGAAGCGGGTGTACTTGCCGGGCTCCGAGTCGACCGCGATCGCCCCGTTGTGGTGTGTGACGATACCGAAAACGACCGCGAGTCCGAGACCGCGCCCGGTGATCTTGGTGGTAAAGTAGGGATCAAATATCTGCTTCTTCAGCTCGTCAGTAATCCCTTCGCCATCATCCTCGACTTCAAGGCAGACATACAGCCCGGGGGCGAGTCTGGCGCCTTGCAACGCGTGATCGAGCGTGTTCGCGGAGATCGTCCTGGTGCTGGTGCGCAGGAGGACGGTTCCGACGTTGTTGTCCCCGATCGCCTGCGCGGCATTGTTCAGGATATTCATGACCAGTTGGCACATCTGGCTCTTGTCGGCCCACACCATCGGCAGGTCGGCGGCGAGATCGAGGGTCAGGCGAATTTTCGTGGGTAACCCGGCCATCACCAGCGACTTCAATTCACTGACCAGGTGCGAAAGTTGCACCTGTTCCTGCTGCTGCGTTCCCATGCCCGCGTAAACCAGCAGTTGCATGGCCAGGTCGGCGGCATTGGTCGCGGCTTTGGTGATAGCCCGCGATCGCTTGAGCTGCGCGCTATCCGTCAGATCAAGAGACAAGAGCTCCGCGTTGCCGCGCACGATGGTCATCATGTTATTGAAATCGTGCGCAATCCCGCCCGCCAGCAGGCCCAATCCCTCCAGTTTCTGCGCAGTCCGCACCTGCTCTTCCAGCGCTGCCTGCCGTTCGTTTTTTCGCTGTCTCTCCACTGCGATCTGCACGTTTTTCGCCGCTTCGCCGACGATGTCCAGTTCCTGCTGCTCGGGGTAGCAGGGGTGATCGTGGTACGTGGCGAAGGTGCCCAGAACGTCGCCATTTGCATCGCATACAGGTAGGGACCAGCAGGCCGCCAGGTTGTGCTCGCGGGCCAGTTCCGAGAAATCCGCCCAGTGCGGATCGTTGGGGATATCCGCGGAAACCACCAGTGCATTCAGATATGCAGCGGTGCCGCACGCACCGACACCGGCACCTATCGCGACGCCATCGATTGCCTCGCGGTAAGCCACGGGTATTCTCGGCGCACAAACGTGGCGCAGGGTCCCGCTTTCGGGTTCCAGCAGCAGCAGGGAACATCGCGCGCCGGGCAGTTCACGCTCCACACGGGTAATGAGTTCGTCGAGTGTCGTCTGCAGTGGGTGATCAGCGGCCACCAGTTGGATCAGGTCGCGACCGAGGTCGACGACCCTGATCGCCTGGCGCGCCAACTGGGCTTGTTCGACGGCGTAGCCCATGAGGAACCCGAGCGAGCCCAGGACCAGCAGGCCGGGCCCGAATCCATAGGCGACATAGATATCGGTGGGGGCTCCCATCAGCACGGAGAACTGGTACAGGAAAGGGCCGGTCAGCACCCCTGCCCACAATCCCGCCCAGCGGCCAGCCCGCCACGCCACGAGGCAGATCGGCAGGGCCATCAGCGTCGCGGCCGCCACGGCGAAATGGGTCATCAGGTAGCTGGTCAGGTAGACCGAGGCGAGCATGATGGCCGCCAGCACCGCGCACCGGTTCAGGCGCATCCGCTTGGAAGCAGTGCTTTTCATGGCGTCCAGGACCCGGAAGAGTCACCCATTCCTATCATGCGCCTGTCTGGATGTCCATTGAGGCGCGTCGGGATCACCCGCTGGCGGGCCCTGGGAAAGCGCCCGTGGTGGGCGCAATGTACCGGTGCGCTCCCTGGCCCGGGGCCGTTGGGTGAGCGGTAGAATGCCTAGAATTCCTGCAGGCTGCGCGCGCTGCGACTGCGTACGCGAATCTCCTGCGCCAGCAGGTCCACCAGCTGCAAACTGTCCTCCCGGTTGAGAAATTCGCCGAGGGTGACTATTTCGTTGCGGTCGTGCATGCACAGCGAGGGACCGTCCCAGGGATGGCGTTCCGGCGTGATGCTGAGCCCGGTGCTCTGTCGGTCGAAGTGCCACTGCTGCTGCGGCGCGCGGTAACCCTTGTCGACTCTCACGCTGTCCTTGCTCACCGTGATTACATGGCGGTATTGCAGCTTCCAGTTCACGTGGTACAGCGCCGCGGCCAACGCCAGCAATTCCGCGCCGGCAAAGGGCAGGATCAGCCAGGCACCGAGCAGCGCGAAGCCGATAGCCACAATGAACATGGGTATCGAGAGGCCGAGCAGGAGCAGCAGGTTATCGTGCCAGCTCGCCGAGTGATTGGGCCGGGCGATAATCATCAGTTGCGTCGCTGTTCGTGAGCTGCTGATCACGGCGTTAATCCCTGTTCTTATGCACCCCAAGTCTAGTTAAATTTGTCGGTCTCGCCTACTCTTTGTCGCATATTTGTCGCGCCGGACGGAACGCCATGGCGAATGCAATGCTGATCGAACCCGCACGCCTGCTGGGCGGCCATAACGCGGTGGTAGTGGACTGCCGGTTTGCGCTGTCGGACCCGCTCGCGGGCAGGCGTCTCTATGAGGAGGGGCATATCCCCGGCGCGCATTACCTCGATCTCAACCGCGACCTGTCGGGGCCGGTGGCGACGCACAGGGGCCGCCATCCGCTGCCCGATGCGGCCATGTTCGCCGCGACCCTGGCGCGGATCGGCATCGTGCCTGACACCGAGGTGGTGGCCTACGACGACTCCCGCCTGGCGTTTGCCGCGCGGCTCTGGTGGTTGATGCGCGCAATGGGTTACCGGCCGCCGCGCCTGCTCAGCAGGGGGCTATCGGGGATTTTTGCAGGCAGGCGGCGAGCCGGAGCTCGCCGTGCCAGCGCGCGAGCCGTGCACCGCCCGTGGCGGTCAATTTCGTCGGGTACTGCGATATTGAGGGTGTGCGCGCTGCCCAGGGCCGTGCGGCGCTGTTGGTTGACGCCCGTGAACCGCACCGCTACGAGGGATTGAAGGCCCATCGACCCGGTCGCGGGGCATATACCGGGCGCCATCAATAAGCCGTGGCAGCAGGTGACCGACGCACAGGGCAGGGTGCTGGACCCCGCCGCGTTGCGCGCGCAATGGGGTGACAGCCTGCAGGCCCGGGAACTGGTTGTGTACTGCGGCTCCGGTGTCACCGCCTGCGTCAACCTGTTCGCGCTGGCCTTGCTCGGCAGAGAGGATGCCACGTTGTACGCCGGCAGCTGGAGCGACTGGTGCAGTTACCTGTGAGGCAGGCCCGTTACCACCCGCGCGGCGGTGAGTGAGTCGAGCGGTCTAGAAATCGGGGGTGCACTCGCCGCGCAGTCGGTGTCCCGTGGTCGGATGCGTGAACTCCAGTGTGGTGGCGTGCAGCAGCAGGCGATCCGCCATGCCCAGCGCCACCGGGTGGGCGTACAGGTCGCAGCCCAAAATGGGGTGGCCCAGTTCCCGCATGTGGATGCGCAGCTGGTGCGAGCGCCCGGTGACCGGTCGCAGCAACAGCCGGGTGCGGTCGTCCTGTCGCGCCAGCACTTCGAAGCGGGTGAGGGCAGACCGGCCGCGGGCATGGCAGATCATTTGCCGAGGACGGCGTTCCCAGTCGCACCGGATCGGCAGGTCCACTTCCCCCTGGTCCTGCGCCACCACGCCGAACACGATGGCGTGGTAGGACTTGTCTACTTCACGCTGCTGGAACTGGCGACTGATCTCGGCGTGGGCGCGCTTGGTCAGCGGAATCACCATAATGCCCGAGGTGTCCAGGTCCAGCCGGTGCACGATGCGCGCGGTGGGATAGTCCCGTTGCAGTCGCGTGATCAGGCAGTCCCTGTTCAGGGGATGGCGACCCGGAATGCTCAGCAGCAGGTGGGGCTTGCGCACCAGCAACAGGTCCTCGTCCTCGTGGAGGACGGCGATCGTCTCCGCGCTGTGGGGGACCAGATAGGGTTGGGTTTGCTGCATCAGCATCGATCCAAAGGGTGTCCGGCGCGCCCGGCGCGGGACGGTACAGCCTCGCAGCGCCTATAATGGGCGCCTCGTTTCCCGGGAATTTCATGGCATGCCGGAGGCCGACAGCTTACAGCAACACCTGCAGGGAATCATTCCCGGCGCTTCGCTGGCGGTGACGCGGTTACCCGATTGCCCTGATCTCCGGTTACTGCTGTTGCAGCCGGACTACCCCCGGGGCGAACTTGACGCGCAGGTGGTGCAGCGGGTAATGGACAACCCGCTTTACTGGGTGTTCTGCTGGTCCTCCGGACAGGTCATGGCGGATTTCCTGTCGCGGGACCCGCAGTGGGTGGCGGGCAAGCGGGTAGTCGATTTCGGGTGTGGCAGTGGCGTGGTGGCGGTGGCGGCGGCGCGCGCGGGGGCCCGGGAGGTCATTGCCTGTGATTGTGACCCCCTCGCCCTGGCGGCCACCGCGTACAATGCCCGGCTTAATCATGTGGCCATCACACTGGTGCGCGATTTCGACGCCATCGAGGGGATCGTGGACCTCGTCATCGTGGCCGATGTGCTGTACGACCGCGACAATTTCCCGTGGCTGCAACGCTTGGCGCAGCGCGCGAGGCAGGTGTTGCTGGCGGATTCGAGGGTGAAAGACTTTGATTGTCCGCCCTATCGCCAGATCGCGCGCCGCGCCAGCTGCACCCTGCCGGACCTGGATGAATCGGCGGAATTTCGCGATGTGCGCATTTACCTCGCCGACTGATATAGCGCGCGCGGGGTTGTCGGCCTGCGCGTTGCCGCGGCGCTATTGGTCTGCTGCGGATTAATTTTGTACACTGTGCGCCACGCCCACCAGTCGAGTCGACCCACGCATGAATCCGAATTACCTGGACTTCGAACAGCCGATTGCGGAGCTGGAAGTCAAAATCGAGGAGTTGCGACTGGTCGGTTCCGACAACGAGATCAATATCAGCTCGGAGATCGAGAACCTGCGTGCCAAGAGCACCAAGCTCACGGAGAAAATTTACGGCAACCTGAGTTCCTGGGATATCGTCAAGGTGGCGCGCCACCCGCGGCGGCCTTACAGCCTGGATTACATTTCCCGGGTTTTTACCGAGTTTGACGAACTGCACGGTGATCGCCACTTCGGCGATGACAAGGCGATCGTCGGCGGCCTGGCCCGCATCGACGGGCGCCCGGTGATGGTGATCGGCCAGGAAAAGGGCCGGGCCGTGAAGGACAAGGTATTGCGCAATTTTGGCATGCCCAAGCCGGAGGGCTACCGCAAGGCGCTGCGCCTGATGGAGCTGGCGGAGCGTTTCAGGATACCCGTCGTCACCCTCATCGACACCCCGGGCGCCTACCCCGGAATCGATTCGGAGGAGCGCGGCATCAGTGAGTCCATCGCGCGCAACCTGGCGGTCATGTCGCGCCTGGCGACACCCATCGTCTGTATCGTGATTGGCGAGGGCAGTTCCGGCGGGGCGCTGGGAATCGGCGTGGGTGACCACCTGGCCATGCTGCAGTATTCGACGTATTTCGTTATTTCCCCGGAAGGCTGCGCCAACATAATCTGGAAAGACACGGCCAATGCGCCCGACGCGGCGGAGGCCATGGGCGTGACTTCCAAGGTGCTGCAGGACCTGGGCATCGTGGACGCTACCATTCCCGAACCCCTGGGCGGCGCGCACCGGGATGTCGACCTCATGGCGCAGCGCCTCAGGGAGCATATCGTTGCGCAACTGGATCGCCTGGAACAGCTGCCCTTGCAGGACCTGCTGGCCAAGCGCTACCAGCGGCTCATGTCCTACGGAAACTAGGCCGGGTTGCTGACTCCCGCCGATCTCGACAGGCAGCTTATCGAGTTGCTCGGCGCCCCCGCTTGGTGGGTGGGTTTCAGCGGCGGCATGGATTCCACCGTACTGCTGCACCTGCTGCACCGCTGGTGCGCAGCCCACCCGGGCGCGCCCGTGCTGGGAGCCATCCATATCAACCACGGCCTGCAACCGGCCGCCGCAGCCTGGCAGGGCCACTGCGAGGATGAGTGCCGCGCGCTGGGTGTGCCGTTGACCGTCTGCACAGTGAAGGTGCGGGCCACGGGCAGCAGCGAGGCAGCTGCGCGCGAGGCGCGCTACCGCGCTTTCGAGGCGCAATTGCCGGCAGGGGGTCCTGTTGCTCGGGCACCACCTCGACGACCAGGTGGAAACGTTCTTCCTGCGCCTGCTGCGCGGCGCCGGGATCGAGGGACTCGGTGCCATCCCGCGCCGGCAGGAACTGGGCGCGGGGTTGCTGGCGCGACCCCTGCTGGACTGCGCCCGCAGTGATCTGGAGGAGTATGCGGCGGGGCACGGGCTCCGCTACGTGCAGGATCCCTCCAACCGGGACATCGCCATGGATCGCAATTTCCTGCGCGCCGAGGTGCTGCCATTGCTGGCGAGCCGGTGGCCTGCCTACCGGCAGACCGTGGCGCGCGCCAGGGGTCACCTGGCCGCTGCGTCCGTCGCCCTGGATGAGGCGCTGGGAGTGCCCGCCACCGTGCACAGCGCGCTCGGTGACCCCGGCCTGGCGCTGGGCCCGCTGCTCACCGGTTCCGCGGAGGTTGCCGCGATACGCCTGCGCGCCTGGTTGCGATCCCTGGGTTTTCGCGTGCCGGACCGCGTCGCGCTGGCGGAGTTTCTACGGCAGTTGCGCGCGGCGGCCGCCGATGCCAGCCCCGGGTTGGCCTGTGGCGGCTGGAGCCTGCGGCGCTATCGCGAAGCGGTGTACCTGTTGCCGGACTTCGCGGCCCCGCCGCCGCAGGTGCCGCTTGCGCTGGCACCCGGAGAGCGCCTGGTGGTCCCGGGAGTGGGGGCCGTCACCCTGCAGGCGGCGGCAACCGGCGATCTGTGGCTGGCGCCGGGAGAGCAGCTTGCGCTGCGCTGGCGCCGGGGGGGGGAGCGCTGCCGTCTGCCGGGGCGCGCCGGCAGTCGCAGTCTCAAGACCCTCCTGCAGGAACTCGATGTCCCGCCCTGGTGGCGGGACCGCGTTCCCCTGGTGTGCCTGGGGGATGAACTGCTGGCGGTCGGCGACCTGGCCCGATGCGCCTCCGAGCGCTGGCGCAGGGCCGACCAGCCCGGCGACAACCGCTGGAAACTGAGCTGGGAACGGCGTGCCAGCGCTGGTTCCGATTGAGCTGGCTGTGCCTTTCTGATAACCTGACTGCCCATCTTTTGCAGGACTTGCGTCGCCGGGGAAAGCTCCCTCCGAACCCGGGACGCAAGGTCCTGTGTGCCCGGAAATACAGCTAATTATAGGCTAATCATGACGCGTTATATTTTCGTCACAGGTGGGGTAGTGTCGTCTCTGGGCAAAGGTATCGCGGCGGCCTCCATGGCCGCCGTACTTGAGGCCCGGGGCATCCGGGTCACACTGCTCAAACTGGATCCCTATATCAATGTGGACCCGGGCACCATGAGTCCCTTCCAGCACGGGGAAGTGTTTGTCACCGAGGATGGCGCGGAGACCGATCTCGATCTGGGCCACTACGAGCGGTTCACCCACACGG
>JAWKZM010000056.1:0-13087 GCA_041395965.1 Halioglobus sp.
ATGCCATTATGACTACAACGAGTTCCGAAGGGGGCATGAGTATGTCGTCCGACGCGGGCGACAATACGATGACGAGCATTACCGATGACAATGGCGCAAGCCAGAGTGCAGTCAGTAGTTCATCTGACGGAGGAAATAGCACAGTAACAACCGACATTAACGGGAAGATCACGGTTACCACAGATGTTGATGGTCACACCGAAACAACGCAGAGCGACTAAACCAAAACAGAGTGCGTGCGCCGGGAGCATATCGAATGATGTGGCCCCAGGTTGATCCATCGATAATGATGAAGGCCGAGTTCGAATCACGCGGACGCAGACTGCTCCCACATCTTCGATTATCAACCTTCCCTCCGACGGGTTTTCAACCCGGGGGCCATGGCTAAACATCAAACTACCTTGCCGACATGGCCCAAAACATCGCTAGCGCACGGCCTGGCGCACCAGCTTGACGTCCCAGACTGTCGCGGAACCCTGTCCGCAGCTCGCCACACCCTTCATCAGCTCGGCGCCCTTTTGCCAACCGCCGCCGGATACATAAATCTCATAGGCAGAGAAATAGTCGGCCCAGTTTTTGAAAGTCGCAACACCCCAATAGTCAAAGCCGCGCTCTGCCGGTCCACCCAACATAGGGAAAAATACCCAGTTGGAGTTTTTGGCTCCCATACCGCGCAAGCTTGCAGCATACTTTTTATGGGCAGCTACCGCCTTCTCCCAGTCACTACCCTCTGCAATCTTGCACTGCGTGAACATCACCACGCCGTCACCAGGCGGACCATCAGGCGCACTGACCTCGATCGACGACGCCACGGAATGGCTGTTGCACGCCACGACCCCGTCGAATGCAGCCTGGATATCACCGCCACTTGCCTGCCACGCATCCAGACCCTTGCCCATGGTATTTCCCGACGCATTCGAGCCAAGCCAGACCACCTGGGGTAGATCTGCAAATTGACCAAACTGGGGCGTCAGAATCCACGCCGAGTAGTCGGGGTTGGTCTTGTCCGCCCACGCACTAAAACGCTGGGCTACCTGCACCAGGTCTTGCATGCCTTTATTGGGTTGGAAATTGCAGAAGAATGCCTCGATAGGGGCTGGCTTGGCGCTCACTTCCTGCGCATGAGCCATCTGGATCCCCATCGTTACAGCCAACGAAAATACGAGTACCGCTGATGTGATCACTTTCATTGTTATCTCCTAACTTTAGTTTACCTGCATCGCATCACGGCCGTGATGACTCCATTCAGCGTAGTTGACCTGAACGATTGATCAAGGACAAAGGAGCAAACAGGGAATTTGGCTTCGCTCAGTGCGATCACGCAATGATTAAGACGCTTTGCGAGTCCAGGCCGTGCCCGCACCGGTCGCCACCGGCGTCGGGCACGGCGCCTGCGTGACAATCTTTGGTGAAGCGGAAGTGGGTATACCGGGTCGCTCAATGCAGTTGCCGGGCGAGGGTTGTCTACCCGATCTCCCGAGATCACGGCCTACTGGCCAAAGACTGGTGTCTACCCTTGGATACCAAGTGGCTCGCCCGCCGGGCAGTTCTAGATTCGATAGTGCTCGATCTGAATTTCCTCGCCCACATCCGCATAATCGCCGGCGGCGCGCAGGGTACGAAACTCACCCCAGTTTATTGCGCGATAGCGCGGAGCGGAACCGGCCAGCGCCCCGGATACAGGCGCATAGTTGGTGTCGTACGATGGGTTAAAGAAAAATGGCGCGCTGTAGCGAGACTCCGTTGCGCTGGCCAACACCCGGTGCAGGGGAGCCCGGTACCGGTCGTTGGACCACACCTGTACGATGTCGCCAATATTGATTACCAGCGCGCCCGGCACCGGTGCGACCGTGCACCACGAACCGTTGTGGAAAAACTGCAGGCCCGCCTGCTGGTCCTGCCACAACACTGTCAGCGCCCCGGCATCGGTGTGATGGCTGATACCCAGGTGCTGATCCGGAGCCGCGCAGGGCGGATAATAGTTCAGGCGAAGAAAGGAACTGTGGTCGCTGCCAAAACCCCGCCCGAGATAATCCAGCGACATGCCGAGATTCTGGCTGATTCCTGCCAGCAGTTGCCGGGCAACCGATTCACAGGCATTGGAGAAGGCTTCCATAACGGGTCGAAAAATTCGGCAGCCCCGCGGGCACTGGGGCAGGCAGTTCAGCGGGCCCGCCGCGGCAGCCGGGCCAAAATCGAATATTTCCTTCCAGTCCGCACGTTCTTGGTCAATTCGCGATCGTAGAAACCCCAGGGATTCTCGCCGGTGCGCTCCACCCGGCGCTTCTCCTCGCGGGACCTGGAGAAAAACAAACGCATTTCCCGCTGTAACCCTGCGAACTGCACCGGTTCGACGCCGTGGTTAATGATCTGAAAGCAGCCCCACGCACGACAGGCGCTATCTACGTCGGCCAGCCAGTGGTCTGAAGCAAATTCAGCGACATCTATAATGGGAACGGTGTAATCGGGTCTGCTCATAGCACGAGACTATACGAATTTGGTGAACTCCACAGCCGGTGCCGCCTGGCCTCGGGAGCGCAAGCGGGAGGGTGACATGAATCCATACCGCCCGGATTATGCTACCGCGGTCTCCAACCTGTCGCCACCCACGGATAATCCGTTGTCAATCCGGTTTAGTCGAAGGGTTTCAGCGCAATAACTGAATTGTTGCGCTGGCTGACGTATCTATCATGGCTGATGAAACCAACATTCATTCCAAGACAAGGCGAGGACGACCCATGGACCATCAGCAGGATCTCACAACCCAAAACGCTGGCACGGTAATTGCGCAGCCCCGGCGTGAGCGCTTCACCCGGTGGCTTCTTGAGCCGATGGGGTCTATCGTTGCCGCAACGATTGCGACTATTGGTTCCCTGGGCATTGTGCTTTCCGGCATCTGGGTTATCAACCTTACGCTGGAGTAGCGCCAGCACCTCTGCACCTCAACGCTTTTTCTTCTTTTTCGGTTGGGGTCCCATCATTTTGGCTATCTTGCCTTTCATGGTCATTCCAGGCACGGCACCCAGATAGTCCCGCTTCCCCAGAGCGACACCGTTGTGGCGTAGAATGTTGTACGCGGTCGTGTAGTGGAAATAGAAGTTGGGTAATGCCCAGCCATTCAGGTAATCAATACCGCTGAACGTGATGGAGCCAATGGGCAGCGTCATCACAATCTTCCGACTCTCGCTACCGGCAAACTGCTTGGCTTTCAGGTCTGCAAGGAAACTTATGGTGCGCTTGATACGGTCTTCAAGCTCGTCGAAGGTAGTCTCCTCATCCACAAATACCGGATTCTCCACATCGGCCAGACGCGCGCAGCAACCCTTGGCATTGTCTGTGGCGATTTGCACCTGCCGGGTAAGGGGATGCATATCCGGAGACAATCGTGCAGTCAGCAATACCACGGGATCGATTCCCCTGGCCTTGGCATCACGGGACGCAGTTTTCAGGATGTCCGACAGGTTTTTCAGATTGTGGATAAACACCGGCTTGGAGCCCTGGTAAATGAGTTCGCTCATGGTTACAACATCCTGCAAAAGTTGAAGGCAACAATACCGCTGGCATCATAAGGTAGAAGTGTTGCGCTTGAATAGCGGATTTCCAATGCCGTCGAGTTCTGCTCCGCCGTGAACTTACGCAAGCCCATTTGCGATTGGAATCTGCCTGGACATCCTCCAGCGCTACCCATGTCGGGGGCGAGCAGGCCAATACCTCACCGGACTGATAGCCCACTGCGGCTTCACCATGGCTTTTCCAGCCATCCCGCCCGATGGGCCAGGGAATAACCCCGGGCCATTCTGATGTGGTCGAACCAGGCTGAAGTCTAAACAGGTGTAGCCCAGCCGGTTGCCGCCAGCTTCTCACCGGTGAACTGTCCCCCTGTGCCGTCAATTGATTCGATAGACAAGGCCGGACCTGTAATGCCCGTCAATACCTGCCGGTCAACTTGTCGTTAGCGCCAATAATTGCTGGAGTCGACCATTTAGGGCCGAAATTGCACAAAAGCGCATTGAAAGGGGTAATTATGTGCGCTAACGCACTGTGCACTTGCTCGAATGCAACTACCGTCTGGGCGAAGGGACCTTTTTAATAATGATCACAACAACACGGAGATACGATATGTTTAACACCAGAAAATTAGCGTTTGCGGCCTTGCTGGGCCCGTTGTTTATGGGTGCAGCGTACGCTGCGGAGCCCGGTTTCTATCTCGGCGCCAGCGGTGGTCAAACCACCGTGGATCAGGACGCCAAGGACTTCGGTGTCGATACCGGTTTCAGCGGCATCAACAATTTCAAGATTGACGATAATGATACGGGCTGGAAGGCCTACCTGGGCTACCAGTTCCTGCCCTGGCTCGGTGTCGAGGCGGGCTACGTCGATTTTGGCGGTGTCTCGAACAGTCGCTACAGCAACAATGGCACCAACGTAAAGACCGATGTGGATCTCACGGGTTGGGACGGATTCCTGGTTGGCACACTGCCCATTGGGCCGGTTGACCTGTTCGCCAAGGTTGGCGCGATCAATTTGAAGCTCGACGGCACTGTCAAAGGTGGCGGAACCAACACCGGGGCATTCCAACAGTCCAACAATGAAACGGACACGCAATTGGCCTATGGCGTGGGCGCTGCATACAACTTCGGCGGAGGTCACTGGGGCCTGCGGGTGGAGGCCGAGGGTTTTGACGACAACGAAGTGGAAGACTTTTACTTCCTGTCAGCGGGTGTGACCTACCGTTTCTTCAGCGACAAGGTGGCACCCGTGGTCGCTGCCGCGCCAGTGGTGGCCGCTGCACCTGAAAAATGCTCGGACACGGATAACGATGGAGTCTGTGATTCGGTCGACCAGTGCCCCAACACGCCGCACGGGGTTCGCGTGGATTCAATCGGATGCGATTGCGATTACAGCTTACAACTGCAATTCGCCTTTGATTCGGCCAAGTTGAGTGCGAGCGATATGGCAGAGCTCGATAAACTCGTGGCGGGGCTCAAAGATGGAAGGATCGGTTCAATCAGTGGCGTGGTGGACGGGTATACCGACAGTGTGGGTACGGATAGCTACAACCTCGCTTTATCCAAGCGCCGCGCCGAGTCAGTGGTGAACTACCTGCAGTCCAAGGGGGTGAACCTGGGTAGCCGGTTCACTGTTCATGGATACGGCGAATCCGATCCTGTGGCGAGTAACGAAACCGCGGAAGGTCGTGCCCAGAACCGTCGCGTCGTAGTGCGTCGCACGGATTGTGGCAGCATGACTCGCTAATAGCGTTTTTACAGTAACCTTTGAGGCCCGCAGGAGAAGTCCTTCGGGCCTTTTCTTTGGTTACTGATTGAACAAGGAAGCTGTGTATGGCGAACGTGTAATAACTGCGTCCGACTTTTATTAAAGCCTCCGGGTCAGGCCTGGAACAGTGTCAGGCTACTTTACGGATACGTTCGCCGCAGGCTCCGTGTCACCGTATTCAGCGCTGAGATAGCTGTCGTAGCCGGTATCACCCAGAAGATAGCGCTTGAAGAACGATACAACAAAGAGATTCTCTAGCCGGATTGCTTCCTCAATGGGAAACGCTTCCGGACTGCAGGTCATCGCATACGGCTCCAGCAATTCCTGCGCACCGATCAGGGGCCACGTATCCTGCTTGATTCCCAGATCGATAAGCAGGTTTCCGATAGCGCAGACATTGGCGAAATGCGTATGGGTGGCGCCAATAATATCGACTTTATAAACTTCGGGCGCATGCGTCAGCCCTTCAAACGCGATGCGATTGTTTTCAATGAATACGTTGGTATCCGCTGTTCCACCCATTAGCATGACCGGCACTGTAATACTTGCCAGCTGCGCTGCGGTAAAACCCGCATTTGGGCCGGTTCTTGCGTCACTCTGTAAGTCTGCACGGATCACAGCTGAAATGGGCACAATGGCAGCGACCCGGTGATCGGGAGACGCCCCGGCCCAGCCAGCCGCCATGCCGATGGCGGTCATTCCACCAAACGAATGTCCGACGACACCTGTGCGGTTACCGTCAATCCGATTGTAAAAACTGTCCCCCGCCTGCTGACTACGGGCAACCATTGTGTCGATAATAAAGGAAACGTCAGGAACGCGGTTGGCCGCCGCCTGGTCAAAGGAGTCGGTATTTGACGGTTGTGCGTTACCCGTGTGTTCTGGAGAGACGACAATGAATCCATGGCTGGCCAGCGTTTCCATCAAGTCCACGGATTGGGTGTTGGTTCCACCGTACCCATGAGAAAAAACCAACAGGGTCTGATTCTCACGACTCGACACGGGCAAATCATCCACTGCGACACGGGATTGCAGACCAATTCCCGGCGCCAGAGGATAGTTGGTCAATGGCGACTCCTGGCGGTCTTCGGGGTCTACCGGATACCACACGTCGACCAACAGTGAGCGGTTGTCCCGCATCGCATCAATGGCGGTAAACGAGGCATGCCCAACACCGAACTTGCCGAGCATATCCGGCGGATCAACCGATGTGACACGCTGGTCCGAGCCGTCACTGCAAGCCAGTAGCATGGCGCAAGCACACAGTAGGTACAGTGCCCGAAGCTTGGACTTCCTATGTGTAATCATCACTTCCTTCCTGTGCAGGCTGGGTCGAACGACCAGTCTACAGAAAGTACACGCTTGGGGTGAAGCTCTCCCGTCGGTTCGGATGTAAACTGGTTTCATACGAAAAGACGCACAACAAGGCCTATTGAGATGGAGAAAACGATTACCGTTGGCAATACCCGTGTTTTTATTGAGGGCACCGGTCAGGCCACCCTTGTAATGCTACATGGGTGGCCAGACACCCGAGAGTTGTGGCGTCAACAAATAGACTTTTTCAGCCCAAACTACGTCTGCGTTAGTTTCACAATGCCCGGTTTTTCCAAGGGTGACCGCAGCGACTACTCGGTAAGTGATGTGGTAGCTCGAATAGGGGAAATCGTCGATGCGGTAAGCCCCGACAACAAGGTCATCCTGCTCGTTCACGATTGGGGTTGTGTATTCGGCTATGAATACGCAATGCGTTACAGCGACAGAGTCGAGAAAATGATTGGCCTGGACGTCGGCGATGCAGACTCACCAGAACTGCGGGATTCACTCTCAATTACAGGGAAGCTGATGGTCTTTACCTACCAGATTATTCTCGCAATCAGCTTTGTCTCTCCCCAAGCCATAGGCGACGCCATTGCGCGATTTATGGCCAGGGTCCTGCAAGCGAGGAGTGTTCAGGAAAACATTCATGCGGGCATGAGCATGCCCTACGCGATGCGTTGGTTCGGAATGAATGGTGGCCTGACCAACCTGTTACCCGTTGACCCCCCGTTTCCGTTCTACTATGGCTACGCTACGCAGAAACCCGTGATGTTTCATTCTCCCCAGTGGTTAAATCAGCTTCTGAAAAACCCGCTTAATAAAGTGCAGTCATACGATTGCGGCCACTGGATCATGGTGGACAGGGGCGACGAGTTAAACGCTTCGGTGGCGCAGTGGCTGATCGACCCGCAAAGGTAATGGCAGCGACGGAGTGCTCCCTGGGGCCCTGGGGAATCTTGAACCCAGCTATAGCCTTGGCCCACACACTCAAGTTAAATTGCCGCTTCTTAAAACTGCTCTGGCCAATACATGGCGAGGGCAACACGTGTTCCGCGGGTTACCAACCGCGCCGATGGCGCCAGGGGCAATACTCGATTATGAATCCGCTTATTATTGCATTGACGATGTGGGCCGTCGTATTCGGCGGGGCCCTCGTCGGACTCTGGCTGCAAAAGGTGCTGCCGGAACACCACCTGTCGCCCGAGACCAAGGACGTGGTCAGGCTCTCCACCGCCCTGATCGCCACGATTTCGGCCCTGGTACTCAGCTTGCTGGTGTCCTCGGCCAAAAGTTCCTTCGACCGATTCGACAACGAACTGACGCAGAATGCCGCCAAGGTCGTCATGCTCGACCGGGCCCTGGATGAATATGGTCCGCCGGCCAACGACATCCGCGCGCTACTCAAGGCCGGTTATACCCGGAGGATCCAGCAGCTGTTTGCGGACACGGATACGGCGGCAAGCCCGCTTGCAATTACTCAGGAGGAAGATATCGATTCCCGAATATACGCACTGGCGCCACAGGGCCTCGTGCAGGAGGGACTGAAAGCGAGGGCAGTGGGACTCAATGCCGATATCAACACGACTAGGGCCCTCATCCATACCCAGCGATACGACTCCATCCCGACGGACCTGCTGATTGTGCTGGGGGTTTGGCTGTCATTGATCTTTACGACCTTCGGGCTGTTCGCTCCACGCAATGCGGTAGTGGTAGGCGCGTTGCTCCTGTGCTCGATATCGGCCTCTGGCGCGGTGTTTCTAATCCTGGAAATGAACTCGCCATTCACCGGGCTCATTACCATTTCCGGCGCTCCCATGTATGACGCGCTGCATTTTCTCAACCAATAGGAGTCAACCCGTTAAACCCGGGTTGGAAGTACCCGGAGCATCCGACCCTGCGCGGTGATCCGGCGTCCGTGACTCAGGGTGTGGCGGGAATTCCGCAACGCCGCTTACTTTATTGCCTTTGCCAATTCCCACTTTAGACGGTCTACGCGCTGCTGGGCACCCTTCAGATCCGCCTCTGCCTTCTGCAGCATGTCGAAAATCGCCTCGACGGATGCCTCTTCCGGCGCCTCGGCGGCATAGGCCGCGGGCTTGCCACGCAGGTATTCGTTGACTCGGTTGTGAAGAGACTTTTTATTTTCCAGTTGAAGGTCCATCTCCGCTCCCATGGTGGCGCTCGCCTCCCAGCGCTCGCAATAATCTCTCGCAGTGCTAACGACGTTGCTGCAATGACACGGGCAATACGCAATTTTTATGCCAGTACAGTAAATTCAACGAGTTAGCGAAAGCGATGTGAGGCATGCCGGGGTTTGCGTAAAAAAAGCTGACAGCGGGAACTGCAGGCGTATGCGGGTATCTTCGGCGGAGAGTTAGCGCGGGTCTGTCCACTCACGTTCAGGAGAACCGCTATCCGGAACAGTGGTCGGCATACAGCCCACCAGCCGGCTCGCAAGACCCGCCATCAATGTCAATATGGCGCCAATCCCGAGGCCGATCCGTGGCGCCGTATCAACGGGCACCTGGCTGAAGAGCAGCGCCATCATCACCGCACCTGCGGTTTGTCCAAGCAACCGGGCAGTGGCCTGCATGCCCCCAGCGGCACCGCTACGTTCGGTCGGTGACGAGAGGAACATATTTCGGTTATTTGCCACGTTGAAGACCCCAAAGCCGAGCCCACACAACACCGTAAGCGGAATCAGTGGCAGCGGGTTTCCCTCAAGTGGCCACAGTGCGGACGCCCCCAGTCCGGTCGCGAGACAACATCCTCCCACGGCGCAAAGTCGGGCAGTCGACAGCCGGCCCGCCAGATGACCCGCAAACGGGGCCGCGATGGCCACCGTCAGCGGCCAGGGCGTCATATACAGGCCCGTCACCCAGGCGTCCTGGCCGAGCCCTTGCTGGAGGTAAAAGGGCAACGCGACCATACCTGTAGTGACCCCCGCGAAAAAGACTGCCGATGCGATTACTGACATTCGATAGAACTCATCACTCAGCAGGTCGAGCGGGATCAGTGGCGCTGTCTTGGGCATTTCCCGCCTGACCAGCAGCCACATTGCGACGGCCGCCAGAAGGACCAATGCAACACCCATCGTGCCTGTTGCCGGGAGGAGTTTCACACCCGCGATCACCGCGGCAAAGACCGCAGCGTTCAGCAACACGCTCAACCCATCCAGCGGGCGTCCCGTGCCACTGACGTCGGGCAGTGCTCTGGCGGCAAGCAAAACCAACAATCCTATCGGGAGATTTACAGCAAACAACCACGGCCAATTTGCCACAGCCAGTATCGCTGCTCCAATCGTCGGACCAACCGCAGACGACAACGCGACGGCAAGCGCGTTCCAGCCGATCGCAGCGCCAAACTGCCGGGGAGCAACGACCGCGCGCAGCAGCGCGATACCGAGCGCCATGACAGCCGCGCCCCCGAGTCCCTGCAGGAATCGCGCCGCGATGAGCCAGTCAAGGGACGTGGATAGCGCGCACAGGATGGAGCTACCCGTGAACAGCGCAACACCCCACATGAACACCCGGCGATAACCCAGACTTTCACCGAGCGCAGCGCAAGGCAACAGGGTCATCAACAGTGCAGCCTGGTACGAGACGATAATCCATACAGACATGGCTGGCGGCAGCGAGAGCGATTGCCCGATGGTCGGCAGCGCAACATTCGCGATAACCGTGTTGAGTACCACGAGTACCATGGCACCAAGTACGGAGGCAACCGCTACTGCGCGTCCTGGCCTGGTCAGGGTGGTTTGTGCGTCAACGGCACGGTCCGGGAAGCGCTCCAGGGCTTGACAGGACGTCATGATCGTTGCGCTCCCGGGGTCCAGGCACCGTCGCGCTGCACATACCTCGTGACCAGGTGTTCCTCCTGATCTTCCTTTTTCAGATCGCGCTCCGTGAAGCGAAACAGCAGCGCGGGCCCGGAAACGCAGCGCGTGTCATGGATATCTCCCGGGAGATACACCTGGACCTGTCCGGGACAGACCAGTGTGCTATTGCGTTGCACCAGTTTCACGCTGCCGTCAGGGGCCTCGGTCCGGGCATAGGTGCCCATCTCTATCTGTCCCTGCTGGAGTGCATAAATGACCCAGCCTCTGCCATGGTCGTGGGGCGGCCGGTAGAGTTCAGCGGGCTCCGTGTGCGCCAGGAGCAGGAATCCGTGCGTCGGGTCCCTGTACATTTCGCGATAAGCCGGTGCTTCGCGGTGCAGCGCCGCCAACCAGTCCTCCGAGGTTGGCGCTAGCACAAGTTCCTGCAAATGCCGCCGACAGTTTGCAACCACTTCAGAACTCAGGGGCCCCCAGGCCGACCTGACTCCCGCAATAAATTTCTCCAGTGAATTCATAAACATATCTCCCTGCCAGTTGCGGGGTGAACGCCCCGATTGCGCAAACTATAGGCAAGCGCCCAACATGGCGGAAGACGCACGACTTGCACTTTGTACATGCGTTTAACGCCATATCAGGTGGAATCTGCGCTAAGATCAACCTGTGGCGATCCCTGACTTCAACTTGCTTGTTACTCTTGATGCGGTGCTCACCGAAGGCAGCGTTGCCCGCGCGGCAAAACGTCTGCGGCTTAGCCCGTCGGCGATGAGTCGCGCACTGGCGCGACTACGGGAGGCTACGGGCGATCCACTGTTAGTCAGGGCTGGACGAGGTCTCGTACCCACCCCGAGGGCTATCGAACTCCGCGATCGTGTCAGTCAGCTCGTGAGAGAGGGTCAGGCAATATTGCGGCCCGCGGAGAAGCTGAACCTGAAACAGCTGGTCAGGACTTTCACTCTGCGATCCAGTGAAGGTTTTGTGGAGAATTTCGGGGCGGCGCTGATAGCCCGCGTCGAGGAGGAAGCCCCGGGAGTACGTCTATTTTTCACCCAGAAGCCCGACAAGGACAGCGCTCCACTTCGCGACGGAATCATCGATCTGGAAACAGGAGTGATAGAGCCGACAACCGCTCCGGAACTGCATGCGCAGGCCCTGTTCAGAGACAACTACATAGGCGTTGTGCGAGCAGGGCATACGCTGAGCAGGGGTGAGATGACACCGACGCGTTATGCAACGGGCAGCCATATCCAGGTCTCGCGACTCGGGTTGGAGCATGGCCCGATTGATGAGGCCCTGAGCCTACTCGGGTTGGAACGCAAAATCGCCACGATCGTCGCTGGCTTTTCGACCGCGCTTGGCCTGGCACGAGCCTCCGACATGATCGCCAGTGTGCCGGAGCGCCATACAGGAAATCTGCGGGTAGGGATGTACAGCTTTGCTCTTCCCTTGCCAACGCCGCAATTCACTGTTTCACTCTTGTGGCATCCCAGGCTGCAAGCCGATCAGGCTCATCAATGGCTGCGCGGACTGGTGCTGGATACCTGCGCCGAGGCTCCGCTGAAAACACGGTGACAAGAAAATCGGCGAGGGCGGGCCAATGCCCTTCAGGGTTTACCATGTCCTTGTTTTTTATAGTTTTTCCATTGGCAGGCACATCTGGCCCCGTTGGCGGGACCATTGACCGCAGGTCGCGCGCGCATCGGAATGCATGCAGTGCCATTGTGTCTGTAGTATGTTCCCGGCATCCACCCGAACATTACGGAGTCGATATCACCCATGCTCAATCGCGATCTGATCGTTGTCAGACTGAAACAACCCTTCGTCGACTGGGTAAACGAGGCCAATCCGTATCCCGATGGTTCGCGCATGACCCTAGAGGAAGCCAATGAAGACCTGCCGGTATTCCTGATACACGATCATGCCAGCGAGGATGTCGAGGAGTGGCTACGACAATGCTACCAGCCACTTTTCGAAGAACTGTTGGAGCAGTGGTATGTCGACGAGACGCTCTGGCCACAGGAACTTACGCTCGAACTGTTCCGCGCGTGGTGCGATGTGAAAGTCCACGGCATGCTATACGACCTCGTCGATGAACCTCTCGTCGACGATGACATCGATTTGAGTGATCGTTTATTGCATGAAGACGGGTAGCAACTTTCCAACAGCCCCTCACGGGAGCAACGCGCTTGATGTCATGCTTTACACTCCGCCGGGGCATACGGCGTTAATGTCGCTCCATGAGAGGCCAGTGAACAGGTCTACCTGCGCCCAAGCATTGCCGTCAACTGTGCTTAAAGAGGCGTCAATTGGCTGATCGCGGAGTTCTGCAAGGCCAATGATTTTGACCGGTTGATTCCGTCCCTACAAGCAGTCCCCAGACAGTGCCGCCTGCCTGGCTCATCCACTCGTTCTGGGATCTCCGTCATTCCAGGGCAGGAACAAAATATTGGATAAGTCTGTAGTCGGCACCCGCCTCCATCCATTGCTGTTCTGCCGAATTTTGAATATAACTGTGTAGCCGCTGAAATCGATAGCTTTCTCCGAGCGACCATCAACTCGAAAAGGAAAAGTAGATGAAATACCTGTTTATTCTTGTCCTGCTTATATCTCCGCTTACTCAAGCACAAGAGGTGGAAGTTGAAACAGGCCAGGATGGCA
>JAWKZM010000057.1:0-12317 GCA_041395965.1 Halioglobus sp.
GGCAATGGCGCCCGCAGCCTCAGGGCGGGTCGATGGAAAAGGGCAAGGGACCCGCAAGATCCATGCCCGTGGGCGCTACCTGGGCCCCCCAGGCCAGCACCTCCACCCCCGCCGCTTGCGCCTCCGCCAGGGCACTACGGTAGCGTGGGTCGACGGCGCCGGCGGCACTGACCGTATGGATACCGTTGTGGAAGGCGCAGAAAAACATCAGGGCCCGGGTATGTTTCTCCCGCGCCGCCGCCTGCAAATCCTGCAGGTGCTTGCGGCCGCGCTCGCTGACCGCGTCGGGAAACAGGCCGATGCCGTCCGGCAGGCACCAGGTGACCGATTTTACTTCCACCAGCACCCTGCCAACGTCGCCCTGCAGCAGCAGGTCGATGCGGCTGCCACGGCCATACTTCACTTCCGCCTGCAGTTGCGGGTAGTCCGTAAAGCCCGGAATCCGCCGGGCGGCAAAGGCTTCACGCACCACCGCGTTGGCCCTGGCCGAGTGGATGCAGGCCATCCCCGCGGCGGTCTCGACCAGCTCCCATGTGTGGCGGTACTTGCGCGTGCTGGAGGCGCTTTCGGACAGCCATACGCGCGACCCGGGCTCGGCACAGCCCGTCATGGCGCCGGTGTTGGGGCAGTGCACTGTCACCACCTCGCCGTCCGCAAGCGCCACATCTGCCAGGAAACGTTGGTACCGCCGCAGCAGCGTGGCTTCCTGCAGGACGCCGAAACGCACGCTCAGGCCAGGACCCGGGCGAGGCGTTCCACGGCCAGTTCGAGTCGATCCATACCCGTGGTATAGGAAAACCGCAGGTGCTCGCTGGCCCGATACTGGCCGAAATCCACTCCGGGGGTCAGGGCCACGCCGTGCTGCTCCAGCAAATCCAGGCAGAAGCGCTGGCTATCATCGGTGAAACGGCTGGCGTCGGCGTAAATGTAAAAAGCGCCCTGCGGGGGACAGGGGACGGTAAACCCCAGTTCCCGCAACGCGGGCAGGAGAAAGTCCCGGCGCTGGCGGAAAATGTCGCGGCGCTCGTCAAGGATGGCCCGGGTCCCGGGGGCAAAGCCCGCCAGCGCGGCGTACTGGGCCATGGTGGACATGGAAATAAACAGGTTTTGGGCGAGTTTCTCCATCTCGGCGGCCGCCGCCTCGGGCGCCACCAGCCAACCCAGCCGCCAGCCCGTCATACCGAAGTACTTGGAGAAGCTGTTGATCACGAACGCGTCGTCATCGACCTCCAGCACCGACGGCGCCGCGCCCTCGTAGACCAGTCCGTGGTAGATCTCGTCCACCAGCAGATAGCCGTTGCGGGCCCGGACCGCAGCCGCCAGGGCGGCGAGTTCCTCCCGGGACAGTGCGGTGCCGGTCGGATTCGCCGGTGATGCTACCCATGGCGCCAATGGTGTTGTCCCGCCAGTGGGCCGCCACCAGTTCCGCGTTTAACTGGTAGCTGTTGCCGGCGTCCACCGGCACCAGTTGGCCCCGTCCTCTCCACCAGCCGCATAAAGTGTCGATTGCAGGGATAGCCCGGATCGGTCATCAGCATGCCGTCGCCCGGATTCATGACGAGCACGCGATCAGCAAACAGGCGCGCCAGAGGCGCCGGGGGTGACCAGGATGCGCGATGGCGCAATAGCCAGTCCATAAACGTCGGCGTAATACTGGGACAGCGCCTCGCGCAATGCGGGAATGCCGGCGGCCTGTGTATAGTAGGTGGCGCCGCCCGCCAGGGCGGCCCGTCCCGCCTCTATGATTGGGGCCGCCGTGGCGAAATCCGGCTCACCTGCCGCCATGTGCACGATATCGGCGCCCGCCGCCGCCAGCGCGGTGGCCCGGGCAAGCACCTCCACCACCCGGAACGGCTCGATGTCCGCCACCCGCCGGGCAAAGCCCCGCGGGTGCTGACCAGGTATTGACGGAGCAGGCATGTGGGGTTCCCGTGGCGGCGAGCGCGCTATTCTAGCAACTGCCATCAGGAGGTGACAGCAAGCAGCAAAAACTGCAACGAAACAGTGGCACCGTCAGCGGTTATCTGGTAGTTTCTCCGCCCTCGGAAATGGGCCCCCCTTGGCAAGCCCTCCGATGAACCCCGAATATTGTCGAGTTATCTTTGCCGTATGGGAACCTGACCATGCCTCGAGCAACCAAACCAGCCAAAGCTACCAGGGCCACTTCGAAAGCGGGCAAAGCGAGCGCGAAGGCGACCGCCAAACCCAAAGCGGCCGCTAAAGCCAAGGTGACCGCCAAATCCAAAGTGAAGGCCAAGCCCAAGGCGGCTGCCAAGTCCAAGGCGACTGCCAAACCCAAAGCGACCGCCAAACCCAAAGCGACCGCCAAACCCAACGCGAAAAAACCCACCAGGGCGCCCAAAAAGACCGCTGTGCCGGGCGGCAGCCCCGAGTTCAAGAACTTTGAACCCTACACACCGAAAAGGGGCGAAAAGTACATGAACGAGCAGCAGCGGGAACACTTCAAGGCGATCCTGCTCAACTGGAAATCCGAGTTGATGCAGGAAGTGGATCGCACCGTGATGCATATGAAGGATGAGGCCGCCAATTTCCCCGATCCCGCAGACCGGGCGACGCAGGAGGAAGAGTTCAGCCTGGAATTGCGCACCCGGGACCGGGAGCGCAAGCTCATCAAGAAAATCGACGCCACCATGGAACTCATCGAGCAGAACGACTACGGCTACTGCGAGGCCTGTGGCATCGAGATTGGCATCCAGCGGCTGGAAGCCCGGCCCACCGCCACCCAGTGTATCGATTGCAAGACCCTGGCGGAGATCAAGGAAAAGCAGGAAATGGGCTGAGTGCTGCCGGGCGCTGAACGTGCCCCGCCGCAACACCCCCTACCGCGGGCGATTTGCCCCTTCCCCCACCGGCCCGCTGCACCTGGGCTCCCTGATCGCCGCTCTGGCCAGTTATCTGGACGCCCGCCACCAGGGCGGCCAATGGCTGGTGCGCATGGAAGACCTGGACCCACCCCGCGAAGAACCCGGCGCCGCCGACAGTATTCTCTACAGCCTGCGTTGTCACGGCCTGCTGTGGGACGAGGATGTGCTCTACCAGAGCACCAGATCGTCAGCCTACGACGCAGCACTGGAAGTCCTCACGCAGTCCGGGAGTCTCTTTTCGTGTACCTGTACCCGCGCCATGCTGGGACCGGGTGGCGCCTGTCGTGGTGAGTGCCGCACCAGGCAGCAACACATTTCGGGCGCCCGGGCGTTGCGTATTGCCGTTCCGCCCGACTGCGTGATTGACTTTACCGACCGGCTGCAGGGCGTCCGGCGCACCGCACTGGGCGATAGCTTGTCTGACTTTGCGCTGCGCCGTCGCGATGGGTTGTACGCCTATCAATTGGCGGTCACGGTTGACGACGCAGAGCAGGGTATCACCCACGTGGTGCGGGGTTCAGACCTGCTCGATTCCACACCCCGGCAAGTTTTTCTGCAACGACAGCTGGGGTATCCCTCGCCGCGGTATTGCCATCTGCCGGTAATCACTACCGATCAGGGACAAAAATTCAGCAAGCAGAACCACGCACCGGCGCTGCACAACGAAGCGGCCACCGACAACCTGCGCTACGCCCTGCGCTTTCTGCACCAGCGGGAACCGCCGGCGAACCTGACGCGGGTTCGCTCACTGCTGGACTACGCCATCGAGCACTGGCAATTGCAGCGGGTTCCCCGCGAGATGGCGCTGAACGCCGCCCACATTGGCCTGCGCGTATAATCTTTACCGGCGTCAATCGCTTCAGTAGTATCGATTGTCGGCCTTCGTGCCGGTGCTACTGCGACCGCTACTGACAGGAGAGCCTGCACCCATGTACATCAACCGTCCGCTGCTGTTGGTTGTCGGTATTATCCTGATTTTCTTTCCGGCGATAGAGAGCTGGATTATCAGCTCCGAAACCGCGTGCTACCGTCCCTACCAATTATGGCTGCTGGTCGTGGTAGCAGCGTACTGGAACCAGCGCTCGAGGTATCGGGATGAGCTTTAGCCTGGCCCAGATACTGCTTTTTATCATCGCGTATCTGACCGGACTGTTCGCTGTCGCCCACCTCGCGGACCGGGGCATCATCCCGGAGCGCATCACCCGCCATCCTGCCGTCTATGTGCTCTCTCTCGGGGTCTTCGCCGGGGCCATGGCCACCAACGGCGTCATCGCCCTCGCCCATCAGTACGGCTACAGCTTTCTCCTGTATTACCTGGGTGTGGTGCTGATGTTTGTGCTGGCAGCCCTGCTGTTGATGCCGCTGCTGCGACTCTGCCGCGTGTATCAACTGGCCTCACTCGCGGATGTCCTCACCTTCCGTTTTCGCAGCCCCTGGATCGGCGCGGCGGTCACTATCGCCATGTGCGTCACGGTGCTGCCGCTGCTGGCACTGCAGATCCAGGCTGTGGCGGAGAGCATCCACATTCTTGGCGGCGATGGCGCAGCCTTGTCCTCGGGCGGCGACCGGCACAACAAACTGGCCCTGTTTTTCTGCATCATCATCACGGTGTTCTCCATACTGTTCGGCACCCGCCACGTGTCGTCGCAGTACCGCAATACCGGTCTGGTCACCGCTATCGCATTTGAATCCGTGGTGAAACTCAGCGCCCTGATGATACTGTTCCTCGCCGCGGTCTACCCGGTATTTGGGGGCTTCGACGGTCTCGAACGCTGGCTGGTGGAACACCCACAGGTCGGCCTTGCATTGACACACCCGATACAGGGTGACGACGCCCGCGCCCTGCTGCTGATTTTTTTCGCCGGCGCGGTGTGTATGCCCCATATCTTTCACATGGCATTCGCCGAGAATAACGACAGCAGCGAGCTGCGCACTGCCACGTGGGGCCTGCCACTTTACCTGTTGCTGCTGAGTCTGCCGATCCTCCCGGTAACCTGGGCAGGGGTCAAACTGGGCCATGATCTACCCATGGATTACAGCGGCCTGGCGATGGGAATGGCGCTGCACTCCATTCCCGTCAGCGCCGCCGCCTTCATCGCCGGCCTGTCCGCCGCCAGCGCGACAATTATTGTCACCACACTGGCGCTGGCCAACATGTGCCTGATCCACCTGGTGCTCCCCTTCAGACCGCTGCAGATTGATCGGGCGCAGGGCATCTATACTCAGCTCAAATGGCTTAGGCGCAGCCTGATCGCCATACTCATTCTCGCGAGTTATCTTTTTTTTATTATCCTCAACGGTGGACAGACGCTTTCTGAGCTGGCGCTGGTGGCATTTACCGGCACGCTGCAATTCCTGCCCGGGATAATCGCCACCCCCTACTGGCCGAAGGCGAATCGTACCGGGCTACTGGTGGGCCTGGGCGGCGGACTTGGCATCTGGTTTTTCGCGATGCTGCTGCCGCTGGCGGGAGTCTCGCAACCGCCGCTGTTGACGCAGCTCTTCAGCCAATTGCTTGGAGGCGGTTATACGGTGTGGACTGCGGCCACCCTGGTTTCCCTCGGACTCAACTCGGGGCTGTTCATCATCGTCTCGCTCCTGACCAGAACCAGCAAGGAGGAGAAAGTCGCGGCAGAAATCTGTTCCATGGATGACCTTGCTCGCCCCACGCGACAGATACTGTCAGTCTACAGTGCCGCAGATTTCAGCGCCCGGTTGGCCCCGGCGCTGGGCCAGCGCACAGCGGAGGCCGAGGTCGAGAGGGCCCTGAGTGAATTACAGTTTTCCGCTAACGAGACGAGGCCGTATGCCCTCAGGCGGCTGCGCGCACGAATCGAAGCCAACCTCTCGGGACTGCTGGGACCGGCGGTAGCCCACCGCATAATTGAGGGCCGGATTCCCTTCCTGCCAGGCCTGCACGCCGATACCGAGGACATCCACCTCATCGAGCGCAACCTCGACCAGGCCCAGCCGCATTTCACCGGGCTGGCGGCGGACCTGGACAACCTGCGCCGGCACCACCGGGAGACGCTAGACAAGCTCCCCATCGGCGCCTGCACTATCGGCGCCGATGGGGAGTTGTTGATGTGGAACCAGACCATGCAACAAATCACCGGAATCGATCCCATCGACGTGCTGGGTTCCCTGCTGGGGTCGGTTCCACAACCCTGGGGCGAAATTCTCGAAGGGTTCCTGCAGGGCGAGGAGGATACTGCCCTGAAAACCGAGGTGGTTATAGACAGGGGGCCCTCACGCTGGATAGGCATGCACAAGACGCAAATAAAGGAGGGTTCCAACAGCAACACCGTGATCATGGTGGAGGACATTACGGACCTTGAACTGCTGGAAGAGGAACTGCTGCACAATGAGCGCCTGGCGTCTATCGGCCGGCTGGCGGCGGGGGTCGCCCATGAAATCGGCAACCCCATAACCGGGATCGCCTGCCTGGCGCAAAACCTGGAATACGAATCCGACCCGGAAGAAATCCGCTATATGGCGCAGGACATCCTCAAGCAGACGGGCCGGGTCACCCGGATCGTCGAATCCCTGATGAATTTTTCCCACACGGGTCCGCAAGCCAGCGAAACCAAGTTGGCACCCACCAATCTGGCGGACTGCATTGACGAAGCCATCCACCTGCTGACGCTGGACTGGGAAGCCAAGCCGGTACAATTTGAGAATGACTGTGATCGCGAACTGGTGGTACTGGCTGACAACCAGCGCCTGTTACAGGTCTTCGTCAATTTGCTGAGCAACGCCAGGGACGCGAGCGATGAGTACGCGGAGGTACACGTGCGCGCCACCACAAGTGGCCGGCAGGTGCGTATCGACGTCGAGGATTCCGGTTGCGGTATTCCGCCAGAATCCCTGAGTCAGGTGTTCGAGCCCTTTTACACCACCAAGGAACCGGGCGCCGGCACCGGCCTCGGACTGGCGCTGGTATTCAGTATCATGGAGGACATGAACGGCAAGGTGCAGATAACCAGTCCAATTTCACCGGGGGACAATCCCGGCACCCGGGTCACCCTGCACCTGCCGCTCACCAGCTACGGCCCCGACTTCCAGATTTAGGGGTGGCGGCGCCCGCCGGCAGCGCCATGCTGGAATATTCCGGTACAGAGTAGTATGTTGGGTAGGATGTACACACAGGTAACACCCTATGCATAAGATTCTCGTGGTTGAAGACGAGTCGGTCATCCGCGCTGCCCTGCGCCGCCTGCTGGAACGCAATGGCTACCAGATAAGCGAGGCCGGCTCCGTACAGGAAGCCGAAAAAGAATACAACCTGACCGAATTTGACCTTGTCATCAGCGATCTGAGACTGCCCGGCGCACCCGGCACGGACTTGATCAAAAAAGCCGGCGACGTGCCGGTGCTCATCATGACGAGTTACGCCAGCCTGCGTTCCGCCGTGGATTCCATGCGCATGGGGGCCGTGGACTACATCGCCAAACCCTTTGACCACGGCGACATGGTCAGCGCGGTGCAACGGATCATCGCCGATCATCCCACCGGGCGCAAGGAAGAGCGCGCCAGCCCGAATACCTCGCCAGCCAAACCGTCTACCGCCGGTATCGTGGGCAATTGTTCCGCCATGCGCACCCTGTTCGAACACATAGAACGCATGGCACCCACGGATTCCACCGTACTGGTGCTGGGGGAAACCGGAACCGGCAAGGAACTGGTAGCACGCAGCATCCATCACAACAGCTTGCGCGCGGACAAGATACTGATATCCGTGAACTGCGCCGCGATCCCCGACACGCTGATCGAGTCCGAGCTGTTCGGCTATGAAAAAGGCGCTTTTACAGGCGCCAACGCCAGCCGCATGGGACTGATCGAAGCCGCCGACGGGGGCACACTTTTTCTCGATGAAATAGGCGAGTTACCGATGGAGGCGCAAGCGCGACTGCTCCGCTTTATCCAGGAGGGTGAGATCCGCCGTATTGGCTCGGTGCATTCGCGCAAAGTGAATGTCCGACTCATCTGCGCGACCCACCGGAATTTGCAGAGCCTCGCCGCGGAGGGACTGTTCCGCCAGGACTTGTACTACCGCATCAATGTCCTGCGCCTTGCCCTGCCACCGCTGCGAGAGCGGGGCAAGGACATCCTTCACCTGGCTGAACGCATGCTACAGACCCAGACTGAGCGTCTCGGCAAGCCGATGATGCGTCTATCACCTCGCGCCATCCAGGCCATTACCACCTACCAGTGGCCTGGCAATGTCAGGGAACTGGAACACGCCATCGAACGGGCGGTGATCCTGTCCAACACCGAGGAAATTGATAATGAAGCGCTGGGCATTGACCTGGAACTCGTGAATATCAACCGTATTCGTGGCCAGCAGGGCCCGGCCAAGAGCCACGTAGGCGGAACGGGCAGCAGCACGAATCACGACCCTCTGGAAGACCTCTCGCTGGAGGATTATTTCCAGCGCTTCGTGCTGGAGCACCAGGACTCCATGAGCGAAACGGAACTGGCACAAAAATTGGGCGTCAGCCGTAAATGCCTGTGGGAAAGACGCCAGCGTTTCGGTATTCCCAGGAACAAGGGCAACCTCACCACGCGGGGGAAAGTGGCCTCTGTGGAGGCCAAGTAGGCGTTACCCTGTTCAGCCCGCATCCCCATCTGGGGAGTATTCTGGTAACAAATGGCGTAGCACGGCCTGTGGCTGAATTTTGTAAAGATTTGTAAATATCTGTTTAATAAGGATTTTTATTAGTTGGCATGCAATATGCATTATTATCTGCGGTACAAAGAATAAAAATAATAGTTACCGCAATAAAAATAACACAGCTTGATATGGACCTGGGTGGGGGAAGACATCTTCCCCTCAATTTCCATTTGAAGCTCACTGTGCGACGCACCTTGATGTTCGCCCACAGGCTGTAGCGGTCGCCCGCGGGTATTTTACACGCTCCGCATGATTGGGCATTTAACTCAAAACGTGTTTACATACACGGCATAAAAATAACAACACACAGAAATAAAAATAACTCCTGGAAGTAGGACCTGGGTGGGGAAAACGCTGTTTTCCCCATCATTCCTCTCCCTTCGGACACGCGCGACCGACCGGCATCGACAGCACAGCTGTGATAGAATTCGCGCCTGTCGACCATCTCCAACAGGCCCTCATTCGTTTGAATATCATCCCCAGGGACCAACACTGCATCTCTCGCAAGCATATCAGCGACGGTGCACTAAAGGTCATGTCGCGATTACGTAGCAGCGGATACCAGGCCTATCTGGTCGGGGGCGCGGTACGCGATCTCCTGCTGGGAGGGCATCCCAAGGATTTCGATATCGCGACGGATGCGACACCGGAAGCCGTGACCGACCTGTTTCGCAATTCGCGCATTATTGGTCGCCGCTTTCGCATCGTCCACGTGCGCTTCGGTCGCGAAATCATCGAGGTCACGACGTTTCGCGGACACCATGACAATGCACCCGTTTCGGGCGCCCAGCAGGAAGCTGGCGGCAACCAGTCACGGCAGTCCGCCAGCGGGCTACTGTTGCGCGACAACGTCTACGGCACACTGGCCGAAGATGCGGCGCGGCGCGACCTCACGGTAAACGCGCTGTATTACGATTCCGGGAAGTTCGAACTGTTCGATCACGTGCACGGCCTGCGGGATCTCGAACAGCGCAGTATCTGCATTATCGGAAATCCCGAGCAGCGCTACACCGAGGACCCGGTGCGAATGTTGCGTGTCCTGCGCTTCGCCGCAAAGTTGGATTTCAGCATTGATCGCGAGACCGCCGCAGCGATTCCACGCTGCTCTCACCTGCTGGCGGAAATCCTCGCTGCACGACTGTTTGACGAATTTCTCAAACTGTTCCTCGCCGGTTACGCCGCAAGAACCCTACGCTGATTGAATACGATTTGCTGCGCTTCCTGTTTCAGGACACTGCCGCCTGCGTTCAACAGGCGCCACCGCGTTGGCGCTGGTAAAGGCGGCCATGCACACAATACCGACGAGCGTATTGCATACAGGAAAAGCCGGTGACCCCGGCGTTCATCCTGGCGGCCCTGTTGTGGCCCGTTGTCAATGCGCAATTCACCCGGCTTAAAGGCAACGGTGAGTCATGATGGTCGGTGATGCATACTGCCGCCCAGAATGCCATTACAGATGCAGTTCGCCGTATTTCGATCCCGCGCCGATTCAGTCAGCCAATGCGGGAGATTTGGGAGTTTCAACTTCGCCTGCAACGACGTTCGGGGCGCAAGTCAGCGGAGTTGGTGGAACACCGGCGCTTCCGGGCAGCTGATGATTGCTCTGCGCGAGCAGGCTGGCAGCTGGCACAGGCGGCCTGGGTGAATGGTGACCGCCGTCCAGGAGTTGACGCCTGAAGAAAGGTTGGCAAAAGCAGCGCCCGCGGGAGGGCGGCTGCAAGCGCGCCAGAAGAACCCGGACACGCCGTGCCAATCCTCGGTATGACGCCAGCTTACTGCCCTGGGTAGCACTCCGGATGGCCCTGAAGAACAGCTCCGTGAAGTGGTGACGGCACTGGCAACGCTCCGGGATTCACAGCTGGCTTCAAGCTTTCCAGCGTCTATCGCAGCACCGCGGTCGGCCCCGGCGCGCAACCTGACTATCTCAACGCCGTCCCGCTGCTCAAAACCGCCCTCTCGCCCCGATCACTGCTCGGCGCCCTGCAACGAATAGAGCGGGACCACGGCCGAATTCGCACGGAGCGCTGGGGACCACGCACCCTGGACTCGACCTGCTGCTGTACGGCGACCTGCAAATCACATCCACAGACCTGACGGTGTTCCCACCGCGAATGCGGCAGCGAGCGCGACTTTGTCCTGTATCCCTTGCGCGAAATCAGCGAGACTGGCCCGATACTTCCGGACGGCAGCGATCTTGATACATTACTTAGCGCATGTCCTTCGGAAACAGTCTGGTGAAACCAACCTCCGGCTGCAGGCACAACCACGCCTGCCTGCCGGATAGCGCAAGGAACCAAGCCGTGATGTCGGACAGCAGCGCCATAGCCATCGAGCTGAAGGGGCGCACACTTCACCTTTATCGCCGTGGAAGGCTCCATCGGCGTGGGCAAAACCACCTCCGCGAAAAACTCCGCTGCAAGCTTCAACTGCGCGACCCTGCTCGAGGATGCCGAAGAGAATCCTTTCGGAAAAATTTTATCGCAAGCGCGAACAGGCCGCCCTCGCGACCCAATTGTTTTTCCTGTTCCAACGTGCGCAGAAAATCCAGGATATTCGCCAGAGTGACATCTTCGAACCGGCGCGGGTAGCAGACTTCCTGATAGACAAGGACCCACTGTTCGCGAGGGTCAACCTCGACCTGGATGAGTACCAGTTGTACGAAAAAGTCTACCGGCAACTGACCATCAACGCGCCACGGCCAGATCTGGTGGTCTACCTGCAAGCCCCGACTGACGTGTTGCTTTCGCGCATAGACAATCGCGGTTTATCGTTCGAACGAAACATAGACAGGGCTTATCTGGAGCGTCTGAACGAAGTGTACAGTGAGTTCTTTCTATATTACGATGACGCTCCGCTGCTCATCGTCAACGCCAGCGACATCGACCTGGCAAACAGCGTGGCGGATTACAAGGACCTGGTGAATTATTTGCTCGATATTCGCAGTGGTCGCCACTATTTCAATCCCACTTCTTTCAGATAGTGTTGCCGCTACGCAGGACCTGAAATGACGCGACGCAACGGGACAGGACTCTAGCCATGGGCAAGGTTACGATCAGCACCCTGGACAAGATGAAAGCCAGTGGCGAGAAGTTTGTCTGTATAACCGCGTATGACGCCACTTTTTCCCGCATAATCAGCGACGTGGGTGCAGAAACGATCCTGGTGGGCGACTCCCTGGGTATGGTACTGCAGGGACACGACAGCACCATACCGGTTTCCATAGCCGACATGGCCTACCATACCCGGTGCGTGTGCCGGGCCGAACCCCAGTCACTGGTGATCGCCGATCTGCCCTTCATGAGTTACGCCAGCGCGCAGCAGGCTATGGAAAGCGCGACCCAATTGATGCAGGCCGGTGCACACATGGTGAAAATGGAAGGCGGCACATGGCTGAGTGACACCATTAGCCGGCTGGTCGAGCGCGGCATCCCCGTGTGCGCCCACCTCGGCCTAACTCCCCAGTCGGTCAATGCATTCGGCGGCTTCAAGGTACAGGGTCGCACCCCGAAAGAAGCCAAATCCATTCTGGCGGACGCCGTGGAAATCCAGGATGCGGGGGCGCGGCTGTTGGTGCTGGAATGTATTCCATCCCACCTCGCCGCCGACATCAGCCGCAAACTGGATATCCCCGTTATCGGCATCGGCGCCGGTCCTGATACGGATGGCCAGGTACTGGTCATGCACGACCTGTTGGGGTTATCGCAACACACAGCCCGTTTCGTGCAGAACTTTATGCAGGGGCAGTCGACCATCCAGGA
>JAWKZM010000058.1:0-11248 GCA_041395965.1 Halioglobus sp.
CGCTCGCTGTTGCTGGACACCGACCGGGTCCGGTTCGAGGAAACGGTGGGATACTACCTTTTCCCAGGCACTTCGACGGCCGCGACGGTGCGCCAAGGTCACCCCCTGGCGCAGGCAGGGGCGGTAGCACTCGCGCTGGAGCAGGCGGGAGAGGAGTCTTTGGCCGTGTTCTATTGTGGGGGCTGGGGCGAGACGCTGATGCGATTGCTGCACCGCGGCGGGCAGTGGGTCCCCGACCTGGTATTCGAAGGGCTGGAGCAAATGGCCGCGCTGCGCTGACGTCGGATGGGCGCGGTTACAGGGGCGGTGCTACTCGTATGACAAGGTCAGGTTGATCGCTGTTCCGTCGTAGGACAGCGACTGGATATTGTTCCTGAAAGGGAGCAGGTACGGGTGGGGCGGCAAGGCGGCGCGCAGCGGGTTTGTCACCTGCGCACGCCACGCCGCTTTGATCGTGTCGGAAAAGCCCTGCGTTGCAGCATTCTTCTGGTCAAACGCCAGCCTGTCGATTCGCGGATCATACAACAGGACCTGACGCGTCCCGAGATCGTAACCGATCTTTCCGGATATGGTGGCCTCACCCGTTTCACTGATAGCGACATTTTGCTCCGGGCGATAGTCATAGGCCTGGAAGCGTACCTGCATACCGATGCGCTCCTGCCCGAGGAAAAGTACGGCCGGATTGGTCAGGAACAGGTTTCCCTGGTCAAGTTTCACCGTTACCGGAAAGAGATCCGCGGCGATGCTTGTCGCCAGCTTGTCGGAAATCGGGACGGTTGTCGGCGCGGCATAAACCCGTTCCACGCCGGTCAGCAGGGCAAGCGCCAACACCACGAAAGCAAGGGCAAGGGGCATGCTGGTCAACCTCCCCGGTCTGGCAGTACCCCGGCTCAAGGGCCGTACTCCGTCTCTGTGGCGCCAAGGTCGATGTCCTCGCGCTCGATTTCCTCGTCCTCGTCCTCGTCGGCGGCGCACCCGAATTCTTCCGGCACCTGGTCGGCCGACATGGCGGTGTTGGCACACTCCTGCGTCTGCGCGTCCACGACCGCTTCGTCCTGGTCGGCGACTATGCCGATATTGAACGCCGCGTAGCCGGGCAACATAAACTGGTTCAGGGCCATCCCCAGCACGCGGCCTGAGTAAGGGGAGGTCACCTCGGAGGATTCATTCGTTATGGGATTGACTACCGAGCCCAGCACTGAACCCTCCCTGACGCGCTCGCCTACTTCGACCTTGGAGATCAGCAGTCCACCATAATTCACCCGCACCCAGCGCGAACTGTAGAATACCGGTTGGGACTCACCCACGGTCCACAGTCGCCTGGTCATATCAAGGGCACTCATGACGGTTTCGATGATCTTCACGCCTTCGTTGATCTGCTGCTCCTGCAGGCTCCCGGGCTCACCCAACTCCAGGGCCACGGCCGGGATGCCCGCGTTGGTCGCCGCACTGCGCAAATTGCCACGCAGCTTGCCGCTGTGCAACACGGCGGTGGAGCCGAACTTGGTCGTGAACTCCAGAACGTCAGGGAGCTGCAGGTTGGCCCTGACCTGCGGCATATTGGTTCGGTTGAGCGAACCGGTATGCAGAGTCGATCAGTAAATCGCACTGGCGGACAATGTTTTCAAAAAGCGAGTATGCAATGCGCGAGGCGGAGCTGCCCTCGGGATTGCCGGGGAAGTAACGATTGAGGTCCCGGCGGTCCGGCAGGTAGCGCGTGCCACGGGTGAAACCGAGCAAATTCACGATCGGTACGCCGATGACCGCGCCGTGCAGCTTCTTGGGGGAAAGGTCGCTCACCAACTGGCGCACAATCTCCACGCCGTTCAACTCGTCCCCGTGAATCGCAGCGGTCAGGCAGAGGGTCGGGCCGGGGTATTTGCCGCGAATAACGTAAACAGGCGTTTCCAGTTTGCTGCCGTAGGACGTCTCGCCAGCCACCCAGTGCAAACGGTGTGATTCACCGGGACCGATATCAGTGCCGAGAATTCTCAGGATTGGTGCATCGCCGGTGCGCCCGGCGTCGCGCGGTCGCTCCACTGGCGCGGGTTCGGGCCGGCCGGTTTGCGTGCCGTCATCCTGCAACTCGGCGGCGCCGATTGATTGGATGAGGAAATCCTGCTCGCGGGCGTCGACCTGCGGTACGTCGGTTGCAGGCATGGCCGCAGCGGCGGCTTCCTCCGGCTGCGCAGTCGGGTTGGCTGGTGTCCCCGTGTCGACGATGAGGGAAGGGTCCGCCGGTGGGGATGCGTCAGATGCCGCGGGCGCGACATCCCCGGTTGGTGATTGTTCGGGGTACGCCTCGACTGTACCGGTAGCGAGGTCGGGAATCAGTCCCTGTTCGGTCGTCGCAGCCGCATCCATCTGGGCCCGTGCATGTGGAACGAGCAACCACAGGGAGAGGAACAGGGAGAGCAGGCCGGCCCCGGAAATCCAGAACAACGTTTGTCGCATTGATGAACCAGTGAAACTGGGATAGAACCCCGCCACGTGCAACCAGACCCGGTGAAGACTTTTCAGCCCTGAACCTCCTGCTACTCCAGAGAAAATTTCGCGTGGGGATACTGACTGGCAACTATGCGTTATGGTTTGGGGATTATGCAAGTTCTTTGTCGGGCGGTGGGGTGATTAACGGTGTCCACCAGCGTACCCAACAGGATCGGGTGTGGAGCGCCGGCCCTCAGTGGCGCGGCTGGCGTGCGCTGCCGTGGTCGAGGCCCCGGCGAGAGCTTTGCTATGATGGTCCCGGTGAACAGGACTGGTACGAGCCACCATTGATGAATTGCTTGCCCCAACGCACCGCGGCAGCGGGTAATTTGGTAGTGTGTGCGGCCCTGCATTGGAGCGGGTACTGATGCGCGGGCTTGTATTGGCCTATCACTCGCAGAACTGCGGTGGTTACGACTACGGTAGTAACGACCATCTGGCTTTTGAGCGCGACCTGCGCGCCGTTCTCGCGCGAGACCTGCCGATTGTATCGCTGGCGGATATCGCGAGCGCGCTTGCGGCGGGTTTGACCGCGCAACTCCCGGACCGGTTTGTCGCTTTCAGTTGTGATGATGGGAGCTTGCTCGACTGGCGGGACTACGAACACCCCCGATTTGGCCCGCAACGTTCCTTTGCCAATATTCTGCGGGAGCAGGTGGCGCGCCATGGGTTGACGGGAAAGGGTCTGCTGACCGCCTTTGTCATTGCGTCCCCCGTGGCCAGGCGCGCAATTGACGAGGGATGCTACGGCGGTGCGCCGCTGAGTCACGATGACTGGTGGACCGAGGCGGCCCGCGAAGGACTACTGGCTATCGAAAATCACAGCTGGGACCACTTGCATACCGTATTGCCCGCCTCCCTGCTCCCCGACGGGGGTGCCGGGAATTTCCATACCGTGGATAATTACCCCAAGGCGGATTTGCAGGTGCGGGCGGCGGCTGAATTTATCGATGAGCAACTGGCGGCGACGGGGCAGCGCACGAGCCTGTTTGCCTATCCTTATGGCCATGCAAGTGCCTTTCTGGCGCGCGAGTACCTGCCACGGTACGCCCATGAGCACGGCGTGGTTGGCGCGTTTACCACGGAACAGAATTTTGTCGATGCCGGCACGCGCGCCTTTGAAATTCCGCGTATGGTATGTGGCGATGCGTGGCGAACACACCAACAGTTTGCGGAACTACTGGAACGGCTCCTTGGGGAATAGGGCGGCAATGCACATAGAAGACCTGTTACAGATTGTGGAAAGCGCGGAAGCGGAGCGCTTTGTCGGCGCCCTGTTCCGGCGAAAATTCGGCAGCGCTCCACCCGATTTCCCCCGCCATTTTCTCGCCCTGTACTCTCCCGATGGCAGCACCTGGCAGGCTGTCGGTTATGTCAACTACTGGCAGCGGCAGGCGGCATTCATGGCGGGCGGGCTGGTGATCGAGGACCGCGCCTACCGAACGATGCCGTCGCAGCACCGGGCGCTCATCAGGTCCGCGGGAGGGATAGCAGAGCGCTTGATGGCATCCAGTCTGCGCATGTTGCCTGCTAACGACGTGGTATGGGCCTATGTCGGGGATACGCGCTCCGGGAGAGTGCTCGGGAGAGTGGGTTATGAGCACACTCAGGTCGAGAGGATCATGGCGTATTGGACGCGGCATTGCAGCAGCGATGAAAAGCGTCGACTGGCGGAAGAAATCACTGCCGTGGGGCCATTTTAGTGCGATCGCCATTTGCCGCGCTGGCGCAGTGTCTCCGGCGGTGCCGGCTGGCACGGCATGGCCCCGCTGGTGTGATCTGTAACGCGGTTGGACATGCGCGCGACTGAATCCCTGCTCGCCGCACGGCAGCGCCTGGAGCTGGCCTGCGCACAACGACCCGGTGATCCGGCGCTGGTGACGGAGTTGTTGTCGGTGCTCGAGCAACTGGATGCCTACGATCAGGCCCTGGGGGTGATCGCCGCGGCCATCGAACATTGCCCCGGAGACTGCAGTCTGCTCCTTTCGCGCGCACGGATTTCCACCTATCTGGGAGAATTCGTGGCGGCCAGGGAAACCTATGCAGAAATACTGCAGACTGAACCTGGAAATGTGGCGGCCCTGTGCGCCATGGTAATGCTGGGCCACGGCAATGAGATTGGTGGGCTGGCAGGCGTGGAGGCACGGCTGGCCGCGGCGGACCTGTCTCCCCGGCAGCGCGCTCTCCTGGGTTACGCGCGGGCCCGGTTGCTGGAGGAGGATTGCAGGTTTGATGAGGCGTTTTCAGCGTTCAGGGAGGCCAACGCCGCCCGGGCGGCCGCCGGGGGTATGAATGTCGCCGCGAAGCAGCGTGGCGCGCGGATCGTCCTGGCCGATATCGATCCGGCTGTCATCGAGCGCTGCAGCGGGCGTGGCAACCGGTCCGAGCGTCCGGTGTTCATAGTTGGTATGCCGCGCTCCGGGACCAGCCTGACCGAGCAGGTTCTCGCGGCCCACCCGGATGTTTACGCCGCCGGCGAGCGCCTGCACTGGGGCGCGCTCCTGGCTGGGCTGGTCAGGTCGGCCCCGGTGGGCAGTGGCTCCATGGTGGACGCGATTGACCAACTGCACAGCGGCGTGTGGGAACACGCGGGGCAGGACTACTTGCGGCACATGGCTGAACTCAATAGTGTCGCCCTGCGGATCACGGACAAACTGCCGGCCAATTTTGCCCTCCTGCCCTTTATCCGCCTGATCTTTCCCCGCGCAGATCATTCATGTGCGGCGCGATCCCTGGCGACTATTGCCTCCTGCATCAAGGCGCCCTTTTCCGACCCTTCGCTGGCGTTTACCGTGGAGGACTGGGCGCGCTTTACGGCATTTCCAGGCCCTGCTCGAGCGGTGGCGACCCCTGTTGGCGGGGCAGATGCTGGAGTTGGATTACGAGGACCTGGTCTGTGACTTCCCTACAGGTGCGCAGGCTGATCCACTTCCTTGACCTGGACTGGGACGAGGCGTGCCTCCACCCTGAGTTGAACCGGCGTGCGGTGCGTACCGCCAGCGCGCCACAGGTACGTCGCGCGGTGCACGGCAATTCGGTGCAGGCCTGGACGTGTTACAGACCGCAGCTTGAGGCCCTCTTGCCCTGTATCGAGAGAGTCGCAGGGCTATATTCGCCGCCTGATCAACCGGTGATGGCTCCTTGCGACCGTGGCTGCATACGGTAGGTAGCTGGGAAGAAACGGTAAGAAATGCGCGAGTAGGGTTGGTGCGCCTGCCTTGCGTGAGGGTGCTGCAGGTGCCGGTGTTGTCTGCCCGGTCAGGCAGCGCTTGCAGGGAACGCGGGCGTCAACGTGTCGTAGGCGCCCGTCTCGTTAATGGGTGCTCAGGCAGGCGTGTTGCGCGACCGCTGCGCCCTGCTTCGCGCGCAGTTGTCGCAGACCCAGGGCCAGGCCGAGGTGAGCAGCGCAAACAGTCGGGAACGGGAACCGGGTTGGTATCCTGATCGGTTGGGTCGGTATCGATAGGACCGCCGCTGGAGCTGGTGGTGCCACGCTGGAACCGGTCTCGCCGCCGCTGGAGCTGGTAGTGCCACTGCTGGAACCGGTCTCGCCGCCGCTGGAGCTGGTGGTGCCACTGCTGGAACGGTCTCGCCGCCGTGAGCTGGTGGTGCCATGCTGGAACCGGTCTCGCCGCCGCTGGGCTGGTGGTGCCTGGAACCGGTCTCGCCGCCGCTGGAGCTGGTGGTGCCACTGCTGGAACCGGTCTCGCCGCCGCTGGAGCTGGTGGTGCCACTGCTGGAACCGGTCTCGCCGCCACTCGAACTGGAAGAGCCGCCGCTGGAACCGGGCTGGATGTCTCCCGGCGGAAGTGTGGCATCGGCAACGCGGCCAAAGATGGAGGCCTTTTGCAGCTTGGGTGTCTTGCCGTGCTTGTTCAGCCAGGAAATATCGAAGTCGCCGCCGGCAATACCGGATGGGTCGCTGAAACTACCTGCCTCGAACAGGTAAGCGCCCCACTTCTCCCCGCTCTTCAGGACCAGGACGAAATCCATGTTGAGCGGCAGATCGGCGGCCCCCCAGCTTACTTGCCAGTCACCTGAGCGCTGGCCGGTGTCTGCGGTGAGGACGAAATCCACACCCTGAAACGTCTTGGACGGTTTGTTGGACTTGTCCAGCAGTGTCCATGGATCGCCTGCAAACAACCCGGTAAGCGCATTGATTTTTGCCTTTTTGGGCTTGTTTTGTGCCAGTTCAGCGGCACTGGGGTTTGCGCTGCCACCCCCTGAAAGTTGCAGGTTGACGTCGGTGATGGCAATCGCCTGCGCCTGAGACGCAAGCAAACACGCCCCCAGGGAAATGAAGGCAGCAGTGAAGCCCCGATGGATTGTCATACCGCTCTAACCACTCGGCTCGATCGCGCGAGCACCCCGTCATGTGTTGCCGCCCATCCGGAGTTGCTCAGCAAGTCCGGGTCCCCTGTGTAATGGCCCCCGTCGCACTCAGCGTCCATGCGTGCAGCGTTTTGGGGGGCAAGTGAAGTTAAAGCAATTTCTGAGCCAAGTCATAATATATTAAATAAATCAATAGGTTAAGAATTCTCACTAACAAGACTTTTGCCGACACTGTCAAGAATCCTGACACCGAACACATTCTTTTGCTCGCCGATCGACTGGGTGTCGCCTGATAAGGCGGGCACGATAATAATCCAATAATCCACAGGTGGAGTCTGACAGGGAAGACATCGATTTTTGAAACCGGCAACCCCGGCCCCGACGGATGCGTTCCTGAGTGTGATCGGGCTGGATGATGCTTTCACTGTATTGGGCCTTGGCGCTGCGCCAAACCGCGTTCGCCACTCCCACTTTCTTCTTTCCCTATGATGAATATGAGCGGTTCGGTAACTGGTTTGTCCCGGAAGAGAATTTGGATGACAGGTACGGCTCCGGCTACGGTGCCTGGTTGTACGGCCAGTAGGCACACTCGCGGTGCGCTGATCCATCGGCTGAGCCATTACAGCGGCGACAACCCCGGCCTTGGCGCGCCACGCTGCTGCAGTTCCTCCAGAACCTGCAGTGTGCTGCAAACATCCTTTGCACACTGTCTGCATAATTCCGCGCCCAGCACTGCCGTCGCTACTGGCTAATCCGCAAACTTGCCATTGCTTCCCGGTCGCAGAAACTCCGGGGGTTCCATCAGTCGTTGCAACTAATCTCCTGTTGACGCGAGATAATTTGCCGGTGGTGTCGCAACCTGTCGCATCAGGTCGCGGAGCTTCCTTCCTCGTGAAGAAAAGTGATTAGATAGCACTTTGGAGCGTGGGTGTTCGTGCTGGCAGCTGGCTGGACGTGTTGAAAACGCTGCGAGGCAGGCGAGGTCTATGAGTAAGCGAATATTTGTAGCTGGCCACAATGGTATGGTCGGATCTGCACTGGTGAGACAGCTTCGAGGGAATACTGACACTACTATCGTCACCAGGTCCAGAGCAGAGCTGGAGCTTACCAGTCAGCAGGCAGTGGCAGACTTCTTTTCACAGCAAAGGGTTGATGAGGTGTATCTGGGGGCCGCCAGGGTTGGCGGTATACACGCGAACGACAACTACCCGGCGGAATTTATCTACGACAATCTCATGGTGGAGTGTAACGTGATCCACCAGGCCTGGCGCAGTGGTGTAAATAAGCTGCTGTTCCTGGGAAGCTCATGTATCTATCCCCGCTTGGCCAATCAGCCCATCAAGGAGTCCGAACTTCTACAGGGCTCGCTGGAACCCACTAATGAGCCCTATGCCCTGGCCAAGATTGCTGGTATCAAGTTGTGTGAATCCTATAACAGGCAATACCGGACCGACTACCGCAGCGTGATGCCGACTAATCTGTACGGCCCCGGGGATAACTATCACCCGGAAAATAGCCATGTCGTTCCAGCCCTGCTACGCCGCTTCCACGAAGCCGTGCGCAGCGGAGCGGGTAGTATAACCATATGGGGCACGGGTAGTGCGCTAAGGGATTTCTTGCATGTGGATGACATGGCCAGGGCGTCTGTCCGCGTGATGAACCTGCCACAGGCAGAGTACCAGGCCATGACGGAATCGAGGCTGTCGCATATCAATATAGGCTCCGGTTTGGATTGCTCTATCGCCGAGCTTGCGAGCACAATTGGCGAGGTAACCGGTTTCAAAGGCAGCATAATTTATGATGGCAGCAAGCCCGATGGCTGCCCCAGAAAATTGATGGACAACTCCAAACTGAAGAGCCTGGGATGGGCGCCCACCTATGATCTAAAAAGCGGCCTGGAAAACGCATACAAGTGGTATGTGGAGCACATCGATTCGGCGAGGTCGTAAGCTGGCAACAGTTACCTGCCAAATTCACCGTAACCTCTGGTAGATTGAATATGATGACGCTACGGGCTTGTTCGTGTGGCCTTCTTAGTCTTTACGTGTCCAGAGTTTCGGTTTTCCCAGGAGTTGGCGGTAAAAATCTAAAAGGGGGTGTGTGATTTTTTTTCCAAATATTCTATGTAGATAATTTCTGAAAACCCATCTGAGTTGTCTCAATAACAAGTTCACGGAGTAAGACGGTAAGTCATTAAGCGTACGTGCACGCTTTAGCTCTTGAATGAGTACGGGAGCATTTTCGTGTGCAGTACTCATACCACCGATAGTCTTTCCGGCAATGATCAGGTTGGGGATAAAGACGGGAATACTGCCGGTTACTATTTCTCTTAATATGAGTTCGAAGTCGCCGCAGATTCTAAACTCAGTTTTAAAAAGACCAGATTGAGTGAAAAGTTCTTTTCGATGAAAAATACACTGATGAGGGATCACCATTTTATCAAGAGCGCGGTGCTTGCACACCAGGGCTCCCCCGCCATGCCAATTACGGCACTCTTCTTTGTAGTGAAAGCTACTTGACCGTATGCAATGCGGGTTCTGGCGCCCGAGGCATCCAGGGCCCATGCTGCCTGCGTGAGAACCTGGGAATCCCACAGGTAATCATCCGAACCCAGAAAATATACCCACTCGCCATTAGCGTGTTGAAGCGCTTTGTTCCAGGCATCATAAACGCCAGTATCTTTTTCAGTAATCCACCAGTGCATGTTTTTTTGATACTGGCCGATGATGTCCAGGGTTCCATCGGTAGACGCCCCATCGACTACCAGGAGCTCCTTTGCGTCGAATTCCTGAGAAACTACACTCTTCAGAGCGCGTTCCAGTGTCGCCTCCGAGTTGTAAGTCGCAATGATGATGGAGATTTTGGGCCGCATTCTCCTCAAGCTTTATCACAGATTTAGTGGTAAAGCGATGAGGGGGTAGAAGATCATCTGGCGCAGCGGCCCGTTGTGGCGCTGTCGCTCTTTGCGGAGAAGACCGATGAGTTACTACGGCGCGCAAGATCGCTTGATAGTGCGTTGGGGTCGCGGACAGCTTCCACCCCCAGCCACCCCAAATCCAATTGCATCCCGATGGCACTTTATCTACAATCGCACCCCTTCCAACGGGGCGGTCACAGCAGGTCCCGCTCTGATCAAGGCTGGCGTAGCTCAGTAGGTAGAGCAGCTGATTTGTAATCAGCCGGTCGGGGGTTCGATTCCTCTCGCCAGCTCCATTTTTCGGAGGATCTGTTTCGGTCACCCCGGACATGTTGCCTTGGCGTCGCTGCCAACGATGGCGAACTTCCTCTACAGAATCGCGACCGGGTATATGACGGCGGTCCTGAAGGCCGGGCACGGAGCAACCATGAACTGTGAGAGTTCGCTAAACCTTTACTCAACATACCAGAGCCATTTCCCTGGCCACGACAGGATGCTGCTGACCACCGATGGCGGTGAGATTCACACCTATGGCGACGCGGAACGCTACTCGGCGCAGGTTGCCAACTTCCTCACTGGTTTGGGTCTCAGAAGAGGCGATCGCGTTTCCGTACAGGTGGGTAAATCGGTAGAGGCCCTCTGGCTTTACCTGGGCACTCTCCGGGCGGGTTTGGTGTTTCATCCTCTCAATACGGCCTATACCCTCGATGAAATGCGCTATTTTCTCGCGGATGCAGGCACCGCCCTGCTCGTTTGTGACAGCGCTCGCGCCGATGTTCTGCAGCCGCTGTGTGACTCGTTGGCGACGGCGCACGTACTCACTCTGGACATGGATGGCACCGGCACATTGATGGAGGGTGTGAGGCGTTGCGCCACGCAATTTTCCACGGCTCAGACACAGGCCGCGGACCTTGCCTCGCTTGTCTATTCCTCGGGCACTACCGGACGCCCCAAGGGCATCATGTTGTCTCACGGTAACCTGGCTGCAAACGTCGCCACGCTTGTGGAATGCTGGGGTTTTTCGCCGGACGATTGCCTGCTGCATGCGCTGCCAATATTTCATGTGCACGGATTGTTTGTGGCGATCGGCTGCGTTCTCATGAGTGGCAGCACGATGCGCTGGTTGGGCGGCTTCGATGTCAGCGCGGTGCTGCGGAATCTTCCGCACAGCACGGTCATGATGGGCGTGCCGACGTATTACACGCGCCTGCTGGCCGAGCCTGCCTTTACGGCGCAGGTGTGCGCGAACATGCGCCTCTTTATCTCCGGTTCCGCGCCACTGCTGGCCGACACGTTTGCTGCGTTTCAGGCGCGCACAGGTCACACCATACTGGAGCGATATGGTATGACGGAAACAGGGATGAACACGTCAAATCCATTGCGTGGGGAGCGGCGTGCCGGCACCGTGGGCCTGCCCTTGCCCGGTGTGGAAGTCAGGGTATGCGATGCCGACAACCGTGTTCTCGGGGTGGGTGCAGTGGGAGAGCTGCAGGTGCGCGGCGCCAACGTTTT
>JAWKZM010000059.1:0-10510 GCA_041395965.1 Halioglobus sp.
TGCAATTGCTGCTGCGCGCGCTCGAGCTGTGCCTGCAGGGGCGCAGGATCGATATCCGCATCCCCGCCTTCCTTCAACTGCTGTATTTTTTCCTGCAAACCGTCCCGGACTGCCTCCAGTCTTGCTATTTCGGTCGCCTTGTCGAAGACGATCTCCTCGGCCATTACCTTGTTGGGGGCCGGCGTACCGTGAACGGGCCGGGGAATGATCCTGGTCTCTGCCGGTTGGGTTATGTGGCGCGTAATCGTCGGGGACACGATTTCCAGGCCCGCGCCGTGCAACTGCAACAGCAACTCGTGGTGAAGGTTCGACCGCGCCGTGAGTATTGATTCCAGGTCGGTGAGCAATCCGCACACCCGGTAGCTGATCGCATGATCGCCCAGTTCCGTGATATGGACGTACGGATCGGACAGCCCGGCGGCGGAGGCCGCCTGCAGCATAAGCGGTTCCACCTCCGTGAAGCCCAGATCATACCCGAGCGAGACGGTGGTGGAGATGATGACCCCCGAGCTGCGCGCGACCGTGACCGGCTGGTTGATAAACGATGCATTGGGTATCGCAATCAGCTCGCGATTTTCCGTCTGTATTTCCGTATCGAACAGGCCGCGCTCCGATACCCTGCCAAACAGGTCGCCTACCCGGATGAAGTCACCCACCTTGAACGGCCTGGTCACGCGCAACATCACCGCCGCCATGAAATTGGTGACGAAGGAGGTCGAGGAGAGGGCGATCACCGCAGACAGCGCGATACCCAGCAGGGTCAGGATCTGGTTGCGAGTGGAGTCAGCCAGCGGCGCCACGATAATCATCAGCACCAGCGACAGAAGCGTCAGCAACAGCAGCGCAAGCTGCCGTGGCAGCCTGGCCTCGCTGCCGAGGTCCTGGTGCCGTGCCAGCAACATCACGTGAGCCAGGGCGAGCCCCGCGCCTGTCAGTGCCAGTACGATTGCCAGTGGGAAGTAGGGCGCCAAGATCGCTGCCATTGCCTTATTGCCTTCCGCGCAGGCCGGTGGGTGAGGGTTACCATCATGTCGTTAAAGCGGGCGACGGGCAAGGCCGGAACAGGCCAGTAGGCCGGATTGATTCTGTTCCCACCGAACCAGTATGCTCAAGCGCACAGGCAAGCGTGTGAGGAATCGGCGATGGCTGCCGCAGGGCTTCATGTACTGTACAGCGCTCGGCCGGACTATGGGTGGGGGCGCGAGCGCGTGACGGCGACAGCCAGTGGTACCCGTTCTGGATCAGTCGCCTGGTCTTTCCCTTCCGCTATGGACGACTCGCCGCGGGGATGCTGATATTTGCCGTGATGTGGCTGCTGTTGGAGCTGGGGTCCCGCAACGGGGAGATCGGTTTTTACGCCAAGCTGTTTTTTGCCGGTATGTGCAGCTATCTCGTGCCGGTATTCAGTCGTATCGTCCGGCGATCGGTGGCAACCTTTGACCGGATCGCGGCAACGCTGGATGCCAGCAGTGAGAGCGCGATCACTGGCGCCGCTGCCTCACTCACCGTCCGCTGCCCTGGTTCCTTGCCGTTTCCGCGTTCGCCGTGATCATGGGTTGCTGCCAGATAGTGCTGTCGCACCCGTCCCAGTGGGACGGGCTGGTCGCTGAAATCGCCTCGGGGAACGGCAGGTATCTGACGTACTTCCTCACGGTGTTGATCTGGTTGACGATGACTACGGCCATCCGGTGCGCTGATCGGCAACGCCCAGGTGTTCGGCCGGCTGGGCCGCCGGATGCGCATTGACCTGCTGCACAGCCCGGCGTTGCTGCTGGTGGCACAGGTGGCTTGATCTTTTCGACGCTCTCGGTGATCGGTGCGCAGGTATTGTTCTTCCTGCTCATCCTCGACCCCGGGTCCGGTGGCTGGATATCGTGCCCGGATTTCTCCGCGACGATGCTGCCCGTGTGCATTCTTTTCGTCTGCCGGTGTGGCCCGTTGCATGTGAGACTGCAGCAAAGCAAGCGCAGGGAACTCGCGAAGATCAACCTCAAGCTGGCACAGCTGCGCCCGCAATCACTCACCGAGCTGGACGATGCGCAGCGCCTGGACGAGATCAATCGCCTGCTGCTTACCGCCGCGAAATAATGCACGTTTCCGAATGGCCGTTCGATTTTCCGGCCCTGCTGCGGCTCGGGCTATACCTGATTTTACCACCGCTGGCATGGGTGGGCGCCGCGCTGATCCAGAACCTGGTGGATAGATTACTGTGATATCCGCGGCGACGGCGCCCGGCAGCGACGCTGTGCCTGCAGTGAGTTTGAGTTCCACTGGGCCCGCTGCCCCGCGCTAACGCGGGGTGACAAGCGGTGGGGCTTTGGTATGCTCTCTACCTGTGTACCCGGAGGATCTGCCTGCCATGACCCACACGCCCATAGCTTCGTTGCTGGACGCCGCTGCGGAACTGGAGCCTATTGAGGCCGCAGGCCTGTTGGGTTCGCACTCGGCCGACACCATTCACGACGTGCTGGCCGGATTGCCCACCGAGCAGGCCCTGCTTATCGCTTCCCACCTCGCCGGTGCGGCCAGCCGGGAGGCATCGGATACCGTGGAACTGGCGCAGGGCGTCAAGGGCACGATAGCGGAGTTGATGGTCCCCGCCGTCGGGGTGCTGCCACCGCAGACCACCATCGCCGGCGCCCTCGACTACCTGGTCCACGCGCAGCCGGTAACCGGCATCACTTATCTCTACGTGGTGGAAGCCGGCGGCAGGCTGGTCGGTGTGGTGGCGATGCGGGATCTGTTGCTGGGCAGGCCAGGCCAGACGCTGGTCGAGATAATGACCACCGATCCGTTTTCCTTCGCCCCCGATGCGGCGATGCCGGAGGCGGTCAACGCGGCGCTCACGCGGCGTCACCGCCTGTACCCGGTGACCAATGAAGCCGGCCGCCTGTTGGGTGTGGTGTACGGCTGGCGATTGTTCGAGTACGTGGCCACTGAAATCAGCGCCCAGTCCGGCAGCATGGTCGGTGTCGACAGCGAGGAGCGCATCATTACGCCGATCATGACCGCCTTTCGCATGCGCCATCCCTGGCTGCAGGTTAATTTGCTGACGGCCTTCTGCGCCGCTTTTGTGGTAGGACTGTTTGAGAACACCATCGCGCAAATCGTCGTGCTGGCGGTGTTTCTCCCGGTGTTGGCGGGCCAGAGCGGCAACACTGGCTGCCAGGCGCTGGCCATTACGCTGCGCGGGCTGACCCTCGGGGAACTGGCGGATTATCCGGTGGCAAGATTATTGCGCAAGGAGATCGTTCTGGGCGCCCTGAATGGATTTTTCGTTGGACTGGTGGCCGCCGCGGCCATGTGGATTTACTCGGGAATGACGGGCGCGGACCAGCCGGCCGTCCTGGCGCTGGTGGTGCTCATCGCCATGGTCGGCGCCTGCATGGGCAGTGGCGTGTTCGGCGTGCTGGTGCCGCTGACCCTGCGCCGCTTTGGCGCTGACCCGGCCATGGCCAGTAGTATTTTCCTCACTACCTTTACCGACGTTCTCGGTATGGGCCTGATGCTGTTTCTGGCGACCAGCCTGCTGTTGTAGCTCTACGGACACGCGACCCCGACATCAACCGGACTCCACCATGAAGAAAAAAGCAGGTGACGATCGCACGGATGAAGCACCGGGTGCACGGCAGGCGAGCATGGGCGGCACGGCCGGTTGCTCCGACTCCTACCGACTGGCATTCGCCGACAACGATTTTATGTTGCGCGAGGAACTGCGGCCGGCGCGCCTGCAACTGGAGTTCCTCAAGCCGGAGCTGGTGCAGCAGGACCAGGGTATCAATTCCACGGTGGTGATATTCGGCAGCGCCCGTATCCCCGATCCGGACACCGCGCAGGCGAGGCTGGCGCAGGCGCAGGCGCTGGCAGACGCCGCCCCGGGCGACGCTGAATTGGAGCAAAAACTGGCGATAGCGCGGCGCGTCCATGCCAATAGCGCGTATTACCAGGAGGCGCGCAAACTCGGAGCCATGATTACCCGGGACACGCCCGCCTGCGACATGGTGGTCGTCACCGGCGGCGGTCCTGGAATCATGGAGGCGGCCAATCGCGGCGCGATGGAGGCCGGCGGGAAAAGTATCGGGTTGAATATACAGTTACCCTTCGAGCAGCAACCCAACCCGTATATCACGCCCCAGCTGTGCTTCCAGTTTCATTATTTCGCGATCCGCAAGATGCACTTCCTCAAGCGCGCCAGAGCGCTGGTGGCGTGCCCCGGCGGGTTTGGCACGCTGGACGAACTGTTCGACGCGCTCACCCTCATCCAGACGCGCAAGATCGCGCCGCTGCCCGTGCTGCTGCTTGGCAGCCGTTACTGGCGGCGCGTCATCGACTTCGAGGCGCTGGTGGAGGAAGGTGCGATAAGCCACCAGGACCTGCAGTTATTTGAGTACGTGGATACGGCCGAAGAGGCCTGGGATACGATCCGGGCGTTCTACGGTTTGTAGGGCAGGAGTGCCGTTACGTCACGAACGGCGGCTGCGTGGGGTGCGCCTGCCGGTGCCGGACACACCTCACGCGGCAGGTCGCGATCCTAGAGCGCGGAGGTGCAGTTCGGGCACTTGGTCGCCTTGATCGGGACCGTGCTGATGCAGTAGGGGCACTCTTTCGTGGTGGGCTCGGACGGCTTTTCCGTCTGCAGCTTGTTGATACTCTTGATCAGCAGGAACACGGCGAAGGCGACGATCAGGAAACTGATCACCGAGTTGAGGAACAAGCCGTAGCTGACCACTACCGCGCCGGCTTCCTGGGCGATTGCCAGGGTGGCGTAGGGGCCTGCCTGGGCGCCTTCCTTGAGGGTGATAAACAGGTCGGAGAAATCCACGCCGCCCAGCAGCAGGCCGATCGGGGGCATGATCACATCGGCCACCAGGCTCTTGACGATAGTGCCGAATGCACCGCCGATGATGATACCAACCGCCATATCAACGACGTTGCCCCGCATCGCGAACTTCTTGAATTCCTGTAACATAGTGTCGCCCTCTGGTTATTGCCTGTTGTGGTGAATGACGGTGGCTTGCCCGTCCAGCATCGACCAGCGGGGCCGACATGTCAATTGCCCCGCCAGCCGCTCACTCCAGCGCGCCGTCCTCGCCCAGTTGCCGGATCCTGTCGGGGTCGTAACCCAGCACCGATGCCAGAATTGTCCCGGTATGTTCACCCAGTAGCGGTGACGGGCTGTCGTAGGACGACTGCCCGGCGCCAAGGCGAAAGCCGTTGCGCTCGTAGATCGAATCGCCCGTAAGCCGCCGCTCCCTGTGCAGGAAGTGTTCACGCAGTTGCAGCTGCGGATCGCGCATGAGGAGGTCTTCAAAATCGGCCACGGGAACCGCTTCGATACCGGCGTACTGGAGTTGCCTCGCCAGTGCTTCCGCGTCCCGCTGGCGCGTGGCGTTGCTTACCAGCCGTTCGAGTTCGTCCTGCGCGGCGAGCCGCGAGTCGAGCTGCGCGTAACGGTGCGCATCCAGGCCAAGGATGGTGGCGAGGTGCAGCCACTCGTGATCGCTCCAGCAGGCGATGGCGATCCAGCGGTCTTCGCCCGCGCAGGGGAACACACCGTGGGGCGCGGCCCGCGGGGAGCGATTACCGTTGCGCGTGCTGCACTGGCCGTTGACGGCGTATTCCAGCAGCCAGGGGGAGGCTGTATTATCGGCCTCCACCTGGGAGACGTCCAGGTGGAGGCCGCGTCCGGTGCGGCGCCGGTACAGCAGTGCCGCCGCCAGGGCCCCGGCGGCAAAGCGCGGCGCCAGGGAGTCGGTAATCGTACCGTAGGGGCCGATCGGCTCGCGGTCGGGCCAGCCGGTAAGATAATTGAAGCCCGACAGCGCGGCGCCCTGGCCACCGAAGCCAGGGTAGTCCCGGTGCGGTCCGCTCTGGCCGTTGAGGCAGGTGGAAAGCATCAGCAGGTCCGGTTTTTCCGCCACCATCGTGGCGTAGTCCAGCCCGTAGGACTGCATTGCCCTGGGTGCGAAATTCAGCACAGCGTCCGCCCAGTGGATCAGCAAGTTGGCGCGCGACAGCTAACTCCCGTCGGGATGACGCAGGTTCAGGTGATACTGCGTTTGCCGGCGTTCAGGGCGGTCGAACAGGGTTGACCCTTCCAATCCGGCCGGACTGCCCGCGGCCATCATCCGCAGGAAGTCGGATGCCTGCGTGACTCCACCTGATGACCGTCGCACCGTGCTCGGTAAAATACCGGCTGGCGATGGGGCCAGCGGCACCGGAGCCGAACTCCAACAGTTTTGCAGGCCCTGCCACGCGCCTGCCGGCTGCGCCACGGTCCCGGCCCGGTCGTGCCCGGCCGACCAGTCAGGCCAGGGGCCCTGGTTGAACGCAGGGCGGGCGAGGGCGGGCTGGCGACAGCGGTTGCGCCGGCGGCATCCCGGGCGAGCAGGAAGCGCGCCGGGAGGAAGCTGGCAATGCCGCCCACGGGCTGGAACAGGCGGCGCTCGCGCAGCTGGGGGCCTTCGCCAGTATCTCTGCGGCGGAGTTCGCCGGCGCCAGCATCAGGTTGGTCGCCACCGCAAGGTCATACAACTCGGTCATGGTATGGCGGGAGAAATAGGCCGCCAGTGGCTCCTCGATGGCCCGCAGTTCCGCGCTGTCCAGGTCAGTCGGGTTGAAGCGCGCCCAGTCGCGCTCGCCCCAGGCGGGTGTCAGCAGGTGTTCCCGCGCCAACTCCTGGCGGAGAATGTCGAAGTTATGTCGCCGCGAGGGTCCGCCGCGCAAACCGAACGAGACAAAGCCGTCCCTGCAGGGCCAGATCTCGCGGGTCCTGCCCATCCTTGCGCCCTGCCGGCGCCCCTTGTTGCCGGTTCTGGGCAACTGTCCCGGCCCGCCCATGTTGGCGACCATCACCGCTTCCTGCATGGACAGGTCGACCACCTGGGGGCGCCCGGACGCCAGTGCCGTGAGCAGCGCAAAGACGGCTTCGCTGCTGGCGTGCGCGTAGCTCGCCGGCTCGGCGCAGCGCAGCGGGGCACGGTCGGGATAGCCGGTCGCGTACAGGTTGCCACTGGCGGCCATCACCCCGAGATCGCTGGCCCGCCAGTTGGCCCGGGGTCCGGAAAGACCGAAGGGTGTCGCCTGCAGCCACACTGCCTGCGGCGCGACGCTGTGGGGCAGTTCCAGCGCGTGGGGAAAGCCCGGTGTTTCGATGACAACGTCGGCGGCGCGCAGTAGCCGGGCGACCCGGGCGTCGGAGGGATCGTAGGCGATGCTGGTCTTGCCCGCGTTCCATGCCAGGAAACGCAGGGAGACACCGCTGCGTTGGTCCAGCGGCGGCGAGGTTCGCAATGGGTCCCCGCCGGCGGGTTCAAGCTTGACCACGTCCGCGCCGAGGTCAGCCAGCATGCGGCCGGTCATGGCGAGCGGTTCGCCGGCCAGGTCCACGACTTTCAACCCCTCGAGTAATCGAGCATCCAATCGGCCTCCCCAGCGGCGGTATGTCCCGGCAATCAAGTGCAGTGCGCTTTTTGTTATAACCCATAGCGGCGGGTCGCGACCAGTGCCGGGTTGCCCGCAACGGTTCGACGCGGCTAATCCGAGGTTCATACGGGCGCCAGCGTGCTCCGGGCCCGGCGCTTGCTGGTGTCGCAGGCGGCAGGGCGTGGCTGCACCTTCGTGCAGCCCGTTGGAAGACCGGAAAAGAGTTGTCGATTGGTTTGAATAAAGCGCAGAAGTGTTCTATAGAATACTGATAAAACAGTAATTTTCTGCATCTGTAACTTAACAAGTTACTTTAACTGTGCGGCGAGTAGGGAGGGCGAATTCGTATGGACCGGGCGCCAAAGGGGCCATCATTTTTTTCCGGAGCGTTGGCGTTTTTCAGAAAGAAACCCACCAGGACCCGGTCCGCTGCGGCGAGGACGTCCGGCGCACGGGGACTGGTGCGACAACCGGGGCGGGAAGGTACAACTTCCGGCGGGACCTACCGGTCGGCGGAAATTGTGTCGGAGCCCAACGCCTGCGCCGCGGTCAGGCAACTGGCGGGCGTTCGCTTCCTGTTGCGCAACGTGCCGCGTATCCCGGTCGCTGATTGCACCTGCCGCCAGTGCAACTGTTATTACCGGCGCTATTCCGACCGTCGCAACGTCGACCAGGAACGGCGCGCCGTGTTCAGCTTGAAATCAAACATGTACGCCACGCACGGCCACGCCGAACGCCGCGTAAAGGTTGGCCGCCGCGCGCACGATGCCGCTGCCGCCGCGTCGATCCACGCGGGCTACGACTTCACCAGCTGGGACGATTGATACCATCGCCGTTATCCCACCGGACCTGCGTCACAGTTTTTCCTCCCGTGGCGGTTTTCTCCACATTTCCCCGCTAATTCGTTGACCACAAGACCACGCGAAGGCCTAAATGATCGGGAGCAGCGTCGATCGGTAGGGCGCTGCCGGATGCTCCGGAGGCTGTTCGACAAGTGGCCCAGGAGCGAGGAGGGGCACTGTGTTGAGCTGTATTCGGATTATGTTGTTATGCACCCTGGCCGGCTGCCTGCTGGCCACCGTCTTCATGACGCCCGGTGGGGCGATCGCCGGCGCGGTAAAAGGTGCTTTCGTCGGCGCCTTGATCGCCTGGGGCGAGTGGAAGTCAACACGCGGCAAAGGGACGCGCCTCAAAGAAATTAACGCCTGACACCCCGCGGCCAGGTCGCGGTGCTGCTCAGGCGCGATTGATGCGGATGCAGCCGAGGTAATGGATGATCGGCGCCACGACCCAGATGACCTGCGGCAGCACCGTATAACCCTGCCCGCCAATGGTGAGCCACACCGGGTTCCAGCGGTGCACCCGGTATTCCCAGATCACCCCGTTGCCCATCAGCAGCACGTGCTTGCGCCCACCAGGTAGTTCCCGTAATTCACGCCATCGATGACGATCGCTTCCTCGCGCAGGCGCGCCAGTGCCGCTTCGATGAGCTTGCCGGCCTGTATTTTCTGGTTGCCGGTGAAGCTCAGGTCGCTCTCCGCAAACAGCAGGACTCGCCGCGGCACCTTGTAGGCGGCCAGCCTGCCCCTGAGAAACGCCCTGATCTCGTCTTCCACGAGTTGCTGGCCCTGCATGGCGACGGCGCAGAGCACGATGACCTCGCCCAGAACCGGGTGAGGCGCGCCGAAGGCAATGCCGATCCGCAGGTTGGGGTAGCTGAGCAGTGCCTCCTCGATCTCCAGCGGCGAGACATTGGCGCCGCCGGTCTTGATGATGTTGGACAGCCGGCCGGTCCAGTGCAGGTATCCTGCCTCGTCGAGGTGCCCGCCGTCCTGGCTGTGGTAGAAGCCCTCGTCGTCGAAGCTGGCTTCCGGTTCGACCTTGTAATAGCCGCGCATCAGGGTCAGTCCCTTCACCGCGATTTCGCCCTCCTCCCCGACCGGCAGCGGCGCGCCCGTCTGCGTGTCCAGGATGCGTACGTGCATGCCCGGCAGCGGCTTGCCGGCGGTACCGCGGCGCAGTTCGACGGGGGAATCGGCGGGCAGGTTGGCGGTAAACGTGAAGGTTTCGGTCATGCCGAAGGAGCCTTGCGTGCCCCACAGGTCGTGTGCTGCGGCCACGTCCGGTTGCAGTCGATAGACTTCCTTGTCGAGCCGCGATAAATCACAGGTGGCATACGCCGGGTGTTCGGCCATGGCCTTGGCCTGGTGCGGCCAGCACTGGGTTGCGTTGACCCGCTCATCGACGAGGCAGCGCAGGGCGGCAGCGGGCTCAAAGGTCTCCTGCAGGACCAGCGTGGCGCCGGTCGCCAGTGTCGCGCCCAGTGCCATGCAGATACCCGCTGACCAGAAAAAAGGGTACGTGGTCCAGACTCGATCGGCCGGGGACAGACGCAGGTCATCGGCGATGCGCCAGCTCTGGATGACCGCGGCGCGCTGCATATGCAGCACGCCCTTGGGCCTGGCAGTGGAGCCGGACGTGTAGATGATCATCCCGTCATCGGCAGGGAACACCTCCGCGGACATCGCATCCAGGACGGCGTCCGGGAACCCGTCGCCCCGGGCGAGGAAGTCATCCCACGCCTGCAGGGTCCCCCTGGCCTGCGCCAGTCCCAGCGCCACCACCTGCCGCAAGTGCGGCATGCGCGCGCTGTGCAGGGGAGTGAGGTTGGCGGTGTCGAGCTCCGGCAGCAGTTGCATCAGTTCGCCGAGGAAATCGTGCTTGAGCAATTGCCGCTGGAACAGCAACACGGCGCTGTCACTGTGGCGCAGGATGTATTCGCGCTCTTGGGGGGTGGCGAACGTGTTCACCGGCACCAGCACTGCGCCGAGCATGGCGACGGCGAACGCGGCGGTGGCGAACTCGGGGCGATTGGCCATGTGCACTGCGACGCGCACGCCCTTGGTCACCCCGCTGGCGGCCAGCGCCCTGGCCAGGCGACGGGCCGCCAACTGCAACTCCCGGCGGCTGATGTCGCGACCCTCGAAACGGATCGCGCACCGGTCGCCGTGGCGTTCCACCACGTCCTCGAGGAACTTGGCCCAGGTCAGGCGCGAGCCGTCCGGCTGCAGTCGCAGCTGCGGAT
>JAWKZM010000060.1:0-10062 GCA_041395965.1 Halioglobus sp.
CCAGGGTGGTGTCGATGGCGCGCACGCCGCTCAGTCGATAGTTCAGCCATTCGCCCATGCCGAACACGGTCCGTACCCGGGCGAATTGTTCCGGTTGCTGGTTTTTCAGCCACAGCAGGCGCGCTGAGGCGTGCAGGGGGAGTGGCCATGAGCCGGTTTCCTGCAACAGCGCCGCCCCCATTTTATCGGCGACCTCGAAGTACTCACCGGCGGCGCGGGCGTCGCGGTTGTCGACGGCCAGCAGGCTGTCGCCGCTGTCATCGAGCACCACGGTGCTGAAACGCATGGCGGACACCGCGATCGCGGCCACTGCGGCAGGCTCGATTCGAGCGGACTGCAGCGCGTCGCGGCAGGCCTGCCCCACGACCTCCCACACCAGCGCCAGGTCTATGTCAAACCCGGTGCCGAAAGTGCCCGGCGCCGCGGCGAATCGCCAGCTGCCACTGGCGCTGAACCGGGCGCCCGACGAACGGTTGACCAGGATACAGCGCGCGCCACTGCCGCCGAGATCTATCCCCATTAACCATGGCTTATCCATCAGTTGAATCCTTGGTGAGTGACGCGCCGGGCGGCGGTGAGTGGCCGCAATATTATCATCAGGCACCCGTCTTATAAACATAGCGGGGTCCGGCAACATCAGTTATACTTTTTTCGCAATATACCGGTGTTTTACTGTCCTTGCGCGTGTTTGCCGTCGGGTCCGAGGCCATTATATGAACGAGCGAATTCCTCTTCCCATGCCGTTCGGCTGGTTCAGGGTGACTGAGTCCAAAGACCTGGCGGCGGGCGAGGTCAGGACCGTGCAGTACCTGGGCAAGGAATTCGTGGTGTTTCGCGGTGAGGACGGCCAGGCCAGCGTGATCGACCCCTACTGCCCGCACCTCGGCGCCCATCTGGGCTACGGCGGTGTGGTGGAGGGCAATGCCATACGCTGCCCGTTCCATCACTGGAAGTTTGACACCACCGGGCAGTGCGTCGAGGTGCCCTACGCGAAGCGCATACCCGCCCGGGCCCAGGTCAGGGCCTACCCCACCTGCGAGAAAAACGGCATCGTGTTCATGTGGCACCATCCCCACGGCCACGCGCCCAAGTGGGAAGTCCCGGAGGTGCCGGATTGGGGCGCCGAGGGCTGGATGGAGCCGATCTACCATACGGCGCGGGTCCGCAGCCATCCGCAGGAAATGGCCGAGAACGTGGTGGACTCGCCGCATTTTCATTTTGTGCACGGCACGCCCGACATCCCCGAGAAAACCTTCACCTTCGACGGTCACATCATGCGCGCCTTCCAGGGGCTGACGTTTACCACGCCGTCAGGCGAACTCAAGGGCAGCGTGGATATCGAGTCGCACGGCGGCAGTGTGGGTATCACCCGCTTCAAGGGCATCGGCGAAACGCTCATCATCGTCACCGGTACGCCCGTGGACAGCGAGTACCACGAGACGGTGATGCGCTTCAGCTTCAGGATCATGGACGGCAACCTGAAAGCCGCCAGGGGTCTCGCCGATGCGTTCATCGGCGAGGTAACACGGCAGCACGGCCAGGATGTGCCCATCTGGGAACACAAGAAGTTTCACGAGAACCCGGTGCTGTGTGATGGTGACGGCCCCATCCACCAGATCAGGAAGTACTACCAGCAGTTTTACGCGGAGCCCTCCTAGCCGAAGAGGCGTGACGATGAGTAATGACCCCTTTGTCGTAATTACCGCCGATGCCCATGCCGGGGCGTCGATCGAGGCCTATCGCGACTACCTCGACCCGCAGTATCGCGCGGACTTCGACGCCTGGCGCGGCAGCTACCGCAACCCGGCCAAGTCCCACGTCGGCTCGAAGAAAAACAAGAACTGGGATTCCGCCGAGCGCCTTTCAGACCTGCTCGGCGACGGCGTGGTGGGCGAGGTGATCTTTCCCAACACGGTGCCGCCGTTCTACGACGCCGCCTTCCACATTTCGGCGCCGCCCTCGCCACAGCAGTATGAGCACCAGCTGGCCGGCATTCGCGCGCACAACCGCTGGCTCGCAGAATTCTGCGCGGAGCAGCCCGCACGCCGCGCCGGCATCGGACTCATTCACCTGAACAACATCGACGACGCTATCGAGGACGTGCAGTGGATTGCGCGCAACAACCTGCGCGGCGGCGTATTGCTGCCCCTGCCGTCGCCCTCCGAGGTACACCTCAGGCCACTGAATCACCCGGACTATGACCGCCTGTGGGCGGCGATCCAGGACGCGGGGCTGGTGATGAACCAGCACTCGGGCCAGGGCTCGCCCAGCTACGGCGACGGCCAGGGGTCCAAGGCCCTGTGGGCGATGGAGATGTCGTTCTTCATCCAGCGCGGCTACACCCACCTCATCATGGGCGGCGTGTTCGAGCGCTTCCCCAGGCTGCGCTACATCCTCACCGAATCCGGCAGCGCCTGGGCGCCGCGGCTGATGCAGCAGATGGATGCGATGTACATGGCGTGGAAGGCCGGTTATATCGGTGAGATCGACACCTCCCGGGATCCGGCGCTGCAGGAGCCGCCCAGCTTTTACGCCCGGCGCAACTGTTGGTATGGCGCCAGTTTCCCCTCCGTCGCCGATGTCAAAGGTCGCGAGACGGTGGGAGTGGACCGGGTGCTGTGGGGCAACGACTACCCGCACTACGAAGGGTGCTACCCCTACTCGCGCGAGAACATGCGCTTCGCGTTTTCCGACATTCCGGAACGGGAAGTGCGCATGATGCTGGGGGAGAATGCCGCACAGTTGTACGGCTTCGATCTCGAGGCGCTGCGACCGCTGGCGGCGCAGGCCAATATCCGGCCCGCGGATGTCGCGGTGCCCCTGACGGAAATTCCCGCCGATTCCACCTGCATCACGTTCCAGCGCGCGCGGGCCATGGAGTTCCTGGCGGCCAAATCCTGATAGTAACCGCAGGTTGACCGGCGTGCCGCGCCTGCCCCGCGCGCTACCAACCCGGGGGCAGGGTCCCTGCGCGTCGCCGGCCCGCCCACGCGCCGGCCAGCAACAGGCCCGCGGCGAGCCACGGCCAGAGGAACCGGCCCACCGGAACAGCAATCGCCGGCGCATCCGCCGGGCCCAGGGTGATCCCGGCATCCAGGCTGAGCACCCCGGTAAAGGTGCCATTGCTGATGACGCGGTTGCCCTGGACGAACGCAGAGACCCCTTTCATCGCCAGCACCGGGTTACCGTTGATGGCCGCCGCGATGGCCGCGGCGACCTGGGCGGGTGAATCACCCGGTGCGGTCGGGACCTGCAGCGACACGCCGTCGACGATGATACGGATATAGCCGCCGCTCGCCGTGCCGCTGAACAACTGCGACGCTTCGAGTTCGCACGCCGCACTGCAGCCGTCGCCGGCGACACCGTTGCCGTCGTCGCATTCCTCCGCCGGGTCGACAATCCCGTTCTGGCAGATATTGCAGGTGGGCGTGCCCGGTACACACAGCGCCACCAGCGGCGACGGCACGCCGGCCGACAGGTCCGAGGGCCCGCTGCCGGTGGAAGTGCGGGTGCCGATGCCGCCGCCGACCAGCAGCATGCCGTCGACCACCACCGGCGCGGAGGCCAGCGCGGCATTGTTCAGGTTGTAATCCCCTACCTGGGTTCCCGCATCGCCCTCGGTGTCGAACGCACGGATGTAAGCGCCGGGCACGCGGCCGATGAAGGCCACGCCCGGAATGGCGCTGACCGGCGAGAAACTGGCCCAGGCGGCAGTGTCCGCGCCGTTATCCCAGGCGATGGCGCCGGTGTCCATGTTGAGCGCGTGTACCGTGGGGCGCTGCGGGTTGAAGGGTCCGTCCGCATTGGTGCCCGGCGCCGTGGAGATGAAGATGCGCCGCTGGTCGGTGTCCACCGCCGCCGTCGCGAGAATGCCACCGATGTCACCGCCGGGTACGACCTGCGTTTTCCAGTAGGGGAGGTCGGAGGGATCGGCGTCAGACCATGCCACGGCGTTTACCTCGTTGACGCCGTCGCGATCCAGCACGTAGTAGGTGCCGTCCTTGTTGCCGATACCCAGGACCTCGCGGGGCGAGCCGCCGAAGTCGATGGTGAACAGGTTGGGGACTGCGCCGAAAGCGAGGTCGTCATTGTCGACTTCCCGGGGGCGCCAGCGCCATGCCGGCACCCCGTCGAAATCCAGCGCCACGATGGCCTCGTCGTAGGCGGGCATCGGCGGCGCCGGCCGGGGGGTGGCGGCATTGTTGTCGGTGTCGCAGTTGCTGCTGGCGAAGTACAGCAGGCCGCGGGATTCGTCGATGGCCGGTGAGGACCAGACATTGCCGCAGCCGGTGATGCTGCGATCAAATCCGCAGCCAGGGCGCGATGCCAGGTACCCGGCGGGCAATCCCAACTGCGCCTCGCTGTGATAGCCGTCGAACTGGCGGATGTTGTCGCCGGGGTTGGGCGTACAGGTGGCCCCGGTTTCCAGGTCGAAGTACCAGGTCAGGGTGCCGCTCACCGCGTCCAGCGCATAAAAACCGCCCTTGCCGGTTTCGTAGTCATTGATGTCCATCCCGAAAAACACCTTGCCATCGACCACGGCCACGGAACTTTCGATCTGGTTGCGCTCACCCAGGAAGCCGCACAACCCCGGCGGGTTGCCGAGGCCGTCCTTGCACCCGGTACCGGCGGTGAAGCGCCAGATTTCCTCCCCGGTCACCGCGTCCAGCGCGTACATGATTTCGCCGGTGCCGACATAGGCCACGTCGCGGCCTGCGACCTCGCTGACGTCCACCGAGGCGGTGCTGGGAAAAGACGAACCGGGCTGTTCATCAGCCTGGAAACGCCACAGCTCGGCCCCGTCGCGCATGCGCACCGCGTAGATGAAGAAATCCCATGACTGGAAGTAGACGACCTGGGTGGGTCCCTCGCCGGGAATATCCACAGAGGCGACCGTCGGCGAAGCGGTAATGATCGCGCCGGTGGGGAAGCGCCAGGCCTCCTGCAACTGGCCGATGTTCGCGTTGGTCAGCACCTCCTCCCCGGCGTTGTAGAAGCGGCGCTGGTAGTCGCCGGCGTAGGTGCGCCACTCGGTAAGCGGCTCCAGGTTGCCCTTGAATAACGCCACCCCGTCCGGAAAGGCCAGGCCCTGGCGGATGACCTCCGGGGGATTCGGGTTGTTCGAGGCGTCAAAGGTGATCCGCCAGACCTTGCCGTTGGGTCCCGGTCCCACGCTCGGCAAGGTGCCCTGCAGGTCGAGGTCGGCGTAATAGATCGTGCCGTCGGGGCCGACGGTCATCCCCTGCGGATTGCCGGTGGGAATCGGCAGCGACACGAAGGGGCCCGGGTTCAAAATCATGCGCACGAGATTGCCATTGGGGTCGTACTCGCCGATGGTGCCCGTCAGGTTGGTCGCGATGTAGAGGTTGCCATTCGGCGCGATGGCAATGGCTGAATAGGTGCTCAGCCCGTTCGGTGGCAGGAACACTTCCCGGTTGACCACATCCGCCAGCGGCGAACCCTGGGGATCGATACCGCCGCAACCCCCCGCCGCGTCCGGCCCGGTCGGGAACGGCGGCGAAAAGCGCAATACCCGCAGGCCGCCGGAGGACGTGACATACAGGCGTCCCTGGGCGTCGAAGACGGCCTGGCCGGCGGTGCCGATATCCACGGCGAGCTTGCAGTAGTTGGTGCTGGTGGCGCCGTTGGGATACGTGCCCGGGGCGCCGGGGAACACGTCGTACGGAGGGAACCACAGGATCAGCTGGCCCGTGGCCTGGCCAATGCCCTGTCCGCCGACATCGGTGGTGAACAGTCGGCCCTGGCTGTCGAAGGCGCAGCCGTGGGGTTCGGCGCCGGGCGTCTGGTAGGTGGCGGCGAGCTTGCCTTCCTGTATCCCGTCCGCGGAGAAAATGCCCCAGCCGGCGGGCACGGCGGTCTGGCCGGTGTCCTCACCGAGGACGTAGCGCCCGCTGCCGTCCGGCAGCGCGCAGATAGTGCCGTTACTGTCGCGGCCGTTGACGGGATCGTCCGCGGCGCGCTGCACCAGGATATCCTCCACCAGCCCGGCGCCAATCGTGTCGATGTCGTACCGCCGCAGGCGGTTCCCCTCGGTGGAGTACAGCAGCAGACCGGAATCGTAGGCGCCGGCGGCGCGGGCGCGTTCGGCAGCGCCCGGTCCCGCCAGGAAAACGGCGCACAGTATGAATGGCAGGCTGCGCAACAGCGCAACCAGCGAGTGACGGGTGCAATTCATGAATCCTCCCGGAAAGTCGCCGCGGGTGCGGTAATTTCCCAGTCTAGTTCAGGAATTGACATTTCGTCAAAAACTAAATGCCTCGGGCGGGGACGAAATAGGGCAGGGTAATCTCGTCGCTCATGGTCCGGAAATTGACCCGGACCCGCAGGTCAACGGCGATATCCGCGGGCGCGCACTCGAGCACGTTGGACAGCATATGCCAGCCCTCATCCAGTGCGATGATCGCGACGATGTACGGCACCTCGAACTGGGGCCGCGGCGCACGGTGCACCACGGTATAGGAGTACCACGTCCCAGCCCCGAACTCTCCACCCACGCCAGCTCGGCGCACTGGCAGAACGTGCAGCGCGGCTGCGGGATAAATACGAAGGCCTGGCAGCGACGGCGGCGTTGCACGAGGAGTTTGCCCTGTCGACACCCCTCCCAGTGCGGTCGGGACAAGGCCGTGGGTTGCGGCAGCGGAATCAGTTGGCCGCCAGCGTCGACACTCATCACGCGGCCTCCTGCGTGCCGAGCAACAGCACGTCGGTGAACAGCGCGCCCGATCCGCCGTTGCTGGTCAGGGCGACCCGGGCGCCGTCCACGGTGAGCTCCGGCGGGTACTCCCGCGCAGCTGCTGCACAGGCGCTGATCGGCTTTTGCAGCAACTGCGCCAGACCGGCGTGGCTGAAGGACAGCAGGCCGCCATTGGTGACGGTTGGGTACCTGCCGTCCATGCGCAGGTGTCCTTCCATCACGAAGTCACCACCCTCGCCGATGGCGCAGAAGCCGAATACTTCCAGTTGCCGGATGATTTCGAAAGAGAACGGGTCGTAGAGTTCCAGCACGTCCACATCCTGCGGCGTCAGTCCCGCCTGGGCAAACGCCTGCTCCGCCGCGCGCCGACCCACCTGGCCGTAGGCGTCCCACACCGGCGCCGTCACGTAGGCCATGCCCTGCTTGTCCGTCCCGCCGCCCAACAGGTAGATCGGCTGCACGTCCAGGTCCCGCGCCCGTTCCACCGAGGTCAGCACGACCGCGGCCCCGCCCTCGGAGGTCATGGCGCAATCCAGCAAGTGGAAGGGGTCGGCGATCATGCGGGAGTTCAGCACATCCTCGGGAGTCACGAACTTGCCGTAGTGACAGGCGTCCGGGTGGCGCGCCCCGTGGTTGCGAATGGTGGCGGCGACCTCCGCCAACTGGTCCTCACGGGTGCCGTACAGGTGCATATGGCGGCGCGCCATCAGCGCGAACTCCGCCGGGGTGAAGAGTCCCCAGCACTCGACGAACTCATTCGTCGGCCGCGTCCAGGGTGCCGTTTTCTGCCGGTCGCGGTGGGCCGCCACCTGCGCGGTGGCGATGACCGCGGTTTCGCAGAGGCCGGCGCTGATCGCCAGCGCGGCCTCGATAACCGCCGGTATACCGATATCACTGCCGGTCCAGCTGGGCCGGCCGCCGAACAACATGACGGCCTGTCGCGCATGGAGGCGCTGGGTGGACGAAGTCACGTTGTAGCCGTCGACCTCGGCCAGGCTGATGCCGGCGGAGGCGAGCGCGCCGTGCACCGCGTCGAGCAGCACGTCGATCTCGTCCAGTTCCAGCCGCTTCGCCTGCCGCGTGTTGTAGGCGCCGACGATCACGGCGTCGTGCAGGGGCGACCTGCCCGCACGCCGCTTCAAACGTCGATCCCGTAGAGCGCCGCCGCATTGCGGTACAGCAACTTGTCGCGGTCGGCCGCCGTCATGCCAGCCGTCACCTCCGCCATCACGGCGCGGGAGTACGGGTAGGTCCCGTCGCTGTGCGGAAAGTCCGTCGCCCACATCACCCGGTCCATATTCAGTCCCGCCTGCACCTGCTTCACGCTGTAATCGTCCTGGAACGTCACGTAAATATTGTTATCGAAATAGGTGCTGGGTAAGTGCTGCAGGGTTTCCGCGCGCAAATGGAAGCGGTGCCGCTCGTAGGCGTGGTCCATGCGGAACTTGAAATGCGGTACCCAGCCGGCGTCGGACTCCACGCACACCACCTGTAGCCGCGGATGGCGGTCGAAGACGCCCCCCAGGATCATCATCATGATGATGTTCTGCAGGCCGCGCACGGTGACGATCTGGTGTACCAGGCGCGAGCCGCGCACGCGCTCCAGGATGCCGTCCTTCGTGGTCAGGATGTGGAAGCTCACGGGCATGCCCAGCTCCACGCACAGGCGCCAGAACTCGTCATAGCAGACGTGGTCGTAATCCTCCACCGCCGGGTCTCCGGGCAGCATCACGCCGCGAAAACCCTGCGCATGGACCGTGCGCAGTTCCTCCACGGCTTCCGCGGGGGAGCGCATGGAGAGGATGGGAATGCCGATCAGGCGCCGGGAGTCCGCGTCGCAGAACGCACCCAGCCAGCGGTTGTAAGCGGCGAAGCAGGCCCGCTTGTAGTCGATGTCCGGGTGATTGCACAGCACCATGCCCAGGCTCGGGTACAACACTTCCGCCGTGATGCCCTCCTCGTCCTGGATGGCCAGCCGCGCTTTCGGGTCGTGCCCTGCCCGGTGCAGCTCCTCCCAGTGCACCGGTTGGGAAAATTGTTCCGGGGTCCGCCCCGCGGTGCAGATTATCCCCATGGGCACCTTCACCCCGAGGTCGGCGATTTCCAGGATGGCGCCGCGCTTCTCATCGTAAATGGCGCGGGGACGCCGGTTGGCAAAGGCGGGTTCGATATCACTGAAGCACTCCTCCGTCTCGGAGATATGCGAATCCGCCGAGATCGCGGTCCCCGCTGCTGTCCTGTTCATTACTGCCTCCCCTGGTGGGCGGGAATCCTGGTGTTATCCGCCGCGTTTGCGCGCAGGACGGGCCTGCTGCCATAATCCAAAAGCCTGTATAGTAGGGCCGGCTGGCGCGTAACATAAACCATAAGAAAGTCACCAGGCACGATCTCAATACCCGTTGTATTGATCCTCGTCAGCGCGGTGCGTGTGGCTTAAAGGTAGCACAAGCAGAGGCAGGGCGATGATCGACCAGAGCGATGTCTTCCACGATTTCCGCAGCATAAACTATCCCGTCATTGACGCCGATGCCCACGTGCAGGAGCCGCCCGACCTGTGGACCAACGACGCACCCCCCTCGCTCCGGGACCGGGTGCCCCGGGTCACGCATACCGAGCACGGCGATTTCTGGCTGTTCGACGAGAACAAGCCCCCGGAAGCGGTCAGCTTCACCGTATCCGCCGGCAAGAGTTACCTCGACTACTATCCCACCGGCGGCAGTTACGCCACCATGCGCCCCGGCATGTGGCAGACCCGGCCGCGGCTGGAGGATATGGCGATCGACGGGATCTACGCCCAGGTACTGTATCCCTCCGTGACGCTGAAGGGGGCGGGCACCTATTCCGACGACCGGGTGTTGCAGCTGTACTGCGTGCGGCGCTACAACGAGTGGCTGGCGCAGGAGTTCTGCCGCGACACGGACGGTCGCCTGGTCGCACAGGCCATCATCCCCACCACCGGTATCGGCGACGCGCTGGCCGAACTCGACTGGGCGATCGCCAACGGCCACAAGGGTGCGGTGATTTCCCGGATGCCCAGCGGCCGGTACGAATTCAGCGAGGAGGACGAACCCTTTTTCACCCGCTGCTGCGACGCCAGCATGCCGGTCGTGATCCACATCGGCAGTTTCCTGCGCAGCAAGGGTGGTAGCGGTGGTGGGGGCAAGCCCGACTACCGGAATCTCGCCTTCCTCGGCGCGGCGGGCGCGATCAAGGCGGGTTCGCATACCATTCCCGTGGTCAGCGACCTGCTGTTCTCCGGCATGTTCCGTAAATTTCCCGCGCTGAAGATCGTGCTGGTGGAAGCCAATATCGGCTGGATACCGACCCTGCTGGAGCAGTGCGATGAT
>JAWKZM010000061.1:0-10022 GCA_041395965.1 Halioglobus sp.
GACCTGGGAACTGGACGTCGACACTCTGGACCCCGCTTGCGAGGCCGCAGGAAGTGCCCGGCGCTTCCTCCACGGCTTTCTCGCGACACTCGCGAGCCAGGACTCCATCGCCGACCACCTGCCGTTTTATGTCGGCACGCTTCCCTACTACCCGCGGCTGCTCGCTACCGCCCTCGCCGCTTCACTGCAGCGCTCTCTTCCGGCAAACGGGGGCAACCTGAACGCCCTCCTTGGCGACCCCACCGGGGTTACCGCACTCCTCTTCCACTCCTCGGATCACTGACCCGCCCCGCTTGCAGGGCTTGCGGTCACCGCCTTGAGCGTTCGCCACGGCCGCCCGTCGCACTGGGCGTAAAACCGGCAGTCGCTGCGGCAGCCGCGACAGGGTAAGCGCGTGCTGTCCCCGTGCGCCGGACCCGCATTGCCAGGCTTGCTGTCCCGCTGTGGCTTATCCATGCGCGGCAGGCACCCAGTTGCCGTGAAAGCCGAACGGGACGCGCCGCGGCAGGTGAATGGTGGCCACGGGGCCCGTCTGCAGATCAGCCGCTTCAAGTATCACCACGTCACTGCCGTCGGTCTGGGCGTCATAGACATAGGCCATCAACCAGCCATCGTCCTCGCCCGGTTGCCCATGGCGGGGGACGAATACCGGTTCCATGAACATGCGCGCCGCGCCCTCGTCGTAAGTCTGCTTGCGCCGCTCCTGCAGGTCGTGCTTGATCAGGCCACCCGACATAAAACCGGGGCCCAGCGCGACGCTATAGCCATAGCGATAGGGCTTGCCCGTTAGGCGTTCGGCTATCCGCGGAAACTCCTGGCCCTGCTCATCCAGCCGGGATTCGTGCACTCGGGTTTTACCCGGGTCGATCACCCAGCGATCCAGGGTGGTCGCGCCTTCGTTCGGACCCAGAAAGTCCGAGGCGAACATCTGCGGGTGGCGCACCACATCGAGGACGACGCGCCCCGACACATCCTCATAGCCATTCATCGGATGGAAAACGTAACAGGGGTCCACCTCGTGCCATGTCACCTCCGCGGCTCCTCCCTGCCGCGGGAGCAAACCCACGCGGGCACCGTATTCCGGATGCCAGCGATAGGGCAGCGAGGCGCCCTGTATGGCCGCGTCCGTATCCAGCACCACCGGCAGGTCGAGCAAAATAAAGTAGTTTCGAGGATCATACAGGTCGTGCACCATCGGCTGTCCGGGCACCGGCACATCCACCGTACGGATCACCTTGCCCTGGGGACCGATTACCGCATGCTGGATGTGCTGCCACAACGGGGAGTAAACCGCGGCGTGCAACTCCCCGGTATCCGCGTCCAGGTGCGGGTGGGCCGAGAGGCCGCCCGGCAGGGTCCCTTCCAGATCGGTGCGGGCCACCGTTTCCAGTGCATCGTCAAGCAGTACCGGCAGGCTGCCGCCCTCGACCAGTGCCAGGCGCTGCCCACCGTGCCACAGGATGTTGGTGTTTGCGGCGCCGACACCCACCTGTCGGCGCCCGCGGGCCCCCTCTACCGGGGCCAGCCAAAGGTTGCCACCACTGCGTCATCGCGCACATAGCGACTGCGGAACCACTCGGCGCGGCCGTCGCGCAACTGCAGCCCGTGCACCATGCCGTTGCCGAGGAACCAGTGGTGGCTGGCCGGGTCCGGGCGACCGGGTTGGGTCCGATGCGCAGTAACTGGCCGCAGAGTTCCGGGGGAATATGCCCGGTCACTTCGAGATCAAGGGCTGTCACTCCGACGCGCAGGGCGAAATTACCTGACAGGTAGGGGTTTTGCGGCATTTCAATAGTCCCTGGACAGCGTGATTTCGAGCAGGTTGCCCTGCACAGCGGGCGGCTGCCCGATCATCTCATCGTAGGCAGAGACGTGCCGCAGAACAAGGGACGCCACCGGCATTCCTCCATTGCCGCGCGCGCGGCGCCGAGGCTGCGCCACTTAGCCGGCGTGCCGCTCGCCTCGACGAGCAGTTTCTCGCTTCCCCGATAGAGACGGTCGCCTGGTACACGGACCTGTCCAGCGAGTGGACGACTACCGGGGCTGGTGCATCCAGGGATGCGAACTCACCAAAAGAGATACGGATACGCTACTCCCGGCGGGCCGGCGCTCGATAACCAGCACCAGGTTTCCCACGCGCCAGCCGAATTTGCTCAGGCTCGATTCGTTAATCAGGATATCGGGTCCACGAGGTACATCCTGTCAGTCTACCCGCATCCACCTCGCTGCCCTGGTAAGGCAGCCGCAGCACGTAGTCCAGGAACAGGCTGTTGCCGGCCTGCTGTATTTGCGCGTCACCCACGACATCACCCGCCGTCCCGGTATAACGTCCCGGGCCGTCAGGCTTGATCGTCCAGACCCTGCGCTGTTTTTCGCCGTCATCGAAGACGAAATCCTCCACCAGCGTTCCCGTCCCATCGACCCACGAGGCCGCGATGTCGGCATTGAAATACCGGATCACCCGACCGCCCCGGTCTTTCACCACGCCGTGCGCAGTGAGGTTGCCGTTAAAGAACTGTTCCATCTCGAACAGGGGACGCAGGTCGCGGTAATCCGTGACCTGCACGCTGGAACACGCCGTCAGCGCGCCCAGAATCAATGTCCACACTATGCTACGCAACATCGCTACACTCCTTGCACATACCAGTGATACGGCGGAGAGACGGATTCCGATCATCCGAGCCTGGCCGCCCTGCGCCCTGATCCAGGGCGGCGGCCGACGCGTATAACGACTTTAATATCGACTCCACCCGCCCGGTGGCGCAAGGACCCTTTCCCTCATGGCTAGCCGCAAGCGCACAGTGACAATAACCGGAGCGACAGGCTTTGTCGGTCGCCACGTGGTGGCGCGGCTCGCCCGGGAGGGCCGCTTTCACCTGCGGTGCCTGGTGCGCGGCGACAGTGACGTCTCGGCGCTGCGGGCACTGGGCGGGGACATCAGTTTCCACGTCGGTGATATCACCTGCAGGGAAACCCTGGAGGAGCCCTTGCGGGGCGCCTGGGGCGTGGTCAATCTCGCCGGCTATCGCGAATTCTGGAGTCGGGATCCCGACCACTTTTACGCCCTGAATGAGCGCGGCGCAAGCAATGTCTTCCGCGCCAGTCTGGATGCCGGTGTCAGGAAAGTTGTTCACGTCAGCACACCCCTGGCCTACGGGGTACCCGACCGGATTCCTTTCGACGAGCAAACCACCCCGGGACGACACCCCAGCGATTACGCTCGCAGCAAGTACCTCGGCGACCAGGCTGGCTGGCGCCTGCATACCGAGGACAACCTGCCGCTGACCATAGTTCACCTCGCCGCCGTAATCGGCGCCGGGGATGACAAGGCGACCATGGAGGTGAAACGCGCGGTGGACGGCAGGCTGCCCGCGCTGGTAGGCGCAAACACCACGTATACCTATGTCTACGTGAAGGACGCGGCGGACGCCATCGTCCGCGCACTGCTGAAGCAGGACTCCATCGGGCGCAGCTACCTCATCGGTAACCAGCGGGCCACTACCAGGGACTACTTTGAAATGATCGGTCGCATTGCCCGCGTGCGCACACCTGCATGGAATATTCCCGAGACCTTCCTGCTCCCGTTGGCGACTGGCATGGGGATGGTGGCGCGCATGACCGGCAAGCGCCCGTTGCTGCCACTGGATGTTCTTAAAACCACGGCCGCAGGGTCGCTGCTGTTCGACGCCAGCCGTGGTATTTCAGAACTGGGCATGTCCTATACCCCGCTGGAAACGGCTCTTGCCGAGTCCATCGCCGAAATCCGGACGGCGCCATGACTGGCAGCGCGGACCGGGCGCCATCGACTGAACAGTTTGAACCGGGGCGGGAAATCTCCGGCTCCCGGCATCGAGCATCGGTGCAGATGCGTTACTACCGCGACTTTTCAAAGACCAGGGAGCGGGCCAGTATGTACATAGAAAACCCTTCGCCGCCGAAGATATCACTCCCCCTTTTAACGACGAGTGGGTTGCCAAGCGCCGTGTCGCGGACGCCATCAAACAGCTCACCGAAGTGCTGGTGACCAGTTCTCCGAGCACGAGAGAAGATGCATGCCATCGCTCCGAACAGCTCGAGATCACCGCGGCAGGTTCCGGCAGTCGCCGCGAATTTTCGGGCGCGGCGACTGGGCGGAGAAAGTGCTGGCAACCACGGCAGCTTTGGCCAGGTCAGCCATGAACTGAATCCGATGGCTGGCTGGAGTAACCCCATCGCGCCCCCGGTCAACAATTGGATCGACGGGGACCTCGCTCTCGCGACCTGTACCTGTGGCTGGGCCTATGAAGGCCCCCCGGGCAGTGTGCACGGCGGTTTCGTAGCCGCTATCTTCGATCAGTTCCTGGGCATGGCGCAGGTGTTGGGCGGACAGCCGGGTATGACCGGTTACCTGCATGTCAACTATCACAAGCGGACCCCATTGAATACCGAGCTGAGACTGGAGGGCCGCCTGGTGAAGACAGAGGGCCGCAAAACCATCATGCGCGGAGAGATGTTTGCCGACGGCATCATGACCGCCAGTGCCGAAGGCCTGTTCGTGCAGCCCAGGGGGGGCATGCACACCGTTCAGACGCAGGAGGCCGCGCGCGCCGGAAAAACTACGTAGCACCCTGCAGAATTTGCAATCTGGAGAAGTCCCATGACCTTTAATGTTGTTACCTGGGGTACCGGCAATGTCGGCAAGTATGCCGTACGGGCCGTACTCAACCACCCGGAACTGGAGCTGGTGGGTCATATCGTCAGTTCCGCTGACAAAGCGGGACGCGACGTCGCCGGGCTCGTGGGCCTGGAAAAGGCCACGGGTGTGCTGGCCACGGACGATATCGAGGCGGCGCTCGCCACCCGACCGCAGTGTGTGGTGTATACCGCGCACTCCGAAACGCGCATGCTGGAGGCGGCCGAGGACCAGGCGCGCTGTCTGCAACGGGGCATCAACGTGGTGTCCAGTTCCCTGTTCATGCTGCAGTACCCCGACAACCCGGATATCGCCTTCCTTGCCGACCCCATCAAGGCCGCATGCACGGAGGGCCGCAGTACCTGCTTCAACAACGGCATCGACCCGGGTTTCGCCAACGACACCATGCCGCTGGTGTTCACCGGCTTATCGGAATACTGGAGCAGCGTGCGCATGCGCGAGGTGATCAACTACGCCACCTACGAGCAGGAGCACACCATCCGTGAGGTCATGGGGTTCGGCTACCCCATTGATCACGATTGCATGTTGTTCAGGCCGGGAATGCTCTCACTGGGATGGGGAGGTGCAGTGCGCTCCGTGGCCGCGGGCCTCGGCGTCACGCTGGACAAGGTTTACGAGGTCCATGAGCGCTTACCCCTGGCCGGTGATGTGCACAACGGTATGGGCACGTTCAAGGCGGGCACCACCGGTGCCATGCGTTTTGAAGTACGTGGGGTGATGAACGGACGCGACATCATCGTGCTGGAACACGTGACGCGCCTCACCGACGATATCGCTCCCCACTGGCCGCAGGGCAAGGGCTACCGGGTGATCATCGAGGGCGAACCACGCATGGAAATCGCCATGGATATGGAGGATCGCCACGGCGATCACGCCGTCGCCGGTGTCATCCAGACAGCGACGGCCATTGTGAACGCGGTACCGGCCGTCGTCGGACATGCGCCCGGCCTGGTGGCGGCCCTGGACTTGCCCAAGATTACCGGCAAGGGGCTCTACCGGCCCGTCGCCTGAATTGCAGCGGGAACAGGCGGGCATGCCACTGGCCGCGCGATGAGATCACTTGCCGGCCACCGTGGCGTCGGGGTCAGTCCAGTATGCCGCCGCTCTCCGGGGCAGGGCGGGCGCGCTGATTGTACAACAGGGCGACGATGCGATTGACTTCCTGTTCGGAAAGCCGGGAGTAGTCCTGCGTCAGGTCGCCGCCAACGGCCATGCCCCGTTGCAGGGCGGGACGCTCCCCCAGTTCGTTGAGCCAGCGCCGGACGTATTTGAATTCGTTGATGTCGATGCCCTGGGCTTCCCATCCGACGCTCCATGGATAGCAGGCCATATCCGCAATGGTGTAGTGATCGCCGGCGAGGTAACGGCGATCGTACAGGCGGTTATTCATGACGCCGTACAGCCTGTGCAGTTCGTCGTTGAAACGGCGCAGCGCATAGGACTGGTCGCCCTGACTGTCCTTGAGTCGGGCGAAGTGACCGCGCTCGCCGGTCTTGGGCCCCTGGTTGGCCATCTGCCACATCACCCACTGGCAGACTTCCCATTTTTCCCGATGGCTACTGCCACCGAATTTACCCGTCTTTGCTGCGAGGTACATCATGCAGGCACCCGACTCGAAGACCGAGAGAGGCGGTCCCCCGTCCGCCGGGTCGTGATCGACAATGGCCGGCATACGGTTGTTGGGGCTAATGCGCAGGAAAGCCTCCTCAAACTGCGCGCCGCGGCCGATCTCACAGTAAATTACCGTGTAATCCAGCCCGCATTCTTCCAACTGGATGGTGAGTTTCTTGCCATTGGGGGTCGGCCAGTAATGCAGGTCTATCATGGTAGGCGTGCTCGTGTTGTCGCGTACGAAGGGTAAACGTAACACAGCCGTGCGACGGCATCGACATCGGCTGCCACATGCACTATGTTGCAGTGCAGGCGTGCAGGAGAGGCGGCAATGAGAACCAAAGAGCAGGTTGAACGGGAAGCGCTGGATACCTACCACCGATTCGTGGCCACCCGCGACAAGGTGGATGTGGGAGAGTGCGGCTGGGACGTAATGGCGGACTTTTTCACCGAGGATGCCGTCTACATCGACCCCGCCTGGGGTCGTCAGGAAGGCCGCGAGACCATCCGGCAGTTTTTCCTCGACTCGATGGCGGGGCTTACCGGCTACGGCTGGTCCACCCCCGAGCGCTGGACCATGGTCGACGGACACCGCCTGGTCAGCCACTGGGACCAGGTCCTGGGACAGAAGCCCGACGGCGGCCAGTGGATCGTGCCGGGGCTGTCGATCCTGTATTACGCCGGGGACGGTTTGTTCTGTTACAGCCACGACTACCTGAATATGACCTTCGTGGGCGAAACCATGAAGGCCATGGCCTGGAAGCCGCCGCCGGAATTTAACATGCCGCCGCGCAAGCCGAACTGGTCGACCGAGTTGCCCACCGCCTGGCAGTGGCTACCGGATGCCTTCGCCGAGGCGTAATCATCGACCCCCTCGAGTGTACTACCACAGGAGCAGTGAATCATGACACTACGGGTAATACAGTGGGCAACCGGCGGGGTGGGCAGAGCCGCGATCGAGGGTATTACCGCCCACCCGGAGCTGGAACTGGTGGGATGCTGGGTACACAGCGAGGACAAGGCGGGGCGGGATGTGGGGGAGATTTGCGGCCTCGGGCCAATTGGCGTAATCGCCACCTGCGACGTTGACGCACTCGTGGACATGGCGGCTGACTGCGTAATGTACAGCCCGATCATGGCGGATCCGGCGCTGGTTGCCCGGCTGCTCGCATCGGGCAAGAACGTGGTGACGCCACTCAACTGGTTCTATCCCGGAAAGCGGGATGTGTCCGCGCTCGAGCAGGCCTGCCAGGAGGGCCGCAGTACCCTCCACGGCACGGGAATTCACCCGGGTGGGATCACGGAGCGATTCCCACTGATGATTTCCGCACTCTCCGGCGCGATTACACACGTGCGGGCGGAAGAGTTCTCCGACATCAGGACGTACAACGCGCCGAACGTCGTCAGCGATATCATGCTGTTTGGCAAGTCCCCGCAGGAAACCGCCGCCAGCCCGATGGTCCACTTCCTGGGGCAGGGCTTCCAGCAGTCGATGGAAATGGTCGCCGCTGAACTGGGGTTTGACATCGATCCAAAGGCCACCAGCACGCACGAAGTTGCCATTGCCACGGCACCGATCGATTCGCCCATCGGGGTCATCGAGCCAGGACTTGTCGCCGCCCAGCGCTTCACCTGGCAACATACGGTGCGGGGCGAGCCAGTCATTACCGTGCGCGTGAACTGGTTCATGGGCGAGGAAAACCTGGAGCCCGCCTGGAATTTCGGGCCGCAGGGGGAGCGCTTCGAAGTGGAAGTCAGCGGTGACCCGTCCTCCAGGGTTACGTTCCACGGCTGGCACCCGGAGTCGGTCGCCGCGGGGCTGGTTCGCAATCCCGGCATCGTGGCGACAGCCAACCACTGCGTCAGTGCGATACCCTACGTGTGCCAGGCTGCCCCGGGCATCAAGACCTATCTCGACCTGCCCCTGATCGCGGGTCGCGCGGCTCCCGGCCTCTCGCGGTAAGCTTTCCGCGCAACATCCGCTACCATCGGTATATACTGTGGATTCTTTCACAGGCCGGCAGCGCGATATATCCTGCAATGTATGGATAGGATCAATCCCTCCACAGAAGCTCCACCCAGACTGTTGCCGTACCCAGAAGAAGGCGCGGGCGCACCCTGGAGACACTCGATACGGGCCAGGATTTTTGCCATTTCCTTCGGCCTGACACTCGCGCTCGGAGTGATGCTGACGCTGTTACAACCCCTTGCCTATCGCAGCAGCGCCACGGTGCTGATGAGCGCTCCCAGCGCGATTGACGCCGGCAGCGAGGAAGCCGATCTCCAGAGTGTTGCGATCCAACGTCGAATTCTGCTGGGGGGCGAGGTAACCGGTAACCTGCTGTCCAGGCTGGCAGATGCCGGAACTACCGAGGTGGATTCGCGCTACCTGCGTGATGTTTTGTCGGTGGAGCCGGTGGCGGGCACCAATCTGGTGGAAATGATTGCCCAGGGCCCGGACCCGCGCATACTGCCGGCGATCGTCAACAACTGGATCGACGTCTATCTTGATATCCGCGCGCAAGAAGTGCAGCAACGCCAGCAACAAACCCTGGATGTGGTGCAGAACCAACTGGCCGGATTGACGACCCGTCTGGATGAGGCCCGCGACGCCCTGGCCGCCTACCGCAGCGAAAACGACATAACGTCCGTGGAGCGCCAGCAAAACGAGGAACTGGCGCGCCTCGAGGGTCTGAACGCCGCACTCAACAATGCCGTCAAGCAGGAGGTGGAAACCGGTGCGAATCTCGAGTCACTGCGCAACGCCATAGCCGCTGGAAAAAATATTGTCCCTCCGAGCGAGAGAAAAAGTGTTGAAAACATGGAGAACGAACTACGAAAGTTGCAGACGCAACTGACCAAGCTGCAGAAAACCTACACCATGAACTATATACTGAACCAGCCTGGCCTGAGGGATATACCCGATCGTATTGCCGACTTGGAGACCGCGCTGGAAAAGGAGCGCACGCAGGGCCGCGAACTGATTATGGTGAAGGCTGAGCAGGAACACGCTGCGGCACTGCGAACGGTTGACGATCTGCAGCAGAAACTGGAAGCGCAAAAAGAGAAGGCAGCCCAGTTCACCACAATTTACGCCAAGCATCAGGCCCTGGCGAAAGATCTGGAGGACCTTGAAGCGCTGAACCGGGAAACCCAATCCCGCCTCGTCCAGGTGCAGGTGAACCAGGTCGAGAAGTACCCGCAAGTTTCAGTAATCGACCGGCCCGGAGACGAGAGCGTGCGAATCGGTCCGAATTACCTGCTGTTTCTCGGCGCGTCTCTCGGGGCCGCACTTGGCGTGGGTGTATTGAGCGTCTGGCTATACGGGTATCTGGGCCCCAGGCCCGCCAGACCAGCGTTTGTGACGCTTTCCGGCGTCCACATGTATCCGCCGGAAGTGAGCGGCCAGCTCGGTTTTTCGACCACTGCCGGGCACCAGATTGGCCACTCGAAGACACCCATGTTAAACCGCGACCAAAGCGCCCGCCTGTCGGGCGAGAAGGACACTCCACCAGGCGGCGAGGACAAGGCGAGTGGCGACGAGCCGGTGCCGGACACGAAGCCCGAATAGCCATCATCTGTACCCGGGTTCGGATGCGAGAACGAGCGGAGAAAATAGCTGTGGCCTCTCTTGGACCTATGGAAGCATACATTGGAGCGCAGGAATTACCGGGGCGTGAGACTGCCACGCACCCTTCACACTATTCTCGACTATACT
>JAWKZM010000062.1:0-9548 GCA_041395965.1 Halioglobus sp.
AGGGTATCGCCGAAATCCGCAAAGCCGGCAGAACTGCCTACCACCAGCGCCCGGTCGCCGTCGATGGTGATGCCGGTAGCCTGCACCATGCCGGGCAGCAGCAACTGACCCTCGATGGACAACTGCGTGGGATCGCTGCGATCGACAATAACAAGACGGCCCTGGCCGCTCTGGGTATCTGAACCTGTCGCAGTAGAACTAGCGAGGTATACGGTCGCGTCATTGACCTGCGCCATCTGCCAGACACTGTTGTTGCCGCCATTCGCCGAACAGCCGGGCACATCTTCTGGCGCCGGGAGCGAATCGCCATTGTCGTTAAACAGCACATCCAGCAACGCCGGACTCGCCGTGGTCGGGTTGTCGGGGTCATTCAGGTTGAGGCCGATAGTGAGCAGGTCGCCCATTTGCAGGAAGATATCGTTGCTACCCAGGAACCAGCAGTAGGAGAACTGGGCGACGTAGGCCTCGGTTGACGTCGCCTGCAGGTCGAACGGCAGGCTGTAATTGATGGTCGCGCTGGTGCCGAGCAGCACAGGCGTCTGTGGATCATCCTGGATCGAGTAGACCTGTAACGTGAACGCGGGGGTCAGGCCATTGTAAACGAGCAACAGATCATCCTGCAGCACGCAGCCCCGACTGGCCGCTCCGACAGTCCTGACCAGACTGGGTGTGGTTGGATCACTGATGTCCACGACATTGATCCCGGTGCCACCGCAGACATAGGCAAGGTCGTCCCTCACGGCGACACCCGTTGCTCCGCCCGCGATGGGCAGCTGGCCGACCAGCGTCAGCGGAGGAATACCGTCGAGCTGGCTCCGGATCTGCAGGCTTACGGTGGTATTGCCGTCACCGGGCGCAAGCACATCGGGTGAAAGCCCCATCGTTGCCGTCACCGGTGTGCCGACCAATAGCACGCCCTCCCCTACAGCGATCGGCGTACCCGGTTCACCGGGATCGGTCACTGTCACCTGCAACCCATACTGAGCGGGCGCCAGTGCCTGTGTATCCAGTGTGCCGAAATCCACGGTCGCCAGCGACGTTTCAAGGCTAAGCACCACCGGAACTGGCTCCGAGGTATACAGCGTCGTATCACTGCTGTCTTTCAATGTCAGACGGGCATGGACTGTACGCGCCCGGTTGGCGGCGTTGAGGATGCGGGCGGACACGCTGACGGGATCGCCGGGATCACCGAATGCCGGACTGGGATTAACCGAGACCACCGAAATCACTTCCCTGCGGACGCTCATCGAAGCTTCCGCGCCGTGTGCAATCGGTGGCGCGGTACCCTGCACCGTCGCAGTGACAGTGAATGGAAAAGCCACCAGTTCCGTGTCCGAGGTTTGGGTCAGGCTCAGCACCGGCGGATTACCGGCGGTGGTAGCCCCGGGGGCGAGGGAGATCGACCCCGGGTTGAAACTGGCAGAAACCCCCGCCGGCAGCGAGGTAACGCTGAGGTCATAGGTCGCCGCCTGCTGACCGGTGTTCTGCAGTATCACATTGAAGTCGGCCGCCACCATGGGCTGTGCCTGCCGGGTATTCGGCGACAGGCTGAGATCGAAAGTGAAACGGGTGAGATTCACCAAACCGGCGGACATCGAATCCAGCGCAGCACCGATACCGTTGACCGCGGACAGGACCGCGCCGCTATCCCCGGCACTTGCTAGTGCATCGCGAGCGGACTGTAGCGCAGGGGCGAATCCCGCGATATCTGGATGTCCGCCCAACTGGGCGATGATGCCCTCCAGACGGGTCAGCACCTGGCCAACGAACGCCTTATTAGCGGGGTTGCCCACCAGGTTGGTGAGCAGGGTATCGAAGCCGCCCAGCAGCACTGCCAACTGCGACCAGCCGAGCTGCTGCGCCGCCGTGGCGGCCGGCGCAGCAGCCTCGGCGCCGGGCACCACCACCGCCACCATTATCGGAAGGCTTTGCGGTAGCGCGCCCACATCCGCATCGACCTGAGCCACGAGTCTGGAATTCAGCGACGCGGCGCCCGAAGGTGTCAGCGTGAGCGTCTGGGTTGCGGTCTCACCAGGCGACAGGGTGACCGGAGCAAGCCCGCTCAGTGCCAGATCGGCCGGCAGGGTGAGATTGAAGCCGACGTCGACCGGCGCGTTGCCCACTGCCTGCACCACCAGATCCGTCTGGATGGGTACGCCCGGCGATGTCGCCAGCGCGGACGGCGTATGACTCAATTGCACACCGGTGATCGCGGGCACGTTGAACAGGTGATTAACCGTGGTGGTAGTCCCTGAATGGCTGACACTGGTGACCTTGAGCGAGAAATCGGCGGTACTCCCCGGCGCCGGTACGCCGTTGCCCGGCATCAGGCATACACCCACTTCCGCCGTTTCGCCGGCCGGAATGGCGATGTGATCGACCGTGGTGCGACCGGTAAAACCAGCTGGCAGGGTGTCGAAATCCAATTCGAAAGTGTCATCGTCACCGGTAAGGTTTTTGATGCCGATCCGAAACACAGGAAACTGGGCGCCGCCCGCCACCGGCAGGGTAAATACCGGATCCAGGGCAACCAGTGCCGCGACATCACCACCGGCAAGGCTGTCGAAATCCGGCAGCGGTTGTGGCGAAATAAAAAAATCTCCCAGTGGCGGATCATTGGAGTACTGGGCGCCGAGCTTGATCCCGATCAGCCACCCGGCGTAAAACGCGGGGGACCTGAGGCCGTTAACGGCGGCGTCGAGCATCGTCTGGAAAGTGTTGAAAAATACGCCCCAGTAATTCTTCCAATCGAGTATCTGACTGTCCAGACCGTAGTGGTTCGGGTCCGCTGTAACAGCGAGGAAGATGAGGAACTTGATCAGGTTGAACATACTGCCGACGCCGAGCCCTGAAATCATCCCCAGCCAGAACTCACTTGCCCTCAGGATAATCCAGTTCTGCACTTGCACCGCGGTGGATTCCACCGTGGAGGCGTGGCCACCGTCGTCGAGCACGCCGATGGTGTCTCCCGAGAGCGGGTCACTCTCGTACCAGGCAAAACGCGGCTGGCCGTCGATCGTGGCCGCTTCGGTTGGCGCGAGTATGACTTTGCCCGCCGCGAGCGCCTCAGACATATAGGCCCTTGCATCGGCCGGGACATCCAGGCCCTCCAGCGCGGCGGCATCGGTGTTCTCTATCACCTGCAGCGCGGCGCCCTGGGCAAGCGCCGCATTGATGACCGAATGCGCACTGACCTCGGTAGGCAGGTTGGCTCCGCCACCCGCTTCAAACTGGCCCAGCACCTGCGATTCGAGGAATGTGTCGCTCAGCCCCCGGTTGGTTCTGACCGCAAATTCGACGGTCGGATTCTGCCCCGGCGCAGCCACCGCCCGGATTTCGTTCTTGCGCAAATCCATGCCGAAACGCAACGCCAGTGAATCGTCGTCCAGATAGCTCGTTTCCGACTGAAAGATGGTTATTGCGGGGCTGTCGAAATACATCTTCGCCAGTGCGTTGTCCGCGATCCGCACGGTGATCGCATCGGACAGCATTGCCATCAGGTTCAGGCGTGCACGCGCCGCGGCGATAAAGCTTCTGCTGACCGTGGAATTGGCCTGGTCTTCGATTGCGGCGGGAATATTGCCCGGGTCGGAGAGCACCGCCTGCGACAACTCGTCCAACTGATCGATAATCCCCGTTAACTGCGTGTCGAGTTCCGGGCCATCGGGGCCTGCATAGCGGCTGGTCCTCGGTGCGATCGTGAGCAGGTCAACCGGCGTGATAAACGGCCTGGCAGGATCTATATCCAGGGATTCATTCGTGCCGTTCTCCCGCGCTGCCTTGCCGATGCGATCCTTGATCGTCCGCTGGTAGGTCGTCACCGCGCCGTCAGGTGCGATCTCGTCGATCTCCAGAAACAGACCGGTGGCGATCTGGCTTCCGAAGGGAAAGTTAGTCACCACTTCCTGGAAGGCGTCGCCGTTATAGACAATATCATCAGCGGAATCGAGGCTGTCACCGCTCACCAACAGATAGGGCGTATAGGTATTGTTCGTGATACTGAAGATGGCACTGGTGGCCGAGGAATCGATAAAATGCCCCAGTGTCAGCGTGCGACCGGTCAATTCGGCGCTGGTTCGCGTCAACTCCAGTACAGGCGCGACATCCTGGCTGGACTCCCCGAACAGCGAAGGGTAGGTCAGTTCCCGCAGCAGGCGCACCGTCAGTTTGTGGCGCAATGCATCCGGCATTTCAGCGAACGTGTCTGACTCAGTCGCGAAGGTATCGCCGAGCTGCGCCCCGGCAAAGCTGGGATCTGCGTCCTGGCCATTAAACCGCACCCAGAGATGGTCCCGCGTTTCATCGAGCAACTTGGGATCATTGACAGGGTCGGATGTGGGAGTGGTCAATGGATCGAAACACCCGACCACCCGGAGCGGAGCGCTGAACATGGCGCCGATCAGGGTGGCGGCCAGTGGGTCGGAGAGATTGCCGCGAACATACTCAGCGGGAATGCCGGAAATTCGCAACAGGGCGACCAACAGGCTGGCTTTGTCGACGGCGTTGCCGGCGCGGGACCACAGGGTTCCGCGGGCCCCACGCAATGACCCTGCATAGGCTTCAAATCCGATTTCGTCGCGCACGAAGGCAAATATCTGGTTGGCATCGCCCCCAAGTTCACTGGCGACGGCCAGAAGGTAGGGATCTTCCAGACTGAATTCCGGCGTGGCACCCAGTAGCGGATCATCTGCTGCGTGTGCCGAAGGGATGACAGCATCCAATATCCCATGCAGTAGTGACTGCACCGGACGGGTGGGGGAAACCGTAGCGTATTTACTGTTAGTCGTCGGTAATGAGGGGGGTACAGGTACACTCCACTCGACCTGCAAAACGAGCAGCAAACACCACGCAACGCAGCGGAAGCCGCCTCCTCTTGACCTCATAGTTATGCTCGGAAATAGAAAGTCAGCCGCACAACGAGTATAGGCAGAAACGCATTTTCGCGCAATTTTGGGCAGCGGTCATGCTGCTTTCGGCCGTGCCTGACCGGCCACCCACTGTTATGCGCCGGAGCGGTCAAGAGTGGCCATTGCGTTTGCCGTGATCAGATTGACCAGGCTTGCTGGCTTTCTCTGAATACTTATATGTAACGCCTGCACGCTTCGCACCCTAAAATCGCTGGATTGCCACATCACCGGTCAGTAGTAAGCCGGTTTGACCTGCATCACGTCCGTGTCAGGACATTTTTGGAATAATAAAACCCTGAACGAAGGAGATGCCGTGCAGGATACCAGAACCTTCCATACGGGCCGTGACGACGTTGGCCTCCGGGCGCATGCGCAGCCGGTCGATGTCGTTATGGCAGCCCTTGCGGTTACGCCGCAAGGGCTGACGGCGGATGATGCCGCAACGCGTTTGCAGCACTACGGACCCAATCGCCTGCCGGCGAAGCCGTCACCCGGTGTGCTGTCCCGCCTGCTGGCCCAGATCAATAACCTGCTGACGTTCATCCTGTTGGCGGCAGTGGGTATCACGGCAGCTCTGGGGCATTGGCTTGATAGCGGCGTCATCCTGATGGTGGTGATCGTCCAGGCCGTAGTCGGGTTTGTACAGGAGGGCAAGGCAGAGCAAGCCCTTGCGGCAATCCGCCACATGCTGGCGCCCCAGGCCGCGGTCTGGCGTGATGGCTGCCGCCAAACCATTGCCGGCGAAGACCTGGTGCCGGGCGACATTGTGCTGCTGGAAGCAGGCGATCGTGTGCCAGCGGATCTGCGGCTGCTGGAAAGCCGTACACTGCAGGTTGACGAAGCGATCCTGACCGGCGAATCACTGCCGGTCGAAAAAACCACAGAACCACTCGGGGTCGACCTGGCGCTGGGGGATCACCGGAACATGGCCTATTCCGGCACCCTGGTCAGTTACGGTACCGGGCGGGGTGTAGTCGTCGCTACCGGCGCACGGACCGAGATCGGTCGCATTTCCGGCATGCTGGCAGGCATTGAACAACTGACGACACCGCTGCTGCGGCAGATGCATGCTTTCGCGCGGTACTTGTCCTTTGTGATCGTCGGCCTGGGCGTCCTTATTTTTGCCCTGGGTTACTGGTTGGGCCATTACCCGCCGAGTGAGCTGTTCATGATCGTGGTAGGCCTGACGGTCGCGGCCATCCCGGAAGGATTGCCGGCGATCCTGGCCGTGACGTTGGCGATAGGCGTGCAGGGCATGGCACGCCGTCAGGCGGTGGTACGGCACATGCCTGCGATTGAGACCCTGGGTTCGGTGACGGTGATTTGCTCCGACAAGACCGGCACGCTGACACGCAATGAAATGATGGTCGCCGCCATCGTGGCTGGTGGCCTGCGCCACAGGGTGAGTGGGGAAGGCTATGCACCCGATGGCATGATCGAAGACCACGGCCAGGCGCCGGCAGATGTGCCGGGTGCTGTGCGTGAAGTGGCCCTGGCGGCATTGCTGTGCAATGACGCCAGGGTGGTCGAACGGGATGGGCGGTGGCTGGTGGAAGGGGACTCAATGGAAGGCGCCCTGGTCGTATTGGCAACAAAGGCCGGCTTTGACAGCCACGAAGAACGGCGCACCCGGCCACGTCTTGATGCGATACCTTTCGATGCGCAACACCGTTTCATGGCAACCCTGCATCACGACCATGAGGGTTGCCACTGGATCTTCGTCAAGGGCGCGCCTGAACGCCTGCTGTCGATGTGCGCGACTGAATACTGCCTGGGTGGCGGCCAGGCGCTGGATAAGTCGGCATGGGAAGCGCGTATCGCCGAACTGGCAGCCGACGGCATGCGTGTGCTGGGATTGGCGCGCAAGTCGCTGGCCGAACCCCAGCAGGAGTTGGCGTTTGTGGATGTGGAATCAGGCCTGGAGTTGATTGGCATTATCGGCTTGCTTGACCCCCCGCGGGAAGAGGCGGTCACGGCGGTCGCCGAGTGCCATCGGGCGGGAATCGGTGTGAAGATGATTACCGGCGATCACGCCCTGACAGCCCAGGCCGTCGCGAGACAACTGGGATTGCGCAATGCGGGGAAAGTCATCAGTGGCCATGAAATCGATGCGCTCGACGATGCTGGCCTGGCGCGCGCAGTGGCTGAAGTCGATGTGTTTGCCCGTACCAGTCCTGAGCACAAGTTACGCTTGGTGCAGGCACTGCAAACGGCGGGTGAAGTGGTTGCCATGACCGGTGACGGCGTCAATGATGCGCCTGCGCTGAAGCGGGCTGAAGTGGGGGTCGCGATGGGGCGCAAAGGATCGGAAGTGGCCAAGGAAGCGGCAAAGATAGTTTTGCTTGATGACAATTTCGCGACCATCGTCAGTGCCGTCAAAGCCGGGCGAACCGTATACGCCAACCTGAAGAAAAGTATTGCGTTCTTCCTGCCGATCAACGGCGGTGAATCAGCGAGCCTGGTGGTGGCGTTGCTGGCCGGACTGACCTTGCCGATCACAGCGGTGCAAATTCTCTGGGTCAATATGGTCAGTTCGGTTGCGTTGGCGATGAGCCTGGCGTTTAGCCGCGAGCCCGACGTCATGCAGCGCCCACCGCACCCGCCCGGTGAGCGGTTACTCGATGCCTTCCTGGTTTGGCGCATTGCGTTGGTGTCTTTGTTGTTTCTATCCGGCATTTTCGGTATGTACGAATGGGCCGTGTCCCATGGTCGCGATATAAATGCCGCCCGAACGCTGGCTGTGAATACCCTGGTGGTGATGGAAGTATTCTACCTGTTTGCCGTGCGTTACCTCGATAACCATCCATAACCGTGCGAGGCGTACTGGGTACACGGATTGTCCTGTTGTCGGTGACGGCAGTGGTAGCGCTCCAGCTGTTGTTCACGTATGCGCCCTTCATGCACAGATTCTTTGGCAGTGCACCCGTCACCATCGATGACGGGTTGCGTGTCATCGCCTGTGGCGCGTTATTGCTGCTGGTTCTGGAGTTGGAAAAGCGCCTCCGACGCTGGTTGCGCAACAGAACGCTGCGGACGCAAGCCGGGTGCTAAGTGGCGGCGCACAACCGACGGCACCCATCCGTGGCGGACGACCCGAGACCGTGAAATACCGCGGGCAGAACCGGACTTCAGCGGCCGGGGGCCAGGCCAGGCGCTGCCCGCGACCGCGCAACGACAGCGCCATCGCGCAACACGACAGCGCTCCCTGCCCATCACGGCATTGGGCTGCCTAGCGGACGCCGCCGCGCGCCATTCCCTCAGGTGTGAAATAGCTGTCCGGCTTGTCGACCTTGTTCTGGTATTTGCCGGGAATGGGCTTGTTGCTCAGGTTGTAGACGTCCTGCGCCAAGTCATACGCGCCGTAGGCCAGCGCGAAATCCGCCTTGCGGTCATAGAGGTTGATGGGGTAGCCATACTGCACGCGCCACAGATTGCCACGCCCGTCATACAAATCGGCCGCTACCGCCGTCCAGCTGTCCTCGTCGATGTAATACGTGCGCCGGGAATAGAGATGCCGGCTACCTTCTTTCAGGTTCGCGTCGACCACCCAGACACGGTGTTTCTCCCAACGAATATCTTCCGGGTTGAGAAACTTCTCGCCCAGCAGGTCCTCAACCTTGGTCTGGAAGATCATGTCGTAGTTGGATGCGGGAACGATCATTTCCTTCTTGCCCACCAGTGTCCAGTTGTAACGTTCGGGCGAGCCGTTGTAGACGTAGGCGTCGTCGTAGGTCGACGTTCCCGCGACGGCCGGGTTAGGTGTGTCGAACGAGACGGACGGCGCAAGGCGCACGCGCCGCTGGCCGACCAGGTACTGCCAGGCCTTGCGTCCCTTGCCCTCGCTGTAGTCGGCGCCGGGCTCGTGCACCAGCAGGATCTCCCCGGCGCGCCGGGCCGGTGCGTCGTAGTTGATGCGCAACAGGGCCCATGGGGTCTCACCGACCACCTGGTCGGGGGTCTTGAACATCGGAAAGACCTGTACGGCGGAGCCGTTGGTTGACAATACCGGCTTACCGTCGGCGCCCACGTAGTAGACATCGTATTGCAGCTGGGAATCCTCCGCGTACCGGATCATGTGGTTCCACAGCACCTCCAGGCCGGATTGCGGGATCGGGAACGGCACACCGGGCAGGTTGCCGTCTATTTTCTGGCCGTCGTCCACCAGCGTGGCGCCGGTGGCGTTCTTGAGGGTATTGGCGTAGTACCAGTCGGGGCGGACGGTACCCCGGTGGGTCGGATACACGTGGAGCTTGAAGCCGTCCGCACCGTATTTCTTCAGCAGGCCCTGCGTACCCACGGTCAACTGGTCGGCATATTCCTTCCAGTTGCTGGCGTCTATGGTGTACAGCGGTTTTTCATCCGCATAGGGGCTGACATAATCGTCAGAGCCGGCAACGAACGCGGAGGGGACCGGCGTGCCCTTGGGGTCCCAGGGCGGGATGCTGCCGTCGGCATTGCCCGCCCTTTCAGCACCCACCGGTGTGAGCTCAGCGCCCAGCCGGGCCGCCTGTTCCGTCGATACTGCCGCTAATACGGTATTCGCTACCAGTGAGAAGAGACAAATCGCTGCCACACTATCTTTGATACCCATTGCCAGCACTCCTGAGTGATTTCGTCCAAGCTGCAAAAGCCGTATGCAAT
>JAWKZM010000063.1:0-9386 GCA_041395965.1 Halioglobus sp.
GCCGTGCCTCCGCCTAGTGCTGGCTGAGATCCCTTCCATAGAAGGTGGCCTTCATTGTCAAACACCTGGCTGTCAAATATGATTTCGGGTGTACCATCTGCATCCAGGTCGGCAACAGCGATGCCGCCCCACTTCACGCTGCGGTCAAGATCGTCACTGACCCACTTCACAGTGCCGTCGTGCTCAAAGGCAATAATCTTCGGGCTCAAGCCCACAACACCGTTACCGACGCATGTGGTTGGGTTGTCGGCAGGGTACGGTGATGTCATGCTGGCCACTATTTCAGGGAACCCATCCCCATCAATATCTGCGATTGCCATAGTGGTTGAAGCGTCCACACATTGGCTGGTTTCGAAATAATTGCTGCCGTCACGACCATCCACCGCCCGCAGGAAACCGGGATTTACGGCCAGCCCGGTTCTGACAGTGCCGGCAAACACTATTTCCGGGTGACCATCAGCATTCAGATCAGCCACGAGTGGCGTGTTTAGCACATTTTCATGGTTAGGGAACTTTTTCCCTTCGCCGGTCCAACTCCACTCGAGCCCCATCGGCAGTTCCTGCACGAAGCCATCCCCAAAAACCTGAAACTCGGCTAACGCGGGGAGATTAGCTCCACTGCCGTCATATGCGGTCGGTTCAAACTGCACACGGTAGACGTTTTCGACGAGCGGAATAACGTCGACCTCCAGATCGCCATTCGGCCCCAGCACCAGCGCGCCACTCGACCAGAGCTCCGTACCAGAATGATCGAACAGTCTCACAATGGCTTCAGTCGTCACCGAAAAATCCGCGTGCTGCCGATTGCCGAATATCCGCACTTGACGCACAGCGATGTCCTGCGCCTCGAAAACATGCTCCAGAACACGGGCATAACCGCCGGTACCACCGGCCCACGATGTTTCGAGATTCCCGTCGGCACTACGCTCGGGCCATCCCAGGTTCCTCGTACCAGTCGGGGGGATAAAATTGGGCACGGCCAGTATGGAGAGATTTTCGTTGACCACGAACCGTCGGTCACCATCGGGGGTGGGAGGGCGCCTCGGGAGGTAGTCGAACGAGCCATCGGAGTGGAGCGTCAGATCGCCGTTTTGCGGCAATGACAGCGACTGGGCGGTTAGCGGGTCACCATCGGGGTCGCTGTCATTTTCGAGAACGCCCCCAGGTGGCACCGCCAGTAGGTTGCCACTGACCACACTATAGAAATCATCTACAGCAACGGGCGCCCGGTTTTCATCGGACACAGTTATCGTAAATTGCTGTGAAGCAACACCGCCGTTGCCATCTTCAACTCGCACTGCGACCGCATTGGCCCCGGCTTGTGCCAGCGTCGGGGTCCATTGAATGAGCCCCGAGTCCGGATCAATTGTCATCCCGGTCGGTGCGACGTCCAGGCTGTAGGCGAGTAGATCGCCATCCTCATCAGTTGCCGCCACATCGTAGCTGTACAACTGCGCACTCACGGCTCCCGTAGAAGGAGATGAGGAGATAACTGGCGCCCGGTTGACCGCCTCGACAAAATAGAATAATCCTGGGTCGCAAAACCGCCCTTGCCATCCTCTACCCGCACGGTAACTGCGTTGCTCCCTGTTTGTGCCGGTGTCGGCATCCATTGAACGAGTCCTGACTCCGGATCAATGGTCATCCCCTGAGGTGCGGTGTCCAGGCTGTAGGCCAGCGTATCGCCGTCGTCATCTGTCGCTTCTGCAGCATAGACGTATGGCTGATTCGTCGTCGCGCTGGTACCCGGCTCCGACGTTATTAATGGATCCCTGTTGCCGGGAGTGACATTGATGGAATAACTCTGCGTCGCCGAGCCGCTCCTGCCGTCCACCACCCTCACCGTGACCACGTGGGAGCCGGCCTGCCCCGGTGCCGGGGTCCAATCAATGAGGCCAGAAGTCGGGTCTATGCTCATCCCGACGGGCGCCGCGTCGAGGTTGTAGGTCAGCGTGTCCCCATCTGAATCCGAGGCTTCAACGTCGTAGGTGTACAGTTGTTCCTCGACGCCTTCAGTGCCAGGCGCCGAGGTGATTACCGGCGCCTGATTCGGTGGCGGAATAGCACAGCGCGATAGCGTGCACTGGAGTACGCACGCTCGCTGGTCGTACACATTTATGATGCCGTCGCCGTTAGCGTCCCGGGGGTCGTCAGGCCCACTGGCAAGCTGATTGCGCGCAGCCGCGATGGCCCTTATATCCATAATATCGACGTCGCTATCAGCGTCGATATCGCAGATATCGGCAAATGCGGGTGCGACGCAGGCTAGCAGGAGCGCTGCCATACTGGCGCTAAACCAGCGCATGAGTACCTCCCTGTCCAGAAGACTCGGCGGGGGAATTGTTATTTTGCTTGCTGGAACTAGTGTAGCTGCCTATTCCCTATCTTGCCCGGTAACGGGTAAATCCAGTACCGAGTAATCCCAACGCGATCAAAGCGAGCGTCGGGGGCGCTGGCACCGACTCGACATTTTCGATCTGCGCGTTGCGCACCGTGTAGTCCAAGGGAGCCCCGATGCCGTCACTCAACCCATAAATAATTCCAATATCCACCAACGTCATGCTTCCCAAGGGGAGTACGTCAACTCGAAAATCCAATGTCGCCAGGAGAATAGAGACTCCCTGAAGATCTTGCAGGTATGGAGAGGAGCAAAACAGACATGAGCTGGAATCGTTTTCCAGCAGACTGAGTTCAGCGATATTGATCACACCCGCCCCAAGGTCACCCAAACCGAGATCAAGGGCCTCGCCAAGTAAGGGATCGCCAAGCCCGGCACCGAGGGTATAGGGGCCGAGGAATGACAGGACTGCAGGATCAAACATGATATCCATATCGAATCCACCGACGAACAAAGGCGGGGTCCCTTCACCCAGCCCGGAGACGTGTAGTTCGATCGAAACCGTGTCGCCTGGCGCCGCTTGTTGGGTGGCAGGTTCCAGCGTTAGCAGTACTGCATGGGCGGCATTGCCGAGCAACACAGAAGCGAAAACCACGACTGTCATAAGATACTTTTTGAACATAATGACCCCCGTCAAATGTGACGATCAAAGCCGGCCTTTTTAGAGTTGACCTGACCGGTTGACAGCTTTTTCACAAGGACACGCAAGATTTGCGCCCAAAGCGGATTAGTGCAAAGGAAAGAGCTTTAAAGCAGGTCGATAAAGGGCTCTAATTCATTGGATTTAAAAGAGAACTCGAGAGAGACGCCGGGAGAATCCTTACCACAAGCTCATTTTTCCTGTAGCAGCACCAAGTGGCCGAGCAAGAGAGATGTAAAAAAAGCTGACATGGCGTTTGTGTCATTGGTTTGTACGGGACTCGTTGTCGCCTCTGCGCTGTATTTTTTTTATCACGCCGTTAGATTAATCATCAGCCAACCACTCAATGCTTTGTTACCACCAGTGCCGGACTTTTCCTCAGACACCCTGGTTGGCGGCTCAATTGGCACCATCGCGGCGGTGTGTCCCGGCGTGTAAACTATCCTGCCGGCCGAAGTGAGAAACTGACGCGCCTTCGGGGAATTTCCGGATTCCGATAAAGGATGTTGTGTAATTTTCATACGCGGGTAATCCTGATGAAATAAAGGAGGAAGCTATTCACGGATGGAGTTTTTGGTAGGGACACCATACCGGACACATCGTTTACACCTCCGGTACAAACGGATCGGGTAGGCGCTATCCGCCGTGTTCCCTCAGGCCTCTCCCAACGACGCGCCAGATCAACCTTGGTGAGCATTCGGCCTTCGCCACCTGGTACATCCAGGTTTACGAAGACCTCTTCAACCTGGTCGTACCGCAGCGCCGTAATGCCGTCACTGAAGACAAACGGTTCGCCCGCATAGACCAGGTAAGATTGTCTGATATTCGAGGCTAGCCCGCGCAGTCGTTTCAGGCGCGGGTAGTTCCTGGCGGTAGGTGGCGCTGGATTTGACCTCTATGGCGACCAGTTCCCGGCCACACTCGAACAGGATGTCCACTTCGTTGCCGTTGCTGTCCCGGAAAAAATATGAGTTGGGCGTTTCCTTGGTTCTTCAGTTTTAAAGAGCACTCGATCACGACCGGGTTCTCGAATAGTTGGCCGACCAAGGGTCGCGAACCCTGATCCGCCTTTTTCGATCCCCAACAGAAAAGCGAGCAGGCCAGTGTCGGTGAAGAAGTACTTCGGTGATTTCACCACCCGCTTGCCGAAGTTTTCGTAGTAGGGCGACAATTTGAAGACAATGAACGAGGCCTCCAGAATGGATAACCACTGCCTGATGGCCGTGGCGCTGACTCCGACATCATTGGCCAGTGAACTGTAATCCATCAGCTGCCCGACGCGTCCGGCCAGCAGTTTGATGAACTTTTCGAACACGGCCAGATCCTTAAGGTTGATCAGCTGCCTGACATCCCGTTCGACGTAGGTCTGGTAGTAGTTCGAGTAAGCCTGGGTAGGGCGCTGCTGTTGGTCATAGATCCTGGGTAGAAAACCCTGGTAGATGTACTCCCAGGGTGTATTGAATACGATGCCCGCATCGCGCAGTTCTGAAATGGAAAAGGGGTACAAATTCAGGATGCTGGTTCTACCGGCCAGAGACTGGGTGATGGCCTCTCGCAGCGCCAGCTGATGTGAACCCGTCAGTACGAATTGGCCATTTTGCTGGCTCTCATCAACGATGACCTGAATATAACTGAGCAGGTCCGGTGCCCGCTGAATTTCATCCAGTATTACCGGGTCCCTGAATTGGGCGAGGAATGCCTTGGGATCTTCCTCAGCCAACTGTCGGGTCTCAGGTGCCTCCAGATTGCAGTAGTCCCAATCAGGCAACAGTTCCTTTGCGAGGGTTGTTTTCCCGGATTGTCGGGCACCCAGGATAGTCACAACGGGATACTCGGCCAGTAGTTGCCTCAGCTCCGGTTCAATATGTCTGGATATCATGATGCAAAATTAGATTATGTAATTTGATTTTACAAGATTTATTTTGCATAAAATCTGCTGCGCACGGAGCATTGGGAGGATATGGGCGGCAGGAAAGTAACGAGTTCCGGCGTAGAGTTTCTACGGGGGAGTACGGGCCGATACGGGGTATTTTGAGGGCGGGCCGTATCTAAGTAATTGATTTTTATAGATTTAAAATATAACCATTGCGGCTACGAACCAGGCGGTCGCACGTTCGAATCGTGCCAGGTGTGCCAATAATTTCCGGTCTGTACCGGAGACATCGTAAGCTTCCCCGTCAAGTGGGCATTACATTCAGCGTGATTCCCCTCAGGTTGTAGTTGAAGCGATTGAGATAGTCGAGAGTTGGGCGCAAGAGCGATAGCTCTGCACCACGCCAGGTGGACTTTTCATCGTTTCATAGACACCACTATGATTGAAATGGACTTCCCCCTGTTCAGATGACACTTCTGGCCACCAGCCTCGACTGGCCGGTGTTGTAGGCGTTGTGTGTCGAAGCTACCCATGAAAAGTAGACATCTCATTTGTAGCTAACGAGGTGTTTAACGATGACCAGAAACAAGAAGCACAAAAACAAGTACAGCCACTACACGGAAGACTTCCGCCGGGAAGCCGTTCGTCGTGCCGATGATCCCAATACGTCGACCACCGAGGTTGCCAGGGAACTCGGCATTCACCCTGGCCAGATTTACAATTGGCGTCGACAGTACAGGCGTCTGTCGGAGAAGCAGTTCAATTCGATGAACGGGGTGGACTACTCCATGGAAGAGAGCGAAGAAATCCGCAAGCTGAAGCGCGAGATCGCCGATCTTAAAGAGGAGCCAGATGAAGGCTGTAAAGGTTATTGGAGTAATTTTCGCTACTCTAATCGGGGCGTGGTACCTGTTCGAGGATTACTGGTATAGAAAAGCTATTCCCGAGAATATTGGTCTCGATTACCGCATTTCTATCACCTCGGATTCGGGGCTCAGGGAAGGTTGTGGTACGGCTGTCTACAAATTGGACGGTAAAACAGCAGAAGCCATCAAAGAACAAGGTGTAAAGTTTTTTGAGGAATCAGGCCAGGCTCGAGGTCATTCTGACCGATACTATGCATATGGCGAGTGGATGGAAACTCCCAGGGATGACTGGACCAGGTCGGAAAATTGGTCATATGAACTGCTTTGCGGCGGGAGTATCGGTGACTCTTTGTATGAGGAAATAGTAGGGAGCGGAAGAACCGGTGGTTCGTACTATTCGTTCAAGGATGAGGCCGTCCTGATGGTGATACCCGAAAAGAAACTGGTGGTTTTCAGCCACAATGGGTAAAGCACATAGCCAGTGCAGGCACGGCGTTACCCACTACATTGCGCCTACAGCCCCAAGCAGCAGGCGCGCATGTAGCTAGCGTTAAGTGGCCTTGCTCGGGCAGTTCCGCCATTTCCACACCGATACTCACTCGGGCGAGCGCATTAATTAATCGGTATATATCGTAATATATGGCGAAAAAATATATTAAAAGCCACTAACTCGACATTTATTACGACTAGACAAACATGATTTATTAAGCTATATGTCGCAGTAATTGACGATATATGGGACGTTACCCAATATATTCGCAATAGATAACGACTATGAAAATAACCGATTTGCTCACAGATGATGCCGTGTTGGCCGAATTGGGCGCCCGGATTGCGGGTCGCCGGCTTGAATTGCAGTTGACCCAGGCGGCCGTGGCCGAACAGGCGGGGATCGCCAAGCGCACTCTCGAGCGCATGGAGGCAGGGCAAACGTCACAGTTGGACACTCTGGTTCGTGTGCTGCGGGTGCTGGACGCCGCATCAGGGTTGGATAATCTGATTCCGGAGTCCGGGCCCAGACCGATGGATTTGTTGAAGCGCAAGGGCAAGGTCCGGAAACGGGCTTCGGGTAAACGCGCCGCAAAGGCGGCCGGGCAGCCATGGCACTGGGATGAGAAACCATGAGCACGGTTGCCGAAGTCAGGCTGTGGGGTAAAACCATCGGCGCGGTCTCGCTGCAGGACGGGGAGGACGTTGCCAGCTTTGAATACGATGCCGCATTCGCGCAAAGCGGCATTCAGGTTGCGCCGATTGCGATGCCGCTGTCCCGGCGCGTGTTCCGCTTTCCCGAGCTTGCAAGCCAGACGTTTCTCGGGCTGCCGGGCCTGCTGGCGGACTCGCTGCCCGACCGATTTGGCAACGCACTGATTGATGCCTGGCTGGCATCGCAGGGGCGGCCAGCGCATTCCTTCAACGCTGTTGAGCGGCTTTGCTATACCGGCGAACGCGGCATGGGGGCGCTTGAATTCGCCCCCGCCATCGGCCCCAGGGCAAAAGCATACCTCGCGCATTGAGGTCAGCCAGTTGGTTGCGCTTGCATCGGAAATATTGACCCACCGGAACAACCTGCGGGCGTCATTTTCAGATGAAGGCAAAGAAGATGCGCTGAGGGATATTCTGCGCGTGGGCACCTCCGCCGGTGGCGCAGGGCGAAGGCGGTCATCGCCTGGAATCCGAAAACCAATGAAGTGCGGTCTGGCCAGGTCAAAGCCGGCGCGGGATTTGAATACTGGTTGCTGAAATTTGACGGCGTCACTGGCAATCAGGACAAAGAACTGGAAGATCCGGCAGGCTACGGATTGATCGAGTATGCGTATTATCTGATGGCGCTTGAATGCGGCATCGATATCAGCGAATGTCGGTTGTTCAGGGAGGATGGCCGGTCGCATTTCATGACGCGCCGCTTTGCGACCGGCTTGCCACCGGTGAGAAACTTCACATGCAGTCACTTTGCGCCCTGGCGCACTACGATTTCAATATGGCGGGCGCTTACAGCTACGAGCAGGCCATGCTGGTGATGCGGCAACTGCGGTTGCCATGCTGGCCATCGAGCAACAGTTCCGACGCATGGTATTTAACATTGTGGCCCGCAATCAGGATGACCATGTGAAGAATATCGCCTTTCTGATGAATAAAGCCGGTGAGTGGTCGCTGGCCCCGGCTTTGATATGACCTACAGTTTCAATCCTTCGGGGACGTGGACAGCACGCCATCAGATGACGGTGAACGGAAAACGCGACAATTTCACGCTGGAGGACTTCATCGCCTGCGCAAAAACTGCCTCGATGAAACGGGGGCGCGCCGCGAAAATCGTTGCCGAGGTACAGGCCGTGGTATCGAAATGGGAGTCGTTTGCAGACAGGGCGGGCGTGCCTGATGTCGTGCGCGAAAGAATTCAGCGCACATTGAATCTGAAACCCTATGGATTTCCCATCGTTTCATAGACACCACTATGCTTAACAATCGACTTTCGCCTGTTCAGCGGACAGGGAGCTTACGTTTTCCCGCAGGATATCGGCCATGTGGGTGGCGCTGGCGCTGGGAAAATCGGGATCGGCAAAGATCAGGTACAACTCGACGAACCGTTCACCGCCTTCACGCATGGCAATTGGCTTGAGGGTGCCCGCCTGTAACTCACCGGCAATGGCATGTTCGGGAAACCACGCAAATCCCATTCCACGACAGGCCGCGGCGATCTGGGTCGCTTTGTGGGAAACCGTCCAGCGTCGCTCGCTGCCCAGCCATGCGCCCGTCTCCCGGGTGTGCTTCACGGCATTGTCGCGAATCACGAGGTGTCGGTGCTGGTTGAGGTCATCCAGGGTAAGCGGCCGACCGAGTTGGTGCAGTCGGTGGTCCGGGTGGGCGGCTGCGACGAAGGCGCGCCAAATTTCCAAACCAAAGCAACAACTTAGAAGCCTGCGAACTGCGGACTTTTTTGCATTTCCCCACACCGAGGCTTCAAAGTCCTTGTCCAGTCTATTCGGCGCCAGCGGATGTCCGGGGCGTAAACCGCTATTACGGGGCAGTCACCGATGCGGACTCTTGCCTGCAGCTTCTCCTATCGCATCAGGCTAGCCACGCCTTTTCCGCCGATGTCATATCCCCAGGACAACAGGTCGCGCCAGACTCGGGGTGCCCCATAAGTCTCGCCGCTTTCCAAGAAGCTGCGCCGAATCTGGCGCATTGATTCGCCACCTTCCCTGGCACGCTTACTTCGAGGGCGGATAGGCTAGCCTTAGTAACCGCAAGGCGAGACATCGATAGCCTCGCACATCCAATAATTGGTTGTCCAAATACCTCGATGTTTTGCCATTAAGCCAAACTTCAGTTGGGGTTGCTCGCGAAGTATTTTGCCGCCTTGTTCAAAATGTCGCGCGCCGGCTTAAGCTTTCGGATCTCGTTTCTGAGCACCAACATCTCTGTTAGCTCAGGCATCAGCGGTCCCGGACCGGGAAATGCATGTGCCGGGTCGGCATCGTAGGTCCGCACCCATTTATGGAGCACATTGTCATGCAAGTCGAGGTGCTTTGTGGCCTTGGCAATGGATATGCCCTGATCTTTAACGAGACGAACCACCTCCTGTTTGAACTCCCTGGAAAATCGTCTCCT
>JAWKZM010000064.1:0-9304 GCA_041395965.1 Halioglobus sp.
CGAATGCCCGTGCCGTTAAGGGCGCGACCTCCTCTGCCACGCTCAAGCTTTCCGCGCCCAAGGGATGGGCAATCGAAACGCCCTACGGTCGTGGCGTCGGTCAGGTGCTCGATGTCAGCAATCCGCAGCGACGGTTTGATCGACCGCTGGGATGGATGATCGCCGGAAAACTGGGCGTGCGCCGCGACACTGTCGGAGAACGTATTGTGAGCGTGGCCAGCCCACTTGGCAGCGAACTGCGATCCAATGACGTACTGGCTTTCGTGCGCTGGACGCTGCCCTCGTTGCTGGATATTTTTCCGGCGTTTCCCGAACGCCTGTTGATTGTGAGCGGGCCGCCGGAGATGTGGCGCGGCGGGCTGTCGGGGGTTGGCTCCCTTTACCTGCACGGCGATCGCCCGCTCATCAGCGGCAACCGGACCAGCCCGATGTTGCATGAACTGTTCCACGTGGCGAGCAGGCTCCACGGCCGGGACGGCGCTGACTGGATTGTCGAGGGCCTTGCCGAATACTACAGCCTGAAACTGCTGCAACGCGCCGGGGGTATATCCGAACGCCGCTACAATGAAGCATTCGCAACCCTGGCGCAGTGGAGTGGTGATACGCCGTGTGTGGCTACCGATTATTCCCAGGGCAAACAAACCGCACGGGCGGTGCTGGTTATGCGGTCCCTGGACAGCGAAATCCAGGCCGGGACGCATGAAAAGTCATCCCTGGACACAGTCGTGAGAATGCTGGTACACGCCAACAAGCCCGTGACGAACGCGGATTTCCGCGCAGCAGCGACCCAACTGCTACAGGAGGTACCCCGGGCACTGGCTGACTGTCCCTAATAACAACCGTAGCTGGAGTTAATCGCGCGGCCGGCAAATTCTGATTGACTGGCGCAACACGGGCCGCTTACATTCATGACGAATTCATCGCGCAGTGGCTCTCTGTGGCAGTGGCTGCTTATACGATGGGAATAATAACCCGATGGGAATAAATTCGGAGACCTCGCTTCTGGCGGCGCTCACCAAAAACTATAAAGGCGCTCCGGAACACCAGACCCTGACGAGACTTGTCGGAACATGGGAAATTGCCGGCGAGTGGCACCTTGAACCGGGTCACGCAACGCCCATAAGCGGGCACATGGTGAATCGCGGGATTCTGGGCGGCCACTTCATTGAATCGAGCAGTTTTTTTGAGGGCGAGGAGCGATCCCGCGTTATCTATGGCTACGATCCGGAGGACATTCGGTTCACGGCTTTCGCCATCAGCGCAATTGCCCCCCGGTGCGACCTGGAACACGGCCACTTCGACGCACGAACCCATGAATTGAAATTCAGTTGCGTCGAGCACATCGGGGCGGCAAGAATTCCGGTCCGGTTTGAGCGCACCATCGAGTTTCTTTCTGCGGACGCCTTCGAAATGCGCATCACCTATCCGGACTTCGAACCAGATAAACGCCTGGGAATGGCTCTGTGCATGCGGCGCGGGGAAATGACCGCGCGATGAACGACCGCATCAATCTCGGTGGCGCACACATGTCCGAGGAAGTGGAAGCGGCGGTCCTGGAAGTTTTACGCTCCGGCTGGCCCGGGCCGGGACCGCTGGCTGACAGCTTCGAGACTGCTTTCGCCGACTATTGCGGTGGTAATCACCCGGTAGCCTTGAATTCCTGCACCGCAGCACTGCATATCGCCATACGACTGTTGAATCTCAAACCCGGCACTGAAGTCATCACCACGCCAATAACCTTTGTCGCGACCAATCAGGTCATTCTTTACGAGCAACTGGTACCCGTGTTCGCCGATGTCGAGCCCACTACTGGCAATATCAACGTCGATTCCATCGAGAACCGGATCACCGATCGCACCGGCGCGATCATGGTTGTGCATTACGGTGGTTACCCCTGCGACCTTGACGCGGTGTATACACTGGCGGATCAGCACAACCTCCAGGTGATTGAGGATTGCGCGCACGCTGCGGGGGCGAGCTATAAGGGCAGGCGTATCGGCAGTCATGCCGGCCTGCAGGCCTTTTCGTTCCAGGCCACAAAGAATTTATCGGCTATTGATGGGGGCTTGCTGTTTGCCCGCAGCGATAACGAGGTCATGCGCGCCAGACGGCTGCGCTGGATGGGCATCGACTCGTCTACCCACATCCGCACCACGCAGTTGGGCGGCTCCAACCTGTACGGTGTTTCCGAAGTGGGATATCGCTACGCGATGTCTGACCTCAACGCGGCTATAGCGCTTGCCCAGCTTCCGCATCTCGACGAGGGCAACAGATTTCGCGCGGCGGTGGCCGCTCGCTACGACGCGGCTTTTTCGTCGCTAGACTCAATACACTTGCTGGAACACCAGCAAGACCGCGTGAGCAGCCATCACCTGTACGCCATTCTCAGCGACCGTCGCGACGAGCTGGCGGCAGCGCTGCGATCCAGGAATATCGTTACGGGTACACACTACCCGCGCAATGACCTTTACGCCATCTTCACCACGCATGAACTGCCAGGGGCGGAGTATTTTTCCAATCGTGTCATTACCCTGCCGATCCACCTTGGCCTGGGCGATACGGACATCGATCGCGTCATTGAGGCTGTCCTTGCGTTCACCTGATGCCATCGGGCGCAACTCGCGGTTATAAAAGGCTCGTCCATGCTGGGGACCGTTCGCTACATTCTCGCCCTCATGGTCGCCTGCTCTCATATCTGGCAGCAACTGCTGTGGTGGCAGGGAATTTATGCCGTCTTTTGCTTCTATGTGATCAGCGGGTACCTCATGAGCATGGTGCTCAACGAGGTTTACCATGGCACAGATGGCACCATGAGATATGTCGCAAACAGGGTACTGAGAATCTATCCCGCCTATCTGATTGTTCTGGTATTGACCGCACTTGCCACCAGCTACCTGACGCAGTACCTGCAGCAGCCCTTCGGCTACGGTTATGTGCTATCCGATTTTATAGGCTCGCCAGGCAACCTGCGCGCGTGGCTTGCCAACCTGAGTCTGGTTTACGGTTTCCCTGATGCTTTGGCGGTTTCCCAGACATGGAGTCTGCGGGTGGAGTTGGTTTTTTACCTGATAATGATTTTTCTCGTGAGGCGATTCTCCACAGTGCTTGCCTGGTTTGTACTCTCCGCGGCCTATGTTCTGTACCAGAATTATATTGGCGTGGAGTTCGAGGAACGTTACACCTCGGTACTCGGTTCATCCATTGCATTTAGCGCGGGTGCGCTGATCTACCACGCGCACCTGAAGTACCCCATTTCCAAACTGCATATACCCATGGCCGCAGCGCTCTTTATCATACACCTCGTCTGCGCGCCCTACCTTTGGGGATTCCCCGCCAACAGTAATGCGCTACTACCATCTGTCTGGCAGCAGAATCTGGGTATTTATCCAAATCTGCTAATATTCGCGTACCTGCTTTACGGCTTATGTTGCCGGGAGAAATCTGCGGGACGCCTGCACAGTATCGGCGAGTTTCTCGGAAAGATCGCCTACTCAATATTTTTGCTGCACTGGCTTATTGCCCTGCTGGTGTTGTCCGCAGGCATTGCTTTCAGTGACAAGTGGTCGCTTGTCCCGGCAATATTTGTGGCGCTCAATATTGCGGCAGTTGCGTTGTATCAGCTTATCGAGCGCCCCGTGGAACGACATTTCAGGGACAAGCTTCGCGGGAGCGCCGGCGCAGTTCACCGGGTAGCGTGATATCGGTAAATACATCGATGCCATTACGTGGCCTGATGTGCTCTGGCGGCAATTGCGCTCCACCGAGCCAGGACTCCAGGGCCTCACGCTTGCCGGGCCCGGTCACCATATACCAGACGGCTGCGGCCGAGCTCAGGCACCGGGCACTCATGCTGACCCGCTGCGCAGGCGGCTTCGGCGCGTTGGTTACGGCGATGGCCAGGGTGTCGCCCTGGCCGACCAGTGGATCGCCGGGAAACAGGCTGGCCGTGTGACCATCCTCCCCCAATCCCAACAGCGCCAGGTCAAAACCCCGTGCGTGCTCAAGGACGGCGGCATACGCAGCCGCGGCATCGACGACGCTGGTTCCCGGTGCTATGCGGTGCACTTGCTGCGAGGGAATCGGGACATGATCAAGCCAGGCAGCCGCGGCCATGGCATCGTTGCGCCCGGGATCACCGACAGGCAACCAGCGCTCGTCACCAAAATAGATGTGCCAGCGCTGCCAGTCGGTGGCAAAGTGGCGCAAACGCCTGTAAAGCGGCTGCGGCGTGGACCCACCGGCAAGGACCACGGAAAAGCAACCACGTTGCTCCAGACAACGTGCGGATAATCCGGCGATACCGTTATACAGCGCATCAACCAGCTGCACAGGACCGGCATAGTAGTGAATGCGTTTCTCCATCACTGGATTTCGTTGCGCCAGCACTGGTCTTCGCGGTCAAACAGTCGATTGGCCTGCTCGGGGCCCCAGCTTCCCGCGACATAGGTCTGTATAAAATCCCGCTCCCGCCGAAACTGGCGCAGAATCGGCTCCACCACCCGCCAGGACCACTCCACTTCGTCAAAACGCAGGAATAAGCTGTGATCGCCCTTGATGACGTCCAGCAGCAATGCTTCATAAGCGCCCAGCGGTCGTTCATCCGGCGCCCGGAACGATGCCCGCAATTGCAGTGTGCGGGTACGCATATCGAGTCCCGGCTCCTTGGCCTGTATTTCAATGTGCATGCTCTCCTCGGGCTGGATCGAGAGCACGATCCAGTTCGGTTCAATATGCTCAAGCGGGGTCTCGCGAAAGAGTTGCAGCGGGGGCTGCTTGAGACGCAGGCTCACAAAGGTACGATTCTGCGGCAGGCGTTTTCCGGTACGCAGGTAGAAGGGCACACCCGACCAGCGCCAGTTGTCCACGTAGAACTTGGCTGCCACGTAGGTTTCGGTCACGGAATTTTTCCCCACACCGGATTCGCCCTGGTAAGCCACGGCGCCTTCTCCGGCACCGTACTGGGCACGAAGCACATACTGGTTCACCGCGTCGCGAGGAATCGGCCGTATGGAGCGCAGTACCTTGACCTTTTCATCGCGCAGGGCATCCGCATCCAGTTGCGGAGGAGGCTCCATGGCGACAACGGAAAGCAGTTGCATCATATGGTTCTGCAATACGTCGCGCAGGGTGCCGGTATCATCGAAGTAACCGGCACGGCTGCCAATACCGCTGGCTTCGGCCACGGTAATTTGCACATGATCAACATAGTTGCGATTCCAGATCGGCTCGACCAGGCTGTTGGCAAACCTGAAAACCAACAGGTTTTGCACCGTTTCCTTACCGAGATAGTGGTCGATACGGAAAATCTGCCCTTCCTCGAAGTGGCGATGCAGGTGCTCGTTCAATTGCAACGCTGAATCGAGGTCATAACCGAATGGCTTTTCCACCACGATACGGTTACCAAACAGCCGGCCGCTCAATCCAGCGGCGTCAAGCTGGGTAACAACCTCGGAAAAATCGGCGGGCGATATCGCCAGGTAAAAGACGATGTTGGCACATACGCCCTCGCGCGGCTTGCTCAGTTCCGCTTTCAGGTCGTTATAATGCGCGGGTTGGTCATGCACCACTTGTACATAACTGAATCGTTCGACGAACGTCCTGAATATGCCCTCGTCGTAGTCCTTGCCGAGCCTGGACGGGAGCTTCTCCTGCATAAAGTTCCGCCACTGGTCCGCGGTCCAGTCTCGGCGCGATACCGCAATAAGCGCCATGTTGTCAGGCAGGCGGTCATCCCTGTTCAGATAGTAGAGCGCGGGCAGCAACTTGTTGATCGAGAGGTCGCCCGTGGCGCCGAAGATCACGAAGGAGCAGGGACCGATCATGACGGTTTTCCCTTGCCGAGCGCGTGGCCGCCGAATCCCTGGCGCATTTTCGCCAGTAGTTTGGCCCCGTACTCGTCACCGCCCTGACTGGCGTAGCGCATCATCAGCGCGAGACTCATTACCGGAGCCGGCACACCCTGTTCTATCGCCTCCAGCGCTGTCCAGCGCCCTTCCCCGGAGTCGGCAACAAAGGGAAGAATGTCATCCAGTTGCTGGTCCTGTGCCAGGAAATCGGCCGTAAGGTCCAGCAGCCAGCTCCTGACGACGCTGCCATGGCGCCACATGTCAGCGATGGCGCCAAGGTCGAGATTGAAATCATCCCGCGATTTCATCAGGGCGAAACCCTCGGCATAGGCCTGCATCATGCCGTACTCGATTCCATTGTGGACCATTTTGACAAAGTGTCCGCTACCGGCCGGTCCGCAATGTAACCAGCCCGTGTCGGGGCCAGGGGCCAGCACCCTGATTGCGGGCGCGAGCCGCGCAAGCGCCTCGCTCGCGCCACCGACCATAAGCGCATAGCCGTTGTCGAGGCCCCATATGCCGCCGGATACGCCCGCATCGACATAGTGCACACCGGCGGCGGCGACCGCCTGGGCGCGGCGCATCGAGTCCTTGTAGTAGCTGTTGGCGCCATCCACCAGCACGTCGCCGGGACTGAGTAAGGGCAGCACCTGGTCAATCGCCTGCTGGGTAACCTGGCCGGCGGGCAGCATAAGCCAGACGACCCTGGGGGCAGGGAGTGCATGCACCAGCTGCTCCAGCGAATACGTGGCCTCGACCCCCACCTCCGCGGCAAGCCCGTCGGTGACATCCGAACTGCGGTTGCAGGCAGTCACCTCGATACCGCCGCGCCGCAATCGCCGCGCCATGTTGGCGCCCATCCTGCCAAGGCCTGCCATACCCAGTTTCATCCTCTACCTCCCAACTCGCTTGCCGTGATTGCTGCATAATGCAGTAATGCCTTGAAGTAGGATAGCATCTGCCGGAGGCGGTAACGCCGCCAACACAAAACGGCTCCCAGGAACCTACCCCATGTCGGCATTGATCGCCTCCTCCCTGTTCCCCGACCCCGCGACGAGGTCACTCACGGAGATGCTCCCGCTGTGACGACGAACTGGAAGCTGGGCCTGGGATTTTCCCTGGTGACTGCGTCCATGTGGGGACTGCTGCCACTGGCCCTGAAAGCGATCCTGGGTGCGATGGACCCTATCACCATCAGCTGGTACCGATTTTCCGCGTCGGCACTGCTCGCCCTGCTCTGGTATGGGCACAGGCGGGGCCCCGCGCTGAAGGCCCTCCTGTTTACGCGGCGCTGGCCTCTGAGCGCGGCAGTCATGCTTGGCCTGGTGAGTAATTACCTGCTGTACATCTGGGGACTTGACCATATTAACCCCGGCGCGGCCCAGATCCTGATCCAGCTGGCACCGCTGCTCCTGCTGATTGGCAGCGTGGTGATTTTCAAGGAGCGTTTTTCATCCCGGCAGTGGCTGGGCGTGGCGAGCCTGGGCGTGGGGATGCTGCTGTTCTTTCACCAGCGGTTTGCCAGCGTCGTCACCACCAGCGAGACTTACCTGGTTGGCGTTGTACTGATCGTCGCCGCCGCGGTGACCTGGTCCATCTACGGACTGGCGCAAAAACAACTGCTGATCAAACACAACGCCCAGGATATCCTGCTGCTGATTTGCCTGTCCGGGACGGTGCTGTTATGGCCGCTGGCCGAGCCACAACAGATTCAGCAGCTGGATTCGAAGGAACTGCTGCTTCTCGCCTTCTGCGGGTTCAACACCATCGTCGCTTACGGCTGCTTCGGGCTGGCCATGAGTCACTGGCAGTCTTCGCGGGTGAGCGCCGCCATCACCATCGCACCGCTGCTCACACTGCTGTTCACATTTGTCCTCAATCGCTGGCAGTGGATGGCTATTGCGGCGGAACCGCTGGACTGGCTCAGCTGCCTTGGTGCGTTACTGGTGGTGGGGGGCGCGGCGGTCGCAGCCCTGTCCCGGCACCAGGAATCGGATTGAAATGGGGATAGGGCGAGAGCATCGCCCCTGATCGCATGCCGACGAGACCCACGGGCTCGCGCCCAATGGGTCCTGTTGCGCCAGGTAGCGCGCTCAGCCCGCCGTAGAATCAGGCGCTGGCGGCTTTTTTCCTGGGTGCGGCTTTCCTTTTAGCCGCGGCTTTTTTCCGGGGAGCGGCTTTGCGCTTGGCGGCGGCCTTTTTCCGGGGAGCCGCCTTCTTCCGCGCAGCAGCCTTCTTCTTGGGAGCGGCCTTTTTCTTTGCCGGGGCCTTCTTGGGAGCGACCTTCGCTTCGACTTCGGAGATTTTTCCGCTCACAGACTTCCTGGCTTCGGCCACCAGCTTCTTCCACGCCTTCATATTCGCTTCAGCGCGCTTTTTCACTATCCGCTGTGCCTTGCTATTTGTCCTGCTGGCCATCTTCTGCAGCGACTGCACGTCAGTCTTGGCGCGCTCAACCAGCCGCTTGAGTTCCTTGACGACCACGTCCCGGTCGCCCTTGACCTTGCGCAGCTCGCGTAAAAGGTCCTTGAGCATCTCGAACTGCCGTTTGGCGATGTCGCTGTACCCATCGATGATCGCGCGATTTGCTTCAGCGACCGCGTCCATGTTCTTGGTTGTACTCCTGAGTACATCATCCCATGAGTAGTGCCCAATTTTGATATCGTCCATGTACTTACCGAGATCCAGACCGGCGACTTTTACCGCGGAAGCCTTTCTCCTGGCAGCGCTCTTGCGCGCAGGACTGGCTTTCCGTTTTGCTTTTCTGGTTGCCATTGTTCATCTCCTGACAGTTGTGGTTTACCGACTTGCCCCGCACGAAGTGCGGCTGTTACTAGTGTAGTCGAATAAACTGTCTTTGCCATCAACCGTTAATCAGGAGGTGCACCCAGATACTGGCGGCATAACCCAGGCCGATAACCGGCGTCCATTTCAAATGAGTGAAAAACGTATACTGTCCACGAGCCTGCCCCATCAGCGCGACGCCCGCGGCTGAACCGATCGACAGCAGGCTGCCGCCCACACCCGCGGTGAGCGTCACCAGCAACCACTGTGAGGTCGGCATCTGCGGGTCCATGGTGAGTACGGCGAACATGACCGGAATATTGTCGACAACCGCTGACAATACGCCTACCAGTATATTGGCGTTCGTCACGCCCAGTTCACCGTAGATGGACGCGGAGAGAATGCTGAGATAGCCGATGAATCCAAGGCCTCCCACGGTAAGAATCACACCGTAGAAGAAAAACAGGGTGTCCCATTCAGCCTGAGCCACTTTGGCGAAAACGTCGAAGTCATACGGGTCGGCAGCGTCTGGAGGGTTTTCATTCGCACTCGACCACGCTTTCGATTTCAGGCGCAGGAAATAGCCATAGAATTTCAGGTAGGCGAGGCCCGCCATCATGCCAAACGCGGGCGGTATGTGAAGGAAATTATGGAAACAGACCGCGGTAACGATG
>JAWKZM010000065.1:0-9255 GCA_041395965.1 Halioglobus sp.
GATCACGGGCTATCGCGAGTTCAACGACGATATATCCCAGAACTTCGCCCAGTCCTTCGGCAGTGCGGGGAGCCTGGAGGTCCACACCTGGACCGAGCAGGACCAGTTCACCGAGGAACTGCAGCTGATCGGCAGCGCCGAGCGGCTGGAGTACGTCTTCGGCGCCTACTATTTCAACGAGAACGGCGACCAGACTGAGCAGCAGTTCCTGGACCGCTCCCAGGTGGAACAGCTGGGCAACTACGCTTTCGACTTTATCACCGGGATGCCCTGTACCGATGGCTCCACGCCCGGGCCGATCTGCACCGACTTTTCGCTGGCCCTGCCGTATTACCTGGGTGAGTACGCGGTCAATGCGGATGTCAAATCCTGGGCGGGCTACGGCCAGGCGACCTGGACGCCGAACGTGCTCAATGACAAACTGGACCTGACCCTCGGGTTGCGCTACACCGACGATGACCGCAATGCCAAGCGCACCAACGACGGCTGGTATGCCAATTCCTATGCACCGGGACAGACCGATTCGCAGAAAACCAAGATCGATTACACGGGCATCGCGGATTACAACTGGACCAGCGATTTCTCCACCTACGCCAAGGTGGCTACGGGCTTTCGCTCCGGGGGTTCCAGCCGCAACGGCCTGGATTTCAACAAGCCCTTCGATAGTGAGGAGCTGATCTCGTACGAACTGGGCTGGAAGTCGCAGGTGATGGACAACCGGCTGCGAATCAACGGCGCCGTATACCTCGAGCGCATCAACGATATCATTCTCGACTATCTGCCTGTCCCCGTGGAATCGCCCCAGCTGGTCGAATCCTTTAATTCCGGCGATGCGGACGTGTACGGCCTGGAACTGGATATGCAGGCGGCAGTGACCGACCAGTTCATGGTGGGCCTGAGTTACTCCTACCTCAATTACGACTTCAGCAACGTCGACTTCCCGGATGGCACCGATCATACCGATACCACGGAACTGGTGTGGGCGCCGGAAAACGCCTACTCGGTGACCGCGGACTACGACCTGCCCGTCAGCGTCGGGCAGGTGAGGTTTCACCTCGACTATTCCTGGCAGGCTGACCAGTACGCGCTGGCCAATACCGAGTTCGGCAAGGTCAAGGTGCAGGATTACGGCCTGTTGAATGCGCGTATCAGCCTGGCCGATGTGGAAATGGCCGGCCACAACTGGCAGTTCGCGGTGTGGGGCAGGAACCTGACGGACGAGGACTCCGCCAACTACAAGATCGGCGCCACCTCGTTGACCTACCTGCAGCCGATGATGTGGGGCGGGGAAGTCGTGTTCGAATTCTGATATCCGCGCCGCACGCCGGCCAGCGCAGGGGTTGCCCATGGGCAACCCCTTTATGGGCGCCGTTTCGGCGCCGCGACTGCGGTTGGGGATACTTGAAGGGCACTAAAACATACTGTATGTTCAAATGCGATTTCGGCGGGGCCGACGCGCGCTTTCCCAACCCTTGCCGCCGGTCAGCTGGTTATAATGACGCGGTGTTTTCCCGCGCGCCGGCCGGACCGTCGAAACTACGCCGACCAATACGTGAGGTATCCCCGTGAGCGACCTTGAACAGTTCCGCCAGGAGACGCGAGCCTGGCTGGAGGAGAATTGCCCCGACACCATGCGTCAGCCGGTCCGGGGCTTTGACGACTTTTACAATGGCGGGCGCAAGCCACAGATCAGTCACCCTGACCAGAAGGTGTGGTGTGATCGGATGGCGGCGCGCGGCTGGACAGTGCCTCACTGGCCAAAGGCGTATGGCGGCGGCGGCCTCAGCAAGGAGGAGGTGAAAATCCTCAGCGAGGAGATGGCCCGCATCGGCGCCCGGCGTGCGTTGGACAGTTTCGGTATCTCCATGCTCGGGCCGGCACTGCTGCACTTCGGCACCGAGGAGCAGAAACTCGAGCACCTGCCCAAGATCGTGCGCGGTGAAATTCGCTGGTGCCAGGGCTACTCCGAGCCCAATGCGGGCTCCGACCTGGCGAGCCTGGCGACGCGCGCGGAGGACAAGGGCGACCACTATGTCATCAATGGCCAGAAGGTATGGACCTCCTACGCCGACAAGGCGGACTGGATTTTCTGCCTCGTGCGTACGGACAACTCAGGCAGCAAGCATGAGGGTATCAGTTTCGTGCTGTTCGACATGGACCAGCCGGGCGTGACAGTCCGTCCGATCAGGCTGATCAGCGGTAACTCACCTTTCTGCGAAACCTTCTTCGACAACGCTGTCGCCGAGAAGAAAAACCTGGTGGGCGAGCCCGGTAAGGGCTGGACCATCGCCAAATACCTGCTGACCCACGAGCGGGAAATGATCTCCGGGTTCGGCGCCGCGCCGAAAAAATCCGTCGGTCAATTGGCGGTGGAAACCCTGGGCGCGGATGCCTCCGGCCGTCTCGTGAACTCGATGCTGCGCCAGACCATCGCCCGGTACCAGCTCGATACCATGGCCTTTGGCGCAACCATGGCGCGTGTGGGTGACGAGGCGAAGGCCGGACAGGGACTGGGAGCTGCCTCATCCATTTTCAAGTATTACGGCACTGAATTGAACAAGCGGCGCAATGAACTCAACCTGGCGGTCGGGGGTGAATCCGCACTGGGCTGGGAGGGCCAGGAGTACCGCGATGGCGTGGTCAGTCGCGACTGGTTGCGTTCCAAGGGCAACTCCATTGAGGGCGGCACTTCGGAGATACAGTTGAATATTATTGCCAAGCGCGTGCTTGGCTTGCCGGACGCCTAGCGGGCCAGACAGGGGAGCAGCACAGCATGGCACTGGTATTGAATGAAGAGCAGGTAATGCTCCGGGATTCCGCCGCCGGCTTTCTGGCGACGAAAGCGACTGTCGCCCACTTGCGGGCCTTGCGCGACAGCGGCGATGAACGCGGCTTTAGCACCGCGGTGTGGCACGAGATGGCGCAGATGGGTTGGGCCGGTATCGCGATCCCGGAAGCATTCGGCGGACTGGGTTACGGTTACACGGGCCTTGGCCTCGTGCTGGAGCAGGTCGGGCGCAATCTCAGCGCGAGCCCGCTGCAGTCCACGGTACTGGTGGCTGCCACGGTCATCGGCGAACTGGGCAACGCGCAGCAGAAAGAGCGACTTCTGGCTGCGATAGCAGCCGGTGAACAACTGGTCAGTCTGGCGTTGCAGGAGGGTCCGCACCATGCGCCGCAGCACACCGCGATGGCCGCAGTGGCCGATGGCGCTGACTATATTCTTTCGGGGACCAAGGTGCTGGTGCTGGACGCTTGCGCAGCAGACACCTTTATTGTGATCGCACGCACCGCCGGCGAACCGGGCGGGGAGGGCGGCCTGAGTGCGTTCCTCGTGGACGCCGGCACCGCGGGGCTCGCCGTGCAACGGCGCAGCCTGGTGGATTCACGCGGCGTGGGTGCGCTGCGACTGGATGAGGTGCGGGTGCCCGCGGCCAGCCTGCTGGGGCGCCGGGCGGCCTGGGACGGGCTCAACCGTGCGCTGGATATCGCCAACATCGGCCTCGCTTCGGAACTGCTGGGGCTGGCGACCGAGGCGTTCGAGAGAACGGTGGCCTACCTGAAAGAACGCAGGCAGTTCGGCCGGGCGATCGGCTCCTTCCAGGGCTTGCAGCATCGCGCGGCGGAGCTGTTCGCCGAACTCGAGCTGGCGCGGTCCATCGTGCTGCAGGCCCTGCAGCAAATCGATGCCGGTGAGCGCGACTTGTCGCTGATCGCCAGTGCCGCCAAGGCAAAACTGTGCGAAGTTGCCCAACGCGCCACCAATGAGGCGATCCAGATGCACGGCGGGATCGGTATGACCGACGAGCATGAGATCGGCTTTTTTATCAAACGCGCACGGGTGGCCCAGCACACGTTCGGCGACCACCACTATCACCTGGACCGCTTTGCCCGCCTGAGTGGTTTTTGAATCAGCAGACCAAGATGGAAGCCTTACCAGAATGAATCCGGAACTCAAGCGATTTGACGACGCGGTGGCCAGCCTTACAGGCAAGGGGCAGGCCTTCGAAGTCAATACCATCACACTGGGCGGTGTCGTGTACCGCAACTTCGCCACGCTGCCAGCCAACCTGGGTCAGTATTTTCTCGTCATGTTGCAGCACGCGAATAAGGATTTCGCAGTTTACCTGCAGGAGCGCTATACCTTTGGCCAGGGCTACCAGCACAGCAGCGAATTCGGGGCGGCGCTGGTGCAGCGCTACGGGGTGGTCAAGGGCGACCGTGTCGCCATTCTCAGCCGCAATAACCCGCAGTGGATGATGGCTTTTATCGGCGCCACTTCCGTGGGCGCAGTGGCGGTGCCCATGAATGCCTGGTGGACTACCGAGGAACTGGATTACGGTTTCGCCGACAGTGGCGCCAGGTCGTGGTGGCCGATCGCGCCCGGGTGGAACGGCTGCTCCTGATTGCCGACAAGCACGGCCTGAAAATTATCGCCATCGATGACTGCAGCGACCTCGAGGTCGAACACGCGGCTTTCGCCGGGTTGCTGCAGGAGTTTGCCGGAGCGAGCATGCCCGCCGTGGAGGTCTCGCTGGAGGATTACGCCACCATCATGTACACCTCCGGCTCAACCGGTCATCCCAAGGGTGCGCTGTCGTCCCACCGGGGCGTGCTGTCGGCCCTGTACAGCTGGATGTGTATGGGCGTGGCCACCAAGATGGCCGGCACCCAGGAGGCTCGGGAGCCGGGGTTGTCCCCCGCCGCGCTGGTGACTATTCCGCTGTTTCACTGCACCGCCAGCCACTCGGCGTTCATGTTATCCCTCGTGGTGGGTCGCAAGATGGTGATCATGCACAAGTGGGATGCCCAGGAAGCCCTGCGGCTGATTGAGCAAGAACGCATCACCTGGTTCAACGGGGTGCCGACCATGTCCGCGGAATTGCAGGCGGCGGCGGAAACCACCGACAGGGACATCTCCTCGCTCACGGAAATCATGGCCGGCGGCGCGGCGCGACCCGCCGAGCAGGTGAAAAAGATCAGTGGCACATTCAGTAAGTCCGCACCGGGTATCGGCTACGGCCTGACCGAGACCAATGCGCTGGGCTCAGTGAACGCCGGTGCATTTTATGTCGCCAGGCCCGCCAGTGCCGGGCGCGCCGTGCCCGCGGTGACGGAGTTTCGCGTGGTGGCGGAGGACGGCAGGGTACTGCCCCCGGGTGAGCGGGGCGAGTTGTGTATCAAGTCCCCTGCCAACGTCATCGGTTACTGGAACAAGCCGGAGGCGACAGCGGAAGCCTTTGTCGACGGCTGGTTCCACACGGGCGATGTGGCCTATCTCGATGCCGACGGCTTCCTCTACATTGTCGACCGGATCAAGGACATTATTATTCGCGGCGGCGAGAACATCAGTTGTATTGAGGTGGAAGCAGCGATCTATGCGCATCCGGGCATCCATGAAGTCGCTGTGTTTGGATTGCCGGATGAGCGTCTCGGGGAGATTGTCGGGGCTGTCGTGGTCCCCAGGGCAGGCCTTGAGTTGACCGCCGATGAATTGCGCGAGTACCTGGCCGAGCACCTGGCGGGATTCAAGATTCCCGCGCACATCTGGTTTCGCCAGGAACAACTGCCGCGCATTGCATCGGGCAAGATTTTCAAGCGGCAGCTGAAGGCGGATTACGCAGCCGCACTGGCGGCCTCCTGAGATTTCGTCCGCGACAGGATTTCCAACAACGAGTGCATACAGGACAAGGAGAAGGACAATGGATTTAGGTATCAGCGCCAATGTGGCCCCGCTGCTGGCGGAGGTAAAGCGGTTTATCGAAGCGGAAATCCAGCCGGTGGAGTACGATTACTACGCGGATATCGGCGTGGGTGACCGCTGGCAGTTTACCCAGCGGCAGACCGATATCCGGGAGGGACTCAAGGACAAGGCGAAAGCCACGGGTTTGTGGAATTTCTTCCTGACCGACGGCGAGGCGGGCTCGGGCCTTAACACGGTTGAATACGCCTATCTCGCGGAGGAGATGGGCAAGTCACACATGGCTGCGGAAGTGTTCAACTGCTCCGCGCCCGACACGGGCAACATGGAAGTGCTGCACAAGTACGGTACCGAGGCGCAGAAGAAGCAGTGGCTGGAGCCGCTGCTGAACGGCGAGATCCGCTCCGCGTTTGCCATGACCGAGCCTGGCGTGGCCTCCTCCGACGCCACCAATATTTCCACCACGGCGGTACTGGACGGCAATGAGTGGGTGATAAACGGGGAAAAACACTATATATCCGGGGCTGGCGATCCCCGGTGCAAGATCATGATCGTCATGGTCAAAACCGATCCTGACGCCCCCAAACACCTGCAGCAGTCACAGATCCTGGTGCCGATGAATACGCCCGGGTTCGAGAATATTCGGCCCATGAACGTGTTCTCCATGGACGACGCACCCCACGGCCACATGCACCAGAAGTTCACCAACGTGCGCGTGCCGAAAGACAATATCCTGCTGGGACCGGGCCGCGGTTTCGAGATTTCCCAGGGCCGTCTCGGGCCAGGCCGCATCCACCACTGTATGCGTGCCATTGGCGCCGCGGAGAAGGCACTGGAATTGATGTGCACCCGCGCCATTTCACGGGTGGCCTTCGGCAAGCCCCTGGCGCGACTGGGTGGCAATATAGACATCATCGCCAATGCGCGCATGGACATTGAACAGGCGCGCCTGCTTACCCTGAAGACCGCGTGGATGATGGACAATGTCGATGCGAAAGAGGCGCGCGTCTGGATTTCCATGATCAAGACCGCCGTGCCCAATATCTCCATCCGTATCGTCGACGAGGCGATCCAGATGTACGGCGCCCTGGGCGTGTCACAGGACACGCCGCTGGCCGGCATGTACATGGCCCAGCGTACGCTGCGCCTGGCGGATGGCCCGGATGCGGTACACCGCATGGTGGTCGGGCGCAATGAGTTGAAGAAATACGTGGCGCAGCCGGCGGTAAACGCCACCTTCCGGGACGGCTGACGGCGATCTGGTGTCGGGGGCGGACACCCGCAGCCCCGGCTCCCTCATATTTTCAGGGTTTAGCCTTCCCAAGAAAAACGTTCTGCTGTAGCGTCATACCTATAAGAATAAACAAGGTGTGGCAGCATGAAAGTCGGTAATCAGTCCCTGCGATACTCCCTGGCCGCCGTCCTGGCGGGTTCCGCGTCCCTGGCGTTTGGTGCCGGCGCCGGAAATTCGCTGGAAGAAATCATCGTGACGGCCACCAAGCGGGAATCGTCCCTGATGGAGACGGCGGCGTCGATCAGCGCCTTCGACAGCGCGACACTCAATCAACTGGGAATCGATGGCAGCGAGGGCCTGACCGCCCACACGCCGTCCCTGAGTATTACCACGTTCACGGTGAGCATTCGCGGCGTGGGACGGCCCAACCTGGCGGTCGGCTCGGAGCCGGGCATCGGCATCTACTGGGACGGTGTCTACGGCACGGAGAACGGGATCTTCAACTACAACGAGTTTTTTGATATCGAACGCATTGAAGTCCTGCGTGGCCCACAGGGCACACTCTACGGACGCAACTCGGTCGGCGGTGCCATCAGTTTTATCAGCAAGCGGCCCACGGAAGAGTGGGAAGGCAAGGCGACGGCCGAGGTCACCAACTATGACGGCCGGGTGTTACAGGCGCTGGCCAGCGGCCCGGTGGACGATAAGCTGGGCATCCTGGTGGGCGTATCGCAACTCAAGCACGACGGTTACCAGAAGAATATTTACAACGGCAACGATTACGAGCAGGACGATACCCGTTACGGCACAGTCAGTCTGCAGCACCAGACCACCGAAAAGTGGAGTACGAATCTCAAACTGGTGGCAGTGAACCAGAATTTCCGCCCGACCAACGGTTACATACTGGAGCCTTTTTCCCGCGCACTGAACCAGGTCGTCACTGACGTGGACACCGGGGAGACGCTGAACTTTCCGGGCATGTTTCCCAAGCAGAACTTCGTGAATATGCGCCAGGGGCTGGCCATTGAAAACCCGTCAGTAAAGGATGAGGACAAGGTCAAGCAGGACCGCGATACCGATCTCAACAGCAACCGCAATGCCGCCTTCCTTAACAGCGAGTATATGGCTGAGGGCTACTCCATCAAGTACACCGGGGGTTACTCCAAGTACAAGTACAATACCACCCAGGACGCCGACGCCAGCGCCACCGAGGATTCCGGGGTGGACTGGACCAAGCTTTACTTTTTCGGCGTGCCGGTCTCGGCCATCACCGGTTACGGGATTACACCCGCCGATATGACCTACGTCATCAACCAGGAGGCCAGCTTCGATTCCCACGAGTTGCAATATACGTCGGACTGGGACCGCGACATCGCGTTACTGGCCGGGCTTTACTACTACCACAGCGATGAAGAGCAGGTGGTGAGCTACCGGGAGTGGAACAACCAGTTGATGGAGACCTACGCTTACTTCGCGAGCCTGATTAACAAGCCGGTGAGCGACGACAATTACCTCTATCGCGGGGCCGCCCATGTCGATACCAGCTCCTATGCCAGTTACGGGCAACTGGAGTGGAACTGGACGGAACAGTTAATGCTGACGTTTGGCCTGCGCTATTCCTACGACGACAAGAACGGCAACGACAATACCTTCGTACAGTTCGTCGGCGATCCCGACAACCCCACGGTCTACCGCAACCAGGCGGACAACTGGGACAAGTGGACCTGGCGGTTGGGAGCCGATTATTTCCTGGCACAAAACCACTTCCTGTACGGGTATGTCGCCACCGGGTATCGCTCCGGCGGATTCAATTTCCAGAAACCCACCGCCAGCCCGCTGGTCGACGTGGTGAAACCGGAGGAAATCCTGTCCTACGAGATCGGTTACAAGGGCGCGATGTGGGACAACCGGTTGAACCTGGAGCTGTCCACCTATTATTACGATTACCAGAACCTGCAGGTGATCAAGCAGGACGTGGTCGAGGGTATCGGGCTCAACACCTTTGTGAACGCCGACAAGGCCAGGGCCATGGGGTTGGAACTGGCAGTGCAGGCCCTGCCGACCGAGAACATCATGGTCAGCGGTACATGGTCATACAATAATACCGAGTACGACGAATTCTTTACCAAGGACGCCAATGCCTGCACGCTCGGTCCGCTGGCCCAAGGCAACAGCCAGGCGCCCCTGTGCCAGGACGAACAGGACCTCAACGGCAATGAGTTCCCGCTTACGCCGGAAAACAAGGCCTCACTCAATACCACCTATTTCTGGAAAATGTTCGCGCTCGACTGGTCGGCTACCGGCAGCTACATCTACACCG
>JAWKZM010000066.1:0-8745 GCA_041395965.1 Halioglobus sp.
GACTGCTGCACCCACCCAACATTACACACACCACCATGCAGGTGGCGCCAAGAGTGAGGATGCGCAGGGGGTGATTCATATGGGCGGTGAGTGTACCCCAAGGCAATTGCCATGGGCGAGCGTCCGGTACACAAATGCGACGTACCGACGTCCGGTCGTCAGCCCGGCCCAACAGCGCTCGACGCCACTGCGACCCACCGCGCTCAACGGGCCTTCAAGCGAGCGATAATGGCCGACCACATGGCATCAGGCGCCGCGTAGGGGGCGTAGACCGCCAGCCGGTCGGCATGCTCTCCATACTTTGCCAGCAGCTTATCGGCGATTTCGCCGGGTTTACCGCTGGTGGCGAACGCGTCGAGGAACGTCTCGTCGATATAGGAACCCAGTTCGTCCCAGCGCCCCTCCTTGGACAGGCGATTTAGTTCCGGTTGCAGGTCGCCGTACCCCACCGCGTCCCTGGGTGGCCGGGACGCGGGGGTCGAGGCGTAAAACCCGAGAAGGCTCTTGACGCTCGCCCGGGCCGCGGCCCGCGCCTCCTCGGTTTCCCCGGTGATGATAATGGCATTGATCTGCAGGATGAAATCGCTGCGCGCACGACCGGATTTGGCCAGGCCACGATGCACCGCCGGCAATGCGTGCTCGGTCAGGAAGGGCATGCTGTTGAACGGATGGACTATCAGCCCGTCGGCAACCTCTCCCGCCACTTCCGTCATGCGCGGGCCCAGCGCACCCAACAACACCGGCGGCGGTTTGCACTCCAGCGGGCCGGGATTGAACATGGGCGTCATCAGCGTATGGCGGAAGTACTCGCCCTGGAAATTGAGCGGCGCGCCATGCTGCCAGCAGTCGAAAATGGCTTTGAGGGCCAGGATATACTCACGCATCCGCGGCGCGGGGGGCTGGAACCCCACGCCGAAACGTTTCTCGATATGCGCTTTCACCTGCGAACCAATGCCCAGCAGGAATTTACCCCGGCTGAACCGCTGCAGGTCCCAAGCCTGGTGCGCCAGATGAACGGGGTTGCGCGGAAACGCCACCGCGATGCCCGTGGCGATGTCCAGCGCAGGCGCATGCTCCGCCGCCATGACCAGCGGAAAGAACGGGTCCCAGCTGCCTTCCAGGCTGTATACCCCGTCGTAGCCGATGGCTGCCAAACGCCGCGCCTCCACAGCTGCCTCACCCAGTTGCGCGTAGAACGGGCCGTCAATTTTCATAGTCACCACTCTCGGAAGAAATCACATGATGGGGGAGTCCAAACTACACCAGGGGTGCGCTGCGACCAACCGACACGGGTAGGGACAAGCCGCAATGCCGCCCCGGTTCAGAATGCTGAACAGGTCGCAAACAGAACTGGGCTACTATAGCGCCCATTCCACATCGGTGGTGCCAGCCAGAGGAGCAACAACTATGTCATCGCGCATGAAAATCGGCGTCTGCCTGCCCTACATGAAAGCCGGATTGACCCGGGAGGATTACCTCGCGTGGTTCCGTGCTGTCGACGAGGGGCCCTACCATGCCCTGTCCTGCGGGGAGCGGGTTCACGGACCCACCTACGACATGCGGGTAGTACTGGCTGCCGCGGCCATGACCACCACCCGAGTTGAAATTACACCGACGCTCTATGTGCTGCCGATGCACAGTGCGACGCGCGTCGCCACGGAAATCGCCACCCTCGAGATCCTGTCCGGGGCCAGGGTGACGAGCGTCGCGGTGGGATACGGCGGACGGGAAAAGGACTATGAAGCCTTGGGCGCGCGGTACGAGGGGCGCTACGGACGGATGGACCGGCAGGTGGAGGAGATGCGCAAAGTCTGGCGCGGTGAGGAAGTGGTGGCCGGGGGTGGCCCCATCGGGCCCGCCCCGACCGACTCCAGGGGACCGCGCGTTTGCTTGCAGGCGCAATGGGACCAAGAGCATCGAGCGCTGCGCCCGGTGGGCGGACGGACTCTACGCCTGGTCGGGCAATGGTGAGGCGGAGGAATTGAACCGCACGTTCGCCATGGCCGACGCGGCCTGGCAGCAGGCAGATCGGAAGGAGACGCGTATCGCATGGGTGGATTCTGGTACACCTGGCGGACAATGGCCAGCAAAAGCTGTACGACTACGTCTATGAGTACCTGGCGATTGCCGGGGCGGAGATCGCCACCATGATGGCCGAGTCAGTGCACCGCAGTTCTGCCGATGCCGTGCTTGCCGCCCTGGATAATGCTGAATCCGCCGGTTGCCAGGAATTGTTTGTGGTGCCGGCCACTGCGGAGTTGTCCGAGGTGGAGCGTCTCAGCGAACTGCTTGCACGGCGTTGAGTGCGCCCTGGGCCCGCATGCGGGCCGTGTGCAACGCGCAAATCCTGCGCTTATGACCCAGCGCAAGCGATCGACTATTAACCGTGATTCAGGCTCCCTGCGTATGCCCTGAGCGGATATACTGCCGTCTCCTCTTTTTAGGCTTGCGGATTCAGAATCATGGCAAAGCGCGTATACCTGTTCAACGAGGGCAGCAAGGACGACCGGGACCTGCTGGGCGGCAAGGGCGCCAACCTGTGCGAGATGACCACGCTCGGACTGCCAGTCCCGTTCGGGTTCATCATCACCACCAGCACGTGCAGGGAGTATTTCCAGGCCGGTAACAAGTTGCCCGCGCTGCTGGAGCAGGAGTATCGCGTCGCGCTGGACCTGGTGGAGAAAAAAATGGGGGCGCGCTTCGGCGACCCGGAAAATCCGCTGCTGTTTTCGGTGCGTTCCGGCGCGCCTGTGTCGATGCCCGGCATGATGAACACCATCCTGAACCTCGGCCTCAACGACGAGATCGCCGAGGGCCTCGCCCTGCGGACCGGGAACGCCCGCTTCGCCTACGACTGCTACCGACGCTTCATACAGATGTTTGCCAATGTGGTACTGGACGTGGACGGCGACCGGTTCGAACACGAATTGCATCGCTACAAGCAAACCCACAACAAGGCACTCGATGTCGACATGACCGCGGATGACTGGCGGGAGATCGTCGCGATCTACAAGACGCTGGCGCAACTTCCGGAGGACCCGTTTACGCAACTGAAAATGGCGGTGGAGGCGGTATTCCGCTCCTGGCATACACCGCGCGCGATCGTCTACCGCGAAATGAACAATATCGATGACAGTCTTGGTACGGCAGTCAACGTGCAGGCCATGGTTTACGGCAACTTCGGCGACGACTCGGGCTCGGGCGTGGCCTTTACGCGCAATCCCGCCACGGGAGAGCACACCTTCTTCGGCGAGTTTCTTTTTAACGCCGCCGGCGAAGATGTCGTTGCGGGGATTCGCACGCCCCTGCCCGTCTCGGCGCTCGCTGAGCGCCTGCCCGAAATATATGACCAGTTGTTCAAAACCCAGGCGCTGCTGGAAAAGCATTACCGCGATATGCAGGATATTGAATTCACAGTGCAGGAAGGCCGCTTCTTCATGCTGCAGACACGCAGCGGCAAACGCACCGGCAGGGCCTCCATAAAAATTGCGGTAGACATGGTCAACGAAGGTCTGATCACCGAGCGCGAAGCGCTGATGCGCGTCTCCCCCGAGCACGTGGAAGCCTTCCTGCACCCCATGGTAGACCCTGCGGCAAAGCGTGACGTCATCGCCAAGGGGCTGCCGGCCAGTCCCGGTGGAGCCACCGGACGCGTGGTGTTCTCCGCGGAGGAAGCCGAGGACGAGGCCGCCGCAGGGCGCAGTGTCATCCTGGTGCGACGGGAAACCACACCGGAGGATATCCACGGCATGAAAGTGGCCGCCGGCGTGCTCACGGAATTGGGCGGTATGACCTCCCATGCCGCCGTGGTCGCGCGCGGAATGGGGGTTTGCGCCATCACCGGGTGCGGTGCGCTGACCATCGACTACGCGGCCGGCACGGCAACCGCGGGAGACGTCACACTGCAGCGCGGCGATGTCATTACCCTGGACGGTACCTCCGGGGAAGTCATGCTGGGGGACATCGCCAAGATCGAAGCCAGTTCAAGCGATGACTTCCAGGTCCTGCTGAGCTGGGCAGACAAGTATCGCCGCCTCCGTGTCAGGGCCAACGCGGAAACTCCGCAAGACGCGGCCAAGGCGCGGGAACTGGGGGCGGAGGGTATCGGCCTGTGCCGCACGGAGCACATGTTTTTCGCCGCTGACCGGATCGACATCATGCGCGCGATGATCCTCGCGGAAACAACGGAGGAACGGCAGACGTTCCTCGACCAACTACAGGTGTTCCAGCACGACGATATTCTCGAGTTGTTCAAGGTGATGGATGGACTGCCGGTGACCATTCGACTACTCGACCCGCCGCTGCACGAGTTCCTGCCCCAGAGCGGGGAAGACATCGACGCATTGTCTGCCAAAATTGGCAAACCCGTGAAGGTAATCAGGGATATCGCTCATCGCCTCGCGGAAGTGAACCCGATGCTCGGTTTCCGCGGTTGCCGCCTGTCGGTGGTTTATCCGGAAATTACCCACATGCAGGTCAGCGCGATTATCAGTGCCGCAGCGGACGCCATGGAAGCCGGCTATCGCCCGCAGCCGGAAATCATGATTCCGCTCGTCATCAACGTGCGCGAAATTCGCCTGATCACCGGCATCATCGATAAGTGCATACGCGAAATGGCAAAAGCGAGAACCGTGTCCATCCCCTACAAGATCGGCACGATGATGGAGACCCCCCGCGCTACGCTGGGTGCTGACCGGCTGGCCCCCGAAGTCGAATTCATGAGTTTCGGCACCAACGACCTCACCCAAATGACCTACGGATTTTCCCGGGACGACGCGGGGAAATTTATTCCCAAGTACCTGAAAGAGAAGCTGATCGATGTGGACCCATTCGTGTCCCTCGACCAGCGTGCGGTCGGGCGGCTCATGGAGTTGGCGATCAATGAAAGCCGCGCAAGGAAAAAGGGCATCAAGTACGGCATTTGCGGTGAACACGGCGGCGACCCCCGCTCCATCCAGTTCTGCCACGATATTGGCCTCGACTACGTATCCTGCAGCCCATTTCGTGTACCGATAGCCCGCATCGCGGCGGCGCAGGCCAACGTCGGCAGGGAGAACTGATTACCGCGCCGCCGGCGCGGCGCTGCGCAGTAATAGTGCCGCGGGCACGGCCACCAGTGCCATGAGCATGATCAGCTGAAAATCATCGATGTAGGCCAGTTGTAGCGCCTGTCGGGCGATCTCCGCCTCCAGCAGCGCCAGGCCCTGCGTGGTGTTGATATCCCACAGCGCGGACACTGCACTGCTGTGCAGCAGTGGATTGAAGCTAGTAATGTGTTCGGTAAGCACGGCGTGTTCGCGCTGCATATTGGTTGCCAGTTCGGTCACGACTATTGAAATACCCAGGCTACTTCCTATCGTGCGCATCAGGCCGAAAATCGAACTTGCTTCAGTACGCAGCGCCGGGTCCAGTGTCGCGAAGGCCATGGTACTGAGCGGCACAAAAATGAAACCCAGCCCGAAGCCCTGGATAAATCCCGTATAGGTAATCATCGACTGCGTGACATCAATGCTGAATCCCGTCATTTGCCACAGTGAGAAGATAATCAAAACCAGACCCATGACAATCTGGTATCGAGGCGGCAAAACGGATCGCTCCATCATGCGACTGGACAACAACATCGCCAACATGGTGCCACCGCCCCTGGGCGCGAGGATCAGACCCGCATCGAACACCGGATATCCAAGGAGATTTTGGAGATAGGGTGGAAAGAGAGCCATGGTTGCCAGCATGATTACGCCCAGCAAAAACATGAATAAAAGGCCAAGGGAGAAATTCCTGTCGTTGAACAGTCGAGGCTCGACGTAGGGACTCTTGTACGTAAGCATATGCACCACGAACAAGTAGAACGCCAGTATCGACACGATGAGCTCGGTCACGATCTCGGAGGATTCAAACCAGTAATTTGACTGGCCGCGATCCAACATCAGTTGCAGGCTGACGATCGCTATACTCAATAACATGAATCCGAAAAGATCGAATGGACGCTCCTTATCCTTCTTCGTTTCCTTGGCCAGCGCAATAACGCCAAGCAGGGAAAGAATGCCGAACGGTACGTTGATATAAAAGACCCACCGCCAGCTGTAGTACTCCGTGAGCCATCCGCCCGCGGTCGGCCCCAGGATAGGTGCAACCATTACGCCCACTCCCCAGATGCCATTTGCCTTGGCCTGCTTGTGGACAGGGAACGAATCGAGCAGCAGGGAGTTCGACAGCGGCACCAGGCTGGCGCCAAAAATACCCTGCAGAACGCGAAAGAAAATGATCTGGTCCAGCGTTTGCGCGGCACCGCAGGCCATGGAAGCCAGGGTAAAACCAGTGACCGCGATAATCAGGAGCCGCTTTCGTCCCACGCGCCCGGCGACCCAGCCGGTGAGCGGCATGGCGATGGCCGCCGCCATGATGTAGGAGGTAAGGACCCAGGAAATCTTGTCCTGTGTCACCGAGAGGCTGCCCTGCATATGCGGCAGGGCTACATTGGCGATGGTGGTGTCGATGATCTGGATAATAGCCGCCATCATCACGGCGGTGATCAACAGGAAATGCTGGGTCTCCTCAGACAGGCTTTGCAATTTGTTGATGAGGGTATTCACCGGTGCGCTTTCAGATCGCGGACGAGCGCGTGTCGATTTCCACGTTTGCACTCATACCCGCGCGCAGTGGAGGGCTCGCTTCATTAACCTGGAGGGCGATCCGCACAGGTACACGCTGCACCACCTTGATCCAGTTACCGGTCGCGTTCTGCGGCGGCAGTACCGAGTACTCTGCGCCCGTCGCGGCACTGACGCTCTTGACAGTGCCCTTCCAGCGCAGATCGGGAAAGGCGTCTATCGTGATATCCACTGACTGGTCCACGTGCAGGTTGACCAGGTCGGTCTCCTTGAAGTTGGCCTCGACCCAGACGTTCTTGTCGGAAACCAGACTCAGCACCGGACTGCCAGGATCTATGTGCTGTCCTAGCTTGGGCAGGTGACTGGCATAGCCATCAAAAGGTGCCGTGATCCGGGTGTGCTCCAGGTTGATATTCGCCAGGTCGAGGTCTGCCTGGGCCTCCATGACCTCTGAGTACGCTTCGAGCGGACCGTCCACCCGACCGTTCAGGCTCGCCAGTAACTGCGAGAGTTCCTTCTCAATGATGATCCTGTTCTCGTTGGCGGTATCCAATGCATGCTTCCTGTCATCAATAAGCGCTTGCGATGTCAGGTTTTTGCGGGAGAGGTTCTGTTCACGCTGATATTCCTTATCGGCGAATGCCTGGTTGCTGACCGCCAACGCGAGTTCAGCCTGCTTGGTGCGGTAGCTGGCCCGCAGCGACTGGATGTAGGACTGGGCCTTCTGCAGCCGCGCGGTCGGCTTTCGCGAGGGCCACTTTATAGGAGGAATCATCGATCCTGATGAGGAGTCTCGCCCTCACGCACGTGCTGGTTTTCGGCAACGAGAACCTCCGTTATGTTTCCCGTCACCTCCGCGCTGAGCGTGACCTTGTCAAATTTCAGGTACGCATTGTCGGTACTGATGTAACGACCCGCAGTAAAATAAAGGTATGCGCCAACCAGGCAGGCAGCTAGCAATCCGAGGCTGAAAAGCAGAGCGCGATTATTCAACATAGTAAGACGTCTGGCTATTTACTGAGGTCGGCTGACTGGTGTTCTTCCGCCTCGATCAGGTTCGTTTTCAGGCGCGATAACACCGAGTACAACCTGTCGAGGTCGGCCAGCGATACGTCCCGGTTGGCGTCTGCCCGGGTGTCCGCACCGACGGCCAGAATTTTCTCCAGTACCCGGTGGGCCTGGCGCGTCAGGTAAAGCTGGAAGGCCCGGCGATCCTCAGGATTGGCGCGCCGCTCGACCAATCCGCTCTCCTGCAGTTTATCCAGCAGGCGAGCAAGGGTAATCGGCTTGATTTCCAGCAACTCGGCAAGATCCACCTGCCGCATGCCCTCGTGGCGCGACAGGTGCAGGATCACCCTGCACTGCTCCTGGGTAAGACCCAAGCTTTGCACACGGCGGTTAAAATTCTTCCGCAGCAGGCGCGCGACATCATGAATCAGGAATCCGAAGGTATCCAGCGGCTCGCGCAGGCGGGGCATGGTGTGCATCGCTCAATTAGTACGTAATGCTTATTATATGGCATACACACTAATTGCGTAAACGGACCGCACCAGTGATTCAAGCCGTTGGCGGTACATTTTTTCAGCCCGGGGGCCGTAAATAGTTAACAAAATGAGAGAGCCTGCGAGCGCAGAAAGGTAAATCAAAAGACCGGGGCCGACAATACCGGCAATACGGTATTCCGGGCGGCTATTTGAGCAGTTCGTCCTTCAACACGAACTTCAGGACTTTACCGGCAGGATTGCGTGGCAGGGCCTCTACAACATGGAGGCGCAGGGGCAATTTATACCGCGCCAGCAGCGGGCGTGCGAACTCCCGCAACTCCTCGAGGGTCAGTTGGTGGCCGTCGTGCAACGACACGATGGCGGTCACCGCTTCTCCCCACTTGTCGTCCGGCAGGCCGATGACCGCCACCTCAGCGATGGATGCGTGCTTGTACAGTGCGCTCTCCACCTCCGCGGGGTATACGTTCTCGCCGCCGGAGATCACCATGTCCTTGAGGCGATCACAGATAAAGAGGAATCCGTCCTCGTCAAAGTAGCCGATATCACCGGAGTGAAACCACCCTTGGGGATCAATCGCCGCTGTGGTGGCTTCGGGCCGATTCCAGTAGCCTTTCATGATATTGGGGCCG
>JAWKZM010000067.1:0-7867 GCA_041395965.1 Halioglobus sp.
TTGTGCAGCGTTGTATCCCAGGGCAGGCGAGGTTCACACGGTACACTCGGGTGACACGGTATCTTTTTGCCTCGACTCCCTGAGGACCAGTAACAGCAGTGCCAGCAGCCTGTGCGACATTACGGGTTTGTTTGCTTTCTACCAACTATTCCAGTGGCTGGTGGGTGTGGACTTGCACCTCCGGCAGGTTCGCATCGGACCAATAGACCGTGAGAATACACTCCCGTTTCTTAAATTATTTGGCGCGCCGGTATTGGCGGGTGGACAGGCCTACGCACTCGAATTTCCCCAGGCCGTGCTGGATTTACCCGTGGTGCGAACCTCGACCGAGTTCGAGCACTTTTTTGAATTGTATCCCTGTGGCGTCTTTCAAGACGCGGTCAATGACCTGGGAGAACAGGTAGCATTTTTGTTGTCGGCGGCCGTCAGGCAGGGCGAGGGCCTTCCCCGGCAGGAAGATGTCGCCCGCAGCCTCGGGTTGCCCCTGTCGACGCTGCGTCGCCAGCTTTCACTGGCGGGTACAGGGTTCGCGGAGCTGAGGGAAAGCTGCCTTCGGGAACGAGCGGAAGCCCTGCTCAGGCGGAGCGAATACTCGATTGCGGAAATTGCATCGCAACTGGGGTACAGCGATGCGGCCGCCTTTCGGCGCGCCTTCAGGCACTGGTACGACTGTTCACCGAGGTCGTGGCGGCGACGGCAGTCCACGGGCTGACACCCGGAGGTTCAGGCTGCCAGGAATTTCCCGGGATCAACGTCATCAATCTGATCCTCCGGCAAAAATTCCCGCGCGTAGCGAAGATAAACCTTATCTCGCACGAACAGCTCGAAGCAGTCCCTGTCGATGTGATTATCCAGCACCATTTTATGCATGATTTCCAGGGCCTCGCCGATGGTCTTCGCCTTCTTGTAGGGGCGGTCCGAAGCGGTAAGGGCTTCAAAGATGTCCGCGATAGCGAGAATTCGTTCAGGTATGGATAGTTCCTCACCGCGAAGTTTCCGCGGGTAGCCCGATCCCCTCATCGTTTCGTGATGGGTGGAGGCATAGCGCGGAACATTTTTCAGCTCCTCCGGGAAGGGCAGGCTCTCCAGCATCTTGATCGTACTGATCATATGCTCGTTTATTTTGAACCTGTCCTCGTTGGTGAGCGTTCCCCGCGAAACCGAAAGATTGTAGATTTCGCCCATATTGTAGAGGTGTTTCGGGATGTCCATGTTGATCCCATATTCCGGCGGATAGATGGCGGAGTGTGTGCGCTCTACGATATGCTCTGGCTTGTCAGCCAGGAGGTGTTCTGTGACCGGTAGTACAGGAGCCGGACCGCGCACGCGCAGTTCCTCGACCGGTGATAGCCCCAGGCGGTCGTCAAAATGCCTCTGCCATGTCGTTTTCGCGATGGCCATCAGGCGATCAAGCTTATCCTGGTCCAGGAATTCTCCACCGACGTTACAGCTGGCGATAAAAGCAAATTGTTCGAGTAACTCGCGTTGCCTCTTCTCGAGCTGCTGTGACAGCGCGGCTTCCTGTTCGGGATGTTCCAGCCGCCTTTTCCAGTACTGGATCTCCGCATCGCGCCAGAGCACTTCGAAGCGCATGCGCACCTCGTGAATGCGGTTATAGATGGCCTCGAGCTTGCTGCCTTTGTCGACAATATGCTCTGGCGTGGTGATTTTTCCGCAATCGTGCAGCCAGGCGGCGATCCGGTATTCACGCCACTGGTCGTCGGTTTGCAGGTTGAAGTTGCGAAAAGCCGGCAGCTCACTGGTGGATGCATGCTCCGCAAGCATGAGCGCCAGTTCGGGGACGCGCTTGCAATGACCGCCCGTATAAGCAGATTTGTCGTCGATGGCCTGCGCAATCAGTTCAATAAACGCATCCATCAGCGCGCGCTGGGCGAGTTCGTGTGCCTGTATGGCGACGACCATGCTGACCATGGAGCCGGAAAGTTCATCCAATTCCCGCACATGCGATTCCACCCGCATCACCTTGGCAAACTCGCGTCGCTGCACCTTTTCGTTCTCGCGCGCCAGTTGCCGGATAGGTCGCACGATAGGGTTGGCAAAAAACCAGGATAAAGGCAGTACCAGCAGCAGGAAGACGGCCGTGATGGCTATGGATAACTTGACCTGGTCCAGGAACGGAGCCACGACCTTGTCCAGGGGCGAGAGAATACCCATAAACAAGGGGTTGTCGGCGTCCCCGGTCGGCGCCGCATAGGCGAGATAGGTCTCGCCGTTGAATTCTGTTTCTATCAATTGGCCGTGTGCCTGGGGGTTAGAGGCGATCTGGATGAGGGCCTGGCTGGGCACGACATTGGAATAGCTTGCGCTGGTATCCTGGTCCGGCGTCAGCCATTTGTCGGAGAGGTACTCGAGTTGTGTGCTGCCGATGGCGGTGATCGCCTTGTCCAGCAGGTTGCGCAAGCGGGGTTTGTCCGCGGGCACGACGATATACAACTTGTCAGGAAGCTCCCCGTCCGTGACATTCAGTCCGGTGTGGTATTGCAGGCCCGTCAGGAAGTAACTGCGCGCGATATAACGCATGATTACCTCGGTATCGATGGCGGCAGTCGCCTCGCCCGCGAGTACCGCTTGCAACGCCTGCAGGGTGGAATCGGTTTCGACGATCTCAATCAGTGGATAGCGTGCCTGCAGGATGGGAATGATTGACCAGCCTGTCGGAATCGCGACCTTCCTGTTCTCAAGCTGCGCCAGGTCGGTTATGGCGTTGCTTCCCTGCGTGGTGACCACGGCGAAGGGCAGTTGGGTGTAACTCCTTCCGAACAGCCCCAGATTCCTGTTGTTGTCCGTCAGTATCACTGACTGCAGGACATCGATCTCCTGGTTGCGGTACAGCTCGACCAATTCGGTCCAGCTGTATCCGTTGGTGAACTGGAATTTCAGCCCGGTCATTTGCCCGATGAGTTTCACAACGTCCACCGAGTAACCCTTGGGCTGCCCTGCCTGGCTGAAGTCCAGTGGTGGCCAGTTCAGCTCATTTGAGACCCGTAGCACAGGCTGTTGCGCCACGAATTGCTGTTCCGCTGCCGTCAGCGCCATTTCCGGAACTGGTAGTCGTTCCCTGTCGCCCGGTCGCTTGATACTGGACGCGATAACCTGGCCATCTGCGGTGAACAGATAAACGTCCCCGTGTTCGGATATATTGTGCTCACTGAGAAAATCGGACATGGTCGCCAGGGTCATATCTATCGCCACGACGGTCCCGGAGTCCTTCAGGCGCTTCGACAGGGTGCGCCCTGGCGCTCCCAGCTGCGCAAAAATATAGGGCTGGGTAATCTGTACCGTGTCGGTGTTCATCGCGCCGGTGTACCATGGTCGTGAGCGCACGTCATAATCGGTTGGCTCTCTGCGCGAGAGCCGTACCTGTAAGTTCTCATCCAGGTAACGAAACTGCCGTTCTTCGCCTTTGTCGCCACGCTCCAGTGTGATCAGCAGCCAGAGATCAGTAGGCAGCGCGTGCAGTGCCTTGCGAGCAGCGTCACTCGTGTTGAGGTTGATGACCTCGAAAAAGCTGTTGTCATCACCACCGAGATAGATGCCGTAGTAAAGTGGATTCTTCTGCAGCACCTGCGTGAAGATTTGCAGGTGCGCCTCCGCGCTGCCGCTGTCCCGGAGTACCGGGTTATCGGCGAGCAGGTCGATGACATTGGCATTGATTCGTCCCTCGTTGCGCAGCTCCCCGGCGATTCCGGAGGACGCGGTGCTGTAGAGGTCGGTCGCCACTTCCCTGGCCATGGACTGGCCGAAGTAGTACTGCAGGCTTATCGCGATTCCGGCGGTCAGAATGGTGGCAAAAATAAATGCGGTTACGACCGTCAGTTGGATTGTGGTACGTAGTTTGCCAATTTTCCACGTCATGACGGGGGTAGAGCTCATTCCATTTCGTATATCTTGCGAAGCTTAGCACGGTTGTGGTCGGAGTCAGTGCGGGTCTCAACCAAGCGCAACGCCGCGTTGGGTACATAAGCCCAGAAGCGCGAAGAAGAAGTGCAGACTTGAGCGTTATCAATTGTACGCGCTGCTGCAGGATCCACAAAAAAGAAAGCCGCATAACTTGCGGCTTCCTGAAGTGTTTCCGATGCGAATGTCACCTGATCACGGATTGCAGAAGTCAGGCAGTGGGCTGGGGTTGGTATTTGGATCGCAGGGGTCCGTAACAGGCTGAGAATCGTCGCAGTAGAATGTTACAGGCTGCGGAGTAGGTCCCTCGGTAGGTTCCAGCGAGATTTTGATAGTTCCAGGTACGAAAGGATCGGAAAATGTATCCGGTATCGTGGTGACCAGCGGGAAGGTGTATGCGCCGCGCGCGGCCGTGTTGGACACCGTGAAGTCCGACGGAGTTACCAGCTTGCAGTCACCGGAGACCTCCACCTTGACTGTCGACTCAGCAGGCGGCCTGTTATTAAAGATGTCTGAGATCACCACTTGCTGGGTTTGTCCATGCACAGTGGTATCAACAATACGCTGATTGCGCACCATGATGATGTAATAATCGGGGCTGCCCAGGATCACGAAGGCTTCGTCGCGCACATTGACCAGGTCCCTGCTGCACCATACACCATTGCCTTCCGGTGGACACAAAAGGCCGTTGTATACAGGCGGATCGTCGTTGTAGTCGTACTTCTCGTTTGAGTTGAAGTCGACAAATATTTCCTCCAGACCGGCAATACACTGGAGTGAACCGTAGGGGTCGGCCAGGCATTGGGGCAGGGACGGCGTGTAGTACCCGTCTTCGTTATTATCGATGAACGCTTCCGGCAAGTTGTCGAAAAGGTACCGCTCGTCCTCATCCATGATGCCATTGCCATTGCGGTCGATAAAGGATTCCTCGCCTATGGCGGTTACCAGAATGGTGGAGCGGCCGCCGCGGATGTAGCCAAGGTCTTCAGGACAGGGGCCGTATTTATCGAGAAGGTGCGATGGACAGCTGTAACTTGGATCGTTGACAATCGTTTGAATATATGTGGTCCCGGTAAGGGTCGGGTAACGCGGTTCCTGGCTATTCCACTGGACCGAACAGGTACCGCCCACAGTGGTGCAGGAACCAACGATGGCACCATACTCGGTGGTAAACACGGCGGCTGTACCATCGACCACCGGGTTGTTGAACTTGTCGGCCATCCGGACGCTCAGGGTGCGTGTCAGGCCATCAGTTGTCATGGCATCGCCCACAACGAAACCGCCGCCGCCGACGGACAGGCTGATGGAGTTCTGGTCTGGCAGCCCGGTCGTTACGGTTATAAGATCCGAGGCTGTCGCCACCGTTTGGCCGCCGCCGTTGTTAATGGTCGCAATGACACGTACGGTAGTCGCAACATCACCGGAGGAGACTATGACTTTAACGAGGCCTTCTCCATCGCTCAGCGCGGAAGATTTTGACAGCGACAGACCGCCCACCTGGGTGCTAAGGGAAAGGGCAGTAGAGACACCGGGGATCGGCGCGCCAGTACTGTCAACTACCTTGAAAACCACTTCCGAATTCTCAATGCGGTTTGCGCCGCCCGTACCGCGCAGGACGATCAGCGTCGGTGCCGCGCTGACGAAATTGACCGCGTTTGCCTGGGGTGATGCAACAGTAATACTGCCCGTGGCCTGCGCGGCGGCGCCGACGAGGGTGGCGGTTACCGAGTCAACGCCGGCACAGCCTGCCGCGGTGTATGTCGTGGACGCCTGCCCGTTGGCGGATTTCACCGGGTTAACCGGGTTGATCGTGGCCTGGCCGGCACCGATACAGCCGCTGTTGAACCGTACGTCCTCGACTGTGCCGACGCGCTCACCGTCCTTGTTGAGAATGACTACGGAAAGTTGCGCATTGCCGCCAGGAGCCAGCGTGCCCTGCGGCTGGATGGAGATTTGATTTTCCACGAAGTCGCCATTCGCATCGAAGTAGCCCAGGCGCAAGCCGTTGTCCCCGATCTGGAATCCGAACGTGCCCGTGACGGCGACGCCGTTGACCGTTGCCGATGCCGTGACAGTGCCTGCGCCTTTTTCAGCGCCGGCCTCCAGCTGGAACGTGGCGACGCTGCCGCCGTCCGTTAACGCCGTACCGGTGGAGGGAAAGAGCGTGCCAAGGTCTGTCGAGGCGGAGACGACCACATTGGGTCCCGCGTTTTTCACGGTCACCTTAAGGGTACCCGGGTTGGATGAGGTTATCGTGTTGGTCGAATTGCCCACCGGGTCGTACATGGCGAAAAACAGCGTGGCCTGTTCGCTATCGTCCCCCTGGTAAAAGCTGCTGCCGCCACCGCCACCGCCTCCGCAGGCCGTAAACGTGAACAATACCGCGAATATGACAGCCAGACGGCTGATGAAAGTGGCGCCCCGATTGATCATTGTTATCCCCTGTTGCCCGCTGTATAGCAGCTTTTATAGTGTGATTCGGCTTTCCCTGATTCTGCGGCGTTTGCCCACAGAGTCAACCTTTGAATTATCCACTTAGTACAGCTTACCACGGTCATGATCAAAAACTCGATAAATAACAGAGTGATAGGTATCTTTTGTGATTTTTTACACAAGGTTGGGGGTCAATGGGAATCGTGGAATCCGGTGTCAGCGCCTTTTTTTTCGAAATCGCATACAAAACGGTTATATCAGCTCCCGCAATACCTCGCGGCGCAGCAGCGCAGGCGTCCTGCAGTTGCGCCGCATCCGGCACCTGATACCATCCCGCGATGGATGTCGCCCCCCAATCCCGTGTTCACTTATCCGTCTCGATCGTACTTCACGACAGCGCCCTCGAACTGGTGCGGCGCTGCCTGCACAGCCTGCAGGTGTCGGCGGTTGCTGCCCGCGAGGCGGGCAGCCTCGGGGACGTGACGGTATACCTCGTGGACAATGCGTCCGCCGGCAGTTATCGCCAGCAGCTGGAGAGGGAGGCGGACAGCTGGTCCCGGACGACCTCTGTTCGTGTGCATACGGTGATGCAGCAGGAAAACCGTGGTTTTGGCCACGGTCACAATGCGGTGCTGCCCCGGCTGGACAGCGACGCTCACCTGATTCTGAACCCGGATGTGGAACTGGATGCCGCTGCCCTGCACGCGGGCCTGTCGCGCCTGCTGGCAAATAACGACACGGTGCTGGTCAGCCCCCGGGCGTCAGGTGGCAACGGGCAACAGGAGTACCTGTGTAAAGCGTATCCCTCGGTGCTGGTCTTGTTACTGCGTGGCTTCGCCCCCCTGTGGCTGCGTCGGTTGTTTCGCCGGCAGCTGGCCGCCTACGAATTGCGAGAGTCGTGCTCCGGGGACGAAGCGGTTGGGGTGGCCATCGCCAGCGGTTGCTTCATGCTGTTGCGCACTGCGGACCTGCGGGCCGTCGGTGGGTTCAATGAGGCTTTTTTTCTGTATTTCGAGGATTTCGACCTGTCGCTGCGCCTCGCCACGCGCGGTCACCTGGTGTTCGATCCGGGCATGCGCATCGTTCACCACGGCGGTTATGCCGCCAACAAGGGCTGGCGCCACGTCAGCTATTTCCTGGGTTCCGCGTGCCTGTTTTTCCGACTTCACGGCTGGCGCTGGATATAGCCCGGCGTGAAAAGCTGTTAGACTTTTGCGGGTCGAGAGCCGGATCCCGCGGAAACCAAAATGAATGAATTCAGGCGCAGGGCGTACCTGCAGGCAATGGGTGTGGACAGCTATGTCTCGCGCGCCCAGTTGCCCGGTGCCGCGCCGACGCCGCGACGGGCTGTTGCCCGCGCGCAACCCCGGACAGTGCCGCCGCATTCCGCCGGTGCCGCCGGCGAACAGTCAAAAGGCGCGCCCCGGAAACGGCAGGCGCAGCCTGGGCTTCGTGCACCGGAGCGGGCGGCGACAGCAGGTACACCGCAGCTCGCGTCCCCGCCACTGCCCGGGCA
>JAWKZM010000068.1:0-7359 GCA_041395965.1 Halioglobus sp.
GGCCAGTGCGGCTTTCCTGCTGGGCCTCTCCGGTGCCGGGCACTGCCTGGGCATGTGTGGCGGTATCGCCGCCGCACTCAATCTCGGCGGTCCGCGCTCCCCTGCCATCACCCTCTCCTACCACACGGGACGCATCGCCAGTTACACCCTGCTGGGCGCGCTGCTGGGTTTGGCCGCCGGGAGTATCGACATCGCCGCCTGGACGATCGGCCTGCGCTACCTGGCAGGGTTGCTGCTCGTCGGCATGGGGCTGTACGTCGCCGACTGGTGGCGCGGCATGGCCCTGCTGGAGCGCGCCGGCGCCGGCCTGTGGCGCCCGGTGCAGCGACTCTCCTCGCGCTGGTTGCCGCTGCGCCACTGGCCACAGGGTTTTGCACTCGGCCTGTGCTGGGGCCTGATGCCCTGTGGGTTGATCTACAGTAGCCTGGCCTGGGCGGCGACCGCACAGAATGCCGCGAGTTCCGCGCTGATGATGCTGCTGTTCGGGCTGGGTACGCTGCCGGCGATGCTTGCCACCAGCCTGGGCGCGCAGCGGTTACAGGCGGTCCTGCGCCGGCGCGGGTTAAAGCGGTTGATCGCGGTGCTGTTGATCGGCTCGGGCGCCTGGACACTCTATATCACCGCCGCCCACAGTGGACACCTGCTCCACACGGCAGCGCCGGGGCACGAGCTGCACTCCCACCATTAGGCGCGCTGGTTTGCCGGAACAGGGGGAACAGCAGTGCCGGGCGCGCCGCCGCAGCGGGCGATCACCACCTGACCGGAATCTGGTTTTGCGGGAAGTTCACCGCGTCAAAGAACCAGGTTTCAATGGCATACCGTTGTTGCGAAAAACCCGGTATGGACTGGGTTCGGTGCACCAGCAGGTGGTCGAAGAAAAAGGCGTCGCCTTGCCTGAAAGTCGGCGAGACGATGGCATCCCGGCCAAATTCATCGACCACCGCCTGCTCGGAAATGGTCCAGCCCAACACGCCCGTCCCCGCGCCAAACAGGCGCTTCAGGCGCACGGGAACGACATCCAGTCCGTGCACGTCATAGCCGGCACCGCAATCCGACACGGGGATCCAGCAATTGAGGCTGTCGATTTCCTCTCCCATGAAGGTGCCGTCCTGGTGAAAATCGATTGGTTGCTGCGGCGGCGCCGACTTTCTCAGGGCCCATTTGTAGATGGACACGCAGGGGCCATTTTCAAAGTACTGCGCAAGCACGTCCTTCAAACGCTTTCGCTCAAACAGTCCCAGCATTCGCTCGCAGACAATCGGCGTCTGCGCGGTCAGGAAAGACTTGCTGTCACCGATATAGGGCTTGGGAAATTTCTTCCCGAGTCTTACCGTGTCAGTGTAGGTGGGTATTTGCTGGCGCTTTCGCTGTATATCTTCCCTGGTCTGTTTCAACACCCCGGACATGTCAACCTGCTTGGTCAGGTAGCGGTTCAGGCGGCCCTCCCGGTTAACGGCGAACGAGTGCTCAACATAAGCCCTCATTTCGTCGACCTCATCCACCGTGAAAAAATCCCTGACGATCAGGCAGCCCCTTGACCGAATCGATTGCTGCAGGGCTTCGATGCAGAAATCGCGCGCATTGACTTCCGGCACGGTAAAGTCAGGGGCGGCAATGACATCGGGGAGCGCGTCGATGGTCCTGGTCGATGCCGATGAAGGCCGGTCCTTGAAGTACTCCACTCTCCTGTTCAGGCCAGACAAATATTTGTCCCTGTTCAGCAGATTGTCGAAATACAACGCCCATTGCTTGTTCATCAGGACCAAAAAATCTACGCGGCGGTTGGAGTCGCTATTTTATATTGGCGTGTGCGGATGTCCAAGATTTACGCCGCAACACCCGGCGGGAGGAAAAAAGCCCCGCCAGACAAAAAGCGGGGCCAGGCTGCCTCCAGACGCCGGTGAAGCGGCCAGAGAGTGGCATCAGAACTTGTAGGCGATACCCACGTTGTAGACCCAGGGATCGAGTTGCACGTCGAACTTGACCTTGGCGGCGGTAGCGCCGTCCGCCTTGGCGGTGATTTCGGCCTTGGTGTCGATGTCGATGTACCACACACCCGCGTTAAACGCCCAGTGATCATCGATCGGCACGTCCACGCCCGCCTGCAGGGCGTAGCCGAAAGAGTTCTCCAGGTTCAGGTCGGCATCGTTGACCGCGCCGTTGGTCAGGCTGCCCAGCAGCCCCACCAACTGCCCATCCGTGCTTTCATCAAAAAATACGGTGTAGTTCAGGCCGGCGCCCAAATAGGGCTGCCAGCCGCTCTCCCCCGCCCGGGGGTACCACTGCACACTGACGGTGGGCGGCAGTTGCTTGGTGGAACCCGCATCCACGCTGGTGCCGCTGATAGCACCCTCGCCCTTGGCCTTGATGTTGTGCTTGAACGGTGTCGCCGCCAGTACCTCGATCGCCCACTGGTCCGCGAACATGTAGGCCGGAATGATGCCCAACTGCGTGTCACTGTCGACATCCGCCCTGGCCACCAGTCCGCCGGGGAGGTTGATGTCGTTGCTCTTGGTGTCGGGATCCACGGTGGTTGCGCCCGCGCGCAGTATCCAGTCGCCCTGTTCATACGCCTGCGCAAGCACACTGCCGCCCCACAGGGCGACGGCCACTGCCATGGTCAACGCTTTCTTCATGGTCACACTCCTTTTAATGGTCTGCGATACGGCAATGCCTTGCCGTTGCGCGCGCTATAGTAGGAGCGTCCGGGGGGCTGCACATTGATGTCAGTCAAGTTAGCGGAAAATGTTGTGCCGGACCGCCAGCTGCAATTTTTATAATTATATTATTGTATATATATCAATATCTTATGGTGTATTTCTTAGACTTACTCGAGGTCCTCCCACGGATTCAGCAGACGTTCACCGCAACCCCGGTAACCGACGCCGTCGAGCGTCACCACGACCCGGCTGGGAAACGTGTCCGCCCCCGGGACGCCGGTGCAGCGTTCATCGACGATCTCCACCCGCAAGGCATGCCCTCCCGCCATCCCCTGGTAAATCCGCCCGGCGCCCACCGCCTGCGCGACGGGATCGGTCAACAGCACGCGCTGCATGCCCTCGCCCGCCACGAACAGCAGCTGGCGCTCCCCCTGGATTTCCAGGTACCAGGCCGGGCTGTCACCGGCACCGCGGAAATCGACGCCCCGCAGCCTGGCGTCCTCCCACGGCGCCCGCGCCGGATCGGGGTGACAGTTCTGAAAGCTCTCCCCGGCCACGGTCAGGATGGTTTCGTCACCCTTGCTCCAGAAGGCGACATCGCCCTCCTCGTAGAGCGTGCCCGACGCGCCCGGCACCCGGGGCAAAACGGTGTACCCGTCGTCCAGCCACAGCGCTATGGCATCGGCCGCGGGGCGCGCCACGAATCGGTAATCGTTACACTGGTAAACGAGCGTGGCCCCGGAATCGGCGGGCATCCCCGCCGCCTCATCGCCTCGCCGCGCCGCGTCCCCTGCGCAAGCGGTCAGCGCCAGGCACAGCAGCAGGCCGTACCGCCGGGTCACAGGGGGACTCCCCGCCGGCAAACGGCGCCATGCTGTTGAGGATGAGCCGCACCAGCCCGGCCTGCCTGGTCACACCGGTTTTGGCGAACACCGCCCGCAGGTGCGCGCGGGCGGTATTGCGGCTGATGGACAACTGCGCTGCCGTCTCGTCCAGCGTCCGGCCATTGGCCAGCAGCATGGCCAGGTTCACCTCGGTGGGCGTCAGGCCATACAATCGGCTGATGACCTGCTGGGGCGGCTCCGCCGCCTGCTGCGGATCACGAACGAATATCGCGATACTGGGGATACCCCGACCCTGGGCGCCGCCGGCGGGTGATACCGCCCGTACCACCAGCCCCAGGTCAGGCGCGCCCGGTCGCGGCACCTGCATCGCCCTGGCGGCCTGCGGCAGGGTTTCCCGGCGCGCCTGCGTCACCGCGGCAAGCAGGGCACGGAGTTCGCGGTCGGCGCTCCTGTCCGCCAGGCGCAGGTGCTGCCCCTCCAGCACGATCCCGTTCGGTGCTGCCAGCAGTGCGGCGGCCGTGGTATTGGTGGAAAGCACCCGCCCCTCCTCGTCGAGGATGATCGTCGCCACCAGCAGTTGCTCCACCGCACCGGCGTATACCGCGCGCTCGCGCTCCGTGCGGTTAATGCGGGTGTGCAGGCGGATGGCTCTCTCCAGGTGTGGCAGCAATGTTTGCAGCAGGGCCTTCTCTGCCTCGCCGAAGGGCGGTGCGCCGCGGTAGCGACCGGCTCGGAAGCGCACATCCAGCTCAGCCTCCTCGCGAATATCGACCCCGAGGAAATCGTACCAGCCCTGCGGCTCCATGATGACGCGGTAAAAATCGCTGTCCAACAGGGTCTCCACAGACAGGTATTCGTGCAGGCTGACGACTTCCCGGGTAGGCAGGTTGACGAAGGGGTCCAGTACAAACTGGCCCTCGTTGTAACTCCTGATCGCCGACAGCGAACCACCATCGGCCAGCATGACTACCTGTTCCTCCTTGCTGGGCGGGCGCAGCAGCAGGGTCACCAGGTTGGCGCCGAGCACCTCGCGCACGCTGGCCAGGAACGTGTGCCATGGCTGCTCTTCCAGGGGCCCCTGGTAAAGGTCGCCGAGCAGTGCGCTGAATGTCGGGTCGATTTGCACCCGCGCAGTATACTGCCTTCAGGGAACAGGCAGTAACGGCAGCGCGATCATGCGCAGCGCCAACAGTGTCACCATCCAGCGGAACAGTCGCTGGAAGTTCATCTCGGGCACCAGGCCCCGCAGCCGCGTGCCGACCCATGACCCACAGATTCCGGCGGCGATCATGCCTGCGGCCAGCCGCCACCAGGGCGCGAAACTGAAACCAATCGCGAGGAAGGCCGCCAGCCGCAGGGTGTGATTGACGGCCATGTACACCGCGGTATTCACCACCAGCCAGTCGCGCCCGGTATGGCGTCGCAGCAACACGGCGGCGCCCACCGGTCGTCGCGCCGGCGACCATGCCCAGTCCGGTCTGGTAAAAGCCCAGCAGCGCCAGCGACAATTGTCCGCCCCCGGGAACCTTTGGCAGCGGCACCCAGGTGAACAGCAGGATGAGCAGCCCGATCACCGCCGGGAGCCAGTGCACCTCGAGGCTCTGGTACACCTCGGACCCCAGCCAGGCGCCCGCCACCGCCCCGAGAGCAAACGCGGGGATGATGCCCGGGTCGATGGTGCGCCAGCCGAACGCGGCGCGGGACACGTTACTCGCCAGTTGCGTAACGGCGTGCAGTGGCAGGATAGCGGCGGCGGGCACCAACCCGGGCATCACCGCGATCAGCAAAATGCCGCCGCCCATGCCCATGACCGCCGCCAGGCCGGAAGTGAGGAAAACCATGGGGACCAACAGCAGTTCGCTCACGCCGGACTCCTGGGATGGATAGGGCAAACAGCCGATTTACCTGGCCGCGACGCAAGTCTACACTAGGGCGCAATTCCCCGCTCTTTGCTGCCAGAGGCCCGCCCGTGAAGACCAACGCCAAGGATTCCATTCACCGGGACGTTATCGCCGGCTGGTACGGGGTCGACCCCACCACGACCAACCTCAAAGCCGACCCGCACGCGCTCTACCGCCACCTGCGGGAAGCCCAGCCGGTCAATCTCACTCCCACCGGCGACTGGCGCCTGTCCCGCTACGCCGACATCCAGCAGTTACTCAAGCACAGCAAGAGCGGCATGCGCGACCTGGACGGACTGATCCCGGAGGAGTCCCGGGAGGAGACGGAGGCATCCAAGTTCATGTTGCGGATGGACCCGCCGGACCACGACCGTTTGCGCAACCTGGTGAGCAAGGCCTTCACACCGCGGTCGCTCAACAGGATGCGACCGGCGATCGAGCCCCTGGTCGCCGGTGAACTGGACCGGGTGGCACCCCTCGGGGAAATGGATCTGGTCGCCGACCTCGCCCTGGCGGTACCGGCGGCATCCATGTGCGCCATGCTCGGCGTGCCGTTCGAGGATCGCCACAAGCTGACGCGGCTGGTCTCCCTGGTGACCTACCGTTTGGCAAGGCAGGCCTATCCCCACCTGCAGCAACAAGCGGAAGCCGCAATCATGGAGCTGGCGGTCTACATGATGCGACTGATCGAGGAGCGCCGCGCACGTCCCACCGAGGACATCCTGGGACAACTGGTGACGGCCGAAGAAGCCGGCGATCGACTGAGCAACGACGAGTTGTTGCAGCAGAGCATCGGGCTGCTGGTGGCCGGACTGGAAACCACCATCGGGCTCATTGCCAACGGCATGGTCTGTTTTGCGCGCTACCCGGACGAATTCGAAAAGCTGGCGGCGAATCCCGGTTTGGCCGGCTCCGCGGTGGACGAGTGCCTGCGCTTCGAACCATCGGTTCCCATTACCCGCCGGGTGCTGTGGGAAGATACGTCGTTCAGCGGCGTCACCATCCCGGCCAATGCCCGTGTCTACGCCATCCTGATCGGGGCCAACCGCGATCCGGACTATTTTACCGATCCGGATCGTTTCGACATCACGCGGCGTGAGGCCAAGCACTGTTCGTTCGGCGGCGGTATTCACTTTTGCCTCGGTTCACACCTGGCGCGCATGAATGCCGAAATCGCCTTCACGCACATGGCGCGGCGTTTCACCGCACTCGGGGTGGATGCCTCGCAGATCGAGTGGGCGCCGTCCCTGTTCCGGAGTCCCGGCAAAATCCCGGCGCGCTTTCAACTCCGCTCCTGATGCCCTCGAGGCCTGAAACCGCACCCGCATGACGCCCGGTATCACACGACGAAGCCGGGGGTACAGGGCCGCAATACCCGGGTTTTCGTCAGGAATTTTTACACCCGGCCACGCCTTGCAACCATAACCCCTTGATTTTTTGGGTCCATCATGGGTTGGCACGAAATATGCTTAACCTGCTCGTCCTGCTCTATTTGCCACGCGAGGGTCAGTTTATGTCTTACAGTCGCCGCTATACGCATCCCTTCAAAGCACTGGCGGGCGGCGTCGTATGCGCCGGTTGCCTGTTGGCCGGGGTCGCCCAGGCAGACGTCATGTTCATCGGCGGCCCGGATTCAGGAGGATCCTCTGCCTATTACCAAAATTATGCCTTTGGCACGGCGCTTAGCTCTTTCGGTGGTTTTACACCGGACATGGGTCAGGGCACGATCTACAGTAGTAACATCGCTTACTCTCCGCTGAATCTGAATAGCAGCTTCAGCGTCAACGGCGCCAACATCAACACCACGGCTTCCACTGCGCAGGGCGGCTTTTTTACCGCGCGGAACGCGGCCAGCCTGGACGTGACCAATACCGCGGACGACAATGGCTACTACGCGATCGGCGCGTCCGGTTCGCGCACCTCGGTACAGTTCTTTACGGCAGAGGCGCTGGC
>JAWKZM010000069.1:0-6677 GCA_041395965.1 Halioglobus sp.
CTACCTGGTGAGCGAGGACGCTCCCAACAAGACCATCCTCTGTGCGGTGGCCGGCGCCTACGCCATCGCCAAGATCGTCGAAACCGACGGCGCCTGGCTCAAGCCTGACGAGCAGACGCCCGAGGGCATCGCCGCCCACTGGGCGGAGATTACCGCCAGCGCCGGTGAGAAGGCGCCCCAGGGCGGTTTCGAGCAGACCATCAAATTCACCGCCAAGGCCGCCGAGGGTCTGGGTGTGTCCCTGGACTGATCACATAGACAGCCGGTGGCGATCATGGCGCCGGCCAACGAGGAGCAAATCATGAAAGAAGCAGTTATTGTCGCCACCGCCCGAACCCCGATCGGCAAAGCCTATCGCGGCGGTTTCAACAACCTGGGCGGCGCCAGCCTGGGTGCGGCCTCTGTGGCCGAGGTGGTCAAGCGCGCCGGAATCGATCCGGCCCGGGTCGAGGATGTGATCATGGGTTGTGCCCTGCAGCAGGGTGCAACCGGCAGCAATATTGCCCGCCAGATCGCGGTGCGTTCCGGCCTGCCCATCACCACTTCCGGCATGACCATCGACCGCCAGTGTTCCTCTGGCTTGATGGCCGTGGCCACCGCGGCCAAGCAGGTGATGTTCGACGGTATGGAGTGCGTGGTCGGTGGCGGGCTGGATTCCATCTCGCTGGTGCAGAACGAGCACATCAACCGCTATCGCGCCGCCGATGAAGGCCTGCTGGCGATTGAGCCCGATTACTTCATGCCGATGCTGCAGACCGCCGAGGTGGTGGCCAAACGCTACAACATCTCCCGGGAGGCCATGGACGAGTACGGCCTGCAATCGCAGCAGCGCACCGCCGCGGCCTACGAGGCAGGCAAGTTCGCCGACGAACTGGTACCGGTGACCTGCAAGCGCACGGTGTGGAACAAGGAGACCGGTGAGGCCTCCGAAGCCGAGGGCACGGTAGCGGCGGACGAGGGGGTGCGCGCCACGACCCTGGAAAGCCTGGCAGGCCTGAAAACCGTTATCGAGGGCGGCACCATTACCGCCGGTAACGCCTCCCAGCTCTCCGACGGCTCCTCCTGCCCAGCTGGTGATGGATGCGGCCGTGGCCGCCCGCGAAGGACTGCAGCCACTGGGTATCTACCGCGGTATCGCGGCTGCTTGCCGGCCTGGCCCCGGACGAAATGGGAATCGGCCCGGTGTCTGCAGTGCCCAAACTGCTCAAGCAACACGGCCTGAAAATGGACGACATCGGCCTGTGGAACTCAACGAGGCCTTCTGCGGTGCAGGTCATCTACTGCCGCGACAAGCTGGGTATCGACAACGACAAGCTCAACGTCAACGGTGGCGCCATCTCCACTGGCCACCCCTACGGCATGAGCGGTTCGCGGATGATCGGCCACGCCCTGATCGAGGGCAAGCGTCGCGCGTCAAGTACGTGGTTATCACCATGTGCGTGGGTGGCGGCATGGGCGCGGCCGGTCTGTTCGAAGTCGTCTAGATCACAGGTAACTCCAGGCAGCAGCGCCTGCGGGCGCTGCCCCACCCTCGGGCGAGCGATACGGCTGGTAGTGTGCAAGGAACCTCGGCCTGCCCGAGAAACTGAACTGATCAGTGACTGGCCGGATCCGGAGATGGGTGAGCACGACGTGAAAATCAAGGTAAAGGCCGCCGGGCTGAACTTCCCGGATGTGCTGATTATCCAGGGGAAATACCAGTTCCAGCCGGAGTTGCCGTTCATACCCGGTAATGAGTGTTCCGGTGAGGTGCTGGCAGTGGGCAGCGCGGGTGACCCAGCAAGCCCGGCGACAAGGTCATTGCCGCCGCGGGTACCGGGGCATTCTGCGAGCAGATCGGGTGGTGTGAGGACCTGGTTTTTCCCAAACCCGAGACCCTGACCTTCGAGCAGGCAGCGGGGATCAGTGTCACGTATTTCACGTCCTACTACGCCCTCAAGCAGCGGGCCAACATCCAGAGCGGTGAGACCCTGCTGGTGCTCGGCGCGGCGGGCGGGGTGGGTACTACCGCCATCGAGCTCGGCAAGCTGATGGGCGCGAAGGTGACTGCGCGGCGAGCTCCGACGAGAAGCTGAACTGTGTCGGCAACTGGGCGCCGACGAGGTGATCAACTACAGCACCACCTCGGTCAAGGACGCGCCTACAGTCGACAGGCGGACGTGGCGTGGACGTGGTGTATGACCCGGTATGGTGGCGACTATGCCGAACCGGCAATTCGCAGCATGGCCTGGAACGGCCAAGCTACCTGGTGATCGGTTTCGCCAGTGGCCTGATCCTGAAAATCCCACCCAATCTCACCCTGTTGAAGGGCTGTTCCATTGTGGGTGTATTCTGGGGCCGGTTCACCATGGAGGAGCCACGGGTCCACTTGCAGAATATCAAGGAGCTGTGGGAACTGTTCAACGCGGGTGTTGAACCCGGTGGTCACCGACCAGTATCCGCTGGCGCAGTATGCGGACGCCTACCAGTGCATGATGGATCGGCGCGCCCGTGGCAAGGTCATTCTGACGATGGATTGAGGACCGGGAGATAGCAGTATGCAGGGGGTTTGAGTTCAATACGGTAAAACGCATTATCAGCGTGGCGCAGGCAGTGCCCTGCAGCTCGCGGACCAGTGCCGGGCCCTGGTATCGCCAGGCCACTGCTGGCAATCGACCCCTGGCCTGATGGCCATCGGCCTGGTGCAGCCGGTGCTGGCGGCGCTGGAGTCCGAGGGCCGTACCCCGTGGTATTCGACCAGGTGCGTGAGGACCCGCCGGAGGCCACGGTGCTGGCGGCGGCGGACCTGGGGCGCAGTCAGGGAGTTGACGGGGTGCTGGCGGTTGGCGGCGGCAGTTCCATGGATGTGGCCGTAAGGTCGTGGCCGTGCTGCGGAAACCAGGCGCTGGCGCAGTTATATGGCGCGTGTGGGCAATGTCAGCGGCGCGCGGCTGCCACTGGTGCTGGTGCCCACCACGGCGGGGACCGGTCCCGAGGTGACCCGGTGGCGGCGGGGATCACCACCGGCGAGACCACCAGCAGGGCGTGTCGTCATCGGTACTGCTCCCCCGATGTCGCGGTGCTCGATGCCGACCTGACGCTGGGCCTGCTCGCCGCAGTGACGGCAATGACCGGGGTCGACGCCATGGTGCACGCGATCGAGGCCTACACCTCCCGCCACCGCAAAAACCCCTTGTCGGACAACCTGGCGCGACAGGCGCTACCCTTGCTGTCGCGCAATATCCGCACCGCGGTCCACGAGGGTCGCAACCGCGAGGCCCGGGAGAACATGCTGGGAGCCTGCCTGGCCGGGCAGGCCTTCGCCAACGCCGCGCCGGTCGCCGCGGTGCACGCCCTGGCCTACCCTTCATGGGCACTACCACATCCCCCACGGCTCAGTAACTCCCCGGGTGCTGCCGACGGTGCCGGAGTTCATCCGCCCGTCGCCAGCGGACTGTACGCCGAACTGGCGGAGATCGTGGTGGGCCGGCCCGTTGCCGGCAGCGCGGAAGCCAGATCCATGGCCATGAGGATCGACACCCTGCGGGAGCTGATCGACGATGTGGCGCTGCCCGCGACCCCGCAGGCGGCGGGGGTGGAAGAGGGCAGCCTGAGATGCTCGCCGAGGATGGCCATGCCGCAGCAGCGCCTGCTGGTCAACAATCCCTGGATGTGGCCTTACGAGATGCCCCGCGATCTACTCGCGCCGCCGGCCGAGTGCGGCGTGAGTCCTGCCGGGCCGCCGCTGCGAGGGGATTACCGGGTGTTCTATCCTATTTCCACCCGCTGGTCGGATAACGACATCTACGGCCACGTCAACAACGTCACTTATTACTCCTACTTCGATACCGCCGCCAACCGCTACCTGATCGAGGAAGGTCTTCGATATCAGTGCCGGGGACATCGTCGGCTATGTGGTCAGCCTGAGGGCCGCGAATATCACGCCAATAGCCTATCCCGAGCCCATCGAGGCCGGTCTGCGGGTGGAGCGACTGGGCGGTAGCTCGGTGCGTTACGGTCTGGCCATTTTCCGTGCGGGAGAGGAGCAGGCGGTGGCACACGGCTATTTCGTGCATGTGTTCGTCGACCGGGCCCGCAACAAGGCGGTAGCCCATTCCCGCCGGACTGCGGGCGGCGCTGGAGCGACTGGCGGAATAGTCGAGATTTTTTTGTCTGGGCACCCGGGTGGCTGTCAACATTGTCGCAGCTTGGGTAGAATCGCGCTTATTTCCAGGGGCGCACAACATTGAATCACACCGACACTGGAAGCTGGCAGCCCCCCGGGGTCGTACCCGGGGCACCCTGCTGCCTGGAGATGATTATCCAGTTTGCGTTCATCCCGCTGTGCAAGGCGGTCGCCGAGCCGGACGAGGTGTGGGTGCTGGTGGATACCCGGCACCTCACCCTGGCGGGTTATGCATGGCGATGCCGTGCTGCGCAACGATATCGCCATCGGCAGCAACGGCCTGACCAGGGCCAAGCGGGTCAGTGACGAGACCACCCTGCTGGGGGATTTCCGCATCAGCGGCATTAACCCGCGCAGCCGCTACCACCTGTTTCTGGCGCTGGACTACCCCACCCTGGACATCGCCCAGCAGGCGCTGCAGGACGGGCGGATCAGCCCCGAGGAGTATGTCGCGGTGAGCAACGCCTGGCTGGTAGGGGGGAGCCGCTGCCGCAAAATACCCGGCTGGGCGGCTACCTGGGAATCCACGGCCTGGCTGATGGCAAGTACCGATTCATGGTATAGTGAACTGGACCAACGGCTGCATCGCCGTCACCAATGAGCAGATAGACGAGCCTGCCCACTCTGGTGGGAGTCGGTACACGGGTAAGCGTCCGTTAGGGCAAAGAACCCGAATCTCCAGCAACACGATCGAAATAATCGCTTGCGAACCGGATTTATCCAGAGAATATGCGCGGGTAGGAGGTCAAGCGCTGTTTCAGGCGGCCGCTTCCATAATGGGTGGTAACAGGTCAGGTCGCGATTTTCAGGAAGAAAGAGCGGCCTGGCTCTGGATGCTTCAACGGGCGAAGGCCCTTTTTTAGGGTAGTAAAAGGAGATAGGTAAATGCGTAATTTCAACAAAACTATGGCTACTGGTGCTATGGTACTGGCTCTGGCTGGTCTGATCGGCTGCGCTACCACCGGTGACCTGGATGCGCTGAAGGCTGAAGCGGACAAGGCAAATGCAACCGCCAGCCAGGCAGCTGCTGATGCTTCCGCTGCCAAGCGCGATGCCGCTGCTGCCAAGACTGCAGCCGAGCAGGCTCGCGATGCAGCCAATGCGACCAACGAGAAGCTGGATCGCATGTTCAAGAAGTCCATGCAGAAGTAAGTTGATTCGGGGGGTATCCTCCGGATTGAAAAGGCCGCGATACATGTCGCGGCCTTTTTTTTGCCCGATTTTTATACCTCTTTGGAGATGGGTACCGGCATGCCGGTCTGCTCCGCCAGCGCCTGGGCGATCGCCTCATCGTCCAGTTCCACCTGGCGCTCCTCCTGGGCGGCGTCGATCAGCTGCATGGCCTTGCTGTACAGCGTGGCATGGCCGATTTTGTCCTCTTCCAGCGGTTCGTGAACCTCCAGGTACAGCTTGCCCCCGAACCAGCCCACTTTCGCCGGTTCACTGACGATATGCACCGGTGTCCCCACCGGGATCTGGGGAAACAGATATTCGATATCCTCCGGCATCATGCGGATACAGCCGTGGGAGGCGCGCATTCCAACCCCGAAGGCCTTGTTGGTGCCGTGGATCAGGTAGCTACCGCCGGAGATGCCCAGCCGCATGGCGAACAAGCCCAGGGGGTTATTCGGTCCGGCCGGGACCACCCGCGGCAGGGGGTCGCCGTTCTCCGCATGTTCCCGGCGAATGGATTCCGGCGGGGTCCAGGTCGGATTTTCCTTTTTGCCCACCACCTTGGTCACGCCCAGTGGCGTGCCCCAGTCCTGGCGACCGATGCCCACCGGGTAGGTCTGCACCACCGGCACCTCGCCTTCCCGGGGTTTGGGGTAGTAATAGATCCGCATCTCCGGCACGTTGAGTACCAGTCCCTCCCGAGGTGCGGCGGGCAGGATGTAGCGGGTGGGAATCACCACCCGGGTGCCGTCGCCGGGCAGCCATCGATCCACCTCCGGGTTGGCGCGGACAATCTGCTCCTGGCCGATATCATAGCGGCGGGCGATATCCAGCAGGGTATCCTCGTGGGCCGCCTCTACCTCATGGATGGCGCCGACGAGGTCAAATTCCGGCAGGGGCATTTCGAAGGTGGCAGCGGTAGTGGAAAGGGCCGGGAGCAGGCAGAACAGCAGTGGGAGTTGGATACGCATGGTGTCGACAAGATTGGTGGACGGCCAGATTACTACAATTCAGCGCCCAGTTGCAGGGCTATTGCCGCCGTTCGTGCACTATCAGCGCGACCAGCACCGCCAGGAACACGGCGGCGCTGAACAGGGGCGCCAGGGCACCGTGCAACTGGTACAGGGCACCGGCGCAGACCGGGCCGGCGACGAAACCGATGGCGGGGCAGGAGCTGACCAGCCCGGCCGCCGCGCCCTGCTCCTCCGGATTGACCGCCAGTGACGCACCGGCGGCGACCGCGGGGATGCACAGCCCCATGCCGATGCCAATGAAGGCCATACCGACAGCCAGCAGGGTGAAGTGGTCGAAGCCGGCCACGAGCACCGCGCCCACCACC
>JAWKZM010000070.1:0-4640 GCA_041395965.1 Halioglobus sp.
GCAGCGTCACCACGATTTTACAGCCGCGGTAGCGGCGTTGTGCCAGGAACATCTGTCCCACCGCCTTGAGGACGCCGGATTTTTCCGCTGCCGGTCCGGGCATGACACCGGGATTATCGAGCAGGAAGATCAGTGGCAGTCCGAAATGATGCGCCACCTCGATAAAATGAGTGGCCTTCTCCGCACACTCGCGGGTGATTGCGCCGGCCAGTACCGCCGGTTGGTTGGCTACCACCATGCAGGGAACACCCCCGATTCTGCCCAGCACGGTGATAATGCTGCAACCGTAGTCCGGTTGCAGCTCCAGCAGGGTCTGACTGTCCATGAGGACTTCCAGGACCCGGTGCATATCGTAGGCCTGGCTTGTCTGCGGCGGGATGATATCCTGCAGACTGTCGGTGGTGCGCCTGGCGGCGGCTGGCATTGCGCGAAGCCCGGATGATACTGCCCCGCCATGAGGCGGCAGAAGTGCGAGAAATTGGCGTGCCATGGCAAAGCAATCCCGCTCTGTCTTGCCCAGGTTGTGGGCGACGCCACTTTCGCGGGTGTGCATCGCAGCGCCGCCCAGTTCCTCGGGGGTGGCCTCAATACCCAGTGCCGCCCGGACCAGTGGCGGACCCGCGGAGAACAGGGACGCCCCTTCACACATGATAATGAAATCCGCAAATATGCCGGTCAACGCCCCGTGGCCTGCAGAGGTCCCCAGAACCAGCGTTACTACCGGTACCCGGCCCTTGAGGTCAGCGACCAACTGGAGGTCGTTAGGGCTGTTCGGATAACGCTCGCCCTGGTTGCCCGCGCGTTCCCCGGCACCATCAAGCATCATTACGACAGTGAGCTGCCGCTCCAGAGCCAGTCGCACCAGTCGCGTCCGCTTTGCCGCATTGGGGTGCCCGATGGAGCCGCCCTTGACGGTAAAGTCCTCCGCGATCACTACGATGCTACGACCTTCGACCCGCGCCGTACCACCTACCAGGCCGTCACCGGCCAGGGATGCCCCGCTGGCGGGATGGTTACCTCCGGCGAGCGCGCCGTACTCGTTGAAACTGCCCGCGTCGCAAAGCCCCGCAATGCGTTCGCGTACGTTCAGTCGGCCCCTTCCCCGCTGCTGCAGCAGCTTTTCGGGGCCGCCCATCGCCTCGGCAGTGGCGATGCGCTCACGCAACTGGTCCAGTAGTGTCTTCCAGCCCTCGCGGTAGGTGCTCAATATCCTGCTCCCTTCTCGGTTTGGTGGACATGGCGATGAACATACGGGATGATTTTTCAGGATACAACTACAACGAACGGCGCCCGAGCGCATGACCCCTGAGCAGGCGCGTCAGCTCAAGCGTACAAAATTACATCCAATGTTATAGGAGTGATGCCATTGACTGGACAACAGGTGCTGTTGGTTGAGGATAGGGGACCGGTGGAATGGGTCACCCTGAACCGTCCGGATGTCGCCAACGCGCTCAACGGTGAGATGGTTGATGCGCTTACGGATTACTTCGAGGGGTTGCGCAATCGCGAAGGGGTACGGATTATAGTGCTTGGCGCCAGCGGCCGGCATTTCAGCGCGGGCGCAGATTTGTCTGGTGACGCATTTGCCGATGCCCATCGCACTCCGCGGAATGTGTGGACGCTGCAGCGCAGGATCGCCCGAGTCTACCTGGCCATGCGCCGCTGTCCCCAGCCGATCATCGCGCTGGTGCAGGGGGCGGCGTGCGGGGGTGGCTTCAGTCTCGTGCTGGCAGCGGATATTCGTATCGCGGGAGAAAGCGCGCGTATGAACGCCGCCTATATCAAGATCGGGTTGACCGGCTGTGACATGGGTAGCAGCTATTTCCTCCCGCGCCTGGTCGGTACGTCGGTAGCGTCGGAATTGTTGCTCACCGGGCGGTATATTCATGCCCCTCGCGCACTGGCTGTCAATCTGGTGTCCGCGGTGGTGCCCGACCACGAACTTGCCAGCGCGGCCCAGTCCTACATCACCGATATGCTGGCGACTTCACCCATGGGATTACGCCTCACCAAGGACGCCCTGAATTTCAGCGTGGATGCGTCCGGTCTGGAGGCGGCAATGGCCGTTGAAGACCGGCAGCAGTCCCTGCTGGCGCTCACCGAGGATGCCGTGGAAGCCGGGATGGCTTTTTTTGCAAAGCGCGAGCCGGAGTACCGCGATCGCTAGGCCATTAGAGGGGTTTTGACCCGTCAGGGGGCGGTTTTCCCAACAATTCACGTTAATTTTGTGTATAATACGGGGCTTTCCCGTTCACAGAAGGCAGCAGGCATATGGCACGCAAACCCACGAGAGCGCCAGCCAAGAGAAAGCAACCGGCGGCAGTGGAAACATCAGAATCGATCGAAGCGCAAACCCGGGATTTCCTCAAGTCCGGCAACAAGATTGATATCATCAAGTCCGGCGTAAGCGGACAGCCCAGTATGGCAGTCAATCGGCATATTAAATTGGGAAACAAGTCTGCAGCTTCCTGAAGGCCCGCAACTGAAGAGGTCAGTGTTGCTGCCTGTAGCACACCACCTTCAAAGTTCAGCTCGCGCAATCACTGGCTCCTGGGAATAACCGTGGGCGGGGATTGACTTACCTGCGGGAATCTCTATACTAAGCGGTGCTTGCAAGTACACCTTCTTATGCATACCGTCTCGAAGTCTCTCAGTTTGGTAGTACCTCGCCCTGTTTTTCATAAGTGATTGCAATGCTTCAAGCACAACCAGCCTTCTTTAAAGGCATTGATTACCATTGGAAAATATAGGAAGTATGTATGGCTACTGTTACCGGAACTGTTAAATGGTTCAACGAAACTAAAGGCTTCGGCTTTATTGAGCAGGAATCTGGTCCCGATGTATTCGCGCACTTCAGCGCAATCTCCGGGTCAGGCTTCAAGACACTGGCCGAGGGCCAGAAAGTACAGTTCACTGTTACGCAGGGCCAGAAAGGCCCGCAGGCGGAAAACATCGTACCCGTCTAGGATGTAAGTTGCACAAAACCCGCCCTGTTCGCAGGGCGGGTTTTTTCGGCCAGAATAGTTATGCCTGTGGCAGATAGAACTGTTCGTACCAGCGGCGCAATTTGCTGATTGGGCCGTCGCCATCACACAGAATGGGATCCTCGCGGTAGACCTTATCCTTCCAGATTTCCACATCCTGGCCAAAGGCGATGTGAGCCATCTCGGGGTAGAGCTGTGCGAACTCCGTTGCCAGTGGTTCATCGGTCAGGCTGCTGAGGATGACGGCTGAACAAAGGTCGACCTCCTGCGAGCTGACAGGAATGTGGCAATTGACCCACCAACTCCTGAAGCTCACTGCGGGGCTCGTCGATTCGGTGTAGTAGTACATGATGGAAGGGCCATGGTAAGTCGCATCGCCCCAGGCATCGGCCTCTTCACCGGCCTCGCTGCGCGCCGCCTCCAGGTCAAACCCCACGCCGGGCGGAATTACCATGTTCGCCGTGGGGTCGCGTTTTACGCTGGATAATTGCGTCACGCTGCGCTCGCCAAAGCGATTTTCCCAGGACTGCACTGCACCTCCGTGGACGTGCGGGAAGTGGGCGATATCCACGATATTCTCGATGATATCGCAGGGCCTGGCCCTGATCCTCGAGCGATAGAAAACCCAGTCTCCCCAGCCCTGCGGCCCCCATTCGGGAATTTCGGGCAGGTAATCTTCCGGTGCTTCGCCGTGCTGTGCAAACCACAGCGCAATGAAGCCATTGCGTTCCAGCACGGGCCAACCCTTCAGGGCGTGGACCGCTCTCTCGGGGATGGCCTTGGCGTAGGGGATGGCGACACATTGGCCCCGGGAATCAAATGTCCAGCCGTGGAAAGGGCAGGCGATGTTATCACCCAGCACGCGCCCCCCGCCGCTTGCCAGATGTGCGCCGAGGTGTGGGCAATGGGCATCCAGTATCGCGACCTGCCCTGATTGGCCGCGGAAGGCAACGAGATCCTGGTCGAAGTAGCGCAGTGGTTTTACCTCTCCAACCTGCAATTCCTGCGAGAAGAGAACGACGTGCCAACCCCGGGCGTACCTGCCCGGCTCGAGATAAGCGTACTTACTGTTTGTCATTTGGCCTCCCGGCGGGACTCCCGCTAAACGCGTGTTGCGCGGCGATGTAGGCGAAGGTCATGGCGGAACCAATGGTCGCACCCGCTCCCGGGTAGGTATTGCCCATGGCAGCGGCACTGGCGTTGCCGGCGGCGTAAAGACCTTCAATCACCGCTCCGGTGGTGTGCAGCACCCGGGCGTGTTCATCGCACAACAGGCCGCCCTTGGTGTCAAGATCACCCGGATCGCAACGCAGAGCATAGTAGGGGGCGGTTTCCAGCGGGCCCAGGGATGGATTGGGGCTGACCGACTGGTCCGCATAGTAGCGGTCGTGTTCCGTGGCGCCGCGTCCAAACTCGGGATCCTCGCCATGGCGTGCGTGATGGTTGAATTGACGCACCGTTTCCAGCAGTGCGCTGCGCTCGATCAGTAACTTGTCCGCCAGCTCGTCCAGGGTATCTGCCCTGGTCAACAGGCCGGAAGTGAAATTTTCGGGGGCAATGCGCCGGTCCTGTTCCACCTTGCCCGGCTTCAGGTGCCCCACGGCATATTTGGCGCGAAAGGTAGCGTCGAATACGAGGTAACAGGGGATGGCCCCT
>JAWKZM010000071.1:0-4518 GCA_041395965.1 Halioglobus sp.
TTGTCGATGCCGGCATTGGCGTGCACATAGCCGTTGCGGTGTTCGACAATGATCACGCCCGGTCGCACCCGCAGCACGTCCACGCTTTCCTGCAGGACCAGTTGCACCAGGCGGGAATCCTTCTGGGCGGCTGCCGCCAGCGCCTGTGCCTGCGGACTGACCTGCACGTCGGCCAGGCGCACGTAACGATTCTCCGCCTTGGATACGATCTTCTGTGCGACCACCACCACGTCGCCCGGGCGCAGTTCCAGGGCGTTTTCCCGCAGGGCCGTGCAGATCAGTTGTGCGAGGTCATCCCCGGGCTCCACGAGGGGGAAACCCAGCAGGGGCATCAGCTCCAGGGGCGCGGTCATTTAATGGGTGTCGTCCAACCCGCTGATCTTGATGCCCGCGTGGCACCCGTACTGCTTGTTGATGGTGATCAAAACCGACGTCAGCGCCTCCGCGGCCGCGGCGTTGTTGATCATCCCCGCGTGGAAGCCGCGCATACCCGCTGCTTCCACCAGCTTGATGACTTCATCCCGGGCGGCCTTCTTGTTGCCGCTCACCAGTACGTCGCACTCCAGTCCGTGGCCTTCCTGCAGGTGCGCGGCGGCCACGTTCTGGAAAGCGGAAACCACATCGACTTCCTCTCCCAGCAAGTCCTGCGCAATCTGCCCCGCGCTCCCCTGCGGCGGCAATTGCACCCGCGCCACCTTGGGCGGCACCAGCGGCACGGTGACGTCGATCAGTATCTTGCCAGCCAAGGCCGGCTTGACCAGCGCCAGCGTGCTCGCCTGGTGACTGAAAGGCACGGTCAATGTAACGATATCGGCCGCCCCGGCCGCCGCGAGGTTTTCCATGGCGCGCACACTGACCTCGGCGACGCCACGCTCGGCCATTACCTCATGCAGGTCGGCGACGGCGGCCTCGGCCTTTTCCAGGGTGCGCGAGCCGATGATCACCTGATACCCCGCCTGCGCCCAGCGCCGGGCCAAGCCTGTTCCCAGATCCCCGGTACCGCCGAGAATGGCGAGCACAGGTAAGCTTTCAGTTGTCATAGTGTGTAATCCTGATGAAGTGCAGCTGACTGGTAGTTCAGTATGTACAACCGCTGGCGAATTGTCCGGCAAACCTGTGAATGTGCGTGTGCCTGAAATTTCCTGCCATTATGAATTGGGTTAGGATACGCCAGGCCCGAGCATAGTATTTAAATCACGGGCTGATCTCAAGCGCGGCGAGCGACCGCGCCGCCCCACCCCACTGGTTGACTGCAGGAGATACGCAATGGACAACGCGCTGGATTTTACCGGCAAGGTCGTCATCGTCACCGGCGGCGGCAAGGGGGTGGGCCGGGGCATCACCGATGCATTTCTGGCGCACGGCGCCGAGGTACTGATCTGCGGCAGGACGGCCCCGCCGAGCCTGCCCCGCTGTGGCGATCGCGAGGCCGTCTTCACACCGTGCGACGTCCGTGACTACGAGCAAATCGAGGCTTGTGTCGCGTTTGCGGTCGGGCGTTGGAGTCGCGTTGACGTACTGGTCAATAACGCCGGCGGGGCGCCGTATGCCGACGCCGCCACCGCATCCCCGCGATTCTCGGAATCCATTATCCGCCTCAATCTGATCGCGCCGCTGAATTTCAGCCAGGTGGCCAACCGCGTCATGCAGCGACAGGACAGCGGAGGCAGCATCATCAACATCGCCAGTGTCAGCACCATTCGCCCCTCCCCCGGCACCGCCGCCTACGGCGCGGCTAAAGCCGGTCTGGTCAATCTCGGCACCTCACTGGCCGTGGAGTGGGCGCCCCGGGTGCGGGTCAACGCGCTGGTCGTGGGACTGACCGAGACCGAGCAGGCCCACTTGCACTACGGCGACAGGGACGGCATTGCGGCGGTCGGCGCCACCATTCCGCTGGGCCGCATGGCGGTGCCCGCGGACGTCGGCAACGCCTGCCTGTTCCTCGCCTCACCCCTGGCTGCCTATGTCAGCGGCACCAATTTTGCCGTCCACGGCGGCGGCGAGAAACCGGCGTTCCTGGGGGCCGCGAACGCCCGGCCCTGAGCTGTGCGTCCCGGCACCGTCTCCGGCGGCAGCGGCCCGGGAGGGTTATTGTGGCAGGTGCAGATCAAGGTATACTTCCACCTGTTACACAAGCCCTATATCTATAAAAGCAGCGCTCGTACAGATTGCGTGCTGGCATCAGGAGTACCACCCCGAGTCCAATGCCCAACGCCCCGGCACAACAAGGCAAGCTCCCCGCCACCCTGCTGCTGGACAATGCGGTGCGGCTCACCGGCCAACTGTCGTCACTGCTCGACGGTCGTTGGCAGCTGGATGATGTGCAAGGACAGGACGCCGCAACCAGCGCCTCGACGGCGACGCTCGAGCCGGGCTCGCCGGGAACCCTTTCGCTCCTGGCCACGGGGAGCGAACAGCGCTTGCTGGAGGCTGCCCGGGTCACAGTCTGCAGCGCCCACCGCGACAGCCTGACGCTGGAATTTGCCCCGGCCAACCGGGAGTTGGCCACGCGCTACCGGTCAGCCATCGGCGGGGGGGGGGCCCCGGGTTTCGGACAGGCCGACAGGGCAGGCGGCGCAACCGCATCCCCGGGCAGTGCCGGGTACGACGCGGGTACCCGGGACGCCGCGAATCCGGCGCCAGCGCCGCGCGCACCGGCCATGGCGATCACAGCAGACTACGCGTTACTGCTGGAGAACCTGCAGCAGGAGGGCCTTGAGGACCTCGGGGCGGCCCTGGCACCCTTTTTCTCCGACCTGACCGGCTACCTGCTCGAGCTCGCCTCACGTATCAAGACCCGCGACGACGGCGACAGTCCCCACTACCACGCGGCGACTATCCTGCGGCGCAGCCACGCACGGGTTACGGAGCGACTGCTGCAGCAGCTCAGGGATTTCTTCCAGGACCTGACCCCGGAACACAATGACGATCACCTGTGGCAGTACACCGTGGGCAGCTCGGAGGAACTGGGCCTCATCGACCTGGAGGAGTTCGAGGATTTCCTGGCGATAGAGCGCATGGTCACCCTGGGGGAGGACCTGCACAAACTGGCACTGGAAGCGCTGACGCTGCGTCTGGCGGCACTGGTCGACGTCGACCCGAACCGGGTCCGCCTGCCCATTCATGTGCGGCAGATTTGTCGCGCGTTCCAGGCCGCGCTGCGCGAGGAAAATATTCCCCAGGCGGTGCTGGCCCACATATTCGACTACTTCGCCAAGCACTTCGTCCGGCAGCTGGATGGCTACTACGGACCGCTTAACGAGCTGTTGTCAGAGCACGGTGTACTGCCCAGGATCGAAATTGAAATCCGGAACAAGGGCACGCTGCTCAAACGCAACCAACCGCTCCCCAGGCCCGGACCGAAAATCCGCCGGACGCCACCCGCGGGCGGCCAGGGTGCCGCCATCGAACCGCTCACGTCGGCCATACAGGAACTCACCCAGTTTCATCGCCAGCTGGGGGATCAACTCGGCGGGATACTCGGCACCGGGAGGCCCGCCAGCCTCTACCGCTCCGTGGTGGATGCCCTCAATTTCAAGCGCGAGGCCGAGGGGCTTGCCGACGGCCAGGCGCTGGCGGCGGGGACTGCCGTGAGTGGCACCTGGTCCGGTGCGACGGTAGCGAGCAGCGAACTGGACCAGAGCCGGCTGGCGGACGCCCAGTCCATTGCCAGGGCATTGAGCGCACTGCAGCGCGACTCCACGGTGCGTGACGCGGTGCAGCAGAGTGAATCCCTGCGCGCCTACCTGGCGAACAACCGCGACCACATCGGCGGCCTGCAAAATACCAGCGGCCTGACCGCGGACAGCCTCAACCAGCTGGACATGGTGGACAACCTCTTTGGCACCATCAAATCCCAGCTGGACGTCAGCGCCGACCTGAAGCCCGCGCTGGGCAACCTGCAGATTCCGCTGGCCAAACTGGCGTTGCTGGACCCGCGCTTCTTCGTTGACCACAGCCATACCGCGCGGGCCGTGGTCGACAGGCTCTCGCGCCTGGCCGCCTCGGCAAACTTCCCCAACAAGGCGCTGGAGGGTCGCATCAACAATATCGTCGACGAGATCGTCGCCGATTACGAGAGCGACGATTCCGTCTTTGAAACCGCCCTGGCCAAGATTGACAAGCTGGCGGCACAGCAGGAACGGGCGTTGTCACGCAACATCGAACGCGTGGTACGCACCCAGGAGGGTCGCCAGCGACTGGCCCAGGCCCGGCGCGCGGTGGGCAAGGTGGTCAGCGCGCGCCTCCAGCCGCCCGCCGCGCCCAAGGTGCTGCTGGACCTGATCGACAGCGGCTGGCGCGACCTGTTGGTCCTCACCCACGTGCGAAATGGCGCCGACAGCCCGGTCTGGGCCGAACAAATCAAGACTCTGGACCAGCTCTGCCTGTGGCTGCAGGAGCGCCAACAGGGCGAGGTCGACGACGACCTGAGCGTTCAGCGCAGCATGGAAGCGGAGCCATTCATTGACCTGATTGCACAACAGATTTCCAGCGCCCTGCCGACCAACATCGCCCACG
>JAWKZM010000072.1:0-3396 GCA_041395965.1 Halioglobus sp.
AACGACGATCAATGGCTGTATCTACCGGCGCTGAAGAGAGTGAAGCGCATTTCCTCCGCCGACAAGTCCGGCCCGTTCATGGGCAGCGAATTCGCCTATGAGGACCTGTCTTCCACGGAAGTGGAAAAGTACCGGTATAACTATCTGCGGGACGAATCCCTGGATGGCGAGCCCTGCTTTGTAGTGGAACGGGTGCCAGTCGACGAAAACTCCGGTTACACGAAGCAGGTCACCTGGATCGATCAGAGCGAGTATCGGATGCGGCGTATAGACTACTACGACCGCAAGGGCGAATTGCTGAAAACCATGACCCTGTCAGACTACGCGCAGTATCTCGACAAGTACTGGCGGCCGGCCACCACCAGCATGGTGAACCACCAGACGGGCAAGAGCACCACCTTGCTGTTCAGCGACTACCAGTTCCAGTCCGGCTTCAGCGATAACGATTTCAGTCGCGACGCACTTTCGCGAGTCAGGTAGCTGACCGTGGCCGGCCCATATCGCTCTGCGCTTAGGCACCGGCTACCGGTGGTGCATGCCGTTCTGATACTGTCGCTAGCCTTGCTTTTGTCACCAGAGACGACCGCGGCACCCACCGAAGTGGGCGGCATACGTCTGGGTGTCTCGCCGGACAAGACCCGAATCGTCTTCGACCTGTCCGCCCCCACGAATTACCGCCTGCAGGAGCTTGAGGATCCCCCTCGACTGGTGGTCGAACTGGACACTGCGCGTATGGCTCCGGAGGTCGAGCGGCCGGTGCTCAGCGGAACGGAAATAACCAAGCTGGATGTGGAATCAGGGCCTGACGGCAGCTTGCGCTATACCCTCTACCTCAGGCAGCCGGTGCGCCCCGATCTCTTCATTCTCAAGCCCTATCTGGAACGGGGTGATCGCCTGGTTCTGGATCTGTTCCCCTTGCCTGAATCGGCAACCGCGCAGGCGGGTGCAGCCATTCCGGCCGCGGCGGTGCCGATGCGAACGGAGCGTACGCCTCCGATGCGGTCACGCCAACTGGGTGAGCGCAAACGGCCGCTGCCGGCAGACCGGGAAGGAGGCGATTACGCCGGGGAATGGACCGGTTACATCAGCGTGGATTCCCGTCTGTTTTTCAGCAGCCCCGCCTACCCGAAGCAGGACGACCAGAACATCTCTGCTGCCCTGTGGCCGGCATTATGCCGACTGGCGGGCGGCAGCCAGCGGTTTGCTTTTGTCCCGTACTACCGGTACGACGCAAACGATGCCAAGCGCACCCATGCCGACATCAGGGAACTGTACTGGCAAATCGACTACAGGCAGATTTCCTTCAAGGCCGGTATAGACGTCGTGTTCTGGGGCGTCGCGGAATCGCAGCATCTGGTGGACATCATCAACCAGACCGACCTGGTGGAGAACCTGGATGGCGAGGACAAATCAGCCAGCCCATGCTCAACCTCGATTACCTCAGCGACTGGGGAACCCGGGCAGGTTTTACCTGCTTCCTACTTCAGAACCGTACCTTCCCGGGCCAGCAGGGGCGTCTGCGCAACAACCCACCGGTCGACATGAACGGGGCGCTGTATTAAGTCCGGGGACAAGAAGAAACACGTCGATTTCGCCCTGCGCTGGAGTCGCTCGATCGGAGACTGGGATATCGGCATCGCTCACTTTACCGGTACCAGCCGGGACGCGGCCTTAGTGTACTCGACCGCTAAACCAAAACCGGCACTGCTTCCCGTTCTACCCACAAATTGACCAGACCAGCCTGGATGCTCAGGCGACGATAGGCGCCTGGTTGTGGAAACTGAGGCCATTTATCGATGAACGACTACAACAACTACTACGCCTATGTGGCCGGTTTCGAATTTACCGACTTCGGCTTCGCCCATGGCAACACCGACCTTGGATGGCTGCTGGAATACCACTACGACGAGCGCGGCGACCAACCGGGAGACGAATTGATTCCCTCGGCCCTGCAGAATGACCTCTACCTCGGCGTTCGCTGGACCCTGAACGATCTCGCCAGTACCCGTCTGCTGACCGGGGTGGTGGTGGACCTGGACAACCAATCCACATTTGGCAATGTGGAGCTCAGTCGCAGGCTGGGCGAGTTGTGGACCCTGGGACTGGAGGCACGCATCCTCACCAACATCGATCACCAGGATCTCTTCTACCCGATCCGCAAGGACGATTACATCGGTATAGAATTCACCCGCTACTATTGATGGCATTAGCGGGGTAGGCGGATCCCGGGGGCACAATCACGGATATCTGGCTGGTGGGTTTGATACCAGTCACATATCGGGTGACAACAGAGTGCGTTCCCGGCCGAACGCGGTACCATAGGCCAGTCTGGATAAACGGGAGAACAGCAAATGGATACAAACAGGTCACGACATTACCGCCTTCGGCATGCATGTTCCCCGAGCGTTCGCTGGTTCCGCCTGCTGATCGGCGCAGTCATTCTCCTGCTGGGCACAACTGCCTGCGACAGTTTCAGTCCCAGCGCCGATGACTACCTGGCCGACGGGCGTAAAGCCACCGCCGCGGGTGACACAAAAAGCGCCATCATCTCATTCAAGAACGCGGCCCAGAAAGCCCCGGACAACCCCGAGATCCGCTACGAACTAGGCCTCGCCTACCTGCGCAGCGGCAGCTTTGTGAACGCCGAGAAAGAACTCACCCGGGCAGTTGAGATGCGGCCGGACGATCCCGCCTACAATCTGGCAGCCGCGCGCACCGAAGTACGGCTGCGCAACTGGGCCGACGTGGAAACCTACCTGGAGGGAAGCGAGAACTGGGCTTCGGACCTCCAGGCCAGCGCCCTCGCCATGCGGGCGAGAGTGCAACTCAGCGCCAAGCAAACCGACGCTGCCAGGCTGGTGGTGAATGAGGCCCTGGCCATGTCCCCCGAAAATACCGATGCGCTTTACGCCCGCGCCGTTATCGAGCTGACCGACGACGACACGGCAGCGGCTCGCGAGACGCTGACGAAGGTCACCCAACTCGACGCGAAGCACGCCCAGGCGCTGGGAATGCTCGGCATCCTGGAGTACTACGCAAAGAATTACGACGAGGCCAGCAGTCTTCTCCTCGCGGCAAGGGCCGTGGAATATGCCGATCTCGAATCCACCCTGGCACTGGCCCGGGTCTACCTGGCACAGGAGCAATACGACCAGGCAGGCGAGGAACTGGCCAAACTGCTGGCAGCCATGCCCAACGCCTGGTACCCGAATTATCTGCAATCCCTCATTTCTTTACGCGAGCGCGACTACCGGGTTGCGTTACAGCACAGTGAAACGGCCCTGAACGCCAACCCGGAATACCTCCCGGCCTATTTCGTCGCCGCTGTCGCCGCGGCTGCTCTGGGGGAGTATGAAAGTGCCCGTACCCGCGTCAACAAGGTCCTCTACTCCACGC
>JAWKZM010000073.1:0-3170 GCA_041395965.1 Halioglobus sp.
TGGCGGTAAGCCTCGCGCAGGCGCTGGCTGTACACGATTACGGCCCGGTCCGGCCGTTTGTCCCCGGTGTTGCCCGGGGTGTAGGCATCATCGTTGCGACGCTTTTTGTCGGCGGTATAGCGGTTGATCATGGAATCCATATTGCCCGCCGCCACGCCGAAAAACAGGTTGGGTTTCCCGAGGGCCTGGAAATCGTCCGTGTTGGTCCAGTTGGGCTGGGCGATGATGCCGACCCGGAAACCCTGTGCCTCCAGCAGGCGCCCTATCACCGCCATGCCGAAACTGGGGTGGTCGACATAGCCGTCACCAGTGACGATGATGATATCGCAGCTATCCCAGCCCAGCGCGTCCATTTCGGCGCGGGACATGGGTAGTTGTGGCGCGGGGCCGAAGCACTCCGCCCAGAACTTGCGGTAGGAAAAGAGGGGTATTGCCATCCGGATCGCGTCGTGGAAATTGCGCCGCCATTATAGCAAGTTGCCTGCCGCGGTGACAGGCAGTGTTTGTTCCGGTTAGAAGTTCTTGCGCACGGTCACGCCCCAGGTGGCCGGTTCCTTGTAATACGCTATGAAGCGGCCGTCCTGGGCCACCGCGTCGGCGATGGTGGTGGTAGCCTCGGCGTCAAAGACGTTGCGGCCCCAGAAAGTCAGGGTGGTGTCCCAGGGCTCGTAGACCAGTCCCGCGCGCAGGTTGACCACGTAGAAGTCGCCATCGAGTTTTTCCGGGTCGTTGTTGACGTCGGTCATGCGGTCATCCGTGTAGATATACTCGCCGTGGACGAACCCGGTGAGGGTGCTGTTGATGGGTATCTGTTGGTTGGCAGTCAGGGCCAGCACATTCTCCGGGTTGCCCGACACCATGCCGCCGCTGCGATCGCAGGTACCGTCGCCGTTGGCGTCCGGATCCGGTTCGCTGGTCTGCCACGGCGTTCCTACCCAACAGGGCCCGTTGGCGAAATCAGCATACTTGGCATGGTTATAGGCATAGCCCAGGGTCACGGTGGTGTAGTCAGTGGGCAGCCACAGGATATCCAGTTCGCCGCCGTAGGTTTCTGCTGTCCCGGCGTTGTCCAGCGCAAAACCCGTGCCCTGGAAGGAGATGGTCTGCAGGTCATTGGTGTCCGTTTTGTGCAACGCGACATTCACCCGCAGTGCCTGCTCCGGAAATTCGGATTTCATCCCCAGTTCATAGGACTCTGCGGTCTCCGGATCGAAAACCGTGTTCAGTGTCGACGGGATGCGATCGGTGTTGATGCCGCCGGCCTTGTAACCGGTGCCGTAGGAGGCGTAGAACATGGTGAGGTCGTTCATGAACCAGCTGACCTTGAAGGTACCCGTCACCTTGCTCTCGTCAAAGTTCTCATCGACATCTGGGCGGGGAGCGAGTGGCGGGAACAGCGGGAACCCTGGCGGCGCCGGGTCAGGATTTTCGGTAAAGGTATTTTGCATGTCCTTGTTTTCCGAGGTCCAGCGCAGGCCGGCAGTTAAAACCCACTGCTCCGTCAGGTGGTAATCAGCCTGGCCGAATGCCGCGTAACTGTAGTGTTTCTGGTCGGCAACGTTGAGGGCGGAACTGCCCCCGGGGAAAAACGATGACGGCACACCCACGAGTGGCGCTGCATCAGCGCCGACGATGGTATCGGAGGCGGTATCGAGTTTCTGGTAGTAGTAATACAAGCCGGCGACGTACCCGAGCTTGTCGTTGCTGTCACTGACCCGCAATTCCTGTGAGTACTGGTCCTGCTTGAGGTCGTTGGTCCTGATCAGTGCGTCGATGTCGTAAAAATCCGCGTCGATACTGTCGTAGGAGTCGTGCTTGCGATAGGCGGAGATACTGGTGACGAGGAAGTAGTCCGTCTGCCAGTCAGCCTGCAGGGAGACGCCCTCGTCCGTGTTCTGGGACTGCGGCTTGAAGCTGGCGGCCACTTTGTAATCGTAGAAATCCGCGCCGCCAATCACTGTACCTCCGAGGACGTCGCGGACGGTCAGGTCCGAGCCGGGTTTGGCCGGGGGGGGCGGGTTCTGGGCGTAAAAATTGTTCTCCCAGTTACCCACGCCGCAGCACACCTCGTTCACTTCCGAGTGGTCGCCGATGAAGTGCAGCCGCAGGTCGTCAGTGGGTGTATACAGGGCCTGGAAGCGCGCACCCCACCGATTCTTGTCATTGAACGCATTTTTCTCGTTGAGGTCCTGTCCCACCACGTCGATGTAACCGTCGCGGTCCATATTGAAACCGGTGAGGCGGATGGCCAGGACGTCTTCTATAAGGGTAATGGACTTGGCGCCGTTGATATCCAGCAGGTTGTAGTCACCCGCCCCACCCTCGATGTAGCCGGTGCCCTCGAAGTCGGGCGGCACGCTGGTGATCAGTACCGCACCCGCCGGTGTGTTGCGCCCGAAGAGCGTGCCCTGCGGTCCGCGCAGCACTTCGACACTGGCGACGTCGACCATATTATTGATCATGGAGCCCTGCCGCGCGCGGTATACGCCGTCGACGTACAGGCCCACGGACGATTCCAGGCCGAAGTTCTGCGAGCTGGTGAAAATTCCGCGGATACCGAAGGAAGTAGCGGTGGATGTCTGGGTCTGCTCCACAGTGAGACTCGGCGCGATGGCGGACAGCTCAAACATATCGCGCACGCCACTTTCGCGCAGCATTTCGCCGGTAAAGGCGGTCACCGCGACGGGAACATCCTGGAGGTTCTGCTCACGCTTCTGGGCGGTTACCACGACCTCCTCGAGAACACCCTCCGCCAGGGTCGTGATCGGCACGCCGCTGAGCAGGGTGATGCTGAGCGCAAGCGTGGTGGGGAACCGGCGTAAGTGGGTCATGGTGAATGCCTCATTAATCTTATTATCGGACTGTCGCGCAGGTGCCGTTCGGGCTGCGGCACGGTTAATAATAGGTGAGCCCTGTAACGATGTCACCGCCAAATTTCGTTATTATCGCCGCTCTGCTCCCCGGTTATGCCTGCGTTGCCGGCACCTGTCAGTCCGGAGCATGCCCCGGCCGGGGCAGCGGCGTACCGCAGTTGCGGCAGTAGTGTGCCCCGGGGTCTCTCTCCACTGCCGCGCAGTTGGTACAGTTGCGGGATTCCAGCGTTTCCCTGTCTGTCTCGGCCTGCTGGCTCACGGTTAACTCAGCGGTGATAATACCGGTGGGTACCGCGA
>JAWKZM010000074.1:0-2430 GCA_041395965.1 Halioglobus sp.
CATGTTTGGGTAATACTTCGCCCCTGAAGGTGATATCGAATTTTTTCACCTTGCCCCGCCCCGATAGTCCATTTAGTGCCGCATTTTCTCTGCGGCTTCCACCGAATCTAGAAGGTTTACCAGGGCTTTCCAACAAAAGACTGGAGAAATCTCCAGATTTTTCACAGACTGGGACCGGGCCGCCTTTCGCGTCTTTACTCGTTCGCGGGACAGCTTGTGCGCGGCCCTGTTCAGGGTGACTCTGCCGACTGACCGCAAGCGCTGGAAGGCGCTGCGATAAGCGCCTATCATCTGCTGGTTTGGTGCGGGCCGTGTGCTTTTTCAGGGTCGTCCCCGGGCGGGCCTGACCATCTGTAAACCCAGTTAAAGGAATCTGAAATCGAAGACTTTCACAATGCGTGCAAGCCGCGCTTGCTGGTGACCACGTCCACGCTGCCAAGATCCGAGTACGATCCGGAGCCCCGATTCGTCATTGACCTGGCCCGCGCCCTGTCCGACCGATTCGACATCACCGTGCTGGCCCCCTCTTTTCCCGGTGCCGCGCCGCGCGCCCGACTGTTCGGCGTGGACGTGATCTACTATCGGTACGCCCCGCTCAACAGTTGGGAGCGCCTGGCCTACCCCGGGGGAATCATGAGCAGGCTGCGGGTATCACCGCTGAGCTGGTCTCTGGTGCCATGGCTGATCGTGGGCCAGGCAATCGCCCTGCGCCGCCTCCTGGCGCGGGAGCGTTACGACCTGATCCATGCCCACTGGCTGGTACCGCAGGGGCTGGTTGCGGCCTTGCTGCCGCGTGACCTGCGTCTGCCCTTTGTTGTCACCTCCCACGGCGGTGACCTGTTCACCCTGGGCCGCGGACCGTTCAAGCGGCTGCTGCGGTTCGTGCTGGGTCGCGCTGCCGCTGTTACGGTGGTTTCAAGCGAACTATTCCAGACAGTCCAGCGCCTGGTGCCCGAACGCCAGGTGAATGCCTCTGTTCACCATATTCCGATGGGTGTGGACGTGGCGCACTTTGCACAGGCCGCGCGGGATGCCCCGAAACCCGCGGACCTGCCAACCGACGGCCAGATCATCCTCTTCGCGGGACGGCTGGCGCAGAAGAAAGGTGTCGGAGTCCTGATAGATGCCCTGGCGGCTACCGACGGTCCCCTGGCCAAGGCCAAACTGGTCGTCATCGGAGATGGTCCTCTCAGGAGTACGCTCGTGAGCTATGTGCAGAATCGTCAGTTGACGAGCCGTGTACTGTTTCTCGGTGCCAGGCACCACGGAGACCTGCCGGCCTACATGGCCGCCGCAGACGTGTTTGTCCTGCCCAGTGTGGAGGCTGCCGATGGCGACAAGGACGGGCTTCCCGTCACCTTGATCGAAGCGGCGGCCTGCTCCCTGCCGGCGGTGGCCAGTGACATCGCGGGTGTGCCCGAGTTTGTCACCGATGGCTATAACGGCCTGCTGGTGAGGCCCGGTGACAGCGAGGCGCTCAGGGCAGCACTGCAGGGTCTACTCACGGATGCCGGCAAACGCAGTTCGCTCGCCGCGGCCGCCTTCCGGTCCGCCAAATCCTTCGATTGGGGGGTAATTGCCCGACGTTACGCGCAGGTTTTCGAGGCGGTATTGGCGGGTTCGGGCGGCGCGTTGGAGGAAGTGCGGGGGGTACCTCCCGTACCCGGAACCACCGGTAAGCCGCTCGCCAGCAAAGCGCGAACCGGGCAGTCGTAGTATGCATATCTGCCTAATTGCCAGCGAGTTTCTGGGCTTTGGTGTGGCTGGCGGATTCGGCTTTGCCACGCGCAGCCTGGGCCGCAATCTGGTGGCCCGAGGCCTGCGGGTCACCGTGGTGATTCCACAGCCGGTGAATTTCAGCAAGCGCGAGGCAGTGCTTGATGGTATGGCGGTGCGCACCTATCCCCGCGCGCAGATCATGCGCAACGACACGTTGTTCAGGGAAGTGGGTGCAGACGTTTATCACTCGCAGGAACCATCCTTGAGCAGCTATATTGCCCAGCGAGCGGTGCCCAACGCGGTGCACGTGGTCACCAGTCGTGATCCCCGTGACCTGCGCGACTGGTGGATTGAATTCCGGTATCCCTCCCAAACCCGGTTCGGTCTTTTGCGCACCGCCGCGTTTTACGAGAAACCGCTTACACGTGATGCCGTGCGCAATGCCGCGAAAGTAGTCGTCCCGGCCAAGTGCCTGGCACCGAAAGTACAGCGTAAGTATGCGTTGCCCTGCCTCCCGGACTTCATGCCGACGCCTGTCACCATGCCATCGACCCCGTTCGTCAAGGCCGGGCATCCCCAAATCTGCTATGTCGGCCGGCTGGATCGGCGCAAGCGACCAGATCGCTTTCTGGAACTGGCTCCGCAGTTCCCCGATATCGAGTTTGTTGTTGCCGGAGCCAGCCAGGATCCGGCTTATGCCCATGAGCTGGC
>JAWKZM010000075.1:0-2353 GCA_041395965.1 Halioglobus sp.
CCAGCTTCGTCGTGGCTGCCAGTGGCGCGAAGGTTGCCAAGCATGGCAATCGGTCCGTCTCCAGCACCAGTGGCAGTTCCGACGTGCTGGAGAAGTTGGGGATGCCACTGGACCTCAGTCCCGACCAGGTGGCCCGCGCTATCAACGAGGTGGGCGTGGGATTCATGTTTGCCCCGTTGCACCACAGTGCCATGCGCCACGCTGTCGGTCCCCGGCGCGAACTGGGCATGCGCACGCTGTTCAATATCCTCGGCCCGCTGACCAACCCGGCGGGGGTGAAGCGCCAGGTGATCGGTGTGTTTTCGGCGGATCTGTGTCGGCCGATGGCGGAGGTGCTCAAGCGACTTGGGTCTGAGCAGGCGATGATCGTGCACTCGGACGACGGCCTGGACGAAATTTCCATCGCCGGACGCACGCAGGTGACGGAGTTGTCCCGCGGGAATATCGACAGCTACTGCATCAGCCCCGAGGATTTTTCGCTGTCGCGCCAGAGTCTCGACGGCCTGGCAGTGAACAGCGCTGCCGCGTCCGCGGAGTTGATACGCAGGGCGCTGGCGGGTGCCCGCGACGAGCCGGCGCAGAAAGCCGCCGCGATGCTCGCCCTTAACGCCGGTGCGACGATATACGTCAGTGGCGTTGCCGCTACCCTGGCGGACGGCGTGGCCATGGCAGAGGATGCGCTGGCCAGTGGCCTGGCCGGGGAAAAGCTCCAGCAATTTATCGATTTCACCCAGCTGATGCGCGGGCAGGGCTGAGGTGATGGCAGCCCAGGCCCCTACCATCCTGCGCAGGATACTGGCGCGCAAGGCCGAAGAGGTGGCCGAACGGCGGGCCGCCCAGCCGCTGGCCGGTCTCGAGCGCCGTGTCCGCACGCAGGCCGCGCCGCGCGGTTTCTGCCGGGCTTTGCAGCAACGCGCCGGTCGTGGAGAGGCTGCGGTCATTGCGGAAATCAAGAAGGCCTCCCCGAGCAAGGGCGTTATCCGCGAGGATTTTCGCCCCGCGGATATTGCCGTGAGCTACAGCAAGGGGGGTGCCTGTTGCCTCTCCGTGCTGACGGACCGCGACTTCTTCCAGGGTGATGACGCTTTCCTTGAGCAGGCCCGCTCGGCTTGCGACCTGCCCGTGCTGCGCAAGGACTTCACGGTGGATCCCTACCAGGTCGTGGAGGCCCGGGCGATCGGTGCCGACGCCGTGCTGCTGATCGTCGCCGCCCTCGCGGACGCGCAGATGCACGAACTGGCGCGGACCGCGACGGAAGCCGGCCTCGATATTCTCGTGGAAGTGCATGACCGCGCCGAACTGGAGCGGGCGCTCGAGCTGCCGACTCCCCTGATTGGCGTCAATAATCGCGACCTGCACAGCTTCGAGACGCGCCTGCAGACGACGCTTGACCTGCTGCCCCATATTCCCCCGGACCGGCTGGTCGTTACCGAGAGCGGCATCCACACTACCGCAGACGTGGCATTGATGCGCGCCGCCGGTGTGCCGGCGTTTCTGGTGGGAGAGGCGTTCATGCGGGCGGCTGAGCCGGGTGCCCGGCTGCGAGAGCTGTTTTTCTGAGATTTTGAGGCGCGCGGTGTCAGGTAGCGGTTCGCCGTTCACCCCGGTGCTGAATTCCGCCTTTTGAACAAGCCGGGGGGAACGGCGCCGCAGTCGCTACCACGTGAAGGATCGCACAAGCGACTGACGGCCCTTCAGCCCGACAGAGCACTCATCCAACACCAAGGAACAACAGCAAGGATGGGGAAGCCGGGCAGCGTCAGCGCGTTCCGTACACCACCATGGTTTTACCGGATACCGACACCAGCCCGTCCTCTTCCAGGCTTTTGAGCACCCGCCCCGCCATCTCCCGCGAGCAGCCGACGATCTTGCCCAATTCCTGTCGCGTGATCTTGATTTGCATCCCGTCCGGGTGAGTCATCGCGTCCGGTTCCTTGCACAGGTCCAGCAGCGTGTGGGCGATACGCCCGGAGACGTCCACGAAGGCCAGGTCACTGAGTTTGCGCGTGGTCTGGCGCAGGCGTGTGCCCAGCTGCCGGGAAACCGCGTAGAGGATGTCCGGGAACTGGTTGCGGATCTGGTGGAAGCGTTCGTAGGAAATTTCCGCCACTTCACACTGTGTCTTGGCCACGACCATGGCGCTGCGCACGGGGGGCTCCGCGTCAAACAGACCCATCTCCCCGACAAAATCACCGGGGTTGAGGTAGGCGACCACCAGCATGTGCCCGGGGTCTGACTCGTCTTCTACCATCACCGACACCGAGCCGTCGAGAATCAGGCAGAGCGAATTCCCCGCCTCCCCTTGCTTTAGCACGGTGGTCTTGGCCCTGAAATCCTTGCGCTGGCAGTGGCT
>JAWKZM010000076.1:0-2300 GCA_041395965.1 Halioglobus sp.
TAAACAGCGTCATGTGGTGGGGATTGTTGTCGGGGTCGGTCTTGGCCGCCACGATCACGATATCGGCGTTGATGCCATTGGAGATGAAGGTCTTCGACCCGTTCAGCACCCAGTGGTCATCCTGCTCCACTGCCGAGGACCGCATGCCCGCCAGGTCACTGCCGGCATCCGGTTCCGTCATGGCGATCGCGAGCACGCTCTCGCCGGTGACGCATTTGGGCAGGAGGCGCTGGCACTGCTCCTCGTTGCCAAAGCGGGTCAGGTACGGTCCCACCAGCCGGCTGTGCAGCGTGTTGAACCAGTCGCCCACCCGGGCGTAATTGGTTTCCTCGATAATGATTTGCTCGAAGCGGAAATCGGGATCACCCGTACCGCCGTACTTTTCCTCTGGCCAGATCATCAGGAAGCCCTGCTCCCCGGCCCGGCGAAAGGCCGTACGATCAACAATTCCGGCCTCACGCCAGGACTCCATATGTGGCACAATCTCCGCTGCGAGAAACCTGCGATAGGCATCGCGAAACATGTGCTGCTCTTCAGTGAATTGTCGTTGCAACATGATGCGTCTCCCGAAAGCGGAACAGTGAGCGGCCCACAGTATGGTGAGCGCCCGGCGGGCCAACAATGACCTGCCCCGACAAATAAATTGACTGGACATTACAGGCACACAGCGGGACTGGGACCGGCAGACTAATGGAAGCGATTCAACCCGAAAACTGGACCATAATGTACTTCGGCCTGATCTTCCTGATCACCGGCGCGCAGATACTGGTGGTGTATGTACTCAGCGGCGCCGGCAACCCCACCGCTGGACTGGGACTGTATGCGGTCTATTTCATGGCCGCGCTGCTGGGCTGGATCGCTTTTGCATTGCAGCGCGGGTCCAATGTGCCGATGGTGGTGGATATTCCCTCGGTGGCATCGATCCTTAACAGCTACATACTCTTCATGGCCGCGGGGCAACGGGCCGGCGTAAAGCGCGGCCGCTACCTGCTGGGTGTCGTCTGCTTCATCGCCTGCATGGGGGTATTTTTTCTCCAGCGGCGGGAGATGTTTGTCGCGCAGTCGACCATAGCAGCATTCTTCATCGCCGCCACCGGGGTAGTGTGCGGTTGGCGCAGCTGGAAGAAAAGTAACGTCGGCGACGGGATTATCGCCGCGGCCGCCGCGGTGATGGTGATCGGCGTGGGCCTGGCGATGTACCAGTGGCTGGCGCGGGGCAATTTCGCGCTGGCCCAGACCATGACGTTCGGCGCGTACAGCTGCGCCTACACGCTGGTCGCCATCGGGTTTCTCGCCAGCGTGCTGATCGAATACCAGCAGAACCTGTCGCACCTTGCCACGGAGGACCCGCTGACCCAACTGCTGAACCGGCGCGGGCTGGAGAACGCCCTGCATGTCACCCTGGCGCAGGGTGCGCGCGGACAGCTGCCCACCGCGGCCATCATGGTGGACATCGACCACTTCAAGGAGGTAAACAGCAATTTTGGCAGCGACGCCGGCGACCAGATCATCAGGCTGGTGGCGCAATACCTGCAACGCGTGAGCCGCGCCAGCGACGTGGTCGCGCGCACCGGGGGGGATGAATACCTGTTGATTCTCTCCCACACCGACCTTGACGGCGCCCGGGTGCTGGCCGAGAGAATCCGCACGGATATCGCGGAGCGCCCGCTGGTAGTAAACCAGCAGCGCATCCCGGTCACCGTGAGTGTGGGCGTGGCCGGCGAGCTCGGGGAGATCGACCTGGACAGGCTGTCACAGGAGGCCGACCGCGCCATGCACCTGGCCAAACGCGGTGGGCGCAACCGGGTGGCCTCGGTGGAAAACAAACCCATACGCATCAGCACCAACCCGGGCCGGGCCTGACCCGCAGTGCGCGACCTGTCCATATCCGTCTATTTCGCGCGGGCGGTGCTCAAGAACGCGGTCGCACAGGGCCTCGATCCCATCAGCCTGCTGCGCCGGAACCGTATCTCCCCGCGCCTCATGCTGGAGGATAATGCCCGCATTTCCATCGAACGCTTCGCCGACCTGCAGGTCAGCACCATGCAGGCGATGGGCGACGAAGCCCTGGGTTACGGGGGCAGGCGCCTGCCGATCGGCAGCTGGTCCATGATGTGCCACGCCGTTATCGGTTGTGAAACGCTGGGGCAGGCACTGAGCCGTTACTGCCGCTTTTACCAGATGTTCGAACTCTCCCTCTGCCCCGCCCTCGAGGAGGATGAGGAGCTGGCCCGGGTTCAGCTGGTTGCGTCTCAGTGCCAGCAGGCACCCAACGTCTATCTCCACGAGCTCATGCTGTT
>JAWKZM010000077.1:0-1624 GCA_041395965.1 Halioglobus sp.
TCGCCGGGGGTTGCGGTCGCCTGTTTGAAGGGAACCCTTCGATGATGTTGCGGTCTCTTGAGGCGCTGGCGGCTCTCCCACCCGCGACCAGGGTGTATTGCGCCCATGAGTACACCCTGGCCAACCTGGCCTTCGCCAGGGCGGTGGAGCCGGACAATGCGCGCCTCGCCGAACGCATCACAGCGGCGCAGGCGACGCGGCAGCGAGGCGAGCCCACGGTGCCCTCGGATATTGCACTGGAGCTTGCCACGAATCCATTCCTGCGCTGTAATACACCGGCGTTACAGGCGTCGCTGCGGCAACAGGGCAAGCTCCCGGGGGACAACCCCGAGGCTATCTTCGCGGCGGTGCGAAGCTGGAAGGATAGTTTTTAGCGGAAAAGTCGATTCTGTGCTGGCGCTTTCGCCGGAGCACGTTAAACTGGTCTTGCGGCGAAGAATTAGGGAAGATAAAATTCTTGAAATTCAATAAGTTAGCGCGGTTATCTATAGCTACCTCTAGCCTCGTGCTGCTGGTGTCGTGCCAGGCGGCCGGTACCCAGCCTTCCGGGCTGGGATTCGCCGCGTCTTCCGCGCGCCAGTCCCTGGCTTTTCCGCCGGTCGGCGCACACCAGGTAAAGCGCCCGCCGCAATTGGAGACGGTCAGTAAACTGGTCGCACCGACGGTTCGCGAGGCCGGGATGCCCGAGGACCTGTGGGTGCGCATTCGCCATGACCTTTCGTGGCATACCGAACACAATGCGAAGATAGAGACCGCGCGGGCGGCGCTGCTGCAACAACCCAACTACCTGCCGGAAGTGGCCGACAGGGCGGATTTCTACCTCTACTATATCGTCGAGGAAGTCCAGAAACGCGGCATGCCGATGGAAATAGCCCTCGTGCCCATGGTGGAAAGTACCCTGAACCCCTTCGCGTCCTCCTCTTCCGGCGCGGCCGGCATGTGGCAAATCATGCCGGAGACCGGTATCCACCTGGGGCTGGAGCAGGATTCCTGGTACGACGGCCGACAGGCCCTGCGCGATTCCACGACCGTGGCCCTGGACTACCTGGAAAGCCTGCACCAGCAATTCGACGGGGATTGGCTGCTGGCACTGGCGGCCTACAATTGCGGTGCCGGCACCGTTGCCCGCGCCCGCCAGGCCAACCAGGACAAAGGTCTTCCGACAGATTACTGGTCGCTCGACCTCCCCCACCAAACCAACGCCTATGTTCCCAAGCTCATCGCCCTCGCCCAGCTCGTCGCAGAACCTGATCGCTTCGGCGTAACGATCCCGTCCGTCGCCAACGCACCCTCCTTCGAAGTCGCCGAGACCGGACGACCGCTAAAACTGTCCCAGGCGGCGAAACTGGCAGGCGTGGACATCGATACGCTCCGCGCGCTGAATCCCGGGCAATTGCGGGGGGCCATCGCCCCCGATCGTCCTGCGGAGCTGTTGCTGCCCGTCGGCACCCGGAATCGCTTTGAGTACAACATCGCCCAACTCAGCCCCGAGGAACTGGTGCAGTGGCAGACCTACCGCATCCAGCCCGGAGACAGCCTGGACCATATCGCGCGGAAATTTGATACCGAGGTGGCGGTGTTGCAGGAGGCAAACGGACTCAAGGACAGTAGTATCCAGGCGGGT
>JAWKZM010000078.1:0-1504 GCA_041395965.1 Halioglobus sp.
GCGCGTAATTCACTACATCCCAGCCGTTGTTTTCCTCACCGAGCAGGACGTCAAGCGGGACGCTCACGTCGGTGAAGAAAACCTCGTGGAAATAGCGTTCGCCCACGACCGAGGGAATTTCCCGCACGGCAATGCCCGGCGTATCCATGGGCACCAGCAGCACCGAGATGCCGCGTTGACGGCTGCTCTGTGGATCAGTGCGCACCAGCAGGAAAATAAAGTCCGCATGGTTGCAATAGGACGTCCAGATCTTGGAGCCGTTGATCACGTAGTGACCATCGATTTTATCGGCGCGCGTGCGCAGGGCGGCGAGGTCGCTGCCGGCCTCGGGCTCCGAGAAGCCCTGGCACCACAGCACCTGGCCGGCGGAGATTTTTGGCAGGTGCAACGCTTTCTGGGCGTCGCTGCCGTAGTGCATGATGGCCGGGCCGATCCAGTTCACGTTCATGTACTGGGAGCCCCGGGGCTCGCCGACAGCCCACATTTCCTCGCCGACGATGGAGTGGCGCCAGGGCTGGCAATCGCGGCCGCCGTAGGCGCTGGGCCAGTGCTGGGTCAGCCAGCCCTGTTCCGCCATGCGGCCGCAGAAATAACGGCTGAACTGCGCCTGGGAGTCGCCACCGGGGCCGTGCTGGGACATCTCCTCCCAGTCGTCCGGCAGTTCCTGTTGCAGGAAGGCGCGGATATCGCGACGGTGCTGGATATCGTCTTCTGACCAGTCAAATTCCAAATCGGTCCTCCCGACACGGTCAAGGTGGTAACGTCAGTTGCGCACTGGGTACTGCGGAGTATGGGCTGGCGCGGGGCAGGACGCATCAGTTTTGGAATGCCTTGCCAAGCGAAGAATGGCAGAAATATACTGACTAAACAAGTCAGGTGCCTGACAAAAATGCTACACTGCCGCGCGCTCCGTGGCGCGGCCAGGCGGTCGTGGGAAAAAGCGAAAAAGGGAGAGTCCGTTGATCAAGAACCTGTTCACGTACGAGGGCAAGCGCGTTGTCATCACCGGCGCCAGTTCCGGCATGGGGGAGGCCACGGCGCGACTGGTCCACCAGCTGGGCGCCGATGTCGTCGCACTCGATATCCAGCCGCCGCGTTACGGTTTCGCCCGCTACCTCGAGGTCGACCTGCGCGATCGCGGCGCCATCGAGCAGGCGGTCGAGGAGGTCACGCAAGCGCGGGTACACAATCTTTTTTACTGCGCCGGCCTGCCCGGCGTCAAGTTTCCGGCGGTGGACGTGGTGACGGTGAACTTCATCAGCCAGCGCCACATGATCAACCTCATGGTGCCGCACCTGCAGCGCGGCGACGCCATCGCCAGCGTGTCCTCGGGGGCGGGTATGGGCTACTCCTTTTTCGGCAAGCAGCTGCAACCGTTCCTGGCGCTCACGGATTTCGCCGACGCCCAGGCGTGGGTGCGGCAAAATGAGCAGGAGGCCTGGTTCGAGCCCTATTCATTTTCCAAGATGTGCAGCATTGTGTTTACCCTGCGCGCGGGTGGCGA